>JBKHAN010000024.1:0-40974 GCA_046542845.1 Spirochaetaceae bacterium
CTCCCGCAGGCGCTCCTTGCCGGAGGCAGGGGGGAGACCCGGGCGATACCCGCCCCGCGGCTTCGGCCTGATACGATCCCCGCCTCGCTCACCATCGAAGGGGCAATGGCGATCGCGCGCGACGCCTCGGGAGACCTCGAACGCGCCCGCATCGCGATAGACCAGGCAGAGGCGGACATACAGATTGCCCGTTCCCGCAGCCTGCCGCAGATTACAAGCCGGCTCAGCGCGAGCTACCTTGTGTTTCCACCCGAGGCTGTAGGCCTGCGCGCGGGGGAGCTCGGGACCGTTCCGGACCCGGGGGGGCTCCCTGTGCGGGTTCCGGAAAGCAACGTCGAAATTGTTCCGGAACCCGAGCCGACCTTCTTCAGCGTTTCGGCGTCGCTCTCGCAGGCGCTCGTAACCTGGGGCAAGGTGCAGGCAGGCGTCGAGGCTGCCGAACTTGAGCGGGACCGGCTGCGCGTCGACGCAACCGACCGGGACCGGCAGCTCGCGGCTGAGGTTCGCCGAGCGTATTTCGGTCTGGTGCTCGCGCGGGAGACCGCATCGCTGCTGCGCGATGCGGAGGAAACGCTCGATCAGATTACCCGCGACCGCAGGCAGGGCTTTGACACGGGGGTTCGCACGCGACAGGAGGTGCTCGAGGTCGAGGCGGAGCGGGCGGCGGTGCGCAGGCAGCGCGTCTCAGCCGAACAGGGTATGCGAAGCGCGAGGCGCGGGCTGTCCTTTCTGCTCGGGGCAGAGGTTTCGGAGGGGACAGAGCTCGTCTCGGAACCGCGCGCTGAATGGACCCCGCGGCCGGAGGAAGACGTTCTCGAAGAGGTTCTGCGCTTCTCGCCCGAGGTGCGGGAGCTCCGGATTGGTCGCGAACAGGCCTCGGTCGGCCTGTTCGTAGCCGAAAGAACAGACCGTCTGCGGTATCCCGACATAGGGTTGAGCGTCAGCGCGGAGGTGTCCGGGGGTCGTATACCGCTCTCCTTTAACTGGCGCGACAGCTGGGAGACCGACCTCACCATTACGCTTGCGGGCGAGGTCAGCGTTTTCGACGGCGGCGCGCAGGCGGCCCGGGTACGACAGGCAGCAGGCGACCTCGCCCAGGCGGCAAGCGGCCTTACCGACGCCGAAGAGGGTCTTCGCATAGAGGTGGCCGAGCGCATCGAGACGGTCAGGGTGGCCGAAGCCGAACTTGCCGAAGCGGAGGCGGAGCACACCCTCGCGGAGGAGCGCCGCAACAACGCAGAGGTGAGTTTCGAGAATGAACTCATTACGCGAGAGGAGGTTCTGATGGCACGTATTGGCGAAACGATTGCCGCGCTTGAGTTGTCAGCTGCGGCGTTTCAGCTCGAACAGGCTCGTACCGATCTGGATGCGTTGACCGGACGCATCCTGAATCCGTAATCTCTTCCTGTGGAAAACGAGGTGCTGGTAATCGGTGCGGGGCCAAGCGGGCTTACCGCGGCGGTGATCCTGGCAAAAGCCGGGATGCAGGTGCGCGTCCTTGAGGCCAAGGCGGAGCCTGACTTCCGCGTCCGTGCGATTGGTGTCACTCCGCCGAGTCTCGAAATTTTCAGGTCCATCGGGGTATCCGATGCGCTCGTCCGCCTGGGTACCCCGGTCCGGCAGGCCCTTGTGTTCGACCAGGCCCGCCTGCTCCACACCCTGCGTTTCGCCTCGATCCACCGCGAGTTTCCCTTTATTCTCTCAGTTCCCCAGGGACACACCGAAGCCGTACTGAGAGAGGCAGCCGACCGCTGTCCGCAGCTGAGCCTGTCCTGGGGTTCGCGCGTCGTATCGCTCACAGCATCCGGTTCCGGTTTCGCCGCGCGGACAGCCTCGGGAGAGTCGGTTCACGCCGATCGGGTAATCGTGTGCACCGGAAGCTCGGGGGAGCCGCTTATTCCCAACCCTCTCAGGCTCTCCAAGCGTTACAGACACCGCTTTCTCATTGGCGACTATCGGGACTCCGGATCGCTCGGCGCCCAGGCAGTCCTTGTCTTCACTCCCGACGGTTCGGTAGAGAGCTTCCCACTCGCCCCGGGATACCGTCGCTGGATCGTGCAGCTTCCGGCGCGGTACCGGAACGGCCTGCTCGACGCAGACCTCGCGGACGGACTCATTCGGGAGCGAGTCCGATACCGCGCCGGAGGCGTCCTGAGCGACAGTCTTCCGGTCGGGGATCCCGTGTGGTGGAGCAGTTTTCAGCCCCAGCGGCGTGAACGGCGCCGGTTTCGTATGGGCGGGGTCTTCTTTGCAGGGGACGCCGCGCACACCATGTCGCCGATCGGGGGGCAGGGTATGAACACCGGCATTGCAGACGCCGAGCTCGCCGCGCACATAATCGCGATCGAAGCCGGTGTACTCGGCGTACGACAGGACGCCGGGGCGCAGGCGGGCCGGCTGCCCGACTACGAGGCGGTGAGGCGCCGGGCCTACCGCGCCGCGGCAAACCGGGCAGCCGTTTCCATGGCGGTAGGCGCTGCGACCGGTCGCATCGTCTCACGGGTCCGTTCAATCGCGATTCGAGCGTCGCTTTCGCGGATACCCGATTCGGTCATTGCATCGCACTTCGCCATGCTCACCATACCCGGCGGGCGGTCGCCGCTCTCAGGGCTCCTTTACGAAGAGGGAAAGCTCCATGATCCCGAAGAAAAACAGGCGCGACCGCTTCAGTCGCAGTCCCTGTAAGGCTGCAAGCTCATGAAAACGATCCCGTGGCGGAAAGGTCGCAAGACTTCTGGCAATGTAGGCATACACTTCGGGATCTCCGTGCAGAACGCGACCCCAGACCTGTCCCCAGAACCGAAGCAGCCGGTAGCGCCAGGCAAAGCCGAATCGCCCGGGTACGCGGGAGAAGTCAAGAAAGGCAGCTTTTCCGCCGGGCTTCAGAACCCGCGCGGCCTCGCGCAGGGCGTCCTGAAGGTCCGGAGCGTTCCTCAGCGCGTACCCGCCGGTCAGAACGTCAACGCTCTGTTCCTTGAGGGGAAGACGGGTCATGTCCGCTTCGACAGCCTGCACCCGCTCGCCGAAACGGTGAAGCCTCCGCTTCGCCCGCGCGACCATCTCCGAGTTGAGGTCGGTGGCAAGAACGCGCGAGCGCTCGTGCCGCTCTGCAATTGCCTCCGCGATGTCGCCGGTACCACATGCAACATCGACAACCAGACCGGTAATCTGCGTCGGGAGCATACCGAGCAGCCTCCGTTTCCACCGGCCGTCGTTACCAAAGGACAAAACGCGCGTCACCACGTCGTACTTCGGAGCGACCACCGAAAAAAGATCCCGATTATAGCGTCGCTTGCGGTCGGGATCCGCCAGCTCGACCGCTGTGACCCTGTAGGATTCCTGCACTATTCACATCTCCCGACAAAAAGGATTACCCATGCCTGATACCCGAACTTCCCCTGCGCGTATCGTCGCCATTGAGACCGTTGTACCACAGCATAAGTATACACAGGAACAGGCCCTCGCGTTCATGAAGGCGGTACCTCAGTACGGTGAGAGCGAGCGAGCGTTTCTCGATCGCATCTACCCGCCAAGCGCGATCGGCTGCCGCTATTCGGCTATAGGAGACTTCGGTCGATCACCGGAGGAATACGAGTTCTTCTCACGTTCCGCCGATCTGCTTCCCGAACCGCCTTTGCAGACGCGCAATGACCTGTACGTCGAGACTGCGCCTGCGATCGCTACGGAGGCGGCAGGGAGAGCACTGGAGGCAGCGACGGGGGTTGACCGGGCCTCGGTAACCCACATCGTAACCGCGAGTTGCACCGGCTTCTCGGCGCCGGGCTTGGACCTTGCCATACAGCGTAATCTTGGCCTGCCGGCGTCGACGAGGCGTATCCATATAGGATTCATGGGCTGCTACGCCGCGATCCCGGCACTTCGCACCGCGCGGGACATACTCGGCTCGGACCCGGATGCAGTCGTCCTCGTTGTCTGCGTTGAGCTGTGCAGCCTGCACTTTCAACTCAAACCGGACCGCGAACAGATGGTCGCAAACTCGCTCTTCGCCGACGGCGCGGCGGCGGCCGTCGTCGTGAACCCCGACAGAAGCGTCGCCGTCGGCTTTGACCTTCTCGATTTCGAGACTGCCCTTCTCGACGACAGCGAACAGGATATGGCATGGACAATCGGAAGCATCGCCTTCGACATGAAACTGTCGGCCTACGTGCCGAAGATCGTACAGAAGAACATACAGCCCGTGCTGCAGCATCTGCTTGGTCGGAACGAACTGACGAACGACGATCTCGTGAGATGGGCGATACACCCCGGTGGCCGGGCTGTTCTCGAGCGTGTCAGCCGGGGGCTGGGCTTTGACCCGCCCGGACTCGAAGACAGTTACGCAGTATTGAACGAGTACGGGAATATGAGCTCGCCGACAATACTCTTCGTCCTTAAGAAAACGCTGCATGCCCTGCGCACACAGAAACAGACGGGGCCCGTCGTGGCGGCGGCGTTCGGACCGGGGCTCACCGTGGAGACGGCGCTGTTCGCCTGTACCGGTCAGCGGGGAACGTAAGCGGGATGGGGTACCTCAGGAGTTTTCGACACCGCACGTGGATGTACGAGCTCATGGACGATCCGGACAGCGACGTTGACCGGCTGCATCGAACGCTTCGGCAGTTTCGCATCATAAACCGGGTCCTGACCCGGGTCCACCGACCGCTCGTGCGTCTGGTGCTCGACGACATGGTCGAACAGCGTCCGTACACGCTGCTCGACGTCGGAGCCGGCGACGGCGATATCGCGCGCCGCCTCGTGCGGACCGCTCGCCGACGAGGGCTTGACCTGCGCGTGACCTGCATTGACGCCGACGCGCGCGTTGCCTCGTGGTGCAGGCAGGCGTGCGCAGGGTACCCCGAAATCGAAGTGCTTCATACAACACACAATGACCTGACACAGCGCTTTGACTACGTGTTCTCCAACCACGTGCTGCACCATCTCGCAGACAAGGAGGCGGAGTCCTTTCTCGCCTCCATGGACAGCATTACGGTCCGCCGGGTCGTTATCAGCGACCTCGCGCGCAGCGCTCCGGCACACACGGCATACTCGATCGTTTCGCTTATTGCGTTTCATCGCAGTTTCGCGCGCACCGACGGACTCCGGTCGATCCGCCGGGCCTTCACGCGGAATGAGCTGGAAGATATGCTGTCACGCACGCGCTGGGGTGCGCGGGCCGGCGTGCGCGCCGTGTTCCCGGCGCACCTGCTTATCGTCGGCGACTTTTTTTCGCCGGTTTCCTGACCGGATGCTTCGCTTGCGCCGCAGCATCGAGTGCCTCGGTTAAAAGCTCAAGCTTGAATCCCGCCGTCTCGTGCGCCCGGTTCAACACCTTTATGACCGACTGCACCCGTTCGAGAGCTTCAAGCGCGGGTTGTTTGACCGGCTCCCGCACTCGTGACGAGACAGCCTGAGTACTGGAGGAGTGCGACGGCTCCAAGGGACCTTCCTCAACGCCGTCGGCGATCAGGCGTCCGGCCTCCCCGGATTCCACGAAACTCGCATCCGGGAATGTATCTGCGAGCACATCATCAAGCACGGCGAGAGCTCCTGTATACTGCAGGCGGAACACGAAATCGTTATAACCTTCCTCGCGATACCACAGAATATCACCGCCACGGTTCACGCCAAGGTTTTCGCTCAGGCGATGATCCTCAAGGACATCGCTCACGAGTTTCAGGGCACGTTGCTCCGGCGTGAGATCGGAGGTGTACGCCGATATCCACGATCGCATGGTCAACGCAGGCTCAACGGAGGTGGCCCCGCTCTGCTGCGTCCACTTCCACCCCAGCATGAGGTCGTCGACAGTACTTACCGCATCGTAGTGCAAGGCCACGTCGGATGCCTCGTCAAACCCATCGTTCAGAAGCGAAAGCGGTTCAAGCAGGAGGTAGCCGAGAAGCTCGTGCCATGCCTGATCGTCGGCCGACAGCCGCGCAAAGAACTCCCTCCATTCGTCCGGGAGATCTGGCGCGAGATTCGACAGCAGCTCGAAAACCGCGCACCTCCTGACGAAATGCCCGGCAGCGTCTTCGGCACGGCCGGAAAGACCCGCCTCGGCGACGACCGCGTGAGCGAAGGACTGGTATGCATCACGCAGGCCTGCCCGGTCATCCGGTGTCAGCGGTCGTTTCTCTTCGAAAACCGCGTGCAGCCTCGTAACCGGATCGCTACCACTCAACGCATCGAAAGCAGCGTGCAGGGGTCGGAGAAACTGTTGTTTGAGTGCATGATCCACGTCCGGCACACCGGCCCCGCCGAGTTCCTCGGCCAGCCGACGATAATGGCCGTCGGAAGAATCGGTGACTTCGTGGATATCGACGAAAACTTGAGTCTCGTAACCCTCAAGTATGACCAAAAGCCCGTGCTCGTGAATCTCGGCGGCGTTCCGGATGTACCAGAGATCGGACACGTGCTCATGCAGCAATGCGTAGGCATCTCCCCGGTTTCGCAGTCCCAATGCGTCGCCCAGGCTCCGGCTTGACAGAGACTCGTCTTCGCCGCGTTTTACTCCGGTGGAATGGCGAATGGATCCGACGACCCGGTCGTAGGCATTGTTATACAGGACAAGACTTTTCGCTCCATCGACCTGATTGGAATAGGCAAATACGCTTTCTGCCACACCGCCGTGCTGCCGGTGAACGTCATAGAGTTCGAACTCCTCGACTTCCGCGAACATCCATCGTCGGCGCGCCAGCGGAAAAAGCTCACGCTCATGACGGGCGACGAGGTCGGTATCAATCGACTCGTCCCAGTAGGCTCTTGAGTACTCCATACCGTACTTCTCGGCGTAGCCTTCGATCTGCCCGTGGCCGACCATGGGGAGTCCGGGCATCGTGAGCATAAGCGTTGCGACACCGAAGTACTTGTCGCCCTTGCCGAACTGGGCTACTGCGGTCTCCTCGTCCGGGTTGTTCATGAAGTTCACGAAGCGCTTGAGAATCTGGGGGTCGAACTCGAGTGTGTTCTTGACCGTCTGTCGATACTTCTCGTTTTCCTCGTTCTTGAGCATGTTCATGAACGCGCTGTTGTAGACGCGATGCATCCCGAGCGTTCGAACGAAGTATCCTTCCATCATCCAGAACGCTTCGGCGAGCAGCAGGGTATCGGGCACTTCAGCGGCGACGCGATCGACCACGTCCCGCCAGAACTCGCGTGGCATGTGCTTCAGAAACTCCTCTTTCGTCATGCCGTGTTCCGAACGGCTGGCTATGTCTCCACCAGAACCAGGCTCTGGAAACCACAGACGCTGGACATGCTTCCGCGCGAGTGTCATTGCTGCGTCGAA
This sequence comes from Spirochaetaceae bacterium, assembly GCA_046542845.1. Lineage (GTDB taxonomy): Bacteria > Spirochaetota > Spirochaetia > DSM-27196 > SKKC01 > SKKC01. The sequence continues at coordinate 7,286 of JBKHAN010000024.1, forward strand.
CCGTATGATCGAAAAATTCCGTGCGACCTGGAGGATGGTCTGAATGACGGCTTCGCGCACCTCTTCATTCGTAAAGTCGAGCTGAGCGGTATCGTTCCACGGCATCTGGGTACCATCGTTGCCGTGGTAGATAAACCGCTCTTCCCCGCTTCGGTGATCGACCCGTTTGAAGACAACCGCGGCGTCGGTACGGTCATAATAATGGTCTTCGAGGTATATGCCGGTCTCCGGGTCGCTCGACAGGTTTTCGCCGTTAAAGCTGTACCCGGGGAACGGAGACCAGGGAAGTTGCACAAACCAGTCCGGGTGCTCGTGCACCCACGCCGAATCGATGCCGGTATGGTTGGGTACCATATCGCTCGCGAGCCGTATACCTCGCTCCTCGCAGCGGGCACGCAGGTTTTCAAGTCCTTCCCAGCCGCCAAGTCGATTGGCAATCTGGTAATCGTGCAGCGAATACGCGCTTGCCTCGGCGTCGGGATTCCCGCACAGGTGCTTGATGCGCTTCGATGCTGCGCTCCGTTCCCACAGACCAATGAGCCACAGACCGGTAAACCCGTACGAGGCAATCCGGTCGAGCTCTTCGTTGGGAACCTGATCAAGGCGTGTGATTTCGTATCCGTAACTGCGACTCAGTTGATCGAGCCAGACGAGCGTCGTCTTCGCGAGGAGTACGACACGAGGCATCCAGAACCGGTCGGGGCTGAATCGTTTTCCCGACAACCCTGCCCAGTAGTCGGCGGAATCACCGTACTCAAGCACCTTCGTCTCGCCGGGACCGCCACCACGTCCGAGTGCCATCGCGTCCTCGCGAAGAAAATCAAGCCCGCGCAGCAGACGGAACAGATACTTGCCGATAAGGTGGCCCCAGTTCTCCCGGATATACGCAAGTTGATCGTAAAGCGACTGGGGGAAAAGTGTCATTGGCTCGGAAAGAAACTCTACGAGGTTCTGGTTTTTCGGACCGAACGGAGCTTCCGACACGAAAAACGACTGAAGCTCCTGCACGACAGCCGGGTACGTCGGGTCGAGCCGGAGCTGACTGTCGTCGAACAGTTCCCCGAACGGCGCATACGCTGGGTTTCTGTTCTCAAGAGCGAGGAGCAGCATCTCCTCAAGTGCCACTTCCCGACCGGTTTCGCCGTCGTACTCGGTGTCGAGATACTCCACCGCAGTCATTCGTTTCTGGTACACATCCTGCGGTGGAAACGCTTCGACGTAGCGGATAAGCATATCGTTGATCTGTTCTTCGCTGAATCGCTGCACGAGCGCGTCGCGAGCCCTCGCGAAGACGTCCATTCCGGTCTGTTCACGATACTGGGTAATCACGTAGTGCATGATCTCTTCGATCAGGCCCATGGCGTATATGTCAGAGGTGTATACGGTCTGCGCCGGTTCCGAGCGGATGTCGCGGGTACTGTTGATGCGCTGACAGAAAAGCCGGCAGGCGTGAAGATCGGCAAAGACCACATGCCCGTGCTGCGAAAACACCCGGTGGTCGAAACCGTAGCGCTTGCGGGCGGCAAGCGCTACGTGAAACTCGCGGGCAAGCGGCGAAAAAGCGTCTGTATTCGGGGTACGGGTCATAGGTCCTCCTAAAAATGTCGGCAGAAGCTCTTAAAGGTCCGGCTGCCTCCGGGTGTCAACAATGTCACGAATCACGTCAACAAGATCAGGGTGCGCCTCAAGCTCCCCCGTCGTGAGCGGCAGGCGATAGCTCCAGTTTTCGGAGTTATAGGTGCCCGGGACGTTGATTCGTTCGTCTGCCGGGTCTTCGGGCACCAGGTCCGCGCAGGTACTCATAAGGTCCTGCATTTGAAACATACACAAGGCACTACCCGTACCGGCAAGTGCGGTCAGGACTCGCACGGCGATCTCGGGCGTGAAATCGGTCGGAACTTCACCGGACAGGCCCAATGCCTCCCAGAATGCCCCGCGTGATTCGGGATCTTCGTACCACCAGCCGCGAAGCGAGCTTGTATCGTGGACACTCGCAGCGCATACGCTCAGATAGGGGTAGGTGGCAGGTGGGAGAAAGGGCGCGCCTTCCTCGTCCCAGGTACGCGTCCAGCGTGGAACCCTCAGCCCCAGAATGCCGAGGTCGGTCAGCACACGCGGCACACACTCGGGAACGACGCCAAGGTCCTCGGCGCAGGCCAGCATCCCAACCGTCGAACACATGAAATCGAGCAACTCGCGGCCGTGCTGTTCCCACACCTGCTCACTTTCTGCGTTTGCCCGTGCGACAAGTGCCTCGAACGCGGCTTTTTCATCATCGCTCAGCGACTGATACCGACTGCACTCCCTGAAGACCCAGGTCGCTTCAAAGCGGCCTTTCCCGAGATCCAGCAGCGCCCTGTCTTTGTACAGGTTCAGGAGTTCAAGTCGGTGCTCGTCTGACACGGGGAGCGCAAGAATGTCCCGCTCTCCCTCTATCCGGGACGAGAACAGGTACAGATCTTCGCTTCCGATCTGTCTGAAGCAGCGATGAACGAGGTCTGCGTCCCCGTACGATCCGAAGATGGCCCGTACCGTGTCGCCGGGAACGTGCGGCTCGGACAGCCACCGGATCCGACCTTCATCGATGCCCCCCCCGGTGCGCAGTTCTTCCTCAGTCAGGTACCGTGAGGGTCGAAAATACCCGAGCATGCCGCTTTCATTCGCGGCCGGAACCGCCCAGATTCGAAAAAACCCGAGAACGTGATCGATGCGAAACAGGTGAAAAAACCTGTCTGCCTGGTACAGACGGTTTTTCCACCACGAGTACCCGTTCTGCTTCATGACATCCCAGTCGTACAGCGGAAATCCCCAGTTCTGCCCGTCGCGGCTGAACATATCCGGCGGAGCACCTGCTCGCAGGTCCCGCCGGAACGCGTTGCGGTGAAGCCACACGTCGGTGGAATCGTCGTTCATGAGAATAGGAATGTCGCCCTTCAGAAACACTCCCATGGACTCGAGTCGCTCCACGGCGAGCGACAGTTGCTGTTCGAGGCGCATCTGTATCCACGCATAGAACAGAAGCTCGGTGCGGTGTTGTTCGGCCGTCCAGATGTCATTAATGTCGTCGGCAGTCGGGTCCTGCAGCTCGGACCACTGCCACCATGCAGCCTGTGCATTGCGCTCCTTGTGCATGCGGAACACTGCGTACGGTTTGACCCACGGGTTGTCCTCTATCCACCGCATCAGAGCGCTGTCTGTTTCCAGCTGTCCGGACACCGCTTCGTATATGCTCCGAAGGACCGCGAACTTGGCGTCAAGAACCTCGCGGTAGACGACCTTCGGTCTGTCCTGCGCCTTCAGACGCATCGCTTCGATCGCCGGAGCAACGGAATCGGCAATTTTCGGGTCGGCAAGCTCGGGGAGATCGGAAATCCGTATGTAGATTGGATGAAGCGCGTAGGCGCTCAACGCACTGTAAGGACTCGAGTCGTGACCGCTGTCGTTAATCGGCAGTATCTGAAGAACCTGCAATCCAGAGTCTCTACAGAAGCGGCCAAAGCGGGGAAGATCGGCAAACTCCCCGACCCCAAGGTCATTATCGCCTCGCAACGCGGTAACCGGGACCGCGACTCCTGTCATGTAGCCTTGTAATCCGGGAAATTCCATTTCGACTCCTTTTATATCTTCGCATCGGTGACCTCCGCTCCGGCCTCGGTCACCGCGCTGTCCGCAAGTGCACACCCGTCACCGCGACCATCACTGCCGGCCATCCATCCGTCGACAGTGCGTCGTATAATCTGACCGAGCCCGAACTGATACCGCCCGAGCCCCGAAATCTCCCGGATACGGTGCCCGTAGCCGGCAAGATCGGCTGCGAGTCGACCCGATTCGCTTTCCTCGACCAGAACGGTTCCGTTCGGTTTGCCATCTTCAAGCTGGAAGCGCTCACGATCAAGCGCCGACTGGGGATCGAGATCCGCATCTACAAGGGCGCTCACAACCTGAAGGTGTCCCTGAGGCTGCATCATACCACCCATTACGCCGATTACTGAATGCAGTTCGAGCCCGTGCGGCGAGGTTATAAGACCGGGAATTATCGTGTGATATGGTCGCCTCCCCGGACGCAGCGCATTGGGATGATCGGGATCGAGTGAGAATCCGTAGCCTCTGTTCTGCAGGCTGTATCCGCACCCTTCAGGTACGATACCGGTGCCGAATCCCATAAAATTCGAGTTGATGAAGCTGCAGCCGTTCCCGTCGGCGTCGGTCACCGCGAGATACACGGTGTCGTCTCCGACCCGTGGTCCGCCGGGAGTACCCCCCCGATGCGGGTACAACCCCCGGGCAATGTCTCCCGCCTGCACGACTGCAGCGGCCCTGTTCCGATCGATCTGCCCGGCTCTCAGGCGACCGTACCCGTCAGAGAGGAGCTCATCGAGGGGAATCGGCACCTCTGCCGGATCCGCAACACAATACTCCGCGTCGGCGAAGGCAAGCCGCATGGCTTCAACCATGCAGTGCGTGAACCGGGTACTGTCCGGTTCGTCGCAATCGAGGTGATTCAGAATGTTCATCGCAATGAGGGCGGCAAGACCCTGCCCGTTGGGAGGACACTCCCACACCTCGACATCGCGATAACGCACCGATACGGGATCGACCCACTCGCTGCGATGGGCGGCGAGATCCGACATCTGCATGCAGCCGCCTGCCTGCCGTACAGCCGCAACGACGCGCTCGGCGATGTCGCCGGTATAGAACGGGGCAGCCCCCGACTCCGCGAACGACTCAAGCACGCGTGCGAGGCCCGGATTGCGGAACCGCTCCCCTGCCCTCGGGGCGCGGCCGTCTTTCATAAGCTCGGAGCCGAACGCGGTATTCGACAGCTGCCGCTCGGCTCCTGCCTTCCACCAGAGCGCGGTCATGGGAGCAACGGGGAAACCTTCGGTCGCGAGCCGGATCGCCGGGGCGACGACATCTGCCCGCGGGAGCCGACCGAATCGCTCAAGCACGTCCTGCCAGGCGGCCGCGGCGCCGGGTACCGTAACGGTGTGAGCGTGAAAGGGTGGCAGATCGGAAGAAAGCCCTTCCCTCCGGAGTCGCTCGACGGTCAGATCCGCCGGGGCACGACCGCTTCCGTTCAGGGCGTGTACGGTCCGACTCGATGCGTCGTAGTAGAGGCAGAACGCGTCTCCACCAAGCCCGGTGGAGCAGGGTTGTGTGACCTGAAGGACTGCAGCAGCAGCCACCGCCGCGTCGGCAGCAGTACCGCCGCGGTCGAGAACGGATACGGCAGCCTGCGTTGCCGTGGGCTGACTCGTCGCGGCCATACCACCGAGACTGACGACCGCAGAGCGTCTGCTGCGGTACCACTCGTTTGAACGAATAATCATGGCCCTATCGTAAAGCACCGAAGCGAAACAGGCGAGTGGGTACGCTTGTCGAGCGAGCGGAGCAACCGCTACCATGTGTAGCGTGAAGACATTCAAGAATTGGGTGCAGGACGTTTCAACGGCGGTCGAATCAGTTTTTCTAGGGAAGCCGAAGCTGGTAGAAAAGCTCCTCGTCGCTATGCTGTGCAAAGGACATGTCCTGCTTGAGGATGTCCCGGGAACCGGGAAGACGATACTCGCCCGCGCACTCGCAACGGTAACGGGAGGGGTATTCCGCCGTATACAGTGCACCCCGGATCTTCTTCCCGCAGACGTCACCGGTGTAAGCATCTACAACCCCGCCTCGATGGAGTTTTCGTTTCGCGAGGGTCCCATCATGGCCAACTATGTTCTCGTCGACGAGATCAATCGTGCGACACCGCGAACGCAGAGCGCATTGCTTGAGGCAATGGCGGAAAGCCAGATTTCGGTCGAAGGCGAACGTCGCCCCTTACCGCAGCCGTTCTTCCTCATCGCCACCGAGAATCCGGTCGAATTCGAAGGAACGTTCCCGCTGCCCGAAGCGCAGAAAGACCGCTTCCTCCTGAGTCTTTCCGTGGGATACCCGAAGCGCTCGGAAGAGCTCGAGATACTCGCTGCACAACGCCAGGAACACCACCCGGTCGAATCGCTCCACGCGGTCACCAGTACACACGAAATCGTCGAACGCCAGAAAGAGGTCGTGGATATACACGTGGACCCGGGAGTGGGTGAGTACCTGATTGACCTCGTGCACGCGACGCGCGCACATCGCGACGTCACGACCGGTATTTCGCCGCGTGGGAGCCTTGCGCTCTACAAGGCATCGCAGGCGCTCGCGGCGGTTCGGGGCAGAAGCTATGTCGTGCCGGAGGATGTCAAAGAGCTCGCGCACCCGGTATTCGAGAAACGCATTATTCTGTCGTCGGACGCACGCGTTCGGGGGCGCACGGTAGCCGAAGTTATCGAGCAGACGCTCGACGAGGTAGACCCGCCCGTAATCAGGGACCGGAAGTGAATGCGGCCCGGCTCTGGATAGTCCTGCCCGCCTTTGTGGTGTTTGCGCTGACTCCGGTCCTCGCCATACAGTGGGCGGTCGCGTTCGCGGGTTCGACCGTGCTTTTTTCGGCGCTATACAGCCGCCATATCCGGACCCGCATTGTCGTAACACGAATCCCGTCGGTGCTGTCCTGTTTCAGGCATCAGACTGAACAGATTGATATCCATATCGAGAATCGTGGACTGCTTCCTGTCGCACATCTGTCCCTTTCCGAACCGACGGGCAATCTGACGGCCGATGGCAGGACAACCCGGGTCGTATCGCTGCCGGCAAAAGGTTCCGTCTCCATGCGCTATACGGTGAAGGGAACCCAGCGCGGCACATTCACGACCGGCCCGCTCCGCATACAAGCCGCCGATCCGCTTGGCCTCTTCCCCTGGCGAATGGAAAGCGGCGGTGTAACGAATGTATCGGTCTACCCGGCGCTGCACCGACTCATCCTGCCGCGTACACGGGGACTCCCGGCAGGGAACCTGACGAGTTCCAACCGCCTGTACGCGGACCCGACCCGCTACCGCGGGCTTCGCGACTACATGCGTGGCGATGATATCCGCCACATAAGCTGGAAAGCGACCGCCCGTACCGGCAGCCTGAAGACGGTCGAGCATCTTCCGGCGATGTACGTTCCCACCACAGTAATCCTGAACCTCCGAAGCGAGGACTACGCACGGCCCGGCCGATACGCCGCCGTTGAACGATGCATCGAATGCGCGGCAGCACTCCTCCGCGATGCCGCCCATGCGGGACAGAGCTTTTCCTGTGTCCTCAGTGCGCGGATCGGAGGCACTATTGTCAACATGGGATTTCCTGCCGGTAACGGGCATGAACATATGGTTCTCATGCTTCGTGCAATGGCAGATGCCGAAACGGCTCCCGGCGGCATGGACATCTCGCAGGTACTCGGTGCAATCAGCCCGGTTTCGCCGGGGTCCCGGATTTGCTACGTAGGACCCGCGCTTCCGCCGGAGCAACTGCTACTGCTCGACGCGGCAGTCAAACCCCACGCCGACCTTTTGCTGTTCTTCGCGCGGGAGAAACGCCATATGCCGGCGGTTGTGATGCCGCTGCCCTTTTACCGCATTCCGGATTCAGGAGCGTTTAACTTTGAGTAAGGGGACCCGGATGCACCGATCCGACGCGGCGGCTTCGTATTCGACTCCCGGTCTCGTCGTGACGACGAGCGCTCTGTACGCGGTTGCGTATGCGGTGCTGCTCCGGGACGCCGTGTCTGCACCGCTTGAGCCGTTGCTCTTTACCCTCGTTGCAATCGGTATGGCAGGGCTCCGATTCGGCGCCGAGGACGCGATGCGGCGCAGTCGTGCTGGGCATGCATCGCGCGCGCGGCTGCTCCTCGTCGTATCGGGCGTAGCCTACCTCGCAATGCTGCTCGCACAGGGCCTCCCTGGGGCCTGGACGGTCAGGTCATACCTGTCGGCCGGGTATCAGCTGTTTATCATGCTCGCGGCATACGGCCTTGCCTCAACGCTGGCCACGGTTTTCGGTGATCACGCCGGGCTTATGAAAACGCTGTACCGCCACAGAGCTGTTTCAGAGCGAAACGATGCTGTGCGAGACCTGCGGTTCGTGATCGCGGATGCAATGGACAGCCTTACACACGCGCAACACCTGCTCACCACCGGCTTCGCGCTCATGGTTCTGATTGTCGTTGTCGGATGGATCAACGGTCAGTTTCCCTCGACCACAGGACTCGGTCTCCTTGCCGCATCGGGCATATCACGGTACCTCGTTCAGACGACAATCGGGACCATCGCCGACGAGTATCGCTACCTCGGCGATGGAAGCCGGCTCCCGAGGCGATACCGGCGACGCCGACTTGTACAGGCAACCGGACTCCTGTTTGTCGCGGCCGTCGTTGCTTTCGCAATCGCCAGGAACCGGAGTCTTGTACCGTACACGTACCTGCAGGCCTTTTTTGCGTGGCTCTCGGATCTCTTTCCGCAGGTCGATGTACAGACTCCACCCCCGCAGATGAACGAGCCGTACGAGGTTTTCCAGCGTATCAGGGAGGGCCTCGCTCTCGGCGAGGAAACGGCCGATCCTCCCGCGTTTCTCCAGTCATTGCTCGTGATCCTGCAGGGCATGCTTCGAGCCGGGATAGTCGGCAGCCTTATCCTCTTTATCGCCGCGCCGCTGTTCTCGCGGAATTTCCGGCGGGACGTGCGGGAAATGGGAGTGCGTCGTGCAATCCTTGAATGGCTACGCTCGGTCAGGCGCGCCGCTATCCTGTTCTTTCGTGAAATGGCGCAGCGAATTCGACGTGTGTCTGTGCCGGGAAGGCTGCAGAATGGCGAGAAACGGGAACGGGCTTCCCAGGGGGTCGATGCTACGCAGAGTCCCCGAAAAACGCGCGAACTGGCAATGTTTTCGCGGCGTTTTACGCGGCTGCTCCGATGGGCCGAAAAACGAGGGGCGGGCAGACGTCGAGGTGAAGCCCCCAGCGAGTTCACCGAACGACTGGCACAGCGCTACCCGCACCTCGCACCGGCACTCCTTTCGATCGGAAACCTGTACGAGAAGAACCTGTATTCAGGGAATCTCCTGAGCCGGGATGACGCGCAGCACCTGAACGCAAGCTTTCACACGGTGCTCAGGACAAATCCTTGATGCGGTCACGAAGACGGGCCGCTTCCTCGTAGTTCTCGTCGTCGATAGCCTTACTCAATTCCTCTTCGAGTCGAATCAGCTCGGTGTCCCTCGTGTCGGCGTTATCCGGTGTCGTCGGTGCCGATTCGTCGTCGGTAATAAGATTCACCGGAATACCGGCTTCTTCAACGAGACCGTCGTCGATATAGACCGAACAATGGCTTCGTGCTGCGATGCCCAGCGCGTCGGAGGGCCGTGCGTCGAGTGTAAAGAGCTCTGACCCCTTATGGACGATAATGCGTGCGTAAAACGTCCCATCCTTGAGCTCGGTAATGTCAACACGCTCGATTTGCAATCCCAGTTTGTCGAACGTGGTAATGAAGAGATCGTGGGTCAATGGGCGCGGCATCGGAACGCTACCGAGCCCTATGAGAATGGACTGCGCTTCAAGCTGACCGATAATGATGGGGACGGCGCGGTCGCCCTCTATGGGCTTTACCAGTACCGCGTTTCCCTTGTCGGTTCGTGCAACTGTCCAGATTTCAGCTTCAATCAGCATATTTCCTGCTCGTTTGTATGTAAAAGAAGGTAACGACACCATTCATGAGCGACAATACCGCTTTGCATCTCAGTGTGCATTATAGGCATTTTTCTTTCAATCGTGGTATCTTTCGAAGGGGAGGGGTCTAATGCTGGGTAGAGACGTTCGGATCGTACTGACGGTTGTGGCAGTAGTGCTGGCTGTTTCTGCATTTCCGGCGCCGGGTGCGGCGGACGCCCCGTTTGGTACGCCTTCCTTGCCGAGCATCCGGGAATCTCAGGGTATGCGCATTCTCAGCGCACCGGACAGCGGAAGTCTGCCGCCGGAACTGTCTTCTTCCGGTCTGCTGACCCAGGCACACTTCCTTATGCAATCATATCAGGGCCCACTGGATGACCGGACCATTATCGTCGGAGACGCACTCGCCGGAGGGTCCATATCCATAGGACAAAGCGATCTGAGCCTGCAGTTCGGCGGCGGTTTTCGAGGCTCTTTCGAAGAATTCCGCACCGGGCATGACGATGCACTGCCCGGCTTCAGCCGGATCAACCCGCGCTATCACCTCGGTGTCGGTGCAATCGGCGGTGCGCACTATTATCTTTCAGACTCTATTGCGCTGTTCCTTCAACTGCACGGAGTATATGAGCTTCTGGGGCTTCCAACGCATAGTTCTTTACGCATAGAAGGCGGTTTCCAATTCTGATATACTGAGAGAAACCAATAAAGGAGCGCGTATGGGATTATTTTCCAGGGACGGACAGATATCGGTTAGAATCGAGAGTATGAACTGCGGCCACTGTGAAGCAAAGGTAAGCGCTGCACTCTCCACTATACCGGGTGTAAAGAAGGTGGACGCCTCTTCGAAGACCAAGCTCGCGACGATCCATGTGTCGAAAGGTCAGGAACCGGATCACGCGACGATCGTTAAGGCACTCGAAGGCTCCGGCTACGCTGCCGAACCGGTATAGGCACAGGTTCATCCCCCCTGCTCAAAAGGAGACAATCGGACGCGTGCGTACGCGTCCGATCACGTACCGATGGCTACACACACACCCTCTGACGCTTTTTCCATAGATTCACGCTTTCTTCACATAACGAGACGACTGCGGCAGATTACGCACGCGATCAGTAAACACTCCAAGTATCTGCAGGAATCCTACAAATTAACGCTGCCTCAGGTTCTCTGCCTGCTCGAAGTACATCGGAAAGGCTCGGTCACCATAGGGTCGCTTACCCGCACTGTTGCGCTTAACAACTCTACAATCACCGGCATTGTCGATCGCCTCGAGCGCGATCTGCTGATTCGACGGGTGCGAACGAGCCGCGATCGACGCCAGATCCATCTCGAAATCACCGAATACGGCAACGACGCCGTCAAGAAACTGCCGCCACCGCTCGACGAGGGGTTCATGCGCCGTTTTGCAACACAGTCTCCGGAGACTCAAAAAAACATCATAGAATCGCTGGATCAGCTCGCAGAGATGCTTAACCCTTCGGGCGTGGTGGATCCGAACATTGTCGCAGGTGGAATTCCGGGGGACAATGACCAGGTACTGTAAAAGGGGGCGTCATGATACTAACGGGAACACTCAGACAGTGGGCGGGCGTGCTGAGCCTGATATGTGCGCTCGCAGTCAACGCGCTTGCGTCAACCGGCGTACTGAACGGTATCACAACCGGTGAGATATCGGATCAGTTCGATGTGTACCTTGTACCGGCCGGTTACGTGTTTTCTATCTGGGGCATTATCTACATTGGACTGATCGTATTCACGGTCTACCAGGCTCGGAGCGTCCACCGCGACGATGCCGACCTGGACCGCCTCGGGAGCTGGTTCGTCCTGAGTAACCTCGTGAACGCGCTGTGGATTGTCCTGTTTCACTTCGAGCTGTTTCTTTTGACGCTACCGGTAATAGCATTCCTGCTCTACTGCCTGATTCGTATTATCCTGATACTGGAACCCGGCCATACACTCGGACCCGCGCCTCGTCTGTGGATTGCGCATCTCACGTTTGGGATCTACCTGGGCTGGGTAACCGTCGCGACAGTTGCGAATGCCGTTCAAACACTGAGCGCGGCGGGCTACAGCGGTGCCCCGCTAACCGCTGAAATCTGGGCGCTGATTCTGTACGCAGCTGTAGTGCTTATCTCCTGGGGCTTCAGTTTTCGCAGTGCCAATCTTCCCCATGCGCTCGTCCTCGTCTGGGCACTCGCAGGCACTGCGGTGGCCGATTCCGGCAATACGCTCATCGCCACAGCCGCGTGGTCCTCGGTTGCGCTGGTGGTGGCCGGCTACCTTGCGGGCTACGCGAAGCGATCCCGATACGGCAGCCCTGTAGTCGTGTGAGCAGTGCTACCGCCCTCGTCGTGGAAGGAGGGGCGATGCGTGGCATCTTCGCCGCGGGGGTGCTCGATTCTTTCCTGGACCTCAACTTCTGCCCGTTCGACTTCTGCGTTGGAGTTTCAGCCGGTGCGAACAACCTCGCGGCATTTCTTGCGGGCATGAGGGGTCGGAATTACAGGATCTACACGGACTACTCGCGTCGACCCGAGTTTATAAGCACGACACGATTCATCTTTGGTGGCAATCTGATGGATATCGACTGGCTCTGGGATATCACCATACGCGAGCTGCCGCTCGATACCGCACGCATCGACGCTGCCCCACAGGAGTATTACGTAGGCGTCACCCGTGTGCGCGACGGGCAGATCGTCTACGCCCGACCGGAAGGGGATAATCTGGCCGAGATACTCAAAGCATCGAGTGCAATGCCACTCGCGTACCGCTCTGTAGTCGCGCTGCCCGGCGTCCGGGTAGACGCAGGAGATGCCGAACCATCCCGCGAGGACGATACCTACGTGGACGGCGGCCTTGCAGAACCGATTCCCGTTCACGAAGCAGTCCGCCGGGGAGCACGCAGGATTCTCGTCATACGGTCGCGGCCCTCAAGTTACCGGATGAATCCAGCGCGGCATTCGATCATGGGCATGTCGCTTCGGCGGTACCCTGCGCTGAGGGATCGCCTTCAGGAGCGCTCAGCACGTTACAATGCGACACTTGCCTATATGCGGTCCCCGGACCGCGCTGCCGAAGGTATTGAGATAATCGAAGTGAATCCGCCGGAGTCATTCGAGTCCTCCCGGACAACCCGTGACCTTGAGGTACTCAACAGGGACTATACACGCGGCCTTGATGCGGGTGCGCGGGCATCGAGGGCCTGGAACCGCTGAGGCTGTGGAGGGCTATTGCAGCAGCGCATCCTGCCACGCGGAACCCTCGCGGTAGTCCTCGACAACAACAGTCCCGGACATCGAAGACACACGGTGCAGAATGGTCTCCACGTCGTTCTTCATGATCGCGAGGCAATTGTCTATGAGCTCTCTGCGGAAGCCCTGTTCGCCCAGCCGCATGACCATGTCCATCGAAACGATACGGCCAAGCGCCTTGCCAAGTTCGACCATTTTGCGCTGGGGGAGATCGTTACCCGGTGAAAACAACAGTGGATTCTTAAGATAAGCGGCTACCCGGGACGTCTGTGGAAAATCGGCCAGATAGCGGTACAGGTTTGTCTCGCGTACGCGGCCCATTCCCTTGATAATAAATTCGGATATCTGTTGATAGAGAATGTCGTTCGAACCTTCAAAAATCTGGAAGGGTCGACTGTCAACGACCGCACTTCCGGCAATGTGATCGTTGCGGTAGCCCTTCGCACCGACGAGCTGAAGCAGCGATTGCGCTGCAGACTGCATCATGTCGGTCACGACGGTCTTGATTGAGTTCGCCGTGAGCGCGGAACTCGAGCAGTCCTTGTCGACCGAGGCAGCCGAGGATGAAAACGCACACATACCCGAGCACGCGGTAAATGCCGCCTGCATTCGAGCGAGACGCAACTGCACCTGATCGTAGGAAAACAGCGGCTTGCCCCCAACCATTCTGTTCTTGCAGTGTGCCACCGCCTCGTCGAGAAGACGTCTGAGATAACCCATTGCCATGCCGGGAAACTGCAGCCTGCTTCGATGCAAGAGATCCAGAAGCATCCTGACACCGGTTGTCTTCGGTTCGAGCTTCCGGGACTCGGGTACAATTGCATCGATACGGTTCAGTCCGTATGGAATCATATGCAGCCCGAGATTGTCATAATACTCCTCTACCTCGATACCGCCACATGAGCGGTCCCAGGCAAAAAAGCTGATGTTACGCTCGAGGTCGCCCTTCGGTGTCAAGCCGCGGGCGGTCAGGAGCCAGTAGTCCGCGTGTCCGGTCAGGCCGCCCCAGTGTTTCACACCGCGTATACGGTAGCCGCCGTCCGTCTTTTCGGCGCTTGTCTGCATCTGAAGCGCGTCAGAACCAAATCCGGGCTCGGTGATCATAAGACCTCCGAGCGCTTTTTCGTTCAGGAAACGGTTAAACACTTCCGCCTGCACTGCGTCTGAACCGTATTTCGAGAGCGGCTGCAGGAACAGCGCGCCGTTTATACCCATAACAAGCGATAGCGGGAGAGACTCGTAGGAGCACGCCTCCAGCATCGACAGACACTCGTCGACGCGCTGTCCCCGCCCTCCGAAACGTTCGGGAATGAAAACCGATAACGGTGCGGCCTCGAGGACTTTGTTCGTAAACGTCCGGTCAAGACCGTGCTCAGCCGCGTGCGCAGCACCGGGTCGGCCGTGGAACACGGAACGCAATCGTTCGCTGAGATTCGAGATAAAGCTGGAAGTACTGCGGCTTTCGGTAATCATGGTGCTGCCAGCATAGCGCGTGTGCAGCACCCGTGTATACCATTCGCATTGGAGAAGATGTATTTCAAACTACGCGATCGTAATCGATGCGTCGAGATACACGTCCTGTATAGCATTCAGGAGCTCCACACCCTCCTGCATCGGTCGCTGAAACGCTTTTCGTCCGGAAATGAGCCCGGTTCCTCCGGCACGCTTGTTTACAACCGCCGTGCGGACGGCGTCGGCGAGATCGCTTTCCCCGGAGCTCGCGCCTCCGGAATTGATGAGTCCCGCACGACCCATGTAGTTGTTCATAACCTGATAGCGGCACAGATCAATCGGATGGTCGGTTGCAAGGTCGGTGTACATACGGTCGTCGAACTTCCCGTAGCCTGAATCACCCATGTTCAATGCTTTATAGCCACCGTTATGCGTCGGCAGTTTCTGCTTGATTATATCTGCTTTTATCGTGACACCGAGATGGTTCGCCTGCCCCGTCAGGTCTGCCGCGGTGTGATGGTCTTTATCCGCCTTGAAAGCGCTGTTACGCGTGTAGCACCACAACACCGTTGCCATGCCGAGTTCGTGGGCGTACTCGAAAAGCTCCGCAACTTCCACGATCTGCCGGTTGCTTTCCTCGCTCCCGAAATAGATGGTCGCACCAACAGCGGCCGCGCCCATCTCGAAGGCCTGCTGAACGGAACCGAACTTTATCTGGTCGTAGGTATTCGGATAGGTCATGAGCTCGTTGTGATTCAGCTTGACCAGAAACGGTATCCTGTGAGCGTATTTGCGTGCGATGGACGCGTGCACGCCGATGGTCGAGGACACTGCATTGCACCCGCCTTCAATGGCGAGTTTCACGATGTTTTCCGGATCAAAGTAAATAGGGTTTGGAGCGAAACTCGCCCCCGCGGAGTGCTCTATCCCCTGATCCACGGGAAGAATACTCAGGTAGCCCGTGTTGGCGAGCCGTCCGTGACCAAACAGCGCCTGCATGTTCCGAAGGACAGCAGGTGTACGATCGCTGTCGCTCATGACCCGGTCAATGAAGTCCGGCCCGGGCAGGTGAAGATGCTCCTTCGGTATCTTCGGCGTGTGGTTTAATAGACTGTCGGCGTCTTTTCCGAGCAATTGTGTGATATTTGTCGGCATGGGTGCCTCCTCTTCGCAGAATTTAACAACGGACCCCCCGCAATCGTCAAATCCCACCACGGCACGCGCGCATCACGCCGGTAGCGTGTGCCGGGTTGCCTTCATGTGAGCTTCGTACAGACTCATTGCCTGTGCAAGAACGGCCCGTTCCATCTCCGGATACGGCCTGTCGGTAATGTCGACGAGACCTATGATCTGATTTTCCCCATCTCTGTCGCGTCCTGTCAGCGCTTGATCGCTGTACTGAAACCAGTGACATCCGATCGACCAGGGTTGGGACGCCCATTGCTGGACGTACAGCGCGTAGTACTGTTCCCGTTCGACAGCGGTAAATGCGGGAAACAGAGGAGGAAATCCGCGCTCGCACAAGCGCGACAGGTGATGCTCGCCGATAAGAATCGGCCGACCGCCCGACCAGTCGTGCCAGGTGTGAAACAGTTCACGTTCCGGAAAAAGCGCGTAACAGTTCACTGTCAGCAGCGCCGCAGAGCGACCGGCGGCTTCTACGACGTAGCGGGGCGGAAGCTTTCGTACAAACCGGCAACCAAGATACAAGTGATTCGGGTCATGCTTCGCAATCAGCGTGGACACGTCCAGAAAGTACTTTTCGGCGAAGCGCTTCTCGAGCTCCGAACGCGCTTCATCGCCCGTCGGTCCTACGCCGGCCAGTTCATTGGTTTCCATAGATGCAACGTCCTCCCAGCGTTCGAAGCTGGTATGCCAATGCCCGTTCACCCCGGCAAGGTCTCCCATGAGGTCACGGACGACGTTTACCCACTCCTTTCTGACGGCGGCGTCTTTCGGGGCATCCAGAAGATTCATGCGACCCCAGGGAAGTTCGTTGTCGACAAAGTACCCAAGCAGCCACGGATTGTTGCGATTCTCGCGCGCCTGCTCCCGAATGCGCTGCTCAAGAGTTTCACTCCAGGACGGCTCGAATACGTCGGGGAACCGCCCTATCCTCGGAGTATGCTCGCCGACAGAACGGATTGACGCCACGGAAGGGATTCGTTGGCGCCTGTTAACGATTTCCTCGCTCCAGTTCCCGAGCGTGTTGATGCCCCAGGATGCGAGGCGGTCGATCGTTGCATCTGCCCAGGCGTCAAGCGTACCGTGCGTACGCAGGGCATTCCACCGGTAGAAACTCAGCACCGGCTGGTGAAAGCCATCCTGCAGATCCACGTAGGCATGCCGATATCGACCGGTTCGCTCGGGGAGCTCCTGGTAGAGGTGTTCCCGACCGACAACCGGCGTACCCCTGTTCGTACGCACACCTGTCACACCCTGCGACCAGAAGGGTTGCCCCAGAGGATCCACAAACCACCAGACCCCGGCTTCGTCCTGCTCGACACGAAAGAAACCCGACGCTTCAAATCCTTCGACGTCTGCAAATCCGCCATACTTGTTTCGACCCGGGAACAGAGACAACGGGCAGGACGTGGCATCAGCTCCGTACACAAGCTGCTGAGCCGCATCCTCATCACGAGCTGCGTGCAGATCGGCGTCGTTTGTGACCTTGCCGCTCCATGACGCGAACCGTCTCTGCCCGTACCGGTCGACGCATGGTTCAACGGCAGCACCGCGGTTTGAAGTATCCTCGGCACCCGCAATTTCCAGCATTACGCTGTGGATGCGCAGTCGCCGGCTTGTCGCACCGCCGTTCCATTGAAGCACGAGCTCTATTGCCTCGGGCCTGTCCGGCTCCGCGAGGCCGGTAGCAAGCGGAAGCTCGAACACCCCGACACCGACACGTGTGCGGACACCGGAGTCCAGCTCACACACTTCCGAGATCCGTGAGCGAACACACGCTACCCCGCATGACAGGGCCAGCGGCTCACGGTCGTTCGGTACCTCGACATCGAAGATAAGGTTCAGCGCACCCTTCCAGCTCTCAGGAAGTCCGAGGGCACGAGGTGTAACCGACAGGGATGCCCCGGGAACAATGGCGTCTACGATGAGCGCCGCTCCCGAGGGCTCCGTGGGGTGAAGAAAGAGACCGCTGCGCTCGATGCTTGACCGCGTCTGCCGGCGGGATCCGCCACCAAACAGGGTGATTGTTCTATCCTCGGTTCCCGCGGCGTTCGGGTAAAGGAGACGCGACAGCTGTGCGGGTAACAGCTCACTCATGTGCAGTAACCTCGCAGCGTATCCACCGCCCGCCGTCGGCTTCGATGGAGAAAGGAGCTGAGATGTCCACCTGTTCTCCGGTCAGGACGTCCTGTGAACCGGCATACTCCCTGGGGACCAGGCTGAAGTATCCGCTGGTTGCGGGCCCGTCGTTCACAAAAAACCAGTGATCGGCGTCCGGAGCAGCGAGCCGGTAGCAGACCGCCTCACTCTCGAAACGATAGTACGGATCACGACCCGACAGCAGGACCGATGCGAGCACGCGCTGAAAATCCTGCTGCCCCGGCATGTAACACGAGCGCGCAGCCTCCCAGCCAAGCACTACCGCTGTTCCGGAAACTATCGCGTGTTCCGTCACAGCGGGATTTCCGTTATCGTAGCGGGCGTTGACGGTAGCGTTCGTGGGTATCAGATCGGCTGTGTAGCCCTTGAGCGTCAGCGTTTCGACCGTGCTGCTCTGAGCAAGCTCCCTGACGACGTTGTTGCCGGAATACTGGATATCCGAGACCTTTACTCCGAAAAGCCGCTCGAAGGGAGTCCCAACTGCAGTACTGAGCACACGCCCGGTCGCGTCGTAACACCCGGCAGGCATGTCAACAACAAGTCGCCCGCCTGAGCTCACGTATTCCCGGAGTAGAGACAGCAGCTCTTCATCGAGTGCAATGCCTCCCGGGAAAAAAATGGTCTCATATCTGCCCGCGAGTCCCTGCCGGACGTTTTCGGCGGTTACGTACTCGAAGGGTATGCCGGCGTCGATACACGTACGGCACGCGCCGATCCGCGCCTCAATCGGCACGTACTTGAAAAGCGTTCGGTTTTTCTGGCTCATGGCTGCCCAGATCGCTTCGTTGTTCCAGTCCATAAGTATCCCGACCTGCGGTTCTTTAAAGGCGTTCCACAACTCGTCGCGAAACCGGTTCGCCGCTCGGGCTATCGCACCGGCTCGAACCGTACGGGCACAGACCTCTTCGTTGCGGTCGAGAAGCGCGTATTCGCCCGCCTCGTGGCCGGCCATTCTGGCGTTCCAGGACCACAAACCGGCACCCTTACAACCCGCTGCAAGATAACTCAGCAGCAGTTGCGTCATGACACCGGCGTCGACGGTAAAGCCGGGCTGAAGGTCCTCAACTCTCGGATAAAGATACGCCTTGGCACCCGAGGTCTGCTGTGGACCACCAGTACTCTCCCACGGGGCAGTCCACCCGCCCTTATTCAGGTCGACTACAAAACTCGCCTGCATGTACACCGGACGTGCAACTTCGAACCATGTCTCTTCGAAGTGCCAGCACAGATGTATCGACGGATAAAACGAACCGGTATCTTTCAGAGCCCTCGCGATACCTTCCATATCCGTACCCCGACTTGCGAATGGGAGGAAAATGCCCATTTCGCCACCCGAACGATGCGGTTCGAACGGATCGCGTTCCCTCACCCGCCGGCATAATGCTTCAATTTCTTCCAGCTTTGCGTCGGCCTTGAAACGAAGAATATCGCGTATTCGGCGATACTCTCTCTTGCTGGTTGCCGCATCAAAGGGGATCTCCTCAAACGACGCGTACCCGCGAGTCGGGTCACCTGCGTATGAACCGTCGCAATTCCATGCTCGGTTCAGGGCTCGTATATCATTCCCGTAGTGCCTCCGCAGCCAGTCGAGGAAGATCGGAAATACATGTTCGGGAAGCTCCGCATCGGTCCCGAGGGTACGCGCGGATGTGCCCCCCTCCTGCGCGAACATGCCCACCTGTGACTCCACGTTCAGTCGTATTTTTTTGCGGCCGAAACGCTCCGACAGCACCCGGTTCTGATGCTCTAGTACCTCGGGAAGACTGCGCAGCCGGGATACGGGGAGCTCGGGGTCAACACCGAGTCGCCGGCAGAGATCATCGTCCAGGGGCTCCCACCCGCCCTCTCCGTACCACCACGGAACCAGACCTTCTTCGAGGGCCATACGCTCGAGCGACTCGTCGCTCCAGCGATCACACGACATAAACTGTTTGATCGCATTGAAACCGAGCTTCTTCATGGTTCGTAAATGGTTTCGTATGTCCGATTCCGTCATATCGTCTCGGGTAATAAGCACTGCACCAAAAGGCATGGGTGCAATCCGCCGTATCTGCTGCTGACGTTCGCTGCCATTCACCGCCAGATAGCGGTCGATCAGAAAGTCGTGTGCGATGGGTTGTATCCGGTAATTCGGCACGGTAAACTCCTTTTGCGGTATCGATAACGCATTATAAGGGGAACACTGGTTTTTCGCCACCGATTTATGGCATCATCTGACGCATGAATCAGAAACCCGGCCTGCTGATTGACTGTAACGCCCTTCGTTCCCTGCAGGAGGATCGCTCGTGCATTCTCGTGGACACGCGCGGGGAGCCGGAGTACCTCGAAGCACATATTCCAGGCGCCATTAACCTTCCCTCAAACGACCTTTTTGACATGGATACCGCCGGGCTTGACCTGCTTCCGGTTCCCGAAATTCAAAACACCGTACGCAGGGTGGGAATCGATCAGGATACACATCTGGTCCTGTACGACGACTCAGGACTCATCCCTTCGGCTCGCGTTTTCTGGGTACTCGAGAGTCTCGGCAGATCGTCCATGTCGCTCCTCAACGGAGGGTTTCCGGCGTGGGTCGCGTCAACAGGACCGACTGAAGCCGGCCGGACGAGAAGCGACGCTGTTCGAGGGAACGGCACTCCCTTTGTCCCCCTTGCCGAGCATGGTGCCGTCGCTACCCGAGACGATGTCCTCGCCGCAACGCATGAGCCCGCACATCTTATTATCGATGCCCGCAGCGAAGACGAGTACCACGGCCGCATGAACGTGCACACAAGAAACGGCCATATTCCCACTGCCGTACATCTTGACTGGCAGGACAACATTGAGGACCTGTTTAACCCGTTGTTTCGCCCGCCGGAGACCCTCCGCAAACGCTATACCGACGCGGGCTCGGATACGGCCAGTCAGATAATAACCTATTGCCGAACCGGTTCGCGCTCCTCTCATACATATTTCACCCTTCGTATGCTCGGATACACCAACGTCAGGAATTACTCAGGATCATGGATGGAATGGAGCGAAGACCCGTCGCTCCCCGTGGAGACGGGATAGTTACAGGATGGCCGAGAGCGTAACCCCCGCAGTCCCGCGAATCGACAGCGATACCTGACTAGTGATCGCTGTCGCGGCCGGGTTTACTTCGATGACCGGCACACCCCTGTGACTCGCAACCAGCGGCAGCGATGCTGCCGGCTGTACCAGCGCGGATGTTCCAACAGCGAGGAACAGGTCGCACCGTTCGGCTTCGAAAAACGCTTCGTCGAGCGTCTCCGTCGGGAGCATCTCGCCAAACCATACAACGTCGGGCCGCAAGTATTCGCCGCAGACCGGGCAACGGGGCACTTCGACAGCATCGAAGTCCTCGTCTTCCTCCACCGCATTCGCCGCGAAAGCGGCCGCCGGGTCTGCCGCAAACACCGCAACAGCCTCCCGGCTACGGTCCGCGCGATGATACCGCACGCAGCCATTGGTACAGCGTACCTGCAGCAGATTCCCGTGCAGACTCAGGACCCTGGAGCTTCCCGCTCTGTCGTGGAGTCCATCTACATTTTGCGTGAGTATGGTAACCCGATTCACAAAGTGCTCCATGCGAACAAGAGCCAAATGCCCCTCACCGGGGTCGACAGTCATGAGCGCCTGCCGCCTCGCAGCGTACCAGCTCCATACCCGTGCAGGATTCTCCTGAAAAGCCTGCGGAGTCGCCAGTTCGGTTGGATCAAAGCGAGCCCAGTATCCGGTTTGAGCATCCCGAAAGGTAGGGAGGCCGCATTCCGCGGAGATCCCTGCGCCTGTAAGTACACAGACGTGCGTTGACTGGTCGATAAGCTCTCGGGCCTGATCTATCATACGCACCGTTTCCTCCGTAGCCTGCTCGCTCCCCGCTCCCCGGAAAACAGGGACGTGCGGCGTGGCGCTCAATGGATAGTAGTTCCGCATAGGTATACTCGGGTCGACAGCACGATCCATCCCCGTTTTGAGACTCTCGGCAATGGACTTTCCCGCCGGTCGGAAACCTATATCGCGATCGTCCCGGTACCCCCGGAAGAAGGCCATGAAGACGCGTTTTATGCCGGCGGCCGAGAACTGCATGGGAATATCGTGTGTCTCCAGATCCATGAAGAACGTCTTTTTCTGGAAGATAATCTGGCTTGGAAAGACACTCAAATGACCCACCATCAGGTAGGAAACGGCCGCTGCCACCGCAGCCCAAGCACCGGTCTGTACACCGAAGAGTTCAATCGCCATGAACGCAGCCGCAATAGGTGTGTTGGTCGTTGCCGCGAGGAAGGCAACCATGCCGATAGCGGAGTACACGGCTATATCGTGCGAGAAGAGCTGTGCCCAGAGGTTCCCGAAGGTAGCCCCGATAAAGAAAACGGGACCCAGGATTCCTCCACTCCCGCCTGCAGAGAGCGTGACGGAGGTGGTAAACATCTTGAAGAACGATGCGACCGGACGATACGCTACGCCATCCAGCGCCGTGTCAACAATATTCATACCAAGACCGATAAAGTTGGTCGTCCCCGTGCCGAGAACGACCAGAATCAGAACCATTCCCCCTATAAGCGCCTTGACCGAGCCGGGAACAGGCATACGATGAAAGACATCCTCGGTCCGGTTCAGGATAGATATGAACAGGACCGCCGCGAGACCCGTCGCCAGCCCGAAGACAACCATGTTCAGAAGCATGATTCCGTCAGCAGGAAATGTATGATCGACGGAAAAGCTGAGGTGACGAACCCCCAGCCACCGTGTTACGAACGCGCTCACATAGCTCGCAATGAGCGCGGGAAGAAGCCGGTTGTAATGAAAACGTCCAATGGAGAGAACTTCAGAGGCAAACAGGGCCCCGGCCAGCGGCGTACCGAAGACTCCCGAAAAACCCGCACTGATACCGCACAGTACAAAGCGCTGACGGTCGAGCTTGTTCATGCGAACCAGCCGGGCAAAGGCGGATGCCACGCCCGCGCCAATCTGCGCGCTCGGACCTTCTTTCCCTGCAGACCCTCCGAGGACAAGGGTAACGAGCGTCGCAAGCATCTTGACCGGTATAACCCGAAGCCTGACGTCCCCGTCGTGAAGGTGAATAGACTCAATAACCTGCTCGGTACCGTGACCTTTGGCGTCCGGCGCGAGGCGCGAGACAATGAAATGGCTCAACACAAGACCGACCGGTATGAGTAGAAAAAAGTAGGGAAGCTCGTAGACGACCGAAATACCGCCATCGAGCAGAATGAGGAAAGCCGCAGTCGGTACTCCGACGATCAATCCGGCTACAAATGCGAGAATCACCCATTTGATTGTCGTTAAGGTCACCAGCGATTGAATCACGGCGAACTGCAGACCTGGATGCGGATTCGGTCCCTCTGATTCACCCATGCTTCGGCGAGCATATCCTATGATACAAAAGTGCAACAATACGTTTCGTACACTATGGTATTTCGGCTTTTCGCCGATCTGGTTACGGGTTAGGCTCGTGCTATGCGTGCTTTAATCAGCGACTTCGGAGCCGTCTGTGACGGGCAGACCGACGACACCCGTGCAATACAGGCTGCGATACGCGCGGTCGGCGACAAGGGCGGAGGAACCGTCGTTGTCCCCGGTGGCCGACGCTCCGTGTGCGGTCAGATACGCCTCGTGAGCGGTGTAGAACTGCATCTTGAA
Source organism: Spirochaetaceae bacterium (assembly GCA_046542845.1). Lineage (GTDB taxonomy): Bacteria > Spirochaetota > Spirochaetia > DSM-27196 > SKKC01 > SKKC01. The sequence goes on from JBKHAN010000024.1 coordinate 30,567, forward strand.
AACGGATCAGTGCTACTCGCGAGCTCCGATCCGGACCGCTACGGTTCTGAGGGTTTCGGTTGTGTCATCGAGACCTGGAAAGCGGATAACTGCGCGATCACCGGTACCGGCACGATCGATGCTCGCGGCCTGGACTATATGCGTGCGGACCTGACCTACATATACGAGCCCATGCCGTGGCGACCGCGCCTCGTTGGCTTTGTCGATTGTCGCAATCTTACGATACGCGACGTAACCTTTCGCGACTCCCCGAACTGGACACTTCACCTCGTAGGCTGCGAGCACGTGAACATAGATGGCGTAACGATAGACAACAATACAAAGATTCCGAACTGTGACGGCATAGACCCGGACCATTGTCGACACGTGACGATTTCCAACTGCCGCATAAAGGCCGGTGACGACGGAATCGTGCTCAAGAACACCAAAGAGTTCGCGGATCGAGGCCCGTGTGAAGACATCAACATCACAAACTGTCAGATCGAGTCGACATCGGCGGCAATCAAGATTGGGAGCGAGAGCGTCTCTGATTTCCGACGCATAACCATCACCGGATGCATCATTCGCTCGTCTCATCGCGGGGTCGCGGTGCAACTTCGCGATCAGGGGAATGTCAGCGACCTGATCGTATCCGGGTGCGTAATCGAGACACGACTGTTCGAAGACCACTGGTGGGGCAAGGCCGAACCGGTGTATCTCACATCCGTTCACCGCTTCGGGTCGGACATGGAACAGACGGGCTTTACCGCGCCGGACTGGAATCCGGAGAACAGACTTGGAACCATTCATCGGGTGCACATATCCGACCTCATGGCGCGGGGAGAGAACGGCATAGTCGTGTACGGAACGCGCCGAAGCGATGGCAGCAGCAGTGTACGGGATATATCCTTCGCCGACTGCCGGGTTGACGTACTCAAGACCTCACGGTGGAAGGCGGGTCGTATCGACATCCGCCCCTATGATACGCTCGGCCCGGGATTTCGGGACCCGGAGACGGACCCCGGCCTTATCGAGGCTGATTTTGCGGGAGTATCGATTACCGCGGCAGACACGATTCGCTGCACGAACTGCGAAATACGCCTCTCCGGATCGCTTCCCGCCGGATACGGAAATGTACTCGAGCTCGCGGATACTCGAGGAATCGAGCTCGACGGCTTTCGAGGGTACCGAACGTGAGCGAACCCCGCAGGGCCCTTCGCTACGGGGTGAATTACGTACCGAGCAGCACCTGGTGGTACATCTGGCAGGACTGGAATTCCGCCGGGATCGCAGCCGACCTGCATGCAATCGCGGAGATTGGCCTCGATCACATACGCATCCAATGCCTGTGGCCCCTGTTTCAGCCCGACCCGGGTTATATAAGCCAGGCGTCGCTTGAGCGCTTTTCAGCCCTGCTCGATCTCGCCGACGACGCCGGTCTCGACGTCGTAGCAACGGTGCTCGACGGTTGGCTCAGCGGTTGGGCCTATCTTCCTGCGTTCGTCCACCACCCCTCGGGTATGCGCAGCATCTACACCGACCCGGACATAGTCGCAGCAGAGAAGGCGCTATTCTCCGCGCTGATTTCGACGGCGGCGGGTCATCGGCGTTTCCTGGGATTGGACCTGGGAAACGAGATCAACGTCCTCGAGCATTTTGTTCCACGACCTTCTATTGCTGAGGGTGATGAATGGGCTCAGACGCTATGCGACCACGCTGCAGCGCTGCAGCCGGACCTCCTGCTCACAAACGGCGTCGACCACAACCCGTGGTATCGCGACACCGTGTTTTCGCGACGCGGTCTTGCCCGGACGGGTACACATACATCCGTTCACGCGTGGGTCAAGTTTACCGGCGCACTCGATCTCTTTCCCGCAGGCCATATCGGCAGGGAGGCGATTGCCCGATACCTCGTCGAGCTCGCCGCAGCGTACGCCGAGCAGCCGTCCCGCCCGGTCTGGCTACAGGAGTTCGGGGCCTCAGGCGCGTGGCTGCCCGAAGCCGCCATACCCGAGCTGATCGACTCGACACTGCACCATGTCGAACAGGTACCGGAACTGTGGGGCGTCACCTGGTGGTGTTCGCACGACATAGACCCGAACCATCACGGGTTCTCGGCGCAGGAGTACGACATGGGCCTGCTCGACCACTCGAACCGCGTGAAACCCCTCGGAGCGCTTATTCGAGACCGGATACACAAGCGAATCGAACCCGCCGCGCGCACGGACACCGGACGGGTCGCCCTCGTGTTCGACGAGCGCAACTTCGACGATGCAGCAGCATCATACCCGGATCGCATTCCGGAAACCGCGTCCCTTCGCTCGCAGACACTCGCAAGAGCCTTTATGCAGCATTATACCGAACACCCATCGCTGTGCCTGCTGCACAGATCGCGACTACACGATGCAGAGTATCTTCGTCTGCGAGGGATCACATCGTGCATAGAGGAGGATTATTGACTATGACGACACTTGCCGTTGACTACTACCCCGAGCATTGGCCCCGCGAACGCTGGGAAACCGACTTCAGACTCATGAGTGATGCGGGCATACAGGCCGTGCGTATGGCGGAGTTTGCCTGGTGCCGGCTCGAACCTGAAGCAGACCGCTTCGAGTTCTCGTGGCTGGACGATGTGGTAGAGCTGGCAGCACAACACGGCATTCAAAGCATCCTCTGCACCCCTACCGCCGCGCCTCCAGCGTGGCTCGTTGACGCACACCCGGACGTGCTGCCCGTCGACGATCGAGGCCGAAGGATGGGTCTCGGCGCGCGCAGACACTGCGATCCGAACTCTCACGTGTACCGTTTGCGCGCGAACCGGATAACGCACGCCATGGCCGGCCACTACCGCGACACACAGGCTGTCCTGGCCTGGCAGATCGACAACGAGCTATACGGAAACACGCCGTCGTTCTCCGAGGCGACCCGCACGGCCTTCAGGGCGTGGGTGAAGGATCGCTACGGGACAGTGGATGCCGTGAACAAGGCGTGGGGCACGATCTTCTGGAGTGGCGAGTATGCCAGTTTCAACGATATTCCTATCCCGGGTGGCGATCCGGGGCCGGATTCGGCGGCTCACCATCCGTCACTGCGGCTCGAGTTCCATCGTTTCGTCTCGGCGTCGTGGGCTTCCTTCGTCCGTGAGCAGGCAGCCATCATCCGACAGGAAAATCCGGAGTGGCTCATAACGACCAATGCATACCTCTTTCGCTGGGGTATGGACCTGAACCAGCGAGACCTCTTCGGCTCGCTGGACGTGTATTCCTTCGACAACTACTCGCACTCCATGCACGAAAACTCCTTCTACTGCTCCTTCGCGCGGAGCATCAAACCGCGCTACTGGGTGCTTGAGCAGCAAAGCGCCTCCCCGAACGCACAACACCTGCTGCCGATGGAGGGTAAGCGCCTTTCCACCTATACGCGGGCTGTCGTAGCGGAAGGCTGCGAGCTCGTCTCGTATTTCCGCTGGCGTCAGTGTCGCTTCGGTCAGGAACAGCACCACGGAGCGATTCTTCCGCATTCGGGAGATCCCGGTGACCTGTACGAAGAACTCTCCGACCTGTCACAAGACCTGAAGGATAATCCGCCGGTCGCTCCGGACGGACCAGCGGTTGGCGTATTTTTTTCCTGGGAGGACGGATGGATCAGGAACATCGACGGCAGCAAGGATTATATTAGCGTACACGTTGAGGCCATTCATCGAGGACTCTACGAGGCGGGCGCTCGCGTGACGTATCTGTTCGACGCCGCAGACGTATCGCGGTTTGCAAGCCGGGAATCGGGCAATGGTACGATCATCTGTGCCATGAAGATGATACACGACCCGGACCTTTCGACGGCGCTGGTCCAGGCGGCCGAGGCAGGATCGCGCGTGCTGATCGGCAGCGACTACGGGGCCAAGGACCGATACAACGTATTCGAAGAACGGCTAATCCCCGCCATCATGGCAGAAGCGCTGGGGATCGACGTTCGCAGGCGTTTTCTGCTCACCGCGGAGATCCGCACGGAGGCGGGACGTACCGTGAGGTCACGACTCGACGAAGTCGAGCTTCAGGGGGCGGAGGCTGTCGAGACGGTTGTGGCATATACCGATGGGGCCACCGAGCCGGAGCGCATGGTGCCGGTCGTCACCCGGCGGAGCCTCGGTTCTGGAGAAATGTATTACGTTGCAGGGCAGCTGGACAGCACCTTCTGGAAGGCAATAGTCGGGTAAGCCCTGCCCGAATTATCGACGCGGGTTGCTCAATCAACCCACCTGTATTCCCATATCGACATGGACCATTCACCGTCGTTCACGGTCAGAGAACCCGACTCGACGGGCATGGACAGGTGGGGACTCTCAAATATTTACCATTCTTCGTACATCAGCTCTTCGTCGAGACCCTCCGCGATAGTGATCGTTGTGGTATTCAGAACGGCATCCTGGAATAATTCAAAATTTTCGAAGCCGGAGGCTTCAACGGGCTCGATGATCCAACCGGTCGTCTGTCCATTCCTGACGTCGTCGGTTTCGCCACGAAATAGCTGCCTCGACGCAGGCATGGTTGGCCCCTGGAGAGCAATGAGAGACCGAATTACGTGCCATGGATCGGATACTCACTCGGCGCGTGTGCTACCGAACCGCACGCGGTCGACCACGCAGGTGTATTCCGGCTCTTTCGATGAGGTTTTTACGTGCAGAGCACGCAAAAAGCATGTATGGTATGGACCTGTGGTGCGAAAACGAACGCCAACAGGAAAAAACCAATATACTACAGAAATAATGACGCGAACCGAATGGTTGTAGCTGGGAGCAGAACACATGAAACCGACACTGCGATACATCGCCGAGCGGGCGAACGTATCCATTGGAACAGTGGACCGCGTAATCCATGACCGAGGAAGGGTATCGGAGGAAACACAGAATCGCGTCAGAGCAATCATAGAAGAGATTGGATACAGTCCGAACATATTCGCAAGCAATCTCTCGACGTCCCGCGTGCACCGTTTCGCGGCGATACTTCCGCATACGAACGATAACGCCGACCATTGGGGTCTTCATCGTCGAGGTCTTACGGCCGCCGCCCGGGAACTGTCCCGAATGAACGTAGAATTCACCGAAATCCCCTTTGAACTGACGAGTACGGGCAGTTTCGTACGCGCGTGCACGGAGGCCGTTGCGGGTGATTTTTCGGGTTACGTACTGGTTCCGCCGGCACAGAGCGAGGTAGCCGAGGAATGGGCGCTGCGTTTCAGCGCCACCTCGCCCGTGGTACTCGTCGATTCAGACCTCCCGAAACTTGATTCGGTCTATTTTCGCGGGCAAAACCCCGTGGAAAGCGGTCGCGTCTGCGGCAGGTTGCTCAACTATATGTTACCGGCAGAATCGAAAGTCGTCCTCGCGACCCCGCAGAGTAATGCCCCGCTACTCCTGAAGCGGGCTCAGGGCGTCATCGAGGTCGCAAGCGAACACTGCCGGGTTGCCCAGGTACCGGTACGCGCCGAGGAAACCAGCAGTATAATGACGCGCACACTCGAACAGATTCTCAACGAGCACCCGGATACGAAGGGAATCGTTGTACCAAACGCCACTGTCTTCTTTATGGCTCGCGAGTTTGAGCGTAGAGCAAGCACATTGGGTATACGGCTCATGGGATACGACGCCATAGAAGAAAACGTCCGGCTGCTGAAGGCAGGGTATATCGATTTTCTGATTGGAACCCATCCGGATACCCAGAGCTACAGCGCTATGCACACCCTGTATCAACTCGTGGTACTCAAGCAGGCCCCTCCGCGTCGAGTGACGCAGCCCGTCGAAATCCTGATCCGCGATAACATCGACTCGTATCGCTCCACCTCAAGCACTTACGTAGATCGCACCGATCTCGCGTAGCGCCTGAGGCCCGCGATGCAGATACCGGCAATGCCGGAGGTAAGCACGAGAATTGCGAGAGCATAATCGCGGAATACCGACTCAACCTCCGGACTCAGCGCAAGCACAGCCAGACCGTTCGCCGCCAGATGAACCGCCAGAGCCGGCCATATCGAGCGCGCCGAATGCAGGAGAACGCCGGCAATTACAGCCATTATAAACCCCACGACAATCCGACCGAGGCTCCCGTAACCGAGTGCATACAGAGCCGCTGTTATTATGACGGCAGCCGGTGCCGAGTACCGTGCAGTCAGGCCCGGCTGCACCACCAGGCGAAGCACCAGCTCTTCGGTCAGCGCCGGGAGTGCGATCATAAGCACAATCACTTCACCCGGCGCACCTCCCGCGACGGGTCGTAAGACGCTGGACAGACCGCGCTGCGTTCCGGAGACCGGGATAGCGAGGAGAGAAAGCCCCGACAGGATGGCGAGAAAGAGTGCGATGCCGAGGGTGCTGAGTACCATGATCCGTACATTTATACCAAAAAGCGTGGCGGCAGGACGGGGTACATTTCGGGCAAAGGCCACTAGGACGACCAGCGCGCCGATACCATACGCAGGGGACATGAGTCGCTGCTCCTGCCCCAAAGACCATCCCTGTATGTCCACAGACACCGCGAAGCCACCGAATGCAATAGCGGAAATGACCTGAAAAAGCGCGACCGCCATTACGGCGACAAGAGCGTTCATGGGCGGGACGGTGCCGAAGTGCGAGACCGTCCGCGGAACGTTGTTTGCAAGCTGCTGATGTATGCCCATTGTGCTTCCTAACCTGGTTCGACGGAGAGCCGTCTACCACGTACAGGGATCCGTATCCTGTTCTCGGTAGCGGAAGACACACGAAAGCGTTCGGCGGGTGCACGATCACTATTGCGCTCGTGAAGAAGCCTCACGCGATACTCGCCGTGGAACCCGCGAAATTGAACACGGCCCTGCTCATCGCTACGCAGCTCCTCGCTGGTCCTCCATTCCTCGTTCAACAGCTTCTGCACCGCGCGGTACACGGGGCCCGGCGAATGCGCAGCGCTGCGTTCGGACCAGTCTATGGAGTCAGACATAAATCCCCAGAATGAAAACGCCTCAACCGCCGGATGCGAAAACGCTACTCTCAGAAAACGCGTTATGTAATCTGCCCGCCGCTCTTCGACCGGGTCGGTGCGATTCAGGTAGCGAGACCCGGATTTTTTTATCGGCACGTCGGCTGTGTCACCTTCCTGCTCAAACAGCGACCGTCGCGCCCAGAATTCCGTTATGTGGAGGGGAATGCCCGCCACGGCAAGTTCATCATAAAGGGACATCTGTTCGGCCGGATCCATACGGCCACCGGTATGCGACTGTAGTCCCAGGGCATCCGGCATACAACCTGTCCGATCGAGCTTGCCCAGGATATCAAGCATGCGGCGGCGTTGGAACTCGGCGGTGACCGCAATGCCGTTCGCGGCGACCGGCGCCTTGGGGCCGTCCTGCTCCATACCATAATCGTTCAGAACGTAGGTATTTTCGGGCACTTCGTCCCTGCACCAGTCGAGAACCCGCCCAACATACTCAGCGATGACGTCTACCGGTTCCAGATGAGGCCATTCGCGCGTCGCGAGATTCTGAGGGGCTGGTTCCCAGAGCGCTTCGTTGACCAGATCCCAGGTCCTCACCTTGCGACCAAAGGCAGCGAGCAGCGATCTCACACGCACCTCGGCAAACTTCATTTGCGTATCGGTATCATACCGCATGAGCCAGGAAGGCCAGCACTTGGGAATCGACCAGAACAGTGGATGGCCCTTCACGTGCAGGCCTTCCGAGGACGCCCACTCTACAACCTTCCTCATATGCGAAACGCGGAGATCACCCTGCTGATCTTCGGTTTTCGACATGTCGTGTTCCGCTCTTTCGGTCCAGTAACACAGCGCGGTTGCGCTGTTCAGACACTCGGAAAAACGACGCTTCCAGAACTGTGCGCGGTCGCTGTCACCGCCACCGGACCGGATCATACTGTCAAGCGGGCCGGTCTGATCACCAAAAACGAAGTCATGCGAACTCTGCTGCACATCGACTCGTAAACCCGGTACGGGGTTCCCTTCAGAGTCGATAAACAGCAACTCCACATCCGATTGTCGGTACCGCTTGATACGCTCGTCGGTACCGGCAAGTACATCCGCCCCGGCGACCGACAGGGAGTGTGCCCCTCCGGCATCAAGTGCGCCCCACTCCTCGCCTCCATCACTCATGAGACCGCTCGCCTTCGTATTTTTTTGCGTTTTCGTACACGCATGCTCTTCACCTTAACCTCAGTAGGTGTTACGGTCAAGCAAAAGGAGCCGATGCCATGCCTGAGACCACCAAGCCCTGGGCCGATTACCGCGGAACGGAGGGATACTATCGTCTGGTACGATATGCCTCCGGTTTTTTTGGTCTGGTCGATCCGGACAACCAACCCTTTTTCTACCGCGGCGTCTGCGCGGTCAATCGCGCCGGCGAACCCGGCGGACGACTCGCAAAACCGGGTGTATACGCCGATACCTGCAAGCGTCTGTATGGAGATGATACCGATCGATTCGTTGCGTCCTGTATCCGGCGTACCATAGCATGCGGATTCAACGCGTTTGGCTCGTGGACAACGGACGAGTTTTTCAACCGGGGCGTCTGCTTTACCGAGACGCTCGAGTTTACCAAAATCGACGAGTCGGTCCGCCTGCGCGGCAAGGGAATCCGGCTTCCGGACGTGTTTGACCCGAAATGGGATCTGGCAGCGAGGGCACTCTGCGAACAGCTCGTTCCACCGCTCGTTACATCGAGAGACCTGCTTGGATATTTCGTCGATAACGAACTTGGATGGGGTCAGGCGAAGACCGACCACGTATGGGGGGCGGGGGACAATGTAAACACAGACGGCAGCGCTCCGACCCTGCTCCAATTCTGTTTATCCCTGCCGGAAGATCGGGCGGCGCATTCGGCCGCCTGGAACTTCCTCGAGGAGCGATACACATCTGCAGCGCGAGCGCTCGCCTCGTGGGGTATCGAGACGACAGACGATGCCGCGCGTGCGGACGTCCGCCGTATGAGCGAGAACGGTATGGTTTTTTCGAGTGAGACCTACGGGCGCGATCATGAGGCGTTCACACGCCTTTTTGCTGAACGGTATGTCCGTCGCGTATGCGAAGAAATCCGCAGAATCGATCCGAATCATCTGATACTCGGGTGCCGTTTCGGGGCGCCTCCGGGAGAAGCCGTGGCCCGCGCGCAGGATATACCCGGTGGGTTCGATGTGTGCTCGATAAACAACTACCGGGATACGTTTTACGATCGGATATCCGACATGGCCGGCGAAACTGATCTGCCTATACTCAATGGCGAGTTCTCGTGGAATTCGGACTACTTTGCATTCGATCGCAGACCCGGTGACGCGGGGCTCAGCGAGAAAGAACGTATCGCCAGACACGGACCGAAAGCCCTCGAGTCGGCAGTGGCGCACCCGCGACTCGTGGGATACACGTGGTATCGATGGGTTCACAATTTCACGTCGCCGGAGGACAGGTCGTATGGCATAGTCAACCGGGAAGGTGACATTTTGAACCGCTTTAACGCGTCCCTCCTGGCATCGGTGAATCCACGACTCGAAAGCATTCGAAACCATGCGGGTGGTATATCGGGGAGCTAGACGTCCGAGTGCACACGGTACCCGGTAACCGGCAACATCAGGTCTACAACCGTTCCACTCCCTGCGTGCGAATCCACAGTCATCGAAAAGTCATCGCCGTATATATGATTCAGCCGCATGTAAATATTCCGAAGGCCGATTGATTTCATGCTACCGCCCGATCCGCTCGCCCCTTCATGCATCCCGCTAAGCATGCGTCCCCGGACGACTGCAAGCGTATCAGGGGACATACCCTCACCGTCGTCTCGAACACGGACTCTGAGTGCCGTCCCGTCAAGCTTTGCCGAGATCGAGAGTTGGCATTGTCGACCCGTTGGAAGTATTCCGTGAAAGAGAGCGTTTTCGACGAGGGGTTGAACGATACTCCGCGGGACGAGCAGCTGCTTAAGATCAGGATCTACGTCCCACTTTGTGGTGTACATGTCGCCGCATCGATATCTTTGTATCTGCAAATAGTGCCACGCCATGCGCAACTCTGAATCGAGGGTGTCGAGTATCGCATCCGCGCTGATCCGGAGTGTATCCTGAAGGATAGAGATGAGCGACGCGACCATTGTCGAGATGTCGGCGCTTCTCTCCTGTCTGGCAAGGTATATAACCGAATTGAGCGTATTGTAGATGAAGTGGGGGTTGATCTGAGCCGCGAGCAGATCGTATTCCATGCGCTTTGCTTCGCGTTCATACCGTATGCGGGACTCGATATGGACCCGAAGGTCATCGGTCATACGGTTAAACCCGTCGGTCAACTGGCGCATTTCTTCCCCGCCGGCGACGGGAACCTGCACGTCAAGCTCGCCGCGCGCTACCCGCTGCATGGCCTGGGCAAGCGTATGAATAGGTTGAACCAGTCCTGCCATCGAAGGCGCC
>JBKHAN010000003.1:0-94726 GCA_046542845.1 Spirochaetaceae bacterium
CCACAGACCAGCTCGTACTCGTTTCCGGATATAGTCCGACGGTACGCGGACGACCGTTCACGAGGCCGGTCTGCGGAGGAAGGAATCGCCGGGCGTGCATTACACCAGACCGATCCATCGGTAGCCGCCTGCACACCGTGCATGCGCTCTATGTAGTCGAGGACCGAAAGAATCGCAGGCGAATACAGTTCGGTGTACCCCTCCTCGCCTGTCCACGGATTCAGACACTGTGGAAAGCTTGTCATCCCGGCGAAGGCCTGCATCAGCTGATTGGCCGCGGTCATGAACTCGGCAGGGTGGCCGTAATGTTCGAACATGTGCGGTGCCCGGATTACTGTCAGAAAATTCACCGCTCCAGCCCAGCTGTTGTGTTCAGACGACTGAAAGAAGCGCGGATCGTCCAGCGCTATAGAGGTGAATGGCACGTGCGAATAGAACTTTCTCGTGTTCAACAGGTAGCTTCGAAGGAGCTCTTCGAACAGCTCCGTGTCCACAGCTTCGCCTGCAAGAACCCGCAGCAGCACGTCGGACTGCACCCGGACGAACTCATTATGTGCGTCACGGTCGTAGAAGAAACGGTCCTCGTCGTCGAAACACTGCCGTAACAACGCCTCGCGCATCTGCCGCGCGGCGTGCTCCCAGCCCTCCGCTGTCGTGGCGAATGCGCCTTCGCCCGTGCCGGTCTGTCCGGTTTCGGTCGCGATACGCGCGAGATAATCCCTGCTGCACGCGACGCTCGCTGTCAGGTCAGGTGCAATGAAGGGCAGGCGCGGGTTGTACGGGTCGTATCGGTCGGGTTCTCCGTTAAACGGGGATTCGGGTACGTGCCAGAATCTGGGCGACAGATCGTGTCCCGTGTCGTAGGTGCAAAAGGCTTCGATGCACCCCGTGCCACGGGTATCGCGGTTTGCCGCGAGCCAGCGGTCGTACGCGGAGTACGCGTCGTAGACCCGGGCGAGAAAGGCGTGACCGGCGTTCGCAACCCGGTAATGGTGCCAGGCGCTTCGAACCGGTGGGGTCACGAGCTGTATCTGTCGGAATACCGGTCCGTCGGCGCCGATCTTATACGGAATCAGACCGTCTGCCCGCTGGTATCGGGCAAACGCGAGCATGGTCGACTCGGCTGCGTCGGGAACGAAGCGCGACAGAACTTCCGCGTTCGCGGTTCCGGTACTCTCGAGCCAACACCCGTCGTAGACGCCGCCCTCCTGCAACAACGGGCTGCCGTCGTGATCGCGGATACACGTACCGAGCGCAGACGCCGCGGCATCGAAGACCGCCTCGAGTTCGGTCCATCCGGAGACAAAGGCCACGCGGCTCTCGGCGAAGGCACGGGTCACGCAACCGCCCCCGAAACTCGCGTCGCCGGACGTCGGCGTCAATTTTGAACGAATCCGCTCCAACGCGGCGGCGTCCGTTGAGTTCATATTCATATGTCGTAGATTACCATACGCTGGCCGAAAGGAGTCGGGCCGTTCCCGAGAGAACGGCCCGAAAGTTGAACTACTGTTGCTCGATAAGGCGCGTGAGCAGGTCGTAGATTTCCTGCCCGCCTTCTTCCGGGGTAAGCTGACCGAATGCTACCTGCTGGTAAATCAGGTACGCGGTGTTGTTCAGCTCGGTATCGTTGGGCACTCGTGCGGTGTCCGGCGACGTATGCGGGGCAGCGGATTCGAGGTAGTCGAGTACCTTCTGATCGGCAGGAGACGAGGCACCGGCGGCTCGTGCGGTTGCCGAGGCGGAGGCACCACGGTCGTTCCCGAGAACCAGCGCCGCATCCGGATCGTTCACCAGAAAGTCGATAAAACGCACAGTCGCTTCGACGTTTTCCGAGTTCCTGTTCACGGTATAGAACTGGCTTGGTGCGACCCACAGGGCGTTGGTTTCTGCGGCTCCCGGGAACTCGATCAGGTCCAGTTCGTCGGTCATTGCCGCCTGGTATCCGCTCAACATGTTCGTGAACAGATATCCGATCGCTACACGACCTGCCACAAGTGCGGACGAGTCAGCGTTGGATTCGGCGTACCCGGCCGCCATATCCGCGGGAGGTATGAGATCGTTCTCCCGATAGTCCTGGAACAGCTCGAGATACTCGGTCGCGGCTTCCGGCGTCACGTCGGTGGTATCACGCTCTGCGTCGTATAGCGGCGTCCCGTTATAGCGGGTCCAGTACCCGAACGGGGTCGTGTTCGACGACATGACGCCGATGTCCATCATCGGATACACGCCCTCGGGTAGATTGTCGCGAAGCATCACCAGATACTCACGAAACTCTTCGTAGGTCATGGACGTCTCGGGCAAAGGAATCCCTTCGCGCTCGAGGAGTGACCTGTTATAAGCCAGTGCCGGCATGGTTACACCGGTGGAGATTCCGTACAGCTGTCCATCGATTGTGCCCGACTGTACCGCGCTGTCATCGATGACATCGGTGTTGAGGATGGAACCAGCATACTCATCCAGCGGGAGCAGTGCACCACGACTGACATAGTCGTTGATGTTTCCACCCATCTGAATAATGTCCGGTCCGCCACCGCCAGCGAGTTGCGTATCAACGCGAACAAAATGATCACCAGCACCGCCGGAGACTTCCGGGTTAACTCGAACACCCGGGTTGCGTTCCTCGTAGAGCTCGATAGCACCCTGGCTTACTTCGACTCGCGCGCCGCTTCCCCAGTAGGCCCAACGGATCGTGGTACCGTCCTCTCCTCCGTCCGCCTCACCGGATCCAGCAGCAAACAGTAAACCTGCGCTCAACAGCAGAGCGAAGCCCATCAGAACAGATCGTTTCATAACAACCTCCTAAAAATTTATGGGTATTTACCCCTTGATTCCTGTGGTAGCGATTCCCTGAACGAAGTATTTCTGTAACGAAAAGAACAGAATAAACGCCGGCACGATCGCCAGTACCGACATCGCGAACATTGGCCCCCACGAAGAAATTCCCGTCGCGTCTAGAAAGAGTCGTAAGCCCATGGGAACGGTATACGTTCGCGGTGAGTTGAGAAAAAGCAGCTGGTTAAAAAAGTCGTCCCATGTCCAGAGGAACGAAAACAGCATCGTCGTCACCAGCGCCGGGACCGCGAGTGGAAGCACGATACGCGTGTAAATCCCGAACTTGCCGGCACCGTCGATATGCGCGGACTCGTCGAGCTCCTTGGGTATACCGCGGATAAACTGTACCAGCAAAAATACGAAGAATGCGTCAGTAGCGAGAATACGGGGGACAACGAAGGGATAGACCGTATCGATCCATCCGAAGGCCCGGAAGATCACGTAGCGAGGTATAGTCGTCACGTGCCCCGGCAACATGAGCGTAAGCAGCATGATGGTGAACCAGAAGGAACGGAACTTGAACTTCAACCGCGCGAACGCGTAGGCCGTCAATGAGCAGAAGATTACGTTTGCAAGCATGCTCAATCCGCTGATTACAAACGAGTTCCGGAAGAAGGTCCCGAAGGTTACGATACCGATGCCCCGCCACCCCTCCGGGTAGTTTTGAAGCGTAAAGGCTCTCGGCCACAGCCCGGGTTCGGAGAATATCGTAGCGCTTTCCTTGAACGACGCTGCGATAAGCCACAGAACCGGATAGAGCATTCCTATTCCGAGAACGATAATGAAGATGTTGGTAAAGGTTGCGTACAGGCGGGTTTTCTGTGTTCGTTTCATGGTGCGCTACTCCCCTGTCCCGTACGTCACAAGCGATTTTGAGGCTCTGAAGGTAACCGCTGTCAGAATGGCGATCAGGATCAGAAGAAACCAGGCCATTGCCGACGCGTAACCCATTTCTCCGTACCCGAAGCCTTTCAGATAAAGGTAGAGACTGTAGAACATCGTGGAGTCGAGCGGGCCGCCCTGCCCGCCGGAGATAACATAGGCCTGGGTAAACGACTGGAACGAGACGATCATTTGCATGACAAAATTGAAAAAGATGATGGGTGAAAGGCCTGGCAGGGTAATGGACACGAACTGACGTATCGGACCGGCACCGTCGACGCGTGCTGATTCGTAATACTCTCCGGGAATCTGTTTCAGGCCCGCGAGAAAAATGATCATGGGTGATCCGAACTGCCAGACGGCGAGAACTATGAGCGTGTACAGCGCGTAACGCGGATCGGAGATCCATGCGGGGCCGTCGACACCAAAGACCATCTCGAGGATCTGGTTAATGACCCCGTCGCCGGCGAAGAGCCGACGCCAGAGAACGGCGATAGATACCGACCCACCCAGCAGCGTCGGAATGTAGTAGATCGTCCGGTAAAAGGGGATAAGCCTCAGTTTCTGGTTCATGAGCATCGCGACACCGAGTGCGAAAACGAGTTTCACCGGAACCGAGACGAACACGTAGCGCAGCGTAACGCTGAGAGATTTCATGAACCGCGGGTCAGAGCGAACTTCATCGCTTCCGCCGAACATGGAGACGTAGTTATCGAGGCCGGTCCATACCGGCGGTTGAAGGACGTTGTATTGGGTGAAGGACAGGTACAGCGAATAGACCATTGGGTACACGGTGAGCACGAGGAGCCCGAGCAGCCATGGAGTCAGGAACGCGTATGAAGTCAGATTGTCGACCAGCTCGTGTCGGCGTTTACTATTCACGGGGGTTACCCCCGTGTCGGTGTGTTGCATCCATCTGAATAACCATTGAATAACCGTGTACCACGGGAATTCGAGTTGCAGATAGCGCGCAAATTCTTTGATCTTCGGACAGTTTCTCGGAAACGGGCCTTTATGGGCCTGTTTGCCCCCTGAACTCGGATGGTGAGACACCGTAGACACGCTTGAATGCACGCCGGAAGGAAGTAGCGTTGGTGTATCCGCACTCCAGCGCCACGCGGTCAATGACATCGAAGCCCTGGGAGAGCAGCGCGCGCGCGCGTTCCATGCGTATTTCGAGGAGCGCATCCGACAGGCGTATACCGGTCTGCTCCTTGTAAAAGCTTGAGAGGTAATTTTCAGAACGGTTGAACGACTCGGCAATCGAGGTCAGGCCCAGACCCGGATCGGCGAAGTGCTCTCGAATGTGCTGTTGAATCGCTGAAAGAAGCACCGTATTGTGGCTCCGCTTGTGTCGGTCGAAACGCTCGCTAAGCCCGACGCAGAGTCGCTCGAAGCGCGAGACTTTCTCGTCAGACGCGGGCAGCTCCCACCAGCGCTGGAACTCGGGGTCGGGTCCGGCTTCATCTCCCGGGAGCGAACTGTAGAGCTTCAGCGCCGTGCCTTTAAGCTCCACGAACAGGTCGTCCATTTCGGCGTCGCTAAGGTGTCTCTGCTCGAAGTTCTCGCTGCGAACCGAGGCCACGAGCTTCGACACCAGATCCCGATTGCCCGACCGGACGGCGCGCATAAGACCCTCCTCCAGGTCCAGGGGGTACGAGTAGAACGCCAGCGAGCCCGCATCGTTCGAGTATGACTGGAGTAACTCTCCGCCGTGCGAAGCACCGGTCGATGCCGCAGCGATTGCCTGGTTGTACGAAATCGTGAGCGTAAACGGATCGTCAACCGCGGTTCCGAGCCCAAAGTAATAGTCGCCTCGAAGGCCGGGTTCGATCGCACCTCGAATCGAGTTGATTCGAGCTTCCGCGTCGACCCGCAGGTCTGTGTCGTGCGGCACGGCGCACACCAGGACCGTGTCGTCGAAGGACGTCGGCACCAGTAAATCGTCGGCACCGAGTGTATCCTCCATCGCAGCAATAAGCTCGTCGCGCACGTGAGTATACGCTTCACCGCCTCGAACGACGTTCAGCGGTACGATGCGTGCGACGATTACGTAATACGACGCTCCGGCAAACGAGATACCAAAAGCCTCGCAGTCGCGGTCAAACTCGCTCCTGCTGCGATACGCGCCACGCAGAACGTTCTGGTAGAAATACGTCCTTGCTACTCGTCCGGCGCTGCCACCGTCGGCGTTCGCGTGGGCCGTGCTGTCGGTGAGCGTGTCGATCGCCGCTTCGAGTTCTTCGTACACGCTGCGCTTACGACGGTTGCCGGGCACGTCCTCGTCTTCGACGATCTGCAGCAGCCGGCTCAAGGGCTTGCTCGTGCGAAACGCAACCGCGTATGCGACCACCAGCCCGACCGCGAGCGCAACCGCGAAGAGCCCCAGCGCAATCGTACGGATAAGCATGACCTCGGAGAACACCAGTGCTTCATTCAGTGCCGCGGTGTATTGCCAACCATTCACCGGCGAGGTCATGTGGTACAGTCGGTAGCGCTCCCCATCGATGAGCACGGTACGCTGCTTCTCGTCGTCGGTCGTGTGGTCGAACTCCCCGGTCGCATCAGCGGGTGCGGTAACAATAGCGTGTCCATCTCCGGTCGATACCTGTACCCAGCCGCCATACTCCTGCGGGGTTTGTGCGAGCATTCCGCGAAGGTCGTCAGAGGAAATGACCGACAGCAGCGTCCCGAGATAGTACGCACCGTACCCGATATTGCTGCGGTACAGATGCGCCTCAAAACGGTCACCATAGAAGTCGACCGTAACCGAGGGGTAAAAAGCTGTGCGCTGCAGTGAGGCGAGAAAGGTGGAACGCCACTGTCTGGCCGAATACCCCTCGATCGAAATCACGGTATCGTAATAGTCATCGAAATACCCGAAACCCGAATCGCTGACGAGCGTCTGGCTTCGATGCAGATACAGCACGACATTGCGAATCATTGGACTACCGACGGCGTAGGGAGACAGTTTGTCCGACAGATTACGAAGGTTGTAATATTCAAGGTCGGAAAATTCGCCGTCGTTGCTCAGATAGTTATTGACCTCGTAGTCGTTCCCGATCTGTGCGGCCATTCGTCCGAGTTCCCAGAACTCACGGTCTATGAAATCTATACTCTGCTGCAACTGGGCTTCCACGAAGGTATCGACCCGATCACGAAGAGTCCCGATCGACACTGCGTAGTAGACCATAGCGACAAGCAACGGAAGCAGGAGGATGAGCACGTTATTCGCCGTATAGCGGAAAAACAGACGGCGCTCGCGATTCATGACAGCGCGTACTCCCTATAGGCCCGACCGGCGGTCGAGTCGGACGTAGGCCGAATACAGCAGCTCAAGATATCGGGGAAGACCGAGCCGATTCAGGTGCAGCACATATTCATCCCAGTCCCTATCGATGTCCAGATCGCCGATAACGAAGCGGTCGACCGAGTCACCGATGTAGGCATGTATCGTTCGCCGCAGATCGTTGAACTCGTCTACAGACCCCGACGGTATCGAAATTCTGCGGTAGGGATACAGCTGCACGCGGTACGGATCGTAGGGAATGGTTGCTTCGTGGAGCATCTGCTCGTACGAAAACTCCTCTGTCATCGCGAAGCGGGTCTTCAGATCTCGCGTCCAGACCGGCCCCAGGTTCAGTTGCGCGTTGTCCTCCGGAACGAGTGTTCGGAGATACTCGTACTCGGCAACCCCCCCGCCAATAGCACGAAGGTTTTCGCCCGCGTCCACCCGTCGCCAGTGCACCCCCTCTATTCCCTTGTCGATTTCGGCGAACTCGCGACTGTAGTAATAGTCGGCGAGACGAATCGCGACAACCGGATCGCTCACTGCGTCAGTTATGACAAACTGTCCCTGCTCAAGCAGAACATCGGAATACCATGGGGTATGTCCCGTCCCGTCGGGTCCGGCGATCGGCGGGAGCGCCCGATACTGCCTGAAGCGAAGCTCAGCATCGTCACCGATTTGCGCGAAGTTTCCGGGATGATGGGATGCGACACCGCCTAAACGGGTGACTGAACCTCCGTCGACGAGCGACCGGATCTGCCGCCTGTCCTGGGTGAATGAGTTGATGCTAATGAGATTCTCTTCATACAGGCGGCGTATGTAGCGAAGCCCCTCGCGAAACTCTGGCCTGTTCGCGCTGAAGAACACGGTACCGTCAATTATGTACTCGTACGCGTTCAGCGTAGGATCACCACTTTCGTCCTGCCCGCCCGCCGGAACAAACGCATTCATGATCCACATGAACACGTCTTCAAGATTCCGTCTCGCTCCGGTAAGCGGAATCTCGTCATTCGGGTCGCCGTTGCCGTTCGCGTCACGATCGCGGAAGGCGAGAAGCACCTCATAAAACTCGTCGGTGGTCGTCGGAGTGGCAAGTCCGAGCCTGTCAAGCCAATCCTGATTTAACCATAGTTTGTGACGCAGGGTCATGTGATAGTCGTCGGTAAACACCGCGGGAAGGCCATAAATGTTACCGTCGGGAGCGGTGATCATGGCGCGGAGACCCGGTATGGCGTCAAACATATCTCTGATATTAGGAGCGTGCTCGTCGATCAGACGATTCAGTGGCAAAAAGATCCCGTCGGCACCGTAAGCGACAATCTGCTCCATGGACAACCCGCTGCCACTTGCGCCCTGAATGATCCCGGGATAGGACTCACCCGACAGGAGCAGAGTCAGCTGTTCATGCGCGCCGAGTTTGTGCGCCTCGATCCAGTCGACATGCACGTTGGTCCGCTGCGACACGCGGAGCATCGCAGCATTCGTCTGTATATCGGCTATAAAGCCCGCACTCGGAATAAAGCCGTCGAGGTGAAGTGGCTGTTCGGTTATCGGCAGGACCCCGGGAGGGCTCAGCGTTGCGGGGTCTGGTGTCTGCGCCGGGCCGCTCGCCCACAGGAACCCCAGGCCTATCGCAAAAACCACACCGACCACCGGAAGCAGGCGCGCTGGAGAAAAGAGCCTTCGCTGATGTTTATCCATGCGGGATTAAACGATATCCACGTGAACAAAATCGTGGCTTGTGGTGTCGTACATGCCGAAGCTCGGCTCGCCGAAGCGCCCCATAATCTCGCCGGGGTTCGCCCACAGGCACGAGTCGTAGCGGTGAATGTATCGCTTGTGATCGTGCCCGCTGAACACCGCGTCGTAGTCGCCGCTTTGAGCTATAGGCTTCGCTATGTCGGGATAATGATTCAGGGCGATAAGTCTGCCGTCGGCGCTTACCTCGGCAAACTGCCCGTGAAGATGGACGTGATCGAAACCTGATGCGATTCGGGCGAGCAGGAACTGATCACCGTCGTTGTTTCCGAACACCACGTGAATCGGTCCCGAAAACCCCTCGGCAAGCTGCTTCAGGGTGAACGGGGCGCAAAAGTCGCCGAGGAAACACAAAAGCTCCGCGTCTCGTTTCTCAAGCAGCGTAAGCGCTTTTTCCAGATTCCAGATGTTGTCGTGGACGTCGCTGAATACGGCAATGTGCATGCTTTCAGTGTAAGCCGTCTATGCGATGGCGGCAACAGGATACCGCACCGAACCGGTATCAGGCTTCGATGTCTATGGTATTCCCGAGAGCCGGGTCATGCACCATGGATGCCACGTCAAGGCTGTCGTCCATAAGGCGGGCAACCCCATCACCCTGCTGCTCTGCGGTGTCGAGGGCCATGCGCATGGTCGCAGCGGATGCCTCGTTTTGAAGCTGCGCCTGCTGTAATGATGTCTGTGTCTGTGCTATCTGCTGTACCATGAGTACATACTAATGAAATCTCGTCACGATTGCAAATTCCAGCGGCCTCGCTCAGGCGTCAATGTCGAAAATTTGCCCGCGCTCGTTGTCATCGAAAACCTCGATCGCATCTGCATCGGGTTCCGGGTCCTTGTCGCCGGTTCCACCTCGCGCCCGGGTGCCGCCGTGAACGGCGGCAGGAGCGAATCCCGGTCCCTCGATAAGAGCCGGTCCAAGGCCGGACGTCCGCGTTCGGGACGACGACAGGTCGTAGCGGGGAAGAATACGCTGCATGCTGACCGCTGCGATTGGTTCGATACGATCAAGTCGACCGTCACCGTCACCGTAGCCGGGATAAAAGTTGGAGACAGGATAGGTCCAGAATGATGGGCGCCGACGCCTCGAGGATCTCTTGTCGGCCGAATCATCTGCTTCCATTTTTCACACCCGTTGTGGTAAATATAGCACTGATTGTCGACTCGAAGCCATTGGACCTCGTATGAAACAAGCCTATACCGTTTATAAACTTAACGAACACGGTGTGGAAAAACTCCACTATCCGGCAACGTGTATCTCGCATGATGCAGTCGCCGGTCATATAACCGTCGAAGCGATCTTTTCGATCGATTCGGCCGATGGTGGTGCATTCAGGCTGCAAAAGGGCGATCGTATGGTTGAGTATTTCTTCTCTGATCGCTATTACAACGTGTTCGAGGTATCCGACCCCGACGGTTCGCTCAAGGGATATTATTGCAACATAACAAGACCCGCTTCCATCTCCGAATCCGAGATACGCGCCGACGACCTTGCCCTTGACATATCCGTAGACGCGGCGGGGAACTATCGGGTACTTGACCGCGAGGAGTTCGATGCGCTGTCGCTTTCCGAGTCGGAGCGCGCAGCTGCGCTTGAGGCGGCCGACAGCCTGATCGATATGATTTCGCGGGCATCCTGGCCATTCCATCGCCTGCGGCACGCCCGATGAGACGCGTATCACCGAAGCTGTTATGCGCAGCGCTGCTGAGCTGCGTCACGCTCATACCGGTCCACCCTGTCTCCGCTGTGCCCGGGGAACGGAATGGCGGTATTCTGTTTATACCCGACGTTGCCACGGTGCTTCGCCCGAATGCGTTTGACGGCGATCCGGATCGTGCGGAGCGGAGTCACGTGTTTGACGGGTTCCCCTCTGTGCTCGACGCCCCGGAGGCGGACCGGCACCTCACGCTCGACGACGGCAGGCACATCGGCGTCTATTACGTGCTGCATGAGAACGCATCGGTCCTGGTCGGGCAACTGCCCCGGACCGAAGAGGTACCGTTCGCGCTTGTGGAAGCAGACGACGAGGAACCCGCGACGCTGTGGCTGGCGGAGCTCTCATACGGAACGCTGTACCTCGAGACCGGGGACACCCGCATGCTGATTGATCTTGGATACCTGTACGACTGGTATGTTCGCGAGACCGCCGGAACCGAGGTCGACCAGGTCGGATTCCTGCCGATGGGAGTACGCAGCGCCCATTTCGACAGTGAGTTCGGAAGGGATGTCCTGACCCTTGCGGTCGAATTTATACCGGATTTCGGACGGGTGTATCGAAAACCCGCGCAGGCTACAATGCACATCGATCTGTCCGGAGACACCGTGAAGCCCATGTCGGTGTTCGTTACCGAGATGCACTATCCCAACGGTTTTGTCTACACTGCGGATCATCGGATACGCCGGGAGGACGAGATACCCGCGTATGCAGACGAATACGCTTTGTTCCGCACGCCGGTGGGACAGTCGCTTCAGTATCGCCTCGAACAGCGGAGCTACTTTCTCTCTGACGGCCTCTTTTATCCGAGCCGTTCGGTCAGGCAACTGTGGCAGGACACGCTCCCCAGGATGTACCGTACCCGCACCGACGAAACGCGCACGTATCGTGAACCGGGGGGCGAGGTCGTTGAGGTGCTTCCGGCAGATACGGCGGTCCGGGCGACCGAGGCAGCGCACGCCCTCGATGTGTCCTCAGGTTCATCGGAGTTGTGGTTTCGGGTCGAGATTGCGCGAGAACGCAGCGCGTGGGTCAGGGCCGAAGCACTGAGGTCAGACTGAACATATCAGACTGTGGTCTATAGATAGAATGATGGAGGAGATGGCGCATGACAGAGCTGGGGGTTTTCTCACGGTGGAACCGTTTCTTGCGTATCGTTGAGATCCGAACCAAGGTGGTCAGCGTCTCGGCGCTGCTGATCGGCACAAGTTTCGCGGCCTGGAGCGCGCAGGCGTTCGACGCACCGTTATTCCTGCTTATGGCAGCGGCAACCCTGCTTGTAGACATGGGCACAACGGCTTTTAACTCATACTTCGACTTTGTCGGTGGTGTGGACAGCATTACCCACAACAAAGAGCGGGACAAGGTGCTCGTTCACGACCCTGGAGCACATCCCTTTCGCGCGTTCCTTATAGGCGCAGGATGTTTCCTGCTCGCCATGCCTCTTGGACTGACGATCGGGTACCTGGCGGGTTGGGAAATCGTTTTCGCAGGTGCGGTGTCCATGGCTGTCGGGTACCTGTACAACGGAGGGCCGATCCCCCTGTCACGCACGCCCTTTGGAGAGCTGTTCGCGGGTGGATTCCTCGGCGGGGTACTTGTCCTGTTAAGCTATTACGTACAGGCACAGCAGCTGACCACCGAGAGCGTCCTTGCCGCACTTCCCTCTCTGTTGATGGTTGGAAGCATACTCACGGTGAACAACACCTGTGATGTGGAGGGTGACCGCGCGGCCGGCCGGAAGACGCTGAGTATCATATTCGGACCGGCAGTCGGGGAGATCATCGTATATGTGCTCGGCGCGGTGAGTCTGGGGCTCATCGCAGTCTACAGCGTGTTCGGGGTGCTTCCTCACATTCCCGGGTTCGTTGCAGTGGCCGCGGTGACACCACCGATCCTGCTTGAATACCGACGAATGCACCGTCGCGGGTTCAACCATACGACGAAAGGACCGTCTATGGGTTCGATCCTTCGCGTGTTCAGGTTCTACACCATCGCGATGACCGGAGCGCTGATCGCGGGCGTTACGCTTCGAGCCTTCGCGCTATAGGAGTCCCTGCACGCGATCGTACAGCATGCGCGACGCTTTGTTTGCCTCTGCGATCGCGCTTCCCACCTCCGCGATATCATCGCGAACCTCGGCGAGGTTTTCAGCGATGGTGCGGGTGGTCCGGTCCAGCTGCTCGACGGTTACCCCGACCGATGTCACTTCCTGCGTGACTCGACCCTGCTCCTCTTCGATGCGTCTCGACTGTTCCTGCACCTCGTGCGATGCGTTCGTCAGCATTTGCATACCTTCGAGAATTTGCTGGCCGCCGGTTGTCAGTTCGGCTGCGCTATTAGAGATCTCGGAAAGCGCCTCGGCGAGCGCTCCAATTTCTGCGTGCATCTCGCCGAAGGTCTTCGACGTTTCTGAAAACCTGCTGTTGCTGCGCTCTATGGTCTCCATGAGCCCTCGGACGCTCTTGCTGATCATAGTCGAGTTCTCCGAGGAGGACTCAGCAAGCTTGCGGATTTCCTCTGCGACTACGCTGAACCCTCGCCCGGCCTCACCTGCGTGAGCCGCTTCGATCGCTGCGTTCATTGAAAGAAGGTCGGTCTGCGCTGCGATACCACTGATAATGCCGTTGACCTCGAGCACGTCCTGCATCTTGTGGTTGGTCTCTTCAAAAACCTGCTCGGTCGCGGCCATGCTTTCGAGTCCCTGCTCCGCGCGGGCTACGAGCGCGTCAATTGCGGTATTTTTGGTCCGTGTAATCTCTTCGACAGACTGCAGACTTGCGAACATCTGGTGTACTGCGGCGCTCGACTCCTCGATTGCGCTCGCTTCGTCGGAAACCTGATTGTTGAAGACCTGGAGGCTGCCGGCGATAGAGCGTACCGATGACAGTGCGGTCGTTAAGCTGATGCCGAGGTCAGCCATTCCCGTCGACAGCGCTCTGATCTCATCGATCGAATCCTTGATTTTTTGCTCGGAAACCGAGAAGCGGTCAAACACGCGTTCCACCGTCCCCGCGCTCTCCCGTGTCGCTTCCATGACTTTCGTCAGTTCCTCAACCCGCGCACTCGAGGTCTCGTGCTGTGAGCGCAGCTCGTCGACCATGTTTCGTCCAACCACGTCCGACCGGAGCGCGAATCCGGCGGCGGTGATGTAGAGGACAAGGCTGTTGAACAGCGATTCCGTTGCTTCAGGTCCAGCAGCAACCGCGACGGTAAAATAAAACGCAAGATGCACCGCGAGGCCAAAAATGGTTGCGTACAGGAGATGCCACGACTTCCAGTTGACCGCAAGAACGAGCAGCAGCGGTGTTGCCATGTACAAGGCAGATACGTAGGGGGCGGTCTGATTGACGACGGGGTTGTTGAAAAGCAGCAGCGCCATTACGATGGGGGAACCGACGATCGCGATCGTTGAGGCAGCCGCAAACCTCCGACGGAACAGGAGAATGAGGACGCCTATAAACAGCGCGATCAGCCCCGCGTGAAACGGCAGCGGCGCAAGATTGCCGCTTCGAACGGAGTTTACGATGACCAGCGGCATCAAAAGAAGGATAAGTACCGAGGCAATAAGCACGTTCGGCGCTTTGCGACGAAACTGATCCCGCGCCTCGTGTGCATACAGTTCTCGAAGTCTGTGAAACGGATTCATGACTGGATACTACACAGAGAATAGAGACTTCGTCGACAGAATTTACCGCAAAGGTGTCGCGTGAACGCTATCCCGCCCAAAGCATCTGACATTGCAATCACAACAAAGCGCACCTGTACGTATCGTGGTATTGCATAAAGGTTTATTCGTCGGTATATTTTTTTCGTCTTTGTAAGGCCCGCCGCATTAATTGCTGTTACTCGAAAAAACAGCATGCAAAATCATACGAAGCCTGCTTTACGTGGTATATTTAAACAAGAGAGAGAGGTTTTATTATTATGAATACAATAACGGATACATTCGTGGATGCATCGGACGACTTTGGCGATGCGCGTCGCGATCTTTTTGCCAAGATTGCTCGGCTCTATTACGTCGAGGACATGAATCAGCGACAGATTGCCGAGCAGCTCAATATTTCGGTCGCGAGTGTCTCGCGGGCTCTGTCAAAGGCGAAAGACCTCAATATAGTCCGCATATCAATCGAAGAAACACGGGAAGAATTCCACAAGATCGAGATCGATCTTGAGCAGCGCTACAACGTGCGCGAGTGCATGGTTGCGGGGCGCTTCGATAGCAAAGAGGACGTGTACGCAGACATGGCCTCCATGGCCACAGGGCTGTTCGCGCGACTGCTCAAGCGTGACGACGTTCTTGGCATTGGCTGGGGTGCCGATCTTCGCGGACTCGCACAAAACATCGGCCGTGCAAGCGTCGGACGCATCGATATTGTACCCACAGCCGGAATCCTCGAGCACGTCGGGCCTGCGGTGCAACCCTCTGCGATTGCATCTACCCTGCACGAGCACATCGACTCGGACGTTCACGAAGTACACCTTCCAGGTCTTGCGACATCGCCGGCGCAACGGAACAGCCTTCTGAAAGGCGATGAGTTCAGGCCGGTCCGCCGTTTGTGGAACCGCCTGGATACGGTAATCCTGAACGTGGAAGCGCTTGACGGTAAGAGCCACGGGTTTTACTCGGTCGACCAGCAGAAAGAGCTGAAAGGCCTTGGCGGCGTATGCGCGATAAACGGCAGCGTGCTCGATGCAAACGGTAACCTCGTTGAGCATCCATACACAGAGAACGTCGTAGCAGTGGAGCTTGACGAGTTACGCCACGTGAGAAATGTCGCGGTCGTAGCGACTGGAGCACCGTCGGCGAAGGCGCTGCGCGCAGTGCTCGCCGCAGGTCTTGCACACGTGCTGATCATTGACGTGAACTGCGCGGAGTCGCTGTAAAACGTCGTCGAACGGAAGCGAGAGGCAGGGATTCAACCGGGTTGTGTGCGCACGCCCGGTTTTTTTTTACTGTCCGCGACCCTGGTGTTTTTTAACCGTAAATGCATGGCGCACAACGACATGGAGGGGCGACAAAGATTTTTCATGGACGGATACACAAGCCGTTGCCCAGGCAATATTTAGCCCTCAATGAACACCAGGGTTGCGGACACTAGGGTTTTTACAAGTCTTCGCTTGACGATCGGCCCCGATACGGTATGATTTTGGAGGCGAAACCATGAAAAATTCCGAAGCCCGCATCCGGGATGCCCTCGAAGTTGCGAAACTATACTACTACCACGGTCTTACAACCGAGAAAATTGCGGAGGAACGCGGTGTATCTCGACCGAAAATTTCCAGGCTTCTGAATTTTGCACGCGAACAGGGTCTTGTAGAGATTACGATTCACGATACCGACCGCAACGTCGCGCCGTTGAGTGATGCTATAATCGAGCGCTTTCGCCTTAAGGCGGTGCACGTGGTTTCGGTGCCCGAAGTGCTCGGAGAGCTGGTATGGCTTGAGCGCGTTGCTGAGTTCAGCGCAAATTTCCTGAACACGGTACTTGTCGCAGGGATGACCGTGGGCTGCGCGTGGGGGACAACAATAAGCGCCGTCGCCGAGCGACTGATCCCCAAAGCCATCCCGGACCTTCGACTCGTGCAGCTCAACGGTTCGGGCAACACCCATACCTACGATAACCGCTACGCCGCACAGATCCTGCAAACCTTCGCCGCCAACTTCGGTGCACGCGTCTACCTGTTTCCTGTGCCGACTTTTTTTGATTTCCCGGAGACGAAAACCGCGATGTGGAGGGAACGGAGCATCACCAGGATACTCGAGATGCAGCAAAATGCCGATGTATTGCTGTACAGCATCGGAGCGGTGTCGGGTGGCGTGCCCAGTCATGTGTATAGCGGAGAATACCTCGAAGAACACGACCTCGGAGAACTCCGGTCGTCGGGAGCGGTCGGCGACCTTGCGACTGTTTTCTATCGGGCCGACGGGAGCTACAAAGACATAGCAATTAACGCACGTTCGACTGGTCCGCCGCTGGAGTTGTACCAGCGAGTGAAGCGCGCGGTGTGTATCGTTTCCGGCCGCGCAAAAGTGGAAGGACTTCACGCCGCACTGCACGCAGGGTACCTCAACGAGCTGATAATCGACGAGCCGACCGCCCGCCTTCTGGTCGACCGCCTGTAAGGCACACAGATGCGCTCGTGAGCGCACAGGAGAACACCTATGAGTGAACAGTATGTAATGGCTTTTGACGCTGGTACGACCAGCAACCGCGCGATTCTTTTCGATCACGCCGGCGAGATTCACGCGGTTGCCCAGCAGGAGTTTCCACAGATATATCCCAGACCGGGTTGGGTAGAACATAACCCTATGGATATCTGGGGGACACAGAGCGGTGTTGCCCGGCAGGTACTCGAGCGGGCGGGTGTGAGACCCGATCAGCTAGCGGCAATCGGAATCACGAATCAACGCGAGACGGTCGTCGTCTGGGACGCAGAAACCGGGCGGCCGGTGCATAATGCGATTGTATGGCAGGACCGTCGCACCGCCGGAATCTGTGACAGCCTGCGCGAACGAGGGTGGGAAGACCATATACGCGATACCACCGGCCTCGTCATAGACGCGTATTTTTCGGCTACGAAGGTTAAGTGGCTGCTCGACGAGGTGGACGGTATACGCGAGAAGGCGAAGCAGGGGAAGGTCCTTTTTGGAACCGTCGATACCTGGCTGATATGGAACCTTACCCGCGGCAAGGTCCACGTTACAGACTACTCAAACGCCTCGCGAACCATGATGTTCGACATCAATACGCTCGACTGGGACGACGCCATTCTTGCCGAACTCGATATTCCCCGTGCCATGCTGCCCGAGGTGAAGCCCTCAAGTTCGGTGTACGGAGTTACAGACGAGCATACCTTCGGCGGTGCAAAAATACCGGTTGCCGCGGCGATCGGAGATCAGCAGGGGGCGCTCTTCGGACAGGCGTGTTTTGAAAGGGGTATGGCAAAAAACACCTACGGCACCGGCAGTTTTGTACTCATGAATACCGGAACCGAGAGAATCGCGAGCAAGACCGGGCTTCTCACGACCATTGCCTGGGGGATAGGCGACCAACCCGTGGAGTACGCGCTTGAGGGTTCGATTTTTGTGACCGGAGCCGCCGTACAGTGGCTTCGGGACGAACTGCACATAATAAATGATGCCCGCGATACCGAGTATTTTGCAAACAAGGTAGAGGATAACGGTGGAATCTACCTCGTACCGGCCTTTGTGGGGCTCGGGGCTCCCCACTGGGACGCCTACGCGCGCGGTACAATCGTCGGCCTCAGCCGAGGGACAAACCTGAGCCACATCGTCCGGGCAACGCTTGAGTCGATCGCATATCAGACCCGCGATGTCATACAGTGCATGGAGGAGGACTCGGGCATAGTCACGAGGGAACTGAAGGCTGACGGCGGGGCAAGCGCAAACGACTTCCTCATGCAGTTTCAGGCCGACATGCTCGCAATACCCGTTCTTCGCCCCCGCATTATAGAAGCGACGGCTCGCGGATCGGCCTTCCTCGCAGGACTCGCCACAGGCTTCTGGAAAGACCGTTCCGAAATCGCCGAGTCCTTCGAGATAGACAAACAGTTTCAACCCCAGCTCGGAGAAGAAACCCGTACCCGGCTTTACAGAGGTTGGAAACGGGCAGTCCAGAAATCCAAAGGCTGGATTGATCCAGAGACGGAGTAGCCAATTCCATTCCAGGACCATATTATGCATACGCTTCGCCCGCTTTTCATTGCTCTGGTCTTCGTCTGCAGCATGTACCCCCTGGTCGCCTCGGAATCAGACTCGATTAATGAGGCGATACAGCACTTTTACCGCGGTGACATTCCCTCGTCCATCCGCGTTTTCACCAGAGTCGTGGACAGTCCGGCCGCCTCGGATCGGGAGCAGCGCCTCGCAACCGATTCGCTCCTTGCCATATATCGAATGACAGGCAGATACGACCGCGCACTGACCCTGCTCGATCCCGCAGACCCGGCTCGAGTCGAGGTGCTTCAGCAGGCTGGACGGCAGGAAGAGGCCTTGGAAGCCTATGAGGCACTACCGGCGTCGGAAGCGCAAAATGCGGATGCCGCGATGGCCGCTGCCCGCGCGGCGAAGCGTACCGGCGATCTCGATACCGCGGAGGAATACCTTCGGACCGTTTTCGAGGTCTCGCCGGTCGGAGGCCAGGCGTATCAGACGCTCGGGGAGCTGCACCTCGCCTTGCAGCGTTATGAGGAAGCGATAGAGGCGTTTAGAACCTCTCGAAGACTCGAACCGAACCTTACGGCGACGCTGCTGCCCGAAGCGCGGGCACTGTTCGAACTCGAACGGTACGCCGAGGCTCGTAGCCTGTTGCGCAGGGCTCGATCCGCCCGACCCCACGAGCGCGAGGCAGACGAGCTCCTGTCACGGGTCGACTCGATTGCGCCCGAGCTCGCCGTTGCGGACGACGAGGAACAGCGTGTACGGCGGGAGACAAGCGACGCCCCCCGGGTCTCGGACG
Organism: Spirochaetaceae bacterium; assembly: GCA_046542845.1. Taxonomy (GTDB): domain Bacteria; phylum Spirochaetota; class Spirochaetia; order DSM-27196; family SKKC01; genus SKKC01. Next base: position 18,960 of record JBKHAN010000003.1, read on the forward strand.
TCCCCGAGAATGCGGCAGACATACCGGGGATTCGCATCGGTCTCGCGGAGTCGTTGGAGGAACTCTGGGTCAAGACCGGTGATGCCTGGCGTGTGCCCGAAGCGTCACAGCTTTCGGGAGGACGGGGCGACATTATACAGTTTGCGACAGATGGGTCCGAACTCGTTGTACACGTCAACGGCGAAGAGACGGCTCGTCAGCCCCTGCGCAACGGGTGGATCACGCTCACGCAGGAGAACCCGCGCGCAACGCTGCTTGTTTTCGACCTTGAACACTCCACCGGACAATTCTCGGCCGGCATTGAAGACAGAGCGTATCGGGGGGAGCTCTCGGTCGGTCGTCCTGACGGCGCCGATTCCCGCGGGTTCACGGTGGTGAACGAGCTCGACGTGGAGTCCTACCTTTATTCGGTCGTGCCCTCTGAGATCCCGGCGTGGTGGCCCGAGGCTGCCCTCGAGGCTCAGGCTGTCGCGGCGAGAAGCTACACCTTCGCAGCAGGCAGACGGCGCTATCTGACCCGAGGCTTCGACCTCCTCGGGTCGGTGGGCAGCGCATTCTACCGGGGCGTGGGTGGTGAGTCGCCGCGGACGACCGCCGCTGTCAACGCCACACGAGGGCAGGTCCTTCGAACCGGGAGCGGGGCGATTCTTTCGGCAGTCTATTCTGCCAATAACGCGGGGCAGAGCGACAGCGCCGCCGATGTGTGGGGAAATCAGTCGCCGCTCGTCGGTGTCGCAGATCCTCAGCTGGGAGAGTCGCCGTGGTATCGCAGTCCGGCCGATCTGGCTGATTGGATATTCTCGCGCCCGGAAAGCTACAGTTCTGTGGAGCCCTTCTCGCAATGGAACGCCTACCGGTGGGAGCTCAGGGTCGACGTCGACGAGTTGTCTCGGCGCAATCCGGGAATCGGCAGGGTCACTGCGCTTATGCCCGAAGGTCGGAGCCCCGCCGGTCGAGTGCGGCACGTCCGTCTGATCGGCAGCAGCGGAAGCAGAATGGTGTCCGGCGACGCCATACGCAACAGACTCGGTGGATTGCGCAGCAATCTCTTTATTGTTGAGCCGGTGTTTGACGACGAGGGCAGCACGCGGGAATTCGTGTTCCACGGAGCCGGTTGGGGACACGGCGTCGGCATGGACCAGACCGGCGCAGCAGGGATGGCGCAGAGTGGCTTTGACAGCTCGCAGATTCTCCGGCATTACTACCCGCGTGCCGACCTTTCGGTGTACTATTGACTCCGTTATGAAAGCAGCGCTGAGAATTCATGGTGTGGTTTTTGTCGTGCTTGTTTTCGTGGTAGTGAGCGCCGGAGCACAGGATGCGCTTTTCATCGACGAGCTACGCTCGCAGGATACGGTGTCGATCGGGCAAGCCGCTTTTCTTCTGTACCGCTCGGCTCTACAGGATAACCCGCCGGCTACGATCCCGGAGTCCGTGGAACGCCTTTCTGAACGACATCCCAGGTATCGCGGCAGCGATCCCGAGGAGACGGTACGCCTGTCGGACTTCACGCTCATCGCATTGGACGCATTCGATGTGCCTGGGGGTATAATGTACACCCTGACCGGCAGTCCCCGGTACGCGTACCGCGAGGCTGTCTACCGGCAGCTTGTACAGGGACGGACATCACCACGCGAAACGGTCAGCGGAGATCGCGCTTTGCGGGTGGTACATCGCCTGCTCTCCGCCTTCCCACCGTCTGTGTTTGAAGACACCGAACGGATACGCGGACGCATACAGGAACTTCAGCAGCAGATCGAGACCTTCGGCCTGCGCCTGTTCGACCCGGAGTCCTACGCCCGCGGCATGGAAATTCTCGTCGCGGCCGATGCCCGACGCGAAACACTCCCGGCCGAGGCATTTCAGGACTACGAACGGGCCGAGACGGCGCTTGGAATCGTCGTGAACACCGGTTTCCCGGTTGTAATCGAGGATTTGCGTCGTACCGTTCTCGACGCGCGCGAAGAAGCGGTAGCGGCGCAGGCAGACACCTCGCTCCCGAACGAGTTTTCGCAGCTTGAGGAGCGTCTCGCAGACGCGGAGAGCCTACGACGACAACGGCGGTTTCCGGAGGCCTATGAACAATACGAAGATGTACGGCAGCGTTTCCGCACCCTCGCCGATATTACACGAGAGATGCGGGAAGAAACAGAGAACGCGGTCGATGAAGTAGAGGGCCGACTTCAGCAGATCCGGGAAGACGAACAGGATTCCTGATCAATCGAGTACGGGTAGAATTCTCAGGACCGCGCGTGTCACGGGCTGGGCCGTATCCTCGCCGGAGTCGTCGAAGAGCGACTGCTCATCCGGTCCATCCGGTTCAGTCTGGCTGACGCGCGTATCGACAATTACCGCTGACCGCCGTTCTGCTACCGGGCTGCGCGGGACCTCGTTCCCGACGACCGAGCTCCGGCGCCCTGCCTCGACGGTGATTCGCTGGCCAAGACTGTTCTCGATCTCCACCACCCCTTCGTCTACGGTCAGATTTTGCCCGTCAAATTCGAATGAGGTACCGCGTACCGATGCGGTTGCAGTAGGACCTCTGAGCTGAAAGTCAAACTGCCGGTCGGATGCACGGCGCACTTCGCCCCGAACGCGCCCGATCTCCAGATCCATATTCGTGGTGATCACATTCTCGCTCTCAAACAGTTCCTGTATGGTCAATCGCGACAGAGCCCGAACCCGAATGACGGTGTCTTCAATTTCGATTGCGGCGGTGGAACCAAACCCGGTCGAAATGCGGGTTCCGGCTGCTACAATCTGTCCGACCCGGGCTTCTTCCCAGACGTCTCCTGCCTGCTGCTGTATTTCGACGGTGCCGCGAATCTGGCTTATGACTGCGCGCTCAATACCCTGAGCGTGAAGCGGCGCGAACGATAACACCATCATAACGATCAGAACCCCTGCCCCTGTTGATACGCGTTTCACAACACCCCCTATCAGATTTGATGACCTAAAAGGTCATAGCGACCTGAACACGACCCGACATAACCGCAGACTCAACTGAGGACTCGGCACCGGGAACAAACGCGAACGCGGCGGCCGAGAGTGACAGATCCGAAACCGGTCGGTAGCGAACCGATAATCCACTGTCGAAGCCAAGATAAAGCGATCCGGTATCGCTGTCGGCGAGCTCGCTCTCCTGCGTCGCGTTCAGTCTGAATATACCACGAGAGTCGAGAATAACCTGAAAACCCGAGAAGGGACCCGTGAGAAAGGGTCGAGTCGACCACGATGTCGAAACCTGAGCGTGACCGGCAGCGGAAACCGACTCAACGCGCCCGAGGATCAACGGCGTAACCGGTCGGAAGTCCCGCAGTCCTACCGCTTCACTGCTCGCCGAAACAAGCCCGAGCGTGAGAACATTGCGATTACGGTCGCCCGGGTAGTACTCAAGGAGGGCCTGGAGGAGGAGCGATAGATCGATGGAGCTGAAACCCGGCCGGGGCAGCGTAAGCCCCGCCCCGAGAACTGTCGATGCGTTGAGGACGTAGCGATCGCCGAGTGGTCTTTCGGTGTACACGTTCAGATACGCCGAGTGATAGCGCGATGACCCGTCAATCGACTCCGGTGACGCCACGTTCGGCAGGTCCCACTGGGTCGTGATCTCAACCCCGGACTCTACACCCGACGCGGCCCGAAGTCCGTAACCGGTTCTCGTGAGGAGGCGCCCAGGACCAAATACAGCGCCCTCGTCGTCGGACAGGGAGAGCAATTCCGCGTCGCTCTCGGTCAGTGCGATGCGCGAAGAGGGCCGGAGAACAAGCCCTGTATAGGCAGCGTCGAGTCGAAACACAGCAGACCCGAAATCACCGCGCATTCGAAAACCGTCGGCAGGGTGCACAACGATGCGTCGACTGCGATCCGAAAAGGAATACCGACCGAACCGATACACGGCACGACCGGAAAATACACCGTCTTGCTCTAGATCGAGGTACAACTGCTCAAGATCGAAGAGGTAGCTTCCTTCAAGAAAGGAATCAGGTGCGGGCGAGTACTCTGCGAAGCCGAGGACACGAAAGAGTGCACGTTCGCCAATGAACGATGTTCCGCCGAACGAACCGCGAAAACCCTGCGTTGCCGAGAGCGCTCCCGAGGAAGGAACCCAGCGGCCTTCGGAGGTACTTGATACAACAACTTCATACCCGGCCTGCTGGGCAGATGTGCCCGCGAGAGCAACGAGAAACAGGATGGCGGAAGACAGTATTCGTCTCAAGCGTCTGCGCACGGAGTGCCCCCATACGACAACAGATGATGTTTTTTATCACGCTTGCTGAACAGGGGGCAAGCCGAATCCGGGAAAACAGCGAGACCCGCGGGCGCCGTGTTACTGAGGGAAGCTCGTGAGAAGCTTCTGCATCTGCGCCCAGCGTTTCTCGCCGACGTGATCCACGATACGGCTATACGCTTTCTGCCAGTTAATCAGGCCTTCCTTGACAGCCGTAAGACCTTTACGACTGAGGGAATACCGCTGTGTGCGCTTATCCTTGCCGGGCTTGCTTGTTACATACCCTCTCTGCTCGAGGGTATCCACAATTCTGCTGACCGTACTCGGGTCCGATCCGATATGACCTGAAAGCTCTGAACAGCCGGGGCCGTCAAGCATTTTGATGTGCACCAGGATCTGGAACTGGGCGTTCGTTACCTTGCCGCCGCGAAACTCTTCTTCGAAAATGCGACTGATGGATTTGTACACCTTGCCGATACGGCTGGCGGGACAGATGGTCGGGATAACATCGAGGCTCTCGAGAAGTTCGTCAACGGGCTTCTCCTGAACCAATTCTGTGGTACTCATGATATTTTTCCTTATGTTTTGTTATGTGTCCGGCGCGTACGATTATCGGATGCGAACGGAGTGTCGTTCGAAGGGTATCCGGTGTATGCCCGGAATCGTATACTCGCATGATATTACATAATACTCGACTCGAAAACCCTTTGAAGACCTACATGTAGTTAAAACCTGATATAGTGGTGGTCATGCTGCGAGTGCTACTCATTGGAGCCGGACATACCCACGTTCACATACTTCGGTATGCAGAACGCCTGACCCGAACGGGAACCGATGTCCTTGTCGTAACCCCGGATTCGGTTCACCCGTATTCCGGTATGGGTCCCGGCCTGCTCGGCGGAACGTACTCCTGGGAGCAGATATGCCTTCCAGTAGAAGCGCTCGCGAGACACTCCGGGGTATCGTTTGTTCGGGGCACTGTGTCCGGAGTCGAACCCGGGTCACAGACGGTTACACTGCAGGACGGCAGGACCCTGGAGTACGACATTTTATCGGTAAACACGGGAAGTACGGTCGGCGCGAATGAACTCCCCGGCAGCCCTCGCCTGTACACCGTGAAACCGATAGCGGAACTGAAACGCCTCCGAGGCAGCCTCATGGCAGCCGCTTCTCGAGCCCGCGGTATTCATGATTCCGTGCTCCGGGTTGCAGTCATCGGAGGCGGTCCGGCAGGCGTCGAATGTGCGGGAAACGCCGCCTTCCTTCTGCACAGATATGGCCGCGCGCGTGCCGAGGTGCGCTTGTATACTCGATCCGAGCGACTTGCCCGCATGAGTTCGCGGCGAAGTCGCTGGCTGTCACGTTTTTTGACGCGGCATGGTGTCGACATACATCATACGACGGTCGCCAACCCGAATGACATAGACGCAGACTTTGTCGTTCTGGCCACCGGAACACGGCCGCCCGAGGCGCTTTGCCGATACGGACTGCCACTCGGTCCGAACGGTGGAATTGCCATTGGCGGAACGCTCCAGAGCAACGCGTACCCGAACATCTTTGCTGTCGGTGACTGCGCCGATTTCCTTCCCGCACCGCTTGACCGTGTTGGCGTGTACGCGGTGCGCATGCAGGAGGTTCTGCTCGAAAACATCGATGGCCTGACCACGACGCTCGCCACACACGCGCCGGCGAGTGAAGCACAGCTCCGGGCGTTTACCGGAACAGGAGCGTACCTTGCCGGCGTTAATGCAGGGTTTGGAAGCGGTCTCCTGTACCGGGGGCCCTGGAGCGTCCGCGGGCGCATGGCGTTCCGCATCAAGGACCTTATTGACCGGCGCTTCATGCGTCGATACCAGGTCTGATAGATACCGTAACATACTTCGATCGTGATATTCTGTTGAACATTATGGATAAGCAATTCAGTTCTGAAGAGGTCCAGAAGATTATCGCTCGAGCGCTTGAAATCGACCATGAGACCCGTTCTGATTCGGCTCCTCAAGACACCACCACCGACAGATTCAGCGAGGGAGACATAAAACGCATCGCAGCAGAAGCGGGTATTCCCGCCGATGCGATCCGCAAGGCGACGGTCGAAGCGGTGACCCGCCCCGCCGAAGTCGTCGTATCGGGCAACCTGATACGCGTGGAACAGTTTGTCCCGGGACACCTTGACGACGACGGACTCAGGCGACTTGAGCGCGAAGTTTCCGGTATCATTTCGCAGGAAGGCTCCGGCGGGCCGCTCAACCTTCCCGGTTCGACGGTTCTCGGAAGCTCGTCCATACGGTATCGAAGCGGGTATCTGAAAGAGCAGATTGATGGTCACAAGCTTCAGTTCACGATACAGAACCAGGCAGACGGTGTTCGACTGGAGGTGAACGACGATATTTCGAACAGCATCACAGGCCTGTACGGGGGAATAGTCGGGGGCGGTGGACTCGGCATTGGTCTCGGTGTCGGTCTCGGCGTCGGGATCGGAGCGCTCGGTTCTGCAGCCTTTTCCATACTGTTTCCGGTAGTAACGATCTCCGGTATGTTCGTTCTCGCGCGGAAGGTTGCCGCACAGTACCGTGCCAGGCGTCGGGAGGAGGTACAGCGGATCAGCACATCGCTGTTGTCCGCCATTCGAACAGAACTCTCCGAAAGCTCTACGTGACCCCACCGTAATCGTTTACGGTCTCTGCGGGCACCGTGGAACTTTTCGCCTGAGCATCGAGCCGGATTACACCAAAAAGCGACGCAACGACAATAAAGCCACCGAGAAGAGCCATGGGCCCTGGAATCTCGGCAAAAAGAACTGCTGCGAGCACCGAGGCACTGATCGGCTCAAGGAGAATGGACGCGGACACGAAGCTCGCCGGGAGGTACTTGAGGCCCCAGTTAAAGATGCTGTGACCGAGAATGGTGCAAAAAAACGCGAGTGCGAGAAACAGGGCAAACTCGCGCAGGCTGTATCCGGAAAACGGTTCTCCGCTGAGCACGACAAAGACCATTAATACTACCGTCGCGGTCAGATACACACTGAAATTGTACGTGACCACCCCGACGGTCCGACGCACCGCACGGCCAATGAGCATATATCCGGATACCGCCACCGCTCCGGCGACCGCCAGGAGATTCCCGGTCAGCGCTCCCGTTTCGCTCCCGGCGTTCGACAGACTCAGGATTATGCTTCCGGCAATCGCGCTGAAGATGCACAGGAAGACTGCCGGTCGCACCGATTCGCGCAGAAAAACGATACTGCCGGTCGCGACAAAAACCGGATGCAGCGTCACGAGGACGACGGCGCTTGCAACGCTGGTGTACCGGAGGCTGGTGATCCAGGTCGCAAAATGGAGCGCAAGGAACACGCCGCTGAGCAACAGCAGCGCGATGACACGAACCGGGTGTTTTTGTGGACCGATATCTGATCTGCGGCGATGGAGTCGGAGCAGGTACGGGGGAAGGAGCATGGCACTCGTAAAGAGCATGCGATAAAACGCGATAACGAGCGGTGGCGAATCCGAAAGGCGAATGAATATCGCTGACAAAGAGGCAAATGCGACGCCAACGAGCACAATAAGCCGTGCCCGGTCAGTACTGTTCATGTGATCGCTCCTGTACACCGACGGGGTGGAACGTCAAGGCAGGAATATGCGCCTCGAATATACTCCAGAGTTCGGGAAGAACGCGGTCAATGATCATACGCGTCGCAGGTTCTACCCGCAGACAGGGATCGCCCCTGGAGTCGGTATAGCACTGCAGCGAGGGGAACGCGGACCAGTGATCCTGCAACACCGATAGTACCGTATCAGGGGTACACCCGAAACGCTGCTGCAACAGGCCCAGATGAACGCCCCGCCTCGTTCGCAGTCCGTTCATGAAATGTTCGAAAAAGTGATCGGTGACCGACAGTACTTCAACCGCAGGCGCATACACGCCCTGCTTCCATTTCTGATAGGCAAAGACGTCCTGCCCGGTGAGGCGCACCACGCGAGCGTCCGCGGAGTCCCCGGGTCGGGCGTACAGCATACCGACTGCTCCCGGTCCTATCCCGATGTAGGGATCGAGATTCCAGTACGCGGCGTTGTGAAGCGACTCCTCGCCGGGAACGGCGTAATTCGAAACCTCGTAGCCCTCAAGACCGTATCTCTCCATGCGCTCGACGGCCGCATCCCAGAGCGCCTCGTGGTGATCATGAGACGGCATCGCGAGCCGGCCATGGTTGATCTGTTGTGCGAGAACGGTGCCCGCTTCGACGGTCAGGCCGTACAGCGAGACATGTGCAACGCCACGGCTCAGAATTTCGTCAAGACTACGCGCAAGACGATCCGGCGTCTGAGCGGGCGTTCCGACGATGACATCGACACTCATACGACCACCAAAGTGCTCAAGCAGATAGTCGACAGCCCGGAGCGCCGTGTCACGGTCGCTCCGGCGTCCGAGTACCGCAAGGTCTTCGTTATCGAGACTCTGTATTCCCATACTGACACGGTCAATGAGCGATTCCTCGAGCACCTCAACGAGCTCGGGTGTTACCGACTCGGGGTTTACCTCCATGGTCGCCTCACGCAATGTATCGGCGCGCACTCCGGCGGCAGTCAGCGAGGAAAAGAACGAATGCAGGCGCTCGGGCGGCACGACGCTCGGAGTGCCTCCGCCGATGTACAGCGTATCAAAAAGGGGATGACCGAGTTGCTCATACCAGAACCGCGTCTCGGCAAGCATACCGTCAAGCGTCTCATTCAGAACCCGCGGCGGGTATCCAGTCTCAAGGTAAAACGCGCAGTAATGACAGCGGGTACGGCAGAACGGAATGTGCAGATACAGCGATGTCACGCGATGTCCGAGCGGGACCAGACCCGAATCAATCAGTGAATGTCTCATGGCGGGCATACATGCGCGGGAGCCTCGCCGCGGTACACAGTCCGTTCGTCAATCCGTACCTCTGCGTGTTTCCAGTCGCGAGGCAGGTCGAACCCGAGTACCGAACACGCGTGCGTCCACGCCGGCGGGAGACCGGCCTGCACGCTCAGCGTTGCACCGGTATACGGGAGGGTCAACGAAAGGCTGAAGGCACGCAGGAACATCCGGGTGCCGAGCCTGATCGATACGGCGAAGTCGTTGTAGACCCGGTCGCCGTGACGGTTGTCACCGATTACCGGGCATGAGAGCGACTGCAAGTGACGTCGGGCCTGATGCCGGCGTCCGGTCACAAGCGTCAACCTGAGCAGACTGAACCACGCCTCGGCATATTCGCCCACAGGCGACGGAACAACCGCTCTGGAGATCGTCCGGTACCGGGTATACGAGGCCGATGGCTCCTGCCCCTCCCCTCGGGCGAGCGGGCGGTCGATGCATCCGTCGTCCGGCGCGTGACCACGGACGATAGCCAGATACTCTTTCGTTATCCCGGACTCGCGCAGGAGCGTGGAGAGCCGGCCGGCTGTTTCCTTGTCGAGCGCAAAGAGCATGATTCCGCTCGTCCCGCGATCGAGCCGGTGTACGACCTGTACTTTTCGATGCAGAAGACCCGACAGTGTGTTGACGCAGTTCGGCGCATGTCGGTCGAACTGATTGGGGTGAACGATCATTCCCGCCGGCTTGTCCACCACCACCAGGCGACCATCCTGCCAGAGCACCGGGACCTTGTGGCGCACACCCTGCACGAAGGTTTCGGGAGCCTCTTCCGACATTCCGTCACGCCTGGCCGAGGCTCAGATCGCCGTGAATCTTGAACACCCGCCCGTCGCGTGTTACCGATAACTCGCGATCAGGAAACTCCCGTGGTAAGAGCTCGCGGATCTTCTCCACCGCTTCTTCATCGATCTGATCTTCTATGTCGTCGGGAACGTCTTCGAGGGTGGCAATCTCGATCGAAAGCACATACCCGCGTCCGTGCTCCGATCCGTAACCCGCGGTGAAACTCGCCCCGACGTTAAACAGACCTGAGTGCTCTTTGTTGTCGGTCTCTCCACGGGACGGACGCGCGGGGTGGAGGTCGTACATTTCCCCGTATCTGTCTTCGAGATAATCGTCGACTTCGTCGAAAATGCGTTTCAGGCGATCCTGGAAATCCTTCGTTTGTGGATGTTTAATGGACATACCGAGTACCTATCCCGCGATATCGAAGTACATCATAAAAAAGTGGCTTGCCGCACCCAGTAGCACAAACAGGTGCCAGATTTCGTGAAATCCGAAGACCCCCGGAAAAGGGTCAGGGCGTTTCAGTGCGTATATGACAGCACCTGCCGAATAGAAAATCCCGCCGGACAGAAGCCACACGATTCCGACATTCGACAGCGAGGCCAGAACCGGCCGTATGCCAATCACGGCGAGCCACCCTATGACCAGGTACACGCCCGCGGTCAGCCATCTCGGTGCATTCAGCCAGAACAGTTTGATGATGATTCCGGTGAGCGCGAGACCCCACACGACCCCGAACAGGCTCCACCCCCAGCCGGGAAACTGCGGCTGCAGCGAGACAAGCGTCACCGGTGTGTAGGTTGCCGCGATCAGCACGTAAATCGACACGTGATCGAAGGTGCGCAGCCGTCGAAGCGCGCGATCCGACACGCGTGCGGCATGATAGAGGGCACTCGCGGTGAACAGAAGAATCATGCCCGCGCCGTAGACGGAAAAACTGATAATCTGAGCCGGGTTACCGTAGCCTTTTACGAGAAGGAACACGAGCCCTACCAATCCGAGGAGCGCTCCGAAGGCATGAGTAAGTGCATTTACCGGCTCACGAAGCCACGACTGCCGCGACACAGGACTGGAAGTCTCCGTTGACATTGTACACGACCCTTTCATGGTGCTTGTGTGATTGCCGGCCGCACGTTCAGTACGGCCGGTCCGTTCAGAGCAGGAGTGGGTATTCTAGTCTTCAAACACGAATTTGTCGACCGCGCCAAGATGACCAAAGGCCTCGACAAGGCGTTTGACAACCTGCTTTTCTCCGAGGTGCATCCACCCTCGGGGGTCTATCTTCTTCTTGTTGGGCTTGTCGGGACCTTCAGGGTTCCCCACCTGCGAATGAAGATATCCGTCGTTCTCGTCCATGTACTTCTTTATCGGCTGCGTAAAGGCCCACTGCGTATCAGTGTCAATATTGAACTTGACGACACCGTAGGAAACCGCTTCGCTGATTTCCTCTTCCGTGGAGCCTGAACCGCCGTGGAAGACGAGCGCCAGCGGTTTCTCCGGCAGATTATGGACCTCTGCAACTTTATCCTGTGACGCTTTCAGGATTTTGGGTTTCAGTTTGACATTTCCAGGCTTGTACACACCGTGCGTATTTCCGAACGCGGCGGCGACCGTGAACTGACCGAGATCCTTCAGCGCTTCGTAGGCCGCAAGCACCTCTTCGGGCTGCGTGTACAGTCGCGAAGCGTCGACGTCGCTGTTGTCTACGCCGTCCTCCTCACCGCCTGTGACACCGAGTTCCAGCTCGAGCTGCATGTCGATGGCCGCGAGTTTTTTCATGTATTCGGTGCAGGTCGCCAGGTTCTCATCGAGAGATTCCTCGCTCAGGTCCAGCATATGCGAGCTGAACAGCGGCTTTCCGTGTTCTTCGCGGAACTTGGCACCTTCCTCGATCAGGCCGTCGATCCACGGGAGAAGCTTCCGTGCGGCGTGGTCGGTATGCAGTACAACCGCAACGCCGTAAACCTTGCTGAGAATATGCACGTGCTGTGCACCGGCAACGGCACCGGCTATCGCGGCCCGTTCCCCGGCATTATCCAGAAACTTGCCGGCGTTAAAGTGAGCTCCTCCGTTTGAGAACTGCACAATTATCGGGGCATTGGCTTCCTTTGCAGCCTGCATCGCCGAGTTGAGGCTGCTTGAGCCAATGACGTTGTAGGCGGGCAGCGCGCACTGCGCCTCACGGCAGTATGCATACAGATCAATGAGATCCTGTCCGGTGACTACACCGGGTTTCAATTTGAGTTTAGAACCGACTTTATTCATGGTTATGTCTCCTTCGTTCATTCTTCGTTCTTGCCACGGTATGCTACCATACTTGCTGCAGCGTCCACCACCCGTGAGGCGGCCGCTACTGCATTTTCGCCATCTCAAATCGCAGCGTGTGTCCGGCGGGGTTCAAGCCAACCGAATATTCTCCACGCAACGTCGTTGTGAGCACCGTCAACAAACGCTCAAGCGCTGGATCGGTCTGTGGTCGCCGCGGCTGCCTTTCGTGTGCATCACCGGCCCGGACAAAGACCGAAAGCTCCACGTCCGCGCGATCGAGGCGGGTCAGTGATACCCGTAACACCGGTGCATAGGAGCTTCCCTCGTAGGCCTGCATCAGATCGGCGAGAAACTCCACAAGCAGCAGACCGCATGCGGAGGCCTGGTCTACGCGCAACTCCATGGGCTGGACATCCGTGGATATATGGGGCGGCGTTCCGCTTTTCAGATACTCGGAGGCCACGTGTACCACACCTCGGACGTACTTCGACATAGACACCGAAATAGGAGTGTCCGCGTGTTCAAAGGCGTTACTGACGAGCGCGAGGGCCCGGACATGCACGTGCATGCGTGTCTGCTGGGCCGGCGAGGGATTATCCTCGCGCAGACGCACAATAGCGGACAGGAGCTGGAGACTCTCACCGACACGCTGATGGACACGGCGAAGCACGCGATTGTTGCGCTCAACGAGGTCATGATACCGCTGTTCGGCGATGACCCGCTCGGACACGTCTCGCCCGATCGCGTCAATGCATATGAGTGTACCCCGTCGGTTCCACACGCCGCGAAACCGCTCCTCTACCCACACAATGCGTCCGTCCCGTGCGGTCCAGCGCACCACAGTGGGACCCGAGGGAATAACGCCCCGCTTCAGGCCCTCGAGTATCACGTAGTCTTCGGGATGGACAAGTCGCCCTAACAGACGCGGCACGGTGTACCAGTCTGAAACCGGGTATCCAAGCACACGTTCCACCGCTTCGTTCGCGAACTCAACCCGCTCGGTTGGATGTACCCTGTAGCGAAAGAAAACGTCGCTGCCGGTGCGGGCCATAAACTCGGCAATTCCGCGACGACGGCTGCGATTGAAGAGATCGGTCAAACTACCGGGTATTCGGGGTATGAATGGTACCTGCACAGCGCTCAAGTCTAATCCGGGTCGACGAGCTGCACAAGCGCGGAGTATTGTTACAGGCAGCTATGAACATACTCGCGGCAGAAGTCCGAAGACGAAAACTCTTTGCACTCATTCGAACGGTGTTCCTCGCCGTGCTGATCGCGATACCGTTTGTTGTCATAGGACGCTCGGTTCTCGGCACCGCCGGGTTTTTTGCCCTTGGCATCGGCATCTGGTTTTTATCGTTGAACGCCGGCCGGCGCAGCGCGTCAACCTATCTCTCGGGGGCCGTTCCGCTTCGCTATTACGAAGCGCCGCAGCTGCACGAGATCGTGGGATCGCTGAGCACCCGAGCGGGACTGACGAGCGTACCCATGCTCTACCTTGTGCGCAGCAGGACCCCGAACGCAGCAACGATCGGACGACGGGACGAACCGATTATTATCGTTACCGAAGGTCTTTTGAGCATACTTTCGGTCCGCGAAATAACGGGTGTACTCGCCCACGAGATCGCCCATATACGCAACAACGATCTTCAGGTGTTCGTGTTCGCAGAGATCATGAAACAGTTGACCATGGCGCTTTCCCGCTTCGTATGGTTTCTTCTGCTTATCCAGCTGCCCTTCATTCTGTTCACCGGACTGGTAATTCCCATGCGCCTGATTCTCTGGCTTGCCGCCGCGCCCGTGGTTGTATTCGTGCTGCAGCTGGCGCTCCTGAGGACGCGCGAGTTCGCAGCCGACCTCGGCGCGGTAGAGCTGACGAACGACCCGGAGGGCCTCGCGGCTGCCCTCTACCGTGTATCAAACCCGGTGCGGAGCGTGTTCGGCATACTGCTTCCGGTGCCGCAGCAGGCGGAAAACACGCTGTTTCGCACCCATCCTGCGGTTGAGACGCGTATCAGCCGCCTCCTTGAGCTCAGCCGACGGGAGTAGTCACTGAGCGGAACCGCGGCCGACGGGGAAACACATGCATGACACGCACAGGGCGGAATGACTACAATGCACCCTTGGAAGACACGTGTGGGATTTAAAGTTCATCAATCTGCCAGTTCGATACGCGAAGCCCGGGACTTACGACGATTTCTCGATGTCGTAGCATCGGCCTCCATCCCCCGCATTCTCACGCTTAGCGGAGTCGGGCTCGCAGTCTATGCCGCGCTGGTACCGGTGGTGCTCAAGGTCGAGGCTACACATGTCGCGTTCTGGCTTCCCATCTTCGGAGCGCTGGCCTGCCTGGGCTTATGGCTGGTTCGACGCTTCGGTATGATCGGACGCCGCCACGTACATCGACTGGCTTTTACCGTTCTCGTCATTGTAAGCGTAAATATCGCGCTCCCACTTTACGTCCTTGGTGAACCGGGGTACGTCGTCGCCGTTGCGTTACTCATTGTCGTGGTCGCAATTGTGTTCCTGCGGGGCAAGTGGTACTGGATAGCGCTCTGCTTTACCATGCTTGTTTCCGTAGCGGCGATCTCCCCGCACTGGGACGAGCTTGACGGCGCAGCGGAGCTGTGGCTGATCATGGCGGTGGTTGTCAGCGTGTCGTTGCATCGGGTGCTCTCGCGCAACTTCCAGTGGCTGGGGACGCAGAGACGCCTCCTGAAAGCCGCAGCCGGAGAGGCAGAACGCGGGCGCGAACGCCTGCGAATCTCCGAAGGCTTCGCGAATGCCGTCAGCACCATATCCGCGAGACTCATCAACCTGGAGATAGAACGGATAGACGAGCAGATAGACCAGGCGCTGGGTGTAATCGCCCGATACTGCGACGTGGACCGCTGCAGCGTCTATATGGTGGACGATCGTGCAGGCATCATGAAAAACGCCCACGAGTGGCATACCCCGGGTGTACAGACCCTGAACCAGCTTTTCGACGGCGTGGTGCCACTGGACCGTTTCCCCTGGATCAGGCGGCGACTGCAACTGCTCGAGACGGTGGAGCTTTCATCGGTCGAGGATCTGCCGGACGAAGCAGTCGCAGAGCGGGAACTGGTACACGAGCTTGGTATCAAGAGCTTGCTGCTGGTGCCGATTTCGAACGAAGGGCACATCAAAGGCTTTTTTGAGCTCTCGAATACCATCGACGAAGTGCACTGGAACCAGTCGTTTCGGAATATCCTGCAGATCGCAGCCCAGAGTTTTTCCAATGCCCTTGTGCGGAAAGACATGGAGCAAAGACTTCGCGATCACATAACGCAGCGTCGCGAGGCTGAACGCAAGGCAGAGAAGCTACGGCGGATGGAAGCAGAGATGGGGTCACGGATTCAGCGAACGCTGCTGTTTGGCGACATCCCGAGCGACACGCATCCGCTCGCCGTGCACGCATCGACCAGGCCAAGCCGAAGTGTCGACGGGGATTTCTTCGAGTTTATCGCCGGAGATCCCGGCCTGGACGTACTCATAGGCGACGTTATGGGTAAGGGTACCCCCGCAGCGCTCGTTGCTGCCGCGGCAAAGTCGCGATTCTGGCAGGCCATCGTCGGGCTCCAGTCCGTCTCCGAGCCGAATCGGCGCCCTTCGCCGGCGGAGATTGTCGAATCGGTATCCGGGGCTATGAGCTTCGAACTCCTTGAGCTGAACACGTTTTTCACCCTGTCCTACGCCCGTTTCGACGTCGAACGCGCTATCTGTCGCGTGGTCGACTGTGGCCACCCGCCGCTGCTGCGATTCAGCCGGCGTACGAACACCTGCGAGTGGCTTCGAGGCGTAAACCTGCCTCTCGGAATGCACGAGTCGGAGATCTACCGGGAACTTGTTCTCCCCCTCGAACCCGGCGACGTGTTCGTCGCGTATTCGGACGGTGTCACCGAGGCAACATCCCCGGGCGGAGAGCAGTTCGGGTATCTCAGGCTTGCAAACACGGTTCAGGACGCCGTCGGTTCCGGTTGTGCAAAGAGTATCGTCGCCGCAATAGAGAATGCGGTGAAGGATTTCACGGGTGATGCGGGGCCCGCAGACGATGTGACCTGTGCGGTTACCTGCATCGAGCATGAGTACACCGCAGCCGAGGTTCTGGCCGATTTCAGGGTGAACCTTGAGGCCACCGACCGGGGCTTCGACGATACCGAGGCGGAGCTCGCGGGGGCGCTGCACGAGCTGAGCGCGAGAAACGGCGTGCACGTGGCGGTCGACAGCATTACAAATGGACTTCGGGCGGCTTTGACCAACATTGTCCGGCATGCCTACCGTGGCTTCGAATCCGGTGCCATCGATATTTCATTGCGCGCACGGGAAAACTGCGTCATGCTTGCTTTAACACATAATGGACGTCCGTTCGACCCTGCTTCGCAGGTGCGAGGGGGACGCGTCGTGCGGGGTAAAGGCTCGGGATTGCACGTTATGGAAGAAAGCTTTGACTCGGTAGCGTATACCTACTCTCATGGTGGCACACAACACCTGTATCTCACGAGCTACAGCGTGGAGGCTGTTTAGGGTGGCGCTGACCACACACCTTGCGGGTCAGGAGGGGGTCGATCCGGAGCGAATTCGAGCTTCCGAATCCGCTTCAATTGAGCTCCACATCTCGCTCGAGGACGCGTTGATCGTGTACGGCGGTCTTGATCCGGAACGTACCATTCGCGCCAGTGCGAAGGATCTCGGCCTCCGCTTCGTGTCCAATCCGATCGAGTCGATTATGCCGGGGATAGACGCAGGTGTGGCACACAGAATCGGATGGCGCTCGGTGCTTCGGGTTGGCGCCCTGCCCTTGTACCGGGAGGGTAGCAGGCTCGTAGTCCTCACCTCGAGGGGCAATAACCGTCCTGCCGCGAACCACTTTGCCGAGGTGTTCGGCATCGACGACACAGAGGAAATCCTCACCACGCGTTCGCGGTTCATACGATCGGTGGAACACGTATTTGCCCGACAGCTGGAAACCGAAGCGACATCGACGCACGCGAGAAAACGCCCCGATGAGAGCGCGAAACGGGTACTGAGCAGGGGGCAGTTGGTCGGAATCCTGATGCTGCTCGCTGCCGTTGTTGCGGGCATCTCTACGACGGGACTGCCGCTTCTGCACGCGCTCATTCTGCTCAGCTCCGCCGTGTACGTTGGCGTTATCGCGTTCAGGTTTTTTGCCAGCGCATCGGGCAATCTCGACAGTATCGTGGTCGACGTGTCACCAGAGGAAGCCCAGGAGAGTTCCGCCGTTGATCTACCGGTCTACACTATTCTTCTCCCGCTGTATCGGGAACCGTCTGCGGTATCGCGGCTCGTACAAGGCGTGAAACGGCTCGACTATCCGCCCCACAAGCTGGATGTCATATTGCTTCTCGAAGAAGACGACCTCCAGACGCAGGCCGCGGTCGAAGACGCGCAGGTACCCGCATACTGGACGGTTCTTCGCGTACCCCTCGGGTATCCCCGAACGAAAGCCAGGGCGTGCAACTACGGACTGCACTTCGCGCGCGGCACGTATTGTGTGGTGTACGACGCCGAGGATCTGCCGGACCATGACCAACTGCGAAAGACGGTCGCCGCGTTCGCCCGGGCGAGCTCGGCTACCATGTGCTTTCAGTCGCTCCTTCGATACACGGGCACCAACCACAACGTGCTCACGCGGCTTTTTTCCATGGAATATCATTACCTGTTCGATTTCATGACGCCCGGGCTCTACGCGATGTCACTGCCCGTCCCGGTGGCCGGCTCGAGCAATCACTTCAACACCGACAAACTCCGGGCGCTCGGGGCCTGGGACGCGTATAACACGACAGAACACATCGATCTCGGCATACGCATCGCGGTAGAGAGGCAATCTGTCGGTGTTCTCAGAAGCACGACATACGAAGATGCTAACGGAGCCGTCTGGAACTGGATACGGCAGCGGACGCGTCGCCTCAAAGGGCAGCTTCACACCTTTCTCATATACAACCGCAATCCCGTGAAGACACTCCGGAATCTGGGCATCCGTGGATGGCTGGGTTTCATGCTGTTTGTCGGCGGTACTCCGTTAGTATACCTTGCGGCACCTGTTCTGTGGGCTGTCGTTGTATTCGGGCTGCTTGCACGAGCCGGAATGCTCCTTCCGGTCATAACGCCGCTGGTAATGTATCTGTCGGTTACATCGCTCATGCTCGGAAACGTTCTGTCGGTATACATGCTTATGCTCGGATCGTTTCACCGCAGGCAGTACCGACTGATCCCCTACGCGATCCTGACCCCGGCTTACCAGGTTCTTCACTCACTCGCGGCATGGAGAGCGTTGTGGCAACTGTTCCGCCGGCCACATTTCTGGGACAAAACCGATCACAACGGTACCGGCAAGGATACACAATGAACCGGGCCCGACGCGCCATTTTTCCGGTTATTCCCAATCGACGTCGTTTCGTCTCTGTCCTGCTCCTGCTCCTGCCGCTGCTTACGGCCGCCGGTTACGCGGCGATGCACCTGGGGTACTATCCCGTCAGGTTAATGCAGCTCGCGGGACTGGCACGCATTGGCACATCTGCTTCGGTTACGCAGCAGTCTGAAGTACTTCCGGTATCACCCCCGTTGTCGTTTCTTCTGTTCATCCTTCTCAGAAACCCCATGCTGATCTCGGGTCTGATCGGAGCCGTCCTGATCGGCTACCTGGTTTACTACGTTACGTCCTACCCGAACGCGCCGGTCCTGAAAGTCGTCCTGTCTACCTACATCCTGTTCTCGCCATCAATGCTGCTGCTTGTGCTTTTCGAGATGGAGTGGGCTGCCTTCCTGACGCTTGGGTTTTTTGCGAATTATTTTGTTCTGGAGTTCTACCGGCAGGAACACAGCTTTTTTCTTTTCATGTGCGGGCTGTGTATTGGAGCCATGTACCTGATTGTTCCGGAGTTTCTGCTTGTCATGCCCTTTCTGGTCCTCGGGCTCGGCTTTATGTTCCGAAGGTTCGGCCGCACGCTTATCTATTCTGCCGTGCTCCTGTTCCCCGTGCTTTCTGCCGCGCTGTTATGGCCGCTTGTCGAGTGGTTTGTCAGCGGAACACTGATCTACCCGTTTCCCCGTTTCTCAACCTCCGTGCCACCCGACTACATCGCGACGAGTATTCGGGAGAGCGGTCCGGTTATAGCAGGATACTCAATACTCCTTGGTCTGACGCTTCGCACACGCAGTACCATGTTCCGTCCCGCGTACGCGATTCTCGGCGTTCCGCTCATGCTGTTACTCGGTGGCCTCTTGTGGGCTACCCCCGTTCCTATCATCGTGCAGATACCGCTCTTAATGGTTAACCTTGTCATCCTTTATCCGTACCTGGATATGATGATATCGCGCAGGGTACTGCGTCCGGCGATCATTGCTTTGACGATTATCGCTGCGATATCCGGAACGCATACGCTGTTGGACCCGCCCGACTCGTTCCGGGCGGAGGTCGGTGCAACGATTCGGGGCGAAGGCGGCAACATGAGCGAGTACGGACTGATAATGCAGCAGACCGGTACCGGGAGGATACTGCTCAGTCCGGCGACCGTTCACTTTGCATGGCTTATGGAAGATGTTCCCACATCGGATTTTCACTACCAGCGTTTTGCCGGACAGGCTGTCCCATCCGATGTGCAGTGGATCATTCTGAACCTGCCCGACCAGGAGCCGCCCGGGGTCCCCGGATTTGCCGAGCACTTCAGAACGGTTCACTATCGTGTGCTCAAGCGCACCTGACGCCTGATTCAAAGAGTCCCCGGACGGAGCGTTGAACTTGTCGCGCCCGTCAAGGTTCCGTACATTCTTTATATGCGTATACTTCGAATTGCAGTTTTTTTCACGATCCCGGTCTTTTTCGCCATGGCCGCCGGAGCGCAGAGTTTCGACGAAGTGTATGAAAGCGAGGAGCTCTCGTTTCGGGTTGTGCTCGAAACAGATGGTCTGCAGAATCCGTGGTCACTCGCCTACCTTCCGGACGGCCGACTCCTCGTAACCGAGCGTCCAGGCCGCCTGAGCATAATCGACGACGGCCGTCGGACAGAGGTCACGGGGCTCCCGGACGTTGCTACTGTTGGGCAGGGTGGGTTGCTCGACGTCGAGCCGCATCCTTCCTACGAAGAGAACAACCTTATATACTTTACGTACGCTGCACGCGGCGAAGGTGGCGTGGGCACGGCCCTCGGCCGCGGACGACTTGACGGTTCGACCCTGCGCGACGTTGAGCAACTCTTTCTCATGAACAGGCTCAGCGATGCGGAACAGCATTTCGGGTCGCGCCTCGTCTTTCTCGACGACGGGACCATCCTGTTTACCATAGGAGACCGTGGAGCGCGCAATCGTGCGCAGCAATTCGAGGATCACGCGGGCGGGACAATTCGCCTCAACGACGACGGGAGCGTTCCGTCTGACAACCCGTGGATCGAGGACGATGACTACGCCGCCGAGTTGTATACGGTCGGGAACCGCAATTCGCAGGGCATGACCATACACCCGGAGACACAGGAGGTGTGGCAGAGCGAACACGGCCCGCGAGGCGGGGACGAGTTGAACCTGATCCGGGCCGGCAGGAACTACGGGTGGCCGCTCGTATCGGAGGGGACCGAGTATTCGACCGGGGCTGCAATCGGCAGTGAGGAGGTCGAGGGAACCGTTGGCCCTGTCCATTACTGGGTGCCGGCGGTCGCACCGTCGGGCATGACCTTCTACACCGGCGACGCGTTTCCTGCGTGGGACGGCAATCTGTTTATGACGTCGCTGGTACAGCAACAGCTTCACAGACTGGTTCTGGACGGTGAGGACCTGGTGCACGAAGAAGTGCTTCTGACCGATCAAATCGGACGTATACGTGATATCGTCCAGGGTCCCGACGGACTCCTCCGACTTGTGACCGACGAGCGCGACGGGGGCGTATACCGGCTCGAACCCGTTGAGTGAACGAATAAAGGACAGCAAACCCTGTGGCGTGTGCATTGTGTGAAGTATTACCTACGCGACTCTCCGGTCCGCTCGATGTTTATATTTCGGCGCCGCTCGCAACAGTCGAGGAGAGAATCAGAGCCGCATTTGCCGCCGAACAGATACAGGCGCAAGACCTGTTCAACGGAATACGGCGCTACCGTGTGTCGGCACAGACGCTTGAGACGGTTTGCAGTTCCGGGCTGTCATCCTTAAGCGACCGGGCAAAACGCGATACCCGGGCGCTGATCGTTACGCCCGATACCAATCCAACCATCCGTAATCTTGTGCACATGAAATCCCTCGACGGCATGATCGCCGAAGTTGAGGGAGGTGGAATTATCGAGATGCTCGAGGCAAAGCGACTCGAGACATGGTTTCAGCCGATCGTCTCGGTCGAAGACCGCAGCCTCTTTGCATACGAGTGTCTGAGCCGCGGGCGCGATGCCGAGGACAATATAATTCGCCCCGACCACATGTTCGGTGTCGCGCGGAGGTCGAATCTGCTCTACTACCTCGACCGTGACGCCCGGATCACGGCCATTCGCGGCGCCTCTCGCCTCGGCCTTGCGTCAAAGATCTTCATTAACTTCAACCCGGTCTCCATCTACTCGCCTGAGACCTGTCTTCAGACCACGATCGAGGAACTTGAGAGCTCGAATCTTGATGCTGACCAGGTTGTGTTTGAGATCGTGGAAAGCGATCGCGTCCGCGATATCGGCCAGCTCACCGCTATACTCGACCATTACCGTTCGCGTAACTTCAAGGTGGCACTCGACGATCTCGGGGCGGGATTCAATTCCCTGACCTCGCTCGACAAGCTCCGCCCCGACTACATGAAACTCGATCTTGAACTCACGCGGAACGTAGACTCGGATCCTTACAAGGCGCGAATCTGCGAAAACCTGCTCGCGCTCGCAGACAAACTTGGAGTTGAATCGATCGTCGAGGGTATAGAAACGCCCGACGAATACCGATGGATTCGCGATCACGGGGCGAAGTACGTACAGGGATATCTGATCGCCAGACCTGCACCGGAACCACCGGAGCCGGACTACTCGTGGATGCTGACCTGATCAGCGTGTTCGCTGATGCGGGGGGGCGGCGGCTGAAGCTCGTGTACTGATATGGGTCGGCAGAACAAGCCTGCGATACTTCCGGTTTTCCGCGGTGTCCGAGAGGCGCTCGACGAGGAGCGAGACCGCCGCCGATCCCATGCCCGCGGCCGGCAACGCGACGGTCGTGAGCGCCGGGTTCATGTATCTGCTCAGGTAATCGTCGTCAAACCCGACCACCGAAATGTCGTCGGGCACCACAACCCCGGCCTCCCGACACGCGAGCAATGCACCATATGCGACCACGTCGTTACCGGCAAATACCGCCGTCGGACGCTCATCCACGGCAAGGAGCTCGATCATGGCATCGTGGCCGGAAAATTCGGAAAAGTCTGCATACCGCACGAGGGTTGTGTCGAACGCCAGCCCCGCTTCGTCAAGCGCGTCCTGGTATCCGGCCAGGCGTGCCGCCGAGGCGGTGAAGGAAAGCGCTGCGTGCGTAATCATCCCGATCCGTGTGTGCCCGAGCCCGATCAGGTACCTCACGACGTCCCGCGCGGCTCCACGGTTGTCCACGAACACCTGATCAACGTCATAGTTGGTACCCAGGTCGTCGAGACTCACAAGCGGGATGCGGGCGTCAATAAGCTGTGAAAGCGCTGCATCGTCTGCCTGTGTGTTGATAAGAATAATCCCGTCGAGTTTGTCCTGCCGTGCGAGATCGACGTAACTGCCTGAAAAGCTCTGTGAAATCGGTTGAATTATCAGCTGGACCCGATAGCGATTCACTGCCTGCGACATGCCCTCAATGGTTCTCACGATGAATGCGTCCGTGTACACATACTGGGTATGGCGGACGTACAGACCAACTTTCTGACGCCGCGTCATCGCGACCCGCCGCGCGCGCTCATCCGGCGTGTACCCGAGGTCCTGCATGGCCGCTAACACGCGTTGCCGGGTATCTTCGGAAATGTTCTTACCAGGCGTGTTGTTAACGACGAAAGACACAGTCGTTCTCGAGACCCCAGCCTTCTGAGCCACATCTGCTGCTGAGACGCGTTTCTGTTCCATAGTCGAGGCTTGTCCTTGTAGCGACTGTCGGTGAGCCGGCGTAAACCGGCCCACTCCCATGGTTGGTATGTCAGCCCTTTACCGAACCGGCCATCATACCCCTTACAAAATATCGCTGCATCGAGAAAAAGATAATCAGTGGGACGATCATGGTAACAAAGGCGCCGGCGGTGAGTACGTGCCAGTCCTGACCACGGCTCCCGACAAGTTCGGCGAGACGCGTCGTCACAATGGGTCTGCGGGTACCGAAGAACACGAGCGCTACGAGCAGATCATTCCAGACCCAGAGGAACTGAAAAATGGCAAAGGACGCGATAGCGGGCACCGACAGCGGCAGGATCAGGCGCGTAAAGAGCATCCACGGTGTTGCACCGTCGGCGTACGCGGACTCGAGTATGGATTTCGGAATACCGGAAATGTATCCGTACATTATGTAGGTCGCCAGCGGCAGCCCAAAGCCGGTATGCGCAAGCCACATCCCGACGAACGTACCACTGATGTCGTTTGCCGTATACACGCGCAAAACGGGTATCAAGGCCATCTGCAGGGGAACGATCAGAAGTCCGACTATAAGCACAAAAAGAAACTGTCGTGCCGGAAATTTCATCCACGCGACCGCGTAGGCGGCGAACGCCGCCATGGTAATCGGGATAACGGTGGCAGGCAGTGTAATCAGGACGGAATTGAAAAAGGCACCGGCCATCCCGTCGGCATTGAGAACGCGATCGTAGTTTGCGAGCGTCCAGTCACCGAAATCGGTGAAGTTGAGCAGGCCCGCCCACCATCCCGACTCCTGTATTGCAGATTCCGTTCTGAAACTCGAGACGAGCAAGCCGAGCGTCGGAAGCGTCCAGATAGCGAGTATAATTATGACAAATAAGCGGACCGGTATACCGCCGATAACTCGCCTCGCTTTCATTGACCCCAGAAACGAACCACGCGTTCCGGCTGCGTTTCGAAGGTCGTCTTCCCGTGCGGCGAGCCCCGCCGCGTGTTCCTGTTGTGTTCTTGTGGTGTTCTCTGCCATGGGATCCTCCTAAAAACTCTTCTCGCGCATGGATCTGACGTTCTGTATCAGAAGCGGAATGACCACAATAAACAGAAACACCGCAAGAGCACTTCCACGGCCGAAGTTTCTAAACGCAAATGCTTCCTGATACATACGCAGCGCGACGATATTGGTACCGTGTTGTCCGCTCGTCATAACGTATACGACGTCGAAAATCTTGAGCACCAGAAACAGTATTGTCGTACCGACGGTGAGTATGGTGCCCGAAATATAGGGGATCGTGACGTTAAAGAAGCTGCGAACTTCATTCGCTCCGTCGATTCGGGCGGCTTCAAGCAGATCCTTGGGTACACCCTTTACGGCCGCGCTCAGTATGACCATTGCGAAGCCGGTCTGAAGCCACACCATTATGAACATGAGCAGGAAGTTGTTCCACGGCCGAACAGTGATCCACGCGACCGGGTCGGCCCCGAAAAACGTAATAATGGCGTTCAGAAGACCGATCTGTGCAAGACCGGGCGGTCGATACGCGTAGACAAAGCGCCAGATTACGCTCGCGCCGACAAAGGAAATGGCCATCGGCAGGAAAATGAGCGACTTTACGACCTTTTCGCTTGTTACGCTGAACCGGTCGGTTATGACGGCAATCAGAAGTCCGAGCGACGTTGACACGGCGGGTACCAGAAATACCCAGAGCACCGTATTAATCAACACTCGCTGCATTGCGGAACTCTGGAATATGAACAAATAGTTGTCGATCCCGACAAACTCTCCCCGTTCGAAAAAACTGAGCCATAGCGTGTTCATACTTGGCCAGATCAGGAAAAAACCGAGGGTTGCGAGTGCGGGGCCAATAAAGACCCACGGAAGTACGCGATCGCGTGTCCGTTCGGGCAGCACCTCGGCGAGGCCGTTCAGCGAGAAATACAGCGCCCATACTCCGCCGACACCAATCAGCAGGGCGGTCAGCGCTACCACGATCCGCGGGGCGGTTGCCGCGTTGTCTCGAAGGTACACAAACCCGCCTCCAAGCACGACTACCGTGACAACCATAGACACGATTGACAGGGTAATCCTGACAGGGACGGTATCAAGTCGCTCAGAGAATGTTGGTTTCGTTACGTCACTCATTCATTTCCACCTTTCCCTCGTGTGATTACACACACATAGTTCCAACATTAATACCACGACACGAGGCCCGCGGCCTTGGAAGAAACTCCAAAAAAAGGCGCGACAGACAAACTGCCGCGCCTTTATTACGCGCTAGGCTTGACGCGCATCAGTCGGGATATGCCTCGTCGATTTCGGGAAGTGTCGAGTCAATATCCTCTCCGGACACGATGTCTACCATGCCGGTCCAGAAGCTCCCTGCTCCAACGGAACCCGGCATAAGGTCTGACGCGTCAAATCGGACGATGTCGGCGTTTGTAAGAATCTCTGCATATCCCTGGTCAAGTTCGGGATACCAATCAAGATTCGCGTCTTCGTGCGGTGAGACAAAACCGCCCTGCTCGAGCCAGCCGCGCGTACTCTCACCATGTGCAAGATAGCGCATGACCGCACGAACTTCGGGACGATCTTCCATGGGGCTCATGATGTCACCGGCGGTCAGCACGGGGCTGCCCATGTCCGGATCGATCGGCGGCAGATAGAAGAAGTTGACGTCTCCGTCGGGTCCGATATCGGTGCCGTCGGGCATGAAACCGGTAATGAAACTGGCCTGGCGGTGCATAAGCGCCTGCGGAGGATCAGCAACCAGCGGTGCAGGCCCGTCGCCAAACGGCACGGTCAGGATACTATCCGTGCCACCAAGGACGTAGTCCTCGTTCAGCCAGATTTCCAGCATTATGTCGAGCGCTTCGCGGAACTCGGGGCTGTCGAATTGCAGCTCACCAGCAACCCATTCGTCGTAAACCTCGGGAGGATGTATGCGGAGCATTATGTCCTCGATCCAGTCGGTTGCGACCCAGCCGGTAGCTCCGGCGCTTTCCATGGAAATCGACCACGGGCTGTACCCGTCTTCGACCATCTGATCCGAGAGGTCGAGAAGTTCGTCCCAGGTCTCGGGGATCTCATAGCCCTCTTCCTCGAATACCGCAGGTGGATACCAGACAAGGCTCTTGACGCTCGCACGGTACCAGACACCGGCGACTTCATCGTCCACCATGCTGTCTGCAATCCAGCCCTCATTGTACTGCTGCTCAAGGAATGACATGTCAAACCAGTCGAGTACGTTCAGAATATAGCCCTCGCTGTGAAGGTCTCTCATGAGACCCGGCTGCGGGAACGCTGCGATGTCCGGTGGATCTCCACCCTCGGTTCGAACGGTAATGAGCTGCTCGAAGTCTCCGGAACCCTCGTAGACGACGCGGATTCCCGTTTCTTCCATGAACGGCTCCATCGCGGTACGGAATCGCTCGGCGTCGGTGTCGACAAATGCACCGAAAATGTTGACTTCAGTTCCGGACAGGTCTTCCCCGTCGGTCCAGGGATTTCCAGTGGGGTCTGTTGCTTCGATAGCCTCTTCGGCAGAACCACCGCCAAAGAGAACCGGCGCGGTAAAGGCCATAAGGACCAGTACAGCGAGAAATAGCTTCGCTACATGTTTCATGCAGATAGCCTCCTCAAAAGAGTGTGTGATTACCCGGTCTTAGTAACCGGGAGCACGCGTACGCGTTACTAACGTCTGCGTTACTAATTACATAGTAAGGGGTGAAAATGAGTCCTGGCAAGAAAAAACAGCGGTTTATACAAAGAAAAGCGCCGGAAACGCGAAAAAGGCCGTGCCGCCGGCCATGCGAGGACCGACAGCACAGGCTGCATTGAGGGTCAACCGTCGAGCCCGCCAATTCCGAGCGACAGCTCTGCCTGTCCCCGGAGAATGCGGAACGTGACTTCCCGTCCTGCCTCGGCGAGACGCGCATAGAAGTCCTGAATGTCGTCCACCGCGGCGCCGTCGACGCGCGTGATCACGTCTCCTTCTCGCACCCCTGCGTGCCCCGCCGGCGACCGCTGCTCCACATCAACGACCACCACGCCGTCCATCGACTCGGACTCCGGAAGCGGGAACACGGTGAACCCGGGCCACAACCCGTCGGCAGCTTCGACGACGTCGGCGCGTCGGCGTTCGGTTGTCACGCGTATGCGGACCTCCCGACCGTCGCGAAGAATCAGGAACTCCGTCTCGTCGCCGGGTTCCAGGTTGCCTACAGCGCGACTGGTATCTCTTCCGTCGGTAACAGCCCGGTCACCGACCTGCATAATCAGGTCTCCGGGTCTGATCCCGGCCCCCGCAGCCGGAGAACCGCGCCACACGTTCGTCACGAGCGCGCCCTCCCGGTCTGCGATGTCGAGAGACTCAAACAGGGGCTCGAGAGCCTCGTTCGACGTATCGGCAAGGCTGACACCGAGCCACCCGAAGACAACCTCACCTTCCTCCAGAAAATCGTCAATTGCCCTGAGCGCCTGATCGATAGGAATCGCAAACCCGAGCCCGACACTGCCGCCGCCCTGCGAGGCTATCCAGGTGTTGATGCCGATCACCTCACCGCTCGTGCTCACGAGCGCGCCGCCGGAGTTACCGGGGTTAATCGCAGCGTCGGTCTGTATATAGTCGGTAAAGTCGGCGACACCCGACCGGGGATCCGCCTGTCGCCCGATGGCGCTGACTATCCCCGCGGTGACCGAACTTTCAAATCCGAAGGGATTCCCCATCGCCAGAACCCAGTCTCCGACATGAAGACTGTCGGAGTCGCCAAGCTCGGCTACGGGTAGTTGCGTTTCGGTTTCTATGCTCAGAAGAGCCAGATCAAGCCGTGGTTCGGAGCCGACAAGTTCCGCTTCAAACTCGCGTCCGTCGTACAACCCGACGGTGATCTCGGTCGCATTGGCTACGACGTGGTCGTTCGTCAGGACGTACACAACTCCGGGATCCTGCCGGACAATGACCCCGGATCCGAGTCCCGGCCGCCTGAACTCCTGTTCACCGGGCGGCTGCATGTCCCAGGGATTAAAGAAATAATCAAATGGTGAACGATTCTGAGGAGCCTGTCTGCGCACAACGGATACCGTCGATATTTCCACAACGGATGGAAGCACGGCATCCGCAACATCACGAAAGCTACCGGGTCCGTTGGCAAAGCCACCGGAACCATCGGACGTTGAATCCGGCATGCTGCCGGGTGGATACCCCTGAACCCTTCGCTCAAGGGCACGAGCACCCGACGGAGTTTCCGGCGAACCGGACACCTGCAGAACGCTACCGGAAGAAACGAGTTCCGCCTCGACCCTGTCCGCGATCTGGTCCAGGGCAAGGAATCGACCACTCACGACACCGGCTGCATAGCCAATGAACAGCAGTAAAAGAATGCTACTTGAATACTTCCAGTACTTCGATTTCATATTAACCTCCGAAATCGATATATGTGTTTATCTGTAACAATGGTAATAACGAAACCGTTTTTTGGGGAGCATATTACAGAATTGTCATCGCTCCCGGGTCGCTTGCCGCCGGCCGATCCCGACAGTATGATCAAAATGTAAGGAACACATGACGCTATTCGACAAACTCCCCGAAACGAAAGCCGCTCGAAAGATAATCGACGTTTCGCGTCGAATCTCCATCCCCGGGTTTAACGGGCTTTCATTGTTCGAGGTGGGACGTTTTTTTGCCATCGGTATGCGCAACGGCGCGATTACAACGCGGGGGTCGAGCATAGCCTTCCGCATCTTCCTGAGCATTTTCCCCGCCGTGCTCTTTCTGATTACGCTCATACCCTACATCCCGATACCGGATTTCCAGGAAACCCTTCTCGTGCTTATAAGCGGCGCCCTGCCCGCTGAAGTAACGGACCTCGTAGAGGATACGTTCCGGGATCTGCTTGTGAGCCAGAACGCGGGTCTGCTCTCTGCAACCCTGCTGCTCTCGTTGTATACGGCGACACGGAGCATGCTCGGGATAATTCGCTCCTTCGACGCGAGCTACCACGATTTCGCCACACACCCCCGCCCCATGAAATGGCTCGTCAGCATCGGGCTTGTCGGTCTGCTGTTCGGACTCATTATCGTCGCGAGCATCCTTCAGATCGCCGGTGCTGCGGTGATCTCGTTTATCGGAGGGCTTGGCATCCTCCCTGACGGACCGGTTGTGCTCGTCATCAGCGCCGGACGCCTGCTCTTCGCCGCTGCCCTGGTGCTCACCGGGGTGTCGGCGATTTACTACTGGGCGCCGGCGGCGAGCGCGCGGAGCAGGTTCGCCTCGCCAGGATCGCTCCTGGCCACCGTAGCAATTGCCGTGGTAAACGGCGCGTTCAACTTCTACGTTGAGAATCTGAGTAACTGGAACGCTATATACGGTACCCTGGGTACGGTAGTGATGCTTCAGCTGTGGCTGTACGCGGTGAGTATCGTGCTCCTGATCGGCTTCGAGCTGAACGTCAGTATATCCGAAGCCGGGGCGAGCGGTTCGCCGTCGGATGTGCTTGAGGCCCGGGAACACGAGAACGTCGAAAAAACCCTCGGGCACCGGCCACACGATCGTTAATCTCCTGGACATACTCGGCAATGCGCCCCCGGCGACTCCGGTCCACCCGAAAGACAAGGACGACTGCATGCGTTCCCGGGACCATGGGCCGACAGGTCACCGTCAGAACAGGATTGGTGAACAAACGCCCGGCACGTGCCGATCGAAGCACCATATTCGCCAGACGCAGGCTTGTCGGGCCACCGGGACGCGAGAGAACGAGCGCGTCGGGTTCGAGGGAGAGGCGGTACTCGCGCAAAGGGGGCACCGGCTCGGGGTGCCCGTCGACGCGAACCAGGCGGCAGGCCAGCGATTCAATCACAGCTCCCACGGTATCACAACACGGGAACCGGCGTCTCGTGGAATCTCTGAAGGCTTTCTTCTATACTATAAAGCAATGACACAGGCCATGGAGGGCGTATGAAGCGCGCAATTCTTGTACTCGGTATATTGCTTGGAGCTGTTTTCTCTCTTTCCGCCCAGGACGCGGATCTCGTTGGACCGTGGACAGCGTTTCGGGCCATTGAACTGAGCGATTATACCCTCAGCGACTATCGCAATCCCCCGGAAACCGACGATTTACCCATCGGTGAGCTCACGATTAACGCGGACGGAACGCTGGAATCAGATTTTCTGGACTTCGACGAGTGGAGTTTCAGCGACGAGTTCCTGATTCTCACCGACGGATCCACGAATGCGTTCTTTGTCCCCCGGGTCATGAGCCCCGATACCCTGTATCTTCTGAGGGTCAGTGTAACAGAACGTGATCGTGAGGTAACGCACATACGCGTGGACCGCCCCGGAAGCCTCATTGTCGTGAGAGAAATGTAGCCGCGGAGAACCGGATGCGACTAGGGTACCCAGCGAACTGATCCGGAAGGCACCCAGCCCGACTCTCCCCGTCCGAGATCGAGCTCATAGTACAGACCCTCCTCGTGCCGGCTCAGCGACAGCACCCTGTACGACGCGACACGCCCGTCAAGGGGGTCCTCCGTGTCGGTCAGGGCATCGGTTATGCGACCCGACGTGCCGGGCCTCGACCGGACGAACACCGGTGAACTCAATGGCGCTATCATGGACAGCCGCGACTCCCCGGGGTCAAGTGTCACCGTCGGACCTGAAAACCGCCGCGTTGTCCGATCAACGCCTGCAGGCACTCCGTCAACGTACTGCGCCGCGTACTGATGCGACCCGATGATTGCCCCATGCTCGTCCCGGACCGGCACATGTGTATAGTCGATATAAACCCTCCCGAGATCGGTCGACTCGACGAACCAGGTCAGATACTCGGGCCCGCTCCGATCGAGCGTGAACCACTGTGTTTCGAACGTACGCGCTCCGATGGGTCTGCCGAGAACGAAGCTGTCGGTAACCAGGCGTACGGACAGCACAGGAGCGCCGCGACCAAAGGGATGTATAATCTCCATGTCGAGGACCTGCGCGAGCAGG
Source organism: Spirochaetaceae bacterium (assembly GCA_046542845.1). Classification (GTDB taxonomy): domain Bacteria; phylum Spirochaetota; class Spirochaetia; order DSM-27196; family SKKC01; genus SKKC01. The sequence goes on from JBKHAN010000003.1 coordinate 50,207, forward strand.
GTACGCGTTGCGCCCGCAAAAACCCTCGAAAGCCGGAACACGGTGACATCGACAAGTTCATCTGCTTCTGTGCCTGTTCGTATAATCAGTATCTGCTCTTCGCGTGCGGTGGGTAATCCTGACCGGGCTTCGGTCCGGCACACCGCGACCCGAACCCCGTACTGCGGGAATACCTCTGTATACGTGCAGGACGCCTCCACCGCCGCCGCAGGAGACGGAACGGCACACATCAAAAGCAGAGCTGCGGTGAAGGATACACAACGGCGACTGTACACCCGTGCACCGTACGCTGATATTCGCTCCTTCACAAGTGAAACGTGCTACGATGCAGGCCATGCTGATCGAGGTGCTCGTCGGGCTGACCGGTATTCTTATGGTGATTCTTCTCTGGCCCGCTCTGAAAGGCTCCCCCAGCGCCACACGTTCACCGCATCGCGCTCGCAGTAAGCGGGCGAATCATCCGGATGGCAGCGGACAGAGAATTCGTCGCTGTCCGGTATGCCACGCACAGCTGTCCTCCGGAGAGCGGATCAGGAGCGTCGTGTTTTCGGGAGGAACGGCCCACCGGGAGATTCGTGAGCACACCACGCACATCTTTGGCTGCCCGCACTGCTACCCCCACAACAACCTCAATCCCCGGCAGTGTCCGGTATGTGAACAGACGCTGTCCCGGGACGGGTATCTGATTGCCAGAATGTTCCAGCGACCGGGGAAAAAGGACCACGTTCACGTGCTCGGGTGCACCGAATGCCGTTCCGGGCCGAGGCGATCGACGGGGAGCCGTCCGCGCAATATTGAGTAAGTAACGAATCGCGAGTAAGGTATACGCGAGAACGAACCACCGAAAAGGAGCCATGATCTATGGCGAATGATACGATTTTTGACAGGATTCTCGCCGGCGAGATACAGGCGGATACGGTGTACGAAGACGACGAAGTTCTCGCCTTCCGGGACATCAACCCACAGGCGCCGGTTCATGTGCTGGTAATCCCGAAACACCGCGTCGGGCGCTTTGCAGAGCTGGCAGATCGCGAAGACGCGTGGATCGCCACCTTCTTCTCGCGCGTGTCGAAAATCGCGGCTCAGCTCGGGCTCAACGAGAACGGCTACCGCGTCGTCGTTAACAACGGAAAAGACGGGCAGCAGTCCGTCGAGTATCTTCACGCTCACATTCTCGGCGGACGTGCACTCAACTGGCCTCCGGGCTGAGACACCTCCCTGAACTGGTACAGGAACCATGGATAAAAACAAGAGAACTCTGACATGCGGGGAGCCGACGGCGGCTCATTGTGACACCGAGGTAATACTCAACGGCTGGGTGCACAGGGTCCGCGACCACGGCGGTATACGCTTCTTCAATCTCCGGGATCGGTATGGACAGGTACAGGTCGTCATCGATACGGATGCGCCCGAAGCGGTCCGGGAGACGGGGAGTGAACTGAAACTCGAGTACTGCGTCGCCGTTGTCGGCATCGTACGCAGAAGGCCCGATTCCATGGTGAATCCCGACATGGCGAGCGGCGAGATCGAGATACAGGCGACGTCCATCGACGTTCTTTCAAGCTGTGAACCCCTGCCCTTCATGATCGAGGACCGCAGCGACGCCCGCGAAGAAACACGGCTGAAGTACCGCTATCTCGACCTTCGCTCAGCGTCCATGCAGCGCAAAATCCGCTTGCGCCACGAAGTGACCTGGCGCGTCAGGGAGTACCTGAACGGCCTTGGATTCTACGAAATTGAAACACCCACCATGATAAAGTCGACGCCCGAGGGTGCCAGAGACTTTCTGATTCCTTCGCGGCTACACCCGGGAAGCTTCTACGCGATGCCTCAGAGTCCCCAGCTCTACAAGCAGATTCTCATGGTATCGGGTTTTGACCGCTATTTTCAGATCGCGCACTGTTTCCGCGATGAAGACGCGCGGGGTGACCGACAGCTTGAGCACACACAGATCGACATAGAAATGAGTTTTGTATCCGCCGAGGACGTGTTCGAACTGGTGGAGGGGATGATGAACCACGTGTTCACGCACGCCATTGACCACCCGATTCCGACACCGTTTCTGCGGCTCTCGTATCGCGACGCTATGAACCGCTACGGCACGGATAAGCCGGACCTGCGCTTCGACCTGCACCTGCAGGATGCCGCCGAGCTCGCGCAGGGCTCGGGCTTCCGGGTCTTCGAAGAGGCGATCGCGTCAGGAGGCGCGGTCAAGGCGCTTGCCGTACCGGGCGGCGCGCGCATGTCGAGGAAGGAAATCGAAAGCCTCGAAGCGGTGGCGAAGACCTACGGGGCGAAGGGACTGGCGTGGTTGAAAATGGGACCCCAGGGCCCGGAAGGAGGCATCTCCAAATTTTTCGCCGACGCACCTGAGGCGGTTTCCGGGTTCGGCGTCGCCGAGGGCGACCTGCTTCTCTTCGTTGCCGACACATGGAAAGTCGCGTGTACCGCCCTCGGTGCCGTACGGAGCTCCCTCGGAAAAACTCTCGATCTGATCGATCGCAGCGCATTCGCGTTTGCCTGGGTCGTCGACTTCCCCCTGTTCGAGTGGAATGAAGATGATAAACGCTGGGAAGCCGCGCACCACATGTTTACCATGCCGCAGGAGCAGTTTATCGACACCCTCGAATCGGACCCCGGGGCGGTCAACGGCGACCTCTACGACCTGGTCTGCAACGGTTTCGAACTCGCCTCGGGGAGCATCCGTATACACAACGCGGAGCTTCAGAGTCGAATATTCGACATCGTCGGGTTTTCCCGAGAGGAAGCGCAGAAGCGGTTCGGCTTCCTTCTCGATGCATTCCGCTATGGCCCGCCACCGCACGGGGGAATCGCGCCCGGCCTCGACCGACTTGTCATGATCATGGCAGGGGAACAGAGCATACGCGAAGTGATCGCGTTTCCCAAGACGACCAACGGGATGTCGCCGATGGATGAAAGCCCATCGGAAGTAGATCCCGATCAACTCAAGGATCTCGGCATACAGATCATTCATCATCGTTGACAGGGAGAACACATGTATACAGTGCAGACCAGGAACGCAATTTCGAGCCATGGGCTCGCGGTATTCGAGGAGCGGGGTATTTCGGTAGATACGGATCAGGCCGATCCGGACGCGCTCCTCGTACGCAGCGCAAAACTCAACGATGAGACGTTTCCTGCATCGGTGAAGGCGATCGGGCGCGCGGGTGCCGGATACAACAACATCCCGGTATCGCGGTGCACCGAACAGGGCATAGTCGTGTTCAACACACCCGGTGCGAACGCCAACAGCGTCAAGGAGCTCGTCATCGCGGCCCTGATGCTCTCGAGTCGCAAAATCAGCGAAGGCATATCGTGGGCGCGCAGGGCTGCGTCCGAGGACGTAAAGAACCTCGCCGCACGCGTGGAACAAGAGAAGAAACAGTTTAGCGGCCCGGAAATCATGGGAAAGACGCTCGGAGTCATCGGTCTCGGCGCGATAGGTGTCATGGTCTCGAACGCCGCGTGCCGCCTCGGCATGAAGGTGATCGGATACGACCCCTATATCAGCGTTAACTCTGCCTGGGAGCTCGACGGTGCGGTCAGCCGTGCGGGATCGCTCGCAGAAGTGTTCAGTCGGGCCGATTACATCAGTATCCACACCCCGTTGAACGACAATACCCGCGGGATGTTCGACGATGCAGCGGTGGCTCAACTGAAGCACGGCGTCAGAATCATCAATATGGCCAGAGGTGAACTGGTCGACAATAGCGCAATGCGGGTCGGGCTTGACCGGGGCATCGTCGGTTGTTACGTCACGGATTTTCCCTCCGACGACCTCGCGGCACACGAAGGCGTCATCCCTATACCCCACCTCGGCGCCTCAACTCCGGAGGCTGAGGACAATTGCGCGGTCATGGCGTCGCAACAGCTCGCCGACTTTCTTCAGTTCGGAAATATCCGTAATTCGGTCAACTTCCCGGCGTGTGAAATGCCCATGGGCGATGGCACGCGGCTGTTGATTTCGAACCGGAACGTCCCCAACATGGTGGGCCAGATCACCGGGATTCTCGCAGCACAGAACGCGAACATTTCCGATATGCTCAACAAGCACCGGGATCTCATCGCGTACAACATTATCGATCTGGAAGCCGACGTCTCTGAGGAGACGTTGGAGATGCTGAAGGCAATCGACGGTGTCGTTTCAGTCCGGAAAGTCACCCCGCGGCAGAGATAGGCAATGGCAGCAAAGAAGCGCTCCCGCTTTGTCTGCACTGCCTGTGGCCACGATGAACCGAAGTGGCTCGGACGCTGCCCGGCCTGCGGAAACTGGAACACCTTCGAGGAAACCGAGTCGCCCGCCCCCCCGGCCGCGGGTGGCGCGCGGCGCACATCGGCGACGACCGCCGAAGCGATGCTCCTCGAGAACATCCGTACCCAGGACGCGCTCCGGGTCAGGACGGGACTGAGCGAGTTCGACCGTGTCCTTGGCGGTGGGGCAAGCCTCGGGTCAAGCACGCTCATCGGCGGCGAACCCGGCATAGGCAAGTCAACGCTCCTGCTTCAGGCAGCAGGCTCCACCTCCGACACCTTCTCCACGCTCTACGTCACCGGCGAGGAAGCGGCGGGGCAACTGAAACAGCGTGCAGACCGCCTCGGCGTTCGCGGCGAGCAGCTTCACATACTCGCAAACGCGAACCTCTCGCTGGTACTGCGGAGCCTCGAGAAGGTGAAACCGGACATCATCGTCATTGATTCGGTACAGACGCTCTACACCGACGAGGCTGCCGGGACGCCGGGAAGCCCGGCGCAGCTGCGCTACTGTACCTTCGAGATCGCGGACTGGGCACGAAATCACTCGGCCGTCTGTTTTTTCGTCGCGCATGTGACGAAAGACGGAGCGATCGCGGGGCCGCGGGTGGTGGAGCACATGGTCGACACCGTGCTTCTTTTCGAGGAGGCTGAGGGTTCAACCCGTATTCTGCGGGCGACAAAGAACCGTTTCGGAGCAACCGACGAGATCGGGCTGTTCTCCATGGCACAGTCGGGGCTGAAAGAGGTCAGTGACCCCTCCGCGCTGTTCCTTGTCCGGCGCGACGGGCCGCAGCCGGCGGGAGCGGTCATCGCACCGGTCTACGAGGGCAGCCGCATTCTGCTCGTGGAGATTCAGGCACTGACCGTCCCGGCAAAAGGTGGGGTGTCACGCGTCTTCTCGGACCGGATTGAGTCCGCCCGCGTCAGCCGGGTAGCCGCGGTGCTCGAGAAACACGCCGGTCTTGGCCTCAACGATCAGGATCTGTACGTGAACGTGGCAGGGGGAATGCGTATTTCCGAAGTCGGCATAGACCTGCCGGTGGCGATCGCGCTGTACTCGGCCGCCACAGGTACGCCGGTGCAACCCGACACGGCCGTGACGGGTGAACTGAGCCTCGCGGGTGAGGTCCGTCCCGTTGTCGGACTCGAGCGCAGACTTCGGACGGTGGTCGAGTACGGGCTGGCGCGTCTGATCGGTCCCGATCACATGTCCACCGGCGAAACGGACCGCGGAAGTCCGCCCGACGCGCTGCAGAAATCGGGAAGCGTCATCGAGGCGCTCAAGTCCGCGTTCTCAGCTACAAAAGCGACGTAAGATACGGAATACCTATGAACGTGCCTATGGCGCTGCCTATAGTCGAAAACGCGAATACGAGCAGCACCCGGGTTATACGGTTTCGAAAAAAACCTCGAAACGACGCAATGTCGGTCTGAAGATGTTCGAGATCGTGCACGCGGGGCTTGCGAAAGATCGCTTCAAGCAGCCCCGTCACAAAACCGACGCCGATCGTCGGATTCATGGACGTTATCGGCGCCGCAACGAACGAGGCCACAATCGTCAGGGGGTGCGCGAACGCGAGAAGCGCTCCGAGCGCGCTCAGCCCGCCGTTGACCAGGACCCAGAGCAGGAACATATCCCGCGTTAGATCCCACCCTGAGCGAAGGAAGCCCGCGGCAAAGAGCCCTCCCACCGCAATCGGGACCAGCCAGGGCAGCATCCGCGCGAAGAGTCCTTTTGGAGGAATGACGTTCAACTCCTGCAGTGGCGGCTCCATGGGACCTGCCTGCAAAGCCTCGATGGTACGCACAATGCCCGGTACGTGACCGGCACCAACAACCGCAAGGATCGTGCTCCCTTCGGTCTCGTAAATTTTTTCGGCAAGATAGCGGTCCCGTTCGTCAATGAGGACCCGTTTTGCCCCGGGCAGATAGTCGCTGAGCTCCTCCATCATGGCGCTCAGCGCGTCGGTTTCCTTGAGTGATTCGATGTCTTCTTCGGAAATGCGTTCTCCGCCGAACAGAGACCCGAGGAGCGCGGCCATCATTTTACTCTTGCTCCACAGCCCCCCGCTCGCCCAGGCCCGCTTGAGCGTGATCTGTATTTCGCGGTCGCAGAGCACAACGGGTATGGACTTCTCATGGGCGATACCCACCGCCTCGACCATTTCCGCCCCCGGTTTCACGCCGAGTTCCTTCCCGATGCGCCGCTGAAAACTGGCAAGAAAAAGGTTCCCGAGAAGCAGGAATCCCTGGCCTCCGCGTATGACCTTGTAGATATCAAGCTTCTTCCAGGCCTCGGAATCGGTGAGACTGCGGTACCGGGATTCGTCGATCTCGATGCACATGCTGTCGGGTTTCTCGGCTTCGGCGAGAAGACGGACCTGCCGTACGCTCGCCTGCGAGACGTGGGCCGTTCCGAGCAGGACAATGCGCCGGCCTGCTGATTCGATAATGGTGGTCCCCTCGTAAAGGGACCCTGTGTCCTCGGTCGTTGGTTCTTCTGTCATTCCTTGCCCATTGCCTGTAAAAATCGTTTTCTGAGTCCCTGCTCGCCGGGAAAAAGGTCACGGGGTATGCTTCCGCCGCCCATGTGCACATGACCACCACCGGAACCGAGTCCTTTCAGCGCTTTTCGCAGCACTACGTCCGATGGACGGGCGGCGTCTTCGCTTCGGACCGAGATACGATACTCGTCACGGTCAGGTTCGACAACGCAGACGAAGTGCAACTCGCGAAGACCCAGAAAAAAGTCCGCAACGAGCGCCATGGCCTCTGCCGAGCACTCCTGATCGAGCATGATAAAAGCAAAATCGTCTGCGACTTCGCAGGAATTAATTGCCTCGCGAAACAGGCCCAGGTCGGACATGCTCAGGCTGTTCTTGAGCAGGCGACTGCCGGTTTCCCAGTCTCCCTGAAAATACAGGGTAGAGAATGCTTCGAGATCGATAGGGGCGACACCACGAGTCATGAAGGCCGTATCCATCATGAGCCCCATGAGAAGCATGGTGGCGACGCTTTTTTTCATGGGAGCGTCCGCATCGCGAAAGTACTCGTAAAGGATCGTCGAGCATGATCCGTAATCCGGTCGAATATCGTGGTAGGCGGACTCGGGTTCTTCCGGGGGTTTGTGATGATCAATAACCGCCACCACGGTGCCCGGCAACCCGGTCATATTGCGGTTACCGATGAATCCGTCGACGAGAACGAGCTGAGCGTCGTCGCCGAAGGTCATTGACCGGGTGCTTTGTATAGGAATTTCCAGGAGCTTGATAGCCTCTTTCAGACTCTCGCTCTGTATGTTTCCTCCGTAACACAACAGGGCCTCCACGCTGCGCGCAGCGAGCAGGTGCATTAGCCCGAAAGCACTCGCAACCGCATCGTGATCCGGAAAATCATGCGCCTGTATGTAGACCGGCCTGGCCGGATCCAGGTGCGAAACCAGCTCGTCAACACCCTTCATGCGGTCCCTCCACGGCCCTACCGTGCATGGCCTTGTCCGTAGGTGTCAAGGAACCACCCCGCGAGCTCAAACTCGATCGATCCTTCGATTTCGGGCACGCGTGCCGCCTCAAGCAGCGCTTCTGCGAGCGCCGGGCGGTCGATCAGCGAATACAGCGCGCCGAGGTAAAAACTCATCCGCGCCCGTACCGACGGGTCACGCTCGTTCTGAATGCGCCGTATCGTGAGATCGTCGTTACGCGGGTTCTGGTATTCGACGGCAATCTGAGAGTACAGGCTCTCGGTCCCGGCCAGCCTGCGAACCTGCTCGAACCACGCCCTCGATTCTTCCCGCCTGCCATCCTGTCGAAGCGCAATACCGGTGAGCATCGCGAAGGAGGGCACGCGCGTAACCTCGTCGTACGTCCGCTCAAAATACCGCGCCGCACGACCAAAGTCCCCGGTCAGAAAGGCTGTCGCAGCGTACAGGCCGAATGCATCGCGATAGTCCGGCTGAGCCGACAGCACACGGGCATATCCGGCGTCGGCTTCCGCGTAGCGGCCAAGGGCGTACAGGCTGTTCGCTCGGTGAAAGAAGAACAGAAAGACCTCGTCCTCAAGCGCCAGGGCTTCATCGAAACGCGCAAGCGCATCTTCGTGTCGTCCGGCGTTCTGCAACACGCGCCCGAGATCGTAGTAATGCCAGGGCGTGTCGGGTTCAAGCTCGATAGCCCTGCGGTACGCTTCGACTGCTTCGTCGGTCCTTCGCAGGATCGACAGTATCCGACCGCGCTCGGCGTGTACGAAGCCCGCATCCGGGTCGACGGCCAGCGCTCGGTCCACGTAGCCCAGCGCGACACGACGAGGGGGACGGTCAAGATATATACGGGCCATCCCGACAAGCGACTCAAAATGCTCTTCGTTCTGTTGCAGCACTCGCTCAAAATACTGTTCCGCTTCCTCCGTTCGTCCCCCGTCCAGCGCAAGCGTGCCGAGAGCCGATCCCGCACCGGTGTGCTCCGGTTCAAGCTCGAGCACCTCTCTCAGATACGACTCAGCTGAGGCTTCGTTGTCCGTGGTCAGAGCAAGCGCATACAGCGCGTCTGCCTGGACCGGCGTGTCGTGCTCGGCCACCGCCCTGTATACCCGGTCAGCCGCCGAAAACTCGCCGTCCGCGAGCAACAGATGACCGTAGGCCAGCCACAGCTCGGGGACCTCCGGCGGAGCCCCTATGTCGTCGAGGATAGCTCCCGCTTCCCGCGCACTTCCGCTCCGAAGCGCTTGAACGACCAGGTCGTATTGGTCCTGACGGTCCGGTTCCTCCACCCGATCAGGAGGCGCATCGTCGGGCCGAACCTCCTGGTCCGGATCTGCGGGTGGGGTCGCGCAGGACATACCGAGAAGAATCAGCAGCAGTATGACGCCGGTTCTCAGCGCCAGGCAGGTACATCGTTGAAACATGCGGATTGAAAACCTCTCTGTTGGAGTCAGGAACTGGAGCGGGAATCGTATCGCGTTCGAATATACCGAGTCCATACCTGACGAACCGCGTGCGGAACGCTCCAACTCTCTTGCTCAGACACTGGCTGGATTGCTACTATGCAGGAAAAGTATGTCTGTCTGGATGCGTCGCTTCTCGTATTGTATGCCTATTCTGTTCGCAGGTCTCATTGCGCTGCTGTTCTTCCAGGAATTCCGGGGGAGCGAGCGGGTAAGCTGGGAGCAGTCGAGCATCACGCTCAACGCCTATACCCTCGCTCCAAACGCTCACCGAGACGGACAGGTCAGAAATCTCGTTCTTGAGACCGACGGTTTTGTCGTTGACCTCTCGCGCGGGCGCGGCGTTATCGGGCGAAGCGAAAGCGGCCGTGCCGAAGTTCTGAATCCGGTTGATTTCCGCGAACGGGACGGGGGGTTCATTATAGAGCTCGACGGCGGATACGCGGTCGAAGTGCTGCGCGAACCAGGCGACCGCCCTGCGATACAGCTCGCGATCGCGAAGCCCTCGAATCGTGAGCCTCTGCGGTCGTACGAGTTTTCCCTCAGAGCAGCCGACGGCGCCCGCTTTCGGCGAACCGAGAACAGCCCGGTCCTTGAGGTGCAGGCGGACGATCGCGTCTATAATCTGATCCTTCCCGATACCGCCGTGTATGACGCGGTGAATCGACGTGTAATTTTCTCCTCCGAACCCGACACTCAGACGATACGCTACGTGTACGAGCCTGAACCGGAGGTGGGTACGCTTGCGACGTGGGCACGTTCGGGCGACCTCTCGCTGACCGGGGCCGAGCACGAGGACCTTCTCGACGCCTTCGCTGCAGACGTTGTCGAAGGCTGGAACGAAAGATTTTCGCAGGCAGCGGGAACCTGGAGTTCTCCCGACGGAGGCTCGCGTTTCGACGAACGCATAGCCGCAGCGCTTATGTCGCGCGCGTGGGACAGTACCGTATACGATCTGCGAGCCGCCGAGCTTCGGAATGCGGCGGAAATGCACATGTCTGCCCGCACATTTCGCACTGCACCCTACTTTGGTGACCTGAACCGATTTGCCCCCGAGATGCGGGATGCGGTGCAGGAACAGGAACGGGAGCTCAGGTCACTGGTACGCGAGGACCCGATCGCGCTTCTCCATTTCGCCGATCCTGTTCTCCGCATGAACGTCTCGGATATTCTGACCCGCATAGGCGACGATGATCTTTCTTCGGCAGCATATGAAGCGCTCGGGTCACTAGCGGGAGCGGATCTCACACTCGAGGATGCAGTTCGCGTCGTTGAAGTGCGCTACCGGCACGCCGGAGTATCGGAGCGCTTTGAAACGGTTCTGTCGGGACTTCTCGACGCATCTGTTGAGCGTATCGTATCTGCTGTACGCAGAACCTCCTCGGGCTTCTATCTGGAAGCCACCCCCGACACGGTAGACTTCGAGTTGTCGGTCCGTGCGGGACTCGCCCTCGCGTCCGCAGGCGGTGAGGAACGACTGCAACAACTCGGACGGCATATGGTACGGGACGCCCTGAATCTGGTAGACGAACAGCAGACGCTTCCAGAAACCGCTTCGATCCGTGACGGTTCGGTTGAAGTGCTGAGTGGCACCCTTGTTCCCGAGAGCTGGTACCACTATCTCGACCCCGAGCCGCAGGCTGTCCGCATGACCCCGCTTTCTGCTCCCTTCGGGCGTGGAGCCTTTCTGCTCTCTGCGGTACGACTTACGTCGCTGGAGTCAACATCCAACGAGGTCGTCGTAGAGATAGAAAACATCCCGAACCGGACGCACTATCTGATCTTTCACGAGGTTCCGACCTTCAGCGGTATGGAACTGTTCAGACTCGACTGGCGCAACGATCCGAACTTCGAGAACTTCAGCCGTGGTCGCAACTTCGACGCATCGGCTGGAACCCTCAATATCAAGTACACGGATACGCAATCGACCGGACGCATCGTCCTGACACTGTAGGTGCATGCATGAGCATCCCGGATACGCACACGGTGGATTTCATGCGACCCTGCGAAAGCGAGGGAAAGCGACAGCCCGCCGGTTCGCTATCCGGAGCATCAAACTCGTACTGAGTTCTCCGCAGAGCAGGACGCGAGGAGATATCCAGAGCGGGTTGTCGTAGAATGGAAACGATTAAATCTGGTGGTCACCCCCCACCGAAGGAGCCTGATGAAATGAATACATACCGCATCGCGGTTCTCGCCGGCGATGGCATCGGACCGGAAGTTATGAGCGAGGCGCTGCAAATCCTGGCGTTGACGGCCGAGAAACACGGATTCTCTCTCGAATGCACCGAGGCCGATGTCGGGGGGTGCGCGATTGATACGCACGGCCACGCCCTGCCCGAGTCGACCATCGAGCTCTGCGAGGGAAGTGATGCGATACTTTTCGGAAGCGTCGGTGGCCCGAAGTGGGAACACCTGCCTCCCGCAGAGCAGCCCGAGCGCGCGGCACTCCTTCCCCTGCGCAAACATTTCGGCTTGTACGCAAACCTTCGGCCCGCAATCGTACATCCCGAGCTGTCTCAGCTGAGTCCGCTGAAGACCGAAATCGTCGGTGAGGGACTCGACCTCCTTGTTGTCCGTGAGCTGACCGGGGGCATTTATTTCGGCAGCCCCAAGGCAGATGAAGGTGCGCGAGCCTATGACACGCTTGTCTATTCAGAAGCCGAGGTCGAACGCATAGCCCGGGTCGCCTTCGAAGCTGCGCGTTCCCGCCGCGGTCGACTCCATAGCATAGACAAGGCAAACGTGCTGTCGTCCATGGTCCTCTGGCGGCGAGTAGTCGAATCGCTGGCTAAGGACTATCCCGACGTCGAGCTTCATCATATGTACGTAGACAACGCGGCCATGCAGCTGGTGCGAAACCCGAAACAGTTCGACGTCCTGTTGTGCGGGAATATGTTCGGGGATATCTTAAGCGACGAGGCCTCAATGATTACCGGAAGTCTCGGTATGCTTCCAAGCGCGAGTCTTGGAGAAAGCGGGTCGTCCGGGCGTCGTTTCGGACTGTACGAGCCGATCGGAGGCACCGCACCCGACATCGCCGGGAAAGGGATCGCAAACCCGATCGCTCAGATCCTGAGCGCTTCGATGCTCCTGACCTACAGCCTCGGCGAGGGAGAAGCCGCAGCATCGATCGAGACCGGGGTCGCCGCGGCGCTGGCGGTCGGGCCACTGCCGGCGGACCTCGCATCTCCGGGTTCTCCGACCGCGGGGACACAGGAGATCGGCGAGAGGATACGCGCCGCGATCGCAGCTCTGTAAGCGCTACGCCCGGACAGTGCGGGTATCAGCCTTCGATGCGGCGGCGACGAAGCTCGTCGGATACATCCTGCAGCGACCGCCCTTCCTGTTCGAGCAGCACCGAAAGATGAAACACAAGGTCGGCCGATTCGGAGACGAGTTCGGCCGGTGTCTCCGCAAGGCAGACTTCGATGCCCTCCTCACCGACCTTTTTACGGATTTTCGCTGCCCCCTGCCCGAACAGATAGCTCGTATAGGAGCCTTCTTTCGGGTTGATCTTCCGTTCATGAACAGTCTTCTGAAGATGCGCAAACTCGTCGGCCACTGAGGTGACGGAATCCGCAACCTCGGACACCGCTTCGTTCCCGGATGGCGGAGGGTTTGTGCCGGCGCGAAAGCGCTCCGCCTCGGCGTCTGCGAGTACGACCCGTATGGAATCTCCCTCTTCATCCATCTGCAGATACTCAATACCGCCGGAGGGTGGAAGCACACGCCCTGTACCCTGATGGTAGGTCCACAGCTCGCCCTGCTCGAGGCTTTTTCGGAATGCCTTGCCGTTCATAAGCTCCCGGCCAAGCACATCACCACCTTCGCTTATGATCACGGCCGTTCTCAGGTCCGTTTCCCCGGAGTTGTTCTCATTCATCTCATTCACAGGTGTCTCCTTACCAGTTCATGTCGGTCGCACGAGCAGGCGGGTGGTCTCGCAGGAGTCCGGCAAGATCGATTGCGCCGTCGTAGACGGCCTTACCGGCGATGACCCCGACGATACCTTCGGCTTCGCGACCGCACGCCTCGTGGACGTGTTCCGGGGTGCCAACACCGCCACTCGCGATAACGGCCATGCCGGAAAACCGTGCAATGTCGACGCAGCCCGTCAGATCCGGCCCCGAACCCGTCCCGTCGCGCCGGATATTCGTGTAGATTATGCTGATGCAGCCGAGCTCGGCAGCCCGTCGTGCGGCCGCCATGTCGGTCAGACCATCGTTCTCGAGCCACCCCGAAACCTGAACGATGCCGTCCCGTGCGTCTATCCCGGCAATCACGCGTTCCCCCGCGACAGCGATCATGTCGGCGACCCGGTCGGGATCACGCGCGAGCACGGTCCCGACCACAAAGCGGTCAACACCCCTGTCCGCAAGGTCCCTGACGTCGGAAACCGCTCGTATGCCTCCGCCGACCTCAAGCACGCCGGGAAAGGCCGACCGGATCGCGGTAACGGCGTCTCGATTCCCGGCGCCGCCGCGTGCCGCGTCAAGGTCCACCACGTGCAGCCGGGTGGCACCGGAAGCGGCAAACTCTGCGGCGACCGCCTGGGGATCGTCTCTGTATTCGGTAGCCGCCTCGTAGTCGCCCTGCCGCAGACGAACGCAGCGACCGCCGAGTAGATCGATCGCGGGGATTATCGTACACGACATCGTTCAGCCTCCCTGCACCGGCCGGGGTTGTTCCGCGGTCCACGGCACCGACTCGCCGGCTCTGAACGGTACAACGTCTCCGAAAACCTGCGGAACGGTCCACGACTCGCGGCGATAGCGCACCTCGTACGCGTTCGCCGGAAGGCCGTAAAACGCACGACCCCGTTCACAGCAAAACGCGCGAAGTCGTTCCATGGTCCCGTGCCGTTCGAAGAAATCGATCAGAAGCGGCATCGCGACCGGCGCGGTGTAGACGCCTGCGCAGCCACAGCTGCTCTCTTTCGCCCCGACGGGGTGCGGCGCGCTGTCAGACCCGAAGAAGAACTTCGGCGAGTCCGATACGGCGGCTCGTGCGAGCGCTGCACGGTCTTCGGGGCGTTTCATAATGGGTTTACAGAATACGTGGGGGTTGAGAAAGCCCCCGACAACGTCGTCCAGCGTCAACAGGAGGTGGTGCACGGTAATGGTCGCCGCAACGGTGTCCGGAAGCGATTCGACAAGCTCAACCGCCCGGGCAGTGGTTACGTGCTCAAGTACAATGCGCAGATCCGGAAAGTCCGATGCGATCCGCGTCAGAACGGGCAGAAACGCGTCTTCTCTGTCCATTACGAAGGCAGCCGGGTCCTCGCCGTGTATGCACAGTACAAGGCCGCACCTCTCCATAGCCGCGAACACATGCCACACCGACCCGATATCTGCCACACCGTCCTCAGCGTTCGTCGTTGCCCCCTGCGGGTAGAGCTTGCCGGCGGTCGCGCCGGCTGCGGCGAGCCGTTGTACATCGTCGGCGGTGTGCACCGTGGCAATTTTGAAGGTCATAAGGGGCACAAACCAGGGTGCGTCGGCCGCTGCGTCCAGTATCTCCTCGCGATACCGGAGGAGATCGTGTTCGTCGCGGATCGGCGGCGTGGTGTTCGGCATTACAATAACGCGTCCGTACGCTGCCGTGGCGGCGTTCACGTACCGGGACAGGGCTTCGCCCTGGCGAAGATGTATGTGAAAGTCGTCCGGGAGCGGGAGGGTGAAGGAATCGGGAAATCGGACAGGCATAACACTCTGCACTATATCGGGCTTGTCCGATCTGAGGAATAGCGAAGAATAAACTCGACTATGCGGTCGGTTCCGCTCTGGATTTCCATGTCCGCGATGCGGTGCTGAATTGCCTCATGATAGTCGGCGTCTCTCAGCACCCGGTCCACCACGCTTCGCAGCTTTTCCGGATCGGGCACGAAGAATCCGAGGCGGTTTCGCACGACAAACTCTACGTTTCCCTTCTCCTGACCGTACATGTAGCCCGTGAGAATAAGCGGTTTGTGGAGGATCAGAACCTCCATGACCGTCGCCGGGCCGGCTTTCCCGATAATGAGATCGGCCATATTCATGAGCTCGTACATCTGCTCGGTAAACCCGTACACGATCACCCGCCGGTGCGGGTGTTTACGTGCAATCCGGGTCGCCTCTGCCTTGAACGAGGCCGAGTTACCACATACCACGGCGATCTCGTAGTCTTCCCGGGACCGAGCGAGCTCTTCGAGCACCCGACCGCCTCTGGACAGTCCTTCGCCGCCTGCTGCAATGAGGACAAGGTTTTTATCGGGGTCAAATCCGAAACGCGCTTTGTGTTCGCGCACTTCGGCGTCCGACATGCGCGTCTGAAACTGTTTCCGGAGAATAACCGGAAACTGCACCAGACGATCGGGGTTCACACCGTAGGTCGTGATCGCGCGTTCACGAACCCGGGAGGAAAAGACGACACAGGGATAGCGCAGTTTGTGGAACCATGCCCGGTGCGCGGTAAACGGGTCTGTAACGACCTGAACAACAGGTATATGTGATGCGCCTATCTGCCTGAGTGCGCTTCTGACCGGGCGGCGACACATAAAGTGCACCACAACGATCTTCGTGATACCGTGGGTTTCTACCGCGCGCGCAATCTCGCCGGAAATCGACCGCGAAAATGACAGTTCCGACAGGGTTAACAGCGGAGCCCAGGCGCTCGCGGTGTAGAATGCGGGCCACAGGAAGCGGCCGCGGCTTGCCATATAGTTATATGACCGTTCGACACACAGTCGCACGAAGCGCTGATCGGCCCTGATGGGGTTAAAGGGTATGGCGGTCGTGTCGGGATGCTCCTCGAACGAAGCCGCGAGCGCACGCGCGGCCGAACTGTGACCACCACCTGTTTTCAAGTACACAATCAGAATGCATTCACTCACTGCGAAAAGCATACCGTATTTAACAAAGCTTACCAACGTACGATTCCCCTGTTACAATGAGATATGAAACAGGATGCAGCGCTCCGTTTTCCCTTCGTATTCGAACAGATTCACTCGGACCTCCTGGACCAGTCGCTTCCGGTCCAACCGGACGTCATTGAATCACTACAGTCACTCGGCAACACGTCGGATGACTGGAGCCTTGTGCGTGTGCGACCTGGAGCGGTCTTAACCGGCGTAACGGGGTGCCATTTTTCCGGGCACTGTGTTCTGGGAAGCCGGGTATCGCTTCGGCACACGGTGTTCCACGACGTTGCTGTTGATGACGATGTCCGGGTCCACGGCTGTACAACCGTACGGGGATACTATCTGTCCGCGCGGAGCGTCGTTGAAGGCTCTGTGCTTGACCATGACCGCGAATCGCTGTTCGGCAACGACCTCGCTGTCCCGCCGGCGGTGGAGATGAGCCCGTACCGGGTACGGCTGTGTGCGGGAATGGACTGGAGGGCGGCTGTCGCGGCGCTCGGTGGTACCGCGGACATGGCGGTCCACGAGTCGGCGGCGGCGGATCTCGTACGGCAGATAGATCAGACCCGGGGGTACGTTGGCGCCGGAGCTGAAATCCGGGGTGGTGCAATAGTCAGGCGATCGTATATCGGTGCCGGACGGGTTATCGAAGGCGCGTTTACGATCGAAGACAGTACTCTGCTCGGTTCTTTCGAGCGCGGCACGGCAGCGTGTCGTGGAGGGGGCATTATCAGGCGCAGTATTCTCGCCCCGGAGGCGTGGGTCGGCGACTTCGGGCATTGTTCAGAGTCCATGCTCTTTGACCGCTCGTCTGTAGACAGGGGCGGACAGCTCTCGCTGAGCGTACTCGGATACAGGACCGAAGTATCGCAGGCGGAGGTGACCGCGAGCGTTCTCGGTCCGCTGGTCGGGGTGCACCACAAAAGCCTTCTGATCGCGTGCATGTGGCCATCCGGACTTGGTAACGTCGGTTCCGGAGCACAGGTCGGCTCCAATCACACGTCCCGTTTACCGGACCAGTCGATGATCGGCGGCGAGGGTATGTTCTTCGGCCTGGCAACGGCCATTAAGTTTCCGGCCAATTATCGCGAGAGCCCCTACAGCGTTGTCGCGACCGGCCTCATTACCGCACCGCAGACAGTTCGTTTTCCCTTCTCGCTGTTGACGACACTCGGCGACCCCCCGAGCGATACACCGGTTGGTTACAACAGGATTATGCCCGGGTGGGTGATCAGCCATAATTTCTTCTCGCTGCTGCGCAACGAACTCAAATTCGCGCGGCGCCTGGGATCCACCGCAGAGGCAGTAAAGGTAATTCGTGCCGAAACGGCCGAAATGGTACGGGAGGCATTGTCGCGCCTCGATTCAATTTCGGAACCGGACGAATGGTACTACGATGGTACGATTCCCGGGATAGGCAGGAATGTGCTCCTTGAGTCGGATCGTCGGCGTGGAATTGCGGCATACAGGGATTTTCTCGCGTATTTCGATCTTCGGGCATCAATCGAGAATGGAACACGGGTCTCGAGAGAACAGCTCGCCGAAGGAACCGATCTTCTCGACCGACTGCGTGCGAAAGCGCGAGACTCGCGCGCACGCGATTTCCACCGTGGTGTGCGAATTTTTTCCGAGTACAGACAGACACATCCCGAACCCGACGAAGATCCGGAGCTGCACGCGGTTCTCGCAATACTCGACCAGGAACAAAGCAGCCTCTTGCGCCTCGGTCCCGAGTAGACGAAAAGCACCTGCGGCGATACCTTAGGCACATCACGCACCGCGCACGGTGTTTCTGAAAAACCGGGGCATTACATGACGCTTACAGAACGGCTTGCTGAGCATGGTATACGGCATTACCTTGCAGGATCGTCCGCGCTCGATCAGTACTTCAAGCTGAAACACGGGGAAATCGTGTTTATAGACGTCGTGGGCACGCTGGTGGATGTCGCGAAAATAAGCGATAACCTGGAGTATCCCGGGGTAGAACACATTGACGCGGTCATTCGTGAAGGGGAAAAAACGTTCTGCATTCGCTGCCTTGATCGCGACCCCGATCGAAGGGACAGCTTTCTCCCGCATCTGTCGTTCCGCATGAATGGACAGACAATGCACTATCTCGATCCGGGCGACGCCTACGGGCTGATCCGTAACAGAGCGGTCGACCTCAGCGATGTTGCGCTCTTCCTCTCTGAAACCCATGCCGACAGACCGCATGTGAGCCAGTCCGGGAACAGAACCCGAATCGTAGTCGAAGCGGCTCTGCTGTCGGGACGGTACGGGTTTGAGATCAGTGAGCCTGCACTGCTGCCGCATATAGACGCGGCGGAACCGTTCACCATCTTCGAGCAACGGACCCTGCTTATGCAGATCGTCACCGGACTTCGTCCCGATCTCGGCTTGCAGGTACTCATGAAATCGGGTTTTATCGAAGCATACTGGCCTATGCTGCTTCCCATGAACAATACCGAGCACAGCAAGGAGTACCATCCCGAAGGGAACGTCTGGGAGCACGTACTTGAAACCTTTGCGCATAAAAAGAGCCGCGATGCAGTCATTACGCTGGCACTGCTCCTGCACGACTGCGGCAAGCCATACAGTAACAGTGAAGATGGCAACAGATTTCACCGTCACGCGGAGATTGGCGCTCACTATGCCGACAGATTCCTCCGGAACCTCGGCTTTCCCTCCGACCTAATTGAAAAGGTCAGCTGGCTGATCCGCTGGCACATGATACCCGGCGCGCTGCCGAAGCTTCCGATCTTTCGAACACGAGCGCTCATGCGTTCCCAGCTGTTTCCGGCGCTTCTTGAGGTGTACCGATGCGACCTCAGCGCGACATGGCGCGGGCCTGAAGGATACTATCGGGCGTGCAAAGTCTACCGCCATTTCCTGCGGAACGAATCAAACCCGTTCCGCGACTCAGAAGGCAAAAAACTCCTGCAGCTGTATGTGGATTGACAGCCCGCGCCACTCACCCCAGGGTATGCTCGCGAAGCCAGGCGGCAAGCTCGCGCGAATCGGACGACATGGTATCGGCGTGACCCGGCAAGTCGAGAACGCGTGACAGACGCTCGGGTGCGTCCGGCCGGCGCCCGGTGGCTTGTTCGACGATATCAGGGAATTTGGCGGGATGTGCGGTCCCGAGGGTGACATAGGTCGCCGGTGCGGTGTGCGATTCACGGTGCAGCGCCGTCGCGGCGAGTCCGACCGCAGTATGCGGGCACACAAGGTAGTCTTCGTCCTCGGCGCATGCCTTCATGCTCTCGCGCGTCTGATCGTCGCTGACCCGGTATCCACTCAGGTGTTCACGCATAGTCCGGTAATCGTCGTTGTACAGGCGAAGCAGTCGTGGGAAATTGCTCGGATTCCCGACGTCCATCGCGTTCGAGATTGTCTCGATACTGTCGCGTGGCTCAAAGCGAGCGCTTTCGAGATACGCCGGTACGACGTCGTTGCTGTTGGTAGCGGCGATAAAGCCTGATACCTTCATTCCCGCCCGGTACCCCATGACGCCCGCGGTCAGGTTGCCGAAGTTTCCGCTTGGCACGCAGAAAATCGGAGCAGCTCGCCCGGAACCCGCAAGACACGCCGCCGCATAGAGGTAGTACAGCATCTGCGGAAGCAACCGTCCCAGGTTGATGCTGTTGGCGCTGCTCATACTCAGATCAGCCCTCAAGGACTGATTCGCGAAGCTTTCTTTCACCATCCGCTGGCAGTCATCGAAACTGCCGATGACCTCAATGGCGTGAACATTTCCTCCGATAGTCGTCAGCTGCTTCTCCTGCAGATGGCTGATACGCCCCTTCGGGTACAGGATCACAACCTCCACCGCCGTGCTTCCGGCGAAGGCCTGACCGACCGCACTGCCTGTATCCCCGCTGGTCGCAGTCAGGATTACAAGCTTCTCGCCTCTGCGTTCGCAGTCCGCCTGCAGAAAGCCGGCCAGAAACCGGGCGCCAAAATCCTTGAATGCGCAGGAAGGCCCGTGAAACAGCTCGAGCACGTATCCGTCTGCAAGGGAACGAAGCGAGGGAGCAAAGTCATACGAACGGTCGACAAGTTCTTCCCAGGAAATTCCCGGAGCGTCATCGGGTAGCAGACGTTCGAGAACCGTAACCACAAAGCGTCGATAGTCGCCGGGGGAGGACGTACAGGGGTACGACTGCCGGTACAGAACATCAGAAATATCGGGGATGTCCTGTATGTAGTACAGTCTGCCGTCCGGCGCCGAGCCACGCCGTATCACATCCGCCAGGCTGTCAGTCGACTCTCCCGTGTCCCACGTATACGTCATGCAACCGGACCCTCCCGGCGCTGGAAAAAGGCGCGATGCACCGTTTGCAGCGTCACCTCGCGCTCCGATTCGGCGACAATGAACGATATGTTTCGTTCGGATGAACCCTGCGCTATCGCGTGAACACTGACCTTCGCCTCCCCGAGAGCCTGGAAAAGGCGCCCGGAAATCCCGGGGTGCCCGCGCATGGCTTCACCGATGATCGCGACGATTTCCATACCCGCCTGGAGCTGCGGGCGATCAATCTCTCCTGACACGATTTCGGTCGAGAACTCCCGCTCGAGTTCCTTGAGCGCGTCCTGCGCCTCGTGTGTGCGGAAACACAGGCAAATGGTATGTTCGCTCGATGCCTGAGAAATCATAATGATGTTTGCCTGCGCCCGGGCAATAGCCGCGAACAGGCGGGCCGCGATTCCCGGAATTCCGACCATGCCGCTTCCCTCGACGTTTATAATGGCAACGTTGTCTATACTCGCGATCCCCGCGATCTCTCCACCCGAGCGCGCACGAGCCGTGATCCGGGTTCCGCTGCCGGAAGGGTTCCACGTATTACGGATACCGACGGGAATATCCTTTTCCACCACGGGAACCATGGTGGAGGGATGAAGCACTTCGGCCCCGAAATACGACAGCTCGGCCGCTTCGGCGAAGGTCAGCTCGGGAAGCAGAAACGCGTCCGGGACGTAGCGGGGGTCGGCGCTCAGGACCCCGTCCACATCTGTCCAGATCTGAAGCTCGCGTGCGTGAACAGCGGCGGCTACAAGCGAGGCGGTATAATCGCTGCCGTTCCGGCCCAGGGTGGTCGTGATACCGTCTGCGGTGGCCGCGATAAAGCCGGGAATGAGGTACAGGTACCCGTCGTTCCTGATCTGCTCCGCGAGCCGTTCGTAGGTTAACGAACGGATAACCCGGGCGTTTCGGTGCCGCTGATCGGTAATGATACAGAGCCTCGGGTCGATGACGCGGGTACGCTTTCCGCGACTCAGGAGCACCGAATCGAGGATGCGAATCGACAGGAGCTCTCCGAAGCCGGCGATCAGGTCGGCTGTGCGGTCTGTGCACTCGCGAACAAGGTCGACACCGTGCAGAATGTTCTTCAGTTCCCCGAACATGTCGTGTACAACACCCCGGATTCCGTCGGCGGATTCACTGCCGTGCAGGGTCTCAACGACTTCGTAGTGTCGTTGTTCAAGCGCCTCGATCTGTTCCTTGTACGCGCTGTCGCCTCGCTCAGCGCACTCCGCGGCGCTGAGCAGGCTGTCGGTCGTCCCTTTCAACGCGGAGACAACGACACCGACGGGACCCTGACCGTGCGCCTCAATAACGATGTTGGCAACGCGGTCTATACAGGCTGCATCAGCAACCGAGCTGCCACCGAACTTCATGACTGTCATACCGTCTGTATGTTTCATACCTGATCCTAAAGCGGGCCTTTACCTGCGCGCAAAGTGAATGTAGGATGCAATCGCACATCATGAAAACCCCGTAAGGCGGCGTATGTACCAGTACACAATAGAGGGCGGGTTTCCCGCCAAGGGAACGATCAAGGCAAGCGGCAACAAGAACGCCGCCCTCCCCTGTCTTGCAGCGGCATTGCTCACCGACGAACCGGTCATTCTCCGTAATGTCCCCGAAATTCAGGACGTGAAGGTAATGATCGAGATCCTGCGCTACCTCGGGAGCGAGGTGACGCATGAATCCCCCGGCGTGTACAGAATTGTAACACGGGACATAAAGACCTCCGAGGTACCCGCAGACTTCGCCGGGCGAATCCGGGCGAGTATCCTCTTTGCGGGCCCGCTCCTCGCGCGCACCGGTAAGATCACGATCGCGCCTCCCGGCGGGGACGTTATTGGACGCCGCAGGCTCGATACGCACTTCCTCGCTCTTACCGGCCTGGGTGCCCGACTCGAGACGGATGGGGTCTACCGGCTTGTCGCGAACAAACTCGTCGGTGACGAACTGTTCCTCGACGAGGCATCGGTTACCGCGACCGAGAACGCCGTCATGGCCGCGGTCCTCTCCGAGGGACATACAGACATCGAGAATGCGGCAAGCGAGCCCCATGTACAGGATCTCTGCAACATGCTGAGCGCCATGGGTGCGCGCATTACCGGAACCGGAAGCAACATTCTTCATATCGACGGAGTAGACAGGCTGGAAGGGACGGATTTTACGATCGGCACCGACTTCATGGAGGTGGGTTCCTTGATTGGGCTTGCCGCAGTCACCCGCGGAGAAATCGAGATCCAGGATGCCGGGGTCGAGCACCTGAAAATGACCAGGCTCGCGTTCAACAAGCTGGGTGTCTTCTGGGAACGGTCCGGAAACGATATTCTCGTAAAGTCGGGGCAGCCGATGACGGTGGCAAGCGATTTCGGCGGGATGGTCCCCAAGATCGACGATGCTCCGTGGCCGGGTTTCCCCGCAGACCTCATCAGCATAATGATCGTCGTGGCGACGCAGGCGAAGGGGACGGTTCTCATTCACGAGAAGATGTACGAGTCACGCATGTACTTCGTCGACCGGCTGATCTCCATGGGTGCCCGAATTATCCTGTGCGATCCGCACCGGGCCGTTGTTTCGGGTCCGTGTGACCTTCGGGGGTCGGAGCTCACCTCACCGGATGTTCGCGCGGGAATGGCCTTGCTCATCGCAGCCCTGTGTGCTCAGGGAACCAGCGTTATCAGCAACGTGTATCAGATTGAGCGTGGGTATGAGGATCTGTGTGGTCGTCTTCAAAGCCTCGGTCTGCGGGTGAACCCTCGAAGCGGCTGATAAGCGCCTCGTACGCAGCTCGTATTTCGGAGAAGCTATATCGCCCCGATTCCCGTTCACAGCTACCGGCGCTGTCGGGATGACTCTCGAAAGCAAGTCTTCGGAACGAAGCACGGATCTCATGCTCGTCCGCAGGTGCCGACAGTCCAAGGATCGGAGAGTATTTCGAATCCCAGGATAACGCTGTTGTACCTGCGTCTGACCTTACATCGCGGCGCAGTACATCCCGATGCACGCGCACCATTTCGGGGGATGCAGTCTCGCGCAATATGGTCCAGAGTTCTTCATGGCTGTAATTCTCGAGCGCTTCATCAACGGCAGCAACAAAGCGGTCGGCAGGACCTGAAAACACGACATTCAGCTGCTGTTCAAGGTAGCGCTGCAGCGCTCCCGCCTCGGAATTTCTGCCACGAAGAAACAATGCGATTACCGTGTACAGCTCGACCTCGTCGGCCGGCTGCCGCTCGTGGACGACGCGTCGTATTTCGGCGAGGAACCTGCGCCGGCTGATCAGGTGGTCGAGCAGCACGCCGACGCCGAAGCCGAAGATGAGCCCTGCCGGTCCTCCGACGCTGCCAAGCAGCCCGATTCCGATTCGTGCAGTCCATTGACGTCGAGGACCGCGTGACACCCCCCCGCGCGATTTCATGCCGTGGCCCGTATCGCCAGCACGAGACCCAGGGCTACCAGAGCAATCTGCGTGATTACTGCTACCAGTACAGCTACCGTCGTACCTGCGATAAGTATCATCAGAGCGACGAGTAGTGTCTGTCCGTACTCGACTACAGAGAATACCCCCGCGGCAAGAAGCGGCAACACGACGGTCACCGAAAACACCCCCCGCAGGCCAAAAGAAGCGTCACTACGCCGCCTGAGACGAAACGATACGGCGAACACCAGAAGCGAGGAGAACACCACCGATATTGGTGCGACAAGCCGTCGAAACAGATCAATCTGCATGCCCGGAACATAGGTCGCGGCCTCGGGTGCGCCGGTGACGAACCGGTACAGGTCAAATCCATTCAGTTCCCCGGGGCGGTTCTGCCCCCGCGACACGGCCACAAGGTTTACGAGTGACACCCGAAGCTCAAGCACCGGGAACAGCGCATCTTCCCGTTCACCGGACAGATACCGGGGATTCTGCATGCGCGACTCGTCGTCCCTGTGTATACCTCGGAGAACTATCTGACCTGATTCAAACCGCCCGCTGTCGGCCTCAAGGTGGTAGACAAGCCGGTGATCAGAACCGATCTCAAGCGCTTCGATCTGTATCCCGTAGCGGGGTAAAGGTTGTCCGAGCGTCGACGCGACCCGAATGAGTTCGTGGCCTCCGTCGGCGGTCTCCTGAACCACAAGCAGTCCCGGACCGGCGCTCCCCGCGTCTTCGGACTCAAGCTCGTCAAGAAAGAACGCGACCCGATCGAGGAGTTGTGTCAACTCCTGCGACAACGGCCGAATATCCGGGTCCGCCGGGTAGTCCTCCACGAAACTCTGCAGATCGTAATACGCTTCTATCAGGCGGCCGGCCTGCATCGAGGCACGAATCTCCCGCTTTCGCTGCTGTATCCCGGGTCTGTCGTCGTCTGCGCCTTCGGCAACGAGCTCCCACGCCTGCTCTGCAAGACGCCATGCGTCTGTATTACGCGGATCGAGATCGAACGCTCGTCGGGCCTCGAGATGAGCGGTGACATAGTCACCGCGATCCATTGCCGCACGCGCTGCTTCCATGAGCTCTGAGGCGTTCCGCCCCGTCGCGCGCCCGGCATCCGCCATCGGGGGTATCGGCTCCCGTTCCTGATCGCGGCGGGCTGTCTCATCCTGCTCAGCCTGATATATGACGGCACGTGCGCGCTCCGCCTCCTCTTCGAGCGAGGGGTCAACCCGAAGAAGCAGTTCCAGCGACTGACGGGCCGATGAAAACTCCCTTCGGGCGGTGTAGTCCTCTACGCGGTCCCTGAGATCCTGCACAAGCAGCGAACGCTCAACAGCTACCCGATTCTGCCACGCGAGCCCGGGACCGGCAAGCAGTTCGTGCGTGGCCTCATACCCCGCGACGAACAGAGCAACGACGAGCAGGCTCTTGATCAGACGAATGCTTGCCTCCGGCGCCACCAGATCTGCTTCATCGAGCAGCATTCCGGCCCAGATCGCAACGGCAAGGAGCGTCGCATGAGGGGCAATAACACCGAAGTCGTGGAAAACCCTCGTCAGGATCCAGCGAAGAACCTGAGAGGAAACCAGATCGAGTGCAGGAATACTGAAGGCGGCCCATACAAACACGACAACAAGATACGCGGCGAGACAAACCAACTCCACAAGCAGAAGCCGCCGTATCGCGCTATGCACGTGTGCGCCCCCCGGCGTCGCGTCTGTCGAGCGTCGCGCGTATCCACGCTGGTATTGCAATCACAACGCCAAGCAGTATAAGCCCGGCTGAACCGAGAAACGGTTCGGTATTCCGCGTAAACACCGTTCCGACGAGCGGATGCCGTGCAGCTTCCGATAGAAAGACTGCCGCCGCCGGTAACAGCACCACAACCAGTACCGCCGAGGAAACACTGGTCAAGGGCCACGAGCCGTGTCCCGCGAGCAGCCAGGCGGCGAACAGCACGGTCGCGACGCCGGCGAGGTGCGTGAGGTACTCCGCAGGCCCCTCGTCCATAAACCCCTCTGTAAGCTCGAGAAAGTCCGCGAACGTCCGCGAGAGAAACCCGAGGACCGGCCCGGGTGAGAGCACTTCGAGAAACCCGTCGGTAGCCTGGGAAAGCGCAAACTCGGCTTCGAGGGGGTTGATCAGAATACGCTCTCGAAACGGATCGTAGGTCGCCTCTTCAACAAAAGCGAAGGCCGGCGAAGAACCCGGGTCGTATATCGCCACCCCGCGAAGCTCAAGCCCGTCCACCGAAGAAATGAACAAGGTCGTAGATCCGAACGACAATAGCGTGCGCGGGCGTACGCGAGTCGACAGTGCCCCGCGCGGGACCGGAGCCGCCTCGGCGGCGCGTCTCAGAATCACGGCACCGGGCCCGAGCAAGCCGAGGAGGATGATTACCTTGAGGATCACCAGAACGGCATTCGCCCGAGCGGTTGCGCTACGTGGCCTCAGCGCATCGAGAACGAACGCGATCCCGACAACGGGCACAAACAGATACCGAACCGCATCGAGAAGGGCCTGCGGAAACAGATGAAGCGGCACTCCCGCATCGGCCCGAACCGAACCGGCAATGCGCAGCAGCGCGACACCGCCCCCGAACAGGGCAAGCAGCAGCAGACAGCGCAGGATAAAAAGTAACGGTGATCGGAGTGCCGATTTCACAACAATCGGATGGTAGCACGCACAGCGACGTGTGGACAATCAAATATCGCTACACGGGCCGCAGACGATAACATGCAATCGATAGTCAATCGACAACTTCTCCTCAGGTTATCCACAAGCAGATACACGGTAATAGAGGAATCTCTTCTTCTCCCGAAAAAAAGATTCTGTCTACTTTATTGTACGCCGAAGACGTAACAGTACGTAAATCCTTGTGCTTATTAGACTTAATTCTGTCAAACACCCTTTGAAGACTGAGGGTTTTCCAACAAGGCTTAAAATCTGTTAAGTCTTGAGCCGGAAATACAGTTTATCCACAAGATATACACAGGCTAAAGGCTTGACAGGTCAGTCGTCGGTGTCAGCCGGCGATTCCCAGTCGACCAGTCGATACCCAACCCCGCGCCGTACTTCTATGGACGGGCCCGGTGCGGGAGCCGAGACAATGCGCATTTTCTTACGCAGATTGGAAATATGCATATCCAGCGATCTCGAAGACGTGTTGTGCGTGCGTAACAGCGCGAGCGTGAGCTCGTCTCTTGATACCAGACTGTTTGCATGAGACACCAGAATCTCGAGAAGTCGGTATTCGACCGGACGAATCTCGACCGCGTGGCGCGAGGTCCACATCATAGAGGCGTCATAGTGAATTCCATCGCTATCAGACCGTTCGGGCATCGCCTCAAGGGAGTCCCTGCGGATTCGAAGATACAGCTCCTCAGCATCCCAGGGTTCCTTCATGAAATCCCAGCATCCGAACAGAAAAGACGGTGTCAGGAGGTCCGCCGAGCCGAACGCGATAATTCGCGTCGTTTGTTTCAGGCGCGGAGACGCCCGCTGTATACGCACAAGCTGCTCGGCTGGAACCACGCTCCAGTCCGCCGCCGGCAGGGGCGCGTCCTGGACGACAAGAACGTCTACGCCGTCAATCGTTCGGAAGTAGTACTCTATCTTTTCCCGCATTTCACTGCGGTCGGATAGTACGCAGAGCCGTGTTTCGTGTTGAAGTCCGTCGTGAAGATTAGCCCTCGACCTCATCGTTCATCTTCTTCTTGAGTTCCGCAAGCGGATCGTCCTCACCCGATGCACCTTCCGCGGTAGCTGAACCGCCATCCGATGCCTCGCTTGTACCCTGCCCGGTATTGTCCTCGAGAGCCATCCGCTTTTTCAGGTCTTCGAGCATTCGGTCAGTTCCGACCGTACTCGAACCTTCGAGTTCCTTGAACTTATCCTCAAGCGCGTCGCCCCTGGATGACATATCTTCGATCTCGCCGGCGGCAGCGACTTCGGCCTCGAGCTGGTCGACACGGCTTGCCATGCGATCAAAGACTTCGAAGGCGCTCGTGTTGGACATGCCGCTGACGGTCTGTTGTATCTTTTTCTGCGCGTCCGCCCGTTTTGACCGTGCGATTAGAAGGTTCTTTTTCCGTTGCGCTTCGTCTATCTTCTGCTGCAGGCCACGCAGGGATTCCTTCAGTTTTTCGACCGACTCGTGCTGTGCCGTCCACTGTTCCTCAAGCTGGGCTGCGTAGGAATCGTACTCCTGCTTCCGGCCGAGTGCCTCACGAGCAAGATCCTCTTTGCCCGCCTTGAGGGCCATCATAGCCTTCCGTTCCCACTCTGCTGCATGATTGCGGTTTTCGTTTACCTGACGTTCAAGCTTCTTCTCGTCGGCAATTGCCGAGGCTACGCTTTTCTTGCTTTCAATAAGCTGCTGATTCATGTCGACGATCAGCTGATTCAGCATTTTTTCGGGATTCTCCGCTTTGCTGATCATGTCATTGATGTTTGATTTCACAACGCGGCGAAAACGATCAAAAAGCCCCATACTTTGCTCCTCCGTATAACGTCGGTTACTTTCGATAAGCCGAGAGCGTCGGGTAATGCTGCGCGAGTGAGAGCCCTATTGCATCGAGCGCACCCATGAACTCTTCGTAATCGAGCGTGGCTGTCTCAAAGGTCTCAACGAGTACTACGTCCCGATCGTCGACTGCATACGCGCCATAAACAAGGTCCACGTTCAACCGAAGAAGTTCTTCGAAGAGCTCGCAGCTGCCCTCGGATGGTACGTCCATGACCTTCGTTCGTATCGTGACGAGACTGTCTTCGGCGAATACGAAGACATTCCCAAGCCCCTTCTCCTCGTCGTTTATAACCCAGACGTTTTCGCCGGCTTCTTCATACGTAAGAGCGAGATTGATCAGATACCCTTCGATTTTTGATTGCACGATCGACTCCTGAATCTGCGATAATGTGAACGATCACTGCGGTTGTCAGTATGTAACACCCATTCATGGTCCTGGAACAGTAAATATTATCCCAAGAATACCTGTCCGGCGGCGTCAATGGCAAGAATGGTCTTACAGTTGGAACACCGGAATCGACCCGATTTCGACGCTTTCAGTTTTGTCGAACAGATAGGGCAGCGAAAAATCTTTGGAAACACGCTGGTCTCAACGGTTTTCCCCCCTGCGGAGAAAAACTGTATAGCGTCGTCCATGTTGTCCTTGATCTGGAAAAACTGCGAGAAGCCGAGAAGTTGAAAGACTTCGTATACCTTCGGCTGAATTTCAAGGAGAACCAGGTCACCACCACGCGGCTTGACTGCCTTCAAAAACGCCGTAAAAGAACCGATACCGGTGCTCGACACATAGTTCAAGCCACCGCAGTGGAAAATAAGGCGGGGGAAACCTGCCTCTATCGCCCGGTTGACGCGTTTCTGAAAGAAGTTCGAATTGTAGGTATCGATGTATCCGTTCAAAAAGAGTATGAGACAACCGTCTGCTTCATCCACCTTCTGAAGGTTGATCTTCAGGCTCTCGTCTTTTTCCTCATCGAAACCGGGTACAATATCGTTATTACTCATTCATTACCTTCTGAAGAACGGCCTGCCGCCGCCGATGCCATTTTTAACCAGTATAATTCGCGCTGACGTTTTCCTGCCACATAGTAGTGTCCTCACCGGGCTTTGTCAAATCTCACCTGTGGTTCCGACTTTTCACAGCAACCCGTCAGACGCGTTTATCGTCGCCCCATTAACCACCTTTGTCGTGCATATGTAGCGCACCAGTGAAGCAATTTCTTCCGTGCTGGTAAGCCGTCCCGTCGGGCTGCGTCTGATACAGGTATTCCTGGACGCATCGCTCATGTACTCCGTATCCACGTATCCGGGACAGATTACGTTACAGGTTACGCCCGACGACGCGTGCGAGCGGGCAATCGACCGTGCGAGCACCGGCAAGCCTCCTTTTGCGGCCGTATATGCGGGAGCTTCGCGGGAGGGCCGACGTTCGTCCCCGGCAGACGCCCCAAAGAATATTATACGCCCGAACTGCTCGGAAATCATGTACGGAAGACAACGTTCAGCCATTATTCCGGGAAGTGCGAGATTCATTGTAACCATTCGTTCCCAGGTGCTCGTCGTGTGGTCTGAACCGAGCGGTTCCCAGGCAACGGGTCCGTATGCGACCACGAGGATATGGACCTCGGTGTATGCCGTGAACACAGTAAGGTCGGACAGCGACTCTAATGATGCGAGAATCCCCGTCGGCGGTCGCCGCCCGTCGCTGGAAATTCGAGAGAGCAGACGGTCGAGCTTCTGCCGGTCGTGTCCGGCATGGACAAACACCTCTGCGCCTGCTTCGCACAGGACAGAGGCGACAGCCGCCCCGATTCCTCCGGATCCCCCGATAACGAGGGCTCGCCGACCCGCAAGATCTACAGTTTTCACAATGCAAACAGTGCCGATGTCGAAGCGGTCTGTCAAACGCAGCGCTCCCCTCGCGCAGGCCGCACCTGTGTGTGACATGCGCCGGCAAACTGATATACTATGATTCGACTTTTGACGTCGCCTGTTGGCGCCTGGGAGGTACGAATGCGAAGCTGTTTTGCGACTCTTGCCGCGGCGAGCCTGCTTTTTATCAGTCTGTTTCCGGCTCAAGGTCAGTCTGCCGATTTTCTGTCCGCTGAGAGGATTAACTTCGAAGTCACGGTACAGTCGCTGCATGAGCAGGCACAACAGATTCAGATCGGACCCGTGGAAGAAAGCGATATGTTTGTTCTCGACGGGCACACAGCCTCGGTTACGATCGTCCCGACCGATAACGGCGCGTTTCTCGCGGAAATAGAGCTTGTGACCGGATCGTGGCAGGGCCTGCAGCAGGTCATGCTGCATCGGGTGATCGTGCAGGCGGACGAGCAGTTTGAGTCGCGTGTCTCGGACAGGCCGGTAGCGCAGCCTGAATCCGGTACGGTTGTTGCGGGCATTGAACTTCTGGTCGCCGGCAGACTCGTCGAAGTACGACGTGACCTAACCGGGCGTCGGGTTCCCGTGGTACGAGCAGAGCGAATCAGAACCCGCCAGTAGCTCCCCGAGATGGAGCGCCGAATTGAGCGCCTGCAGGACAGCTCCGTCCCCGACGCAGGATGTGTCTGACAGCACCGCCGCGCGCACGAGCAGGTTTCGGAACTCGCGGACGTTGCCGCGATACGGAAGCCCCCGGAGCAGCTTCAAAGCCGCAGGGGTGAGCCGGTACCCGCCATAGGGGAAAGCCTCATCGAGGATCTCTCCCGACAGGACAAAGAGATCCTCCTGCCGTTCGCGCAGTGGAGGTACTCTCAGCGAAAGCACGTCGAGCCTGTAGAGCAGGTCCAGACGGAAGGACTTCTCTCTCACGGCCTGCACCAGATTTCGGTTCGTCGCAGCAATTACACGCACGTCGACCCGCTGCATTCGGTCCGAACCGACAGGACGGACCACCCCGGTTTCGAGTACCCGCAGGAGCGCGACCTGTCCCGACGGTGACAACTCGCCCACTTCGTCAAGAAACAGACTCCCTCCGGATGCACAGACGAAAGCCCCTTTTCGCGGATGCGAACCCGTGTACGCACCGGTTGCTACGCCAAACATATCCGACTCGAACAGCTCGCGAGGTATAGCGCCGCAATTGCGCGGAACGAACCGTGCGGCCGCGCGACTCGACGCATCGTGTATCGCGCGAGCGACGACCTCTTTCCCCGTCCCGCTTTCGCCGGTGATCAGAACAGGAGCCGCCGTTGAGGCGTATTTTTTCACCCGCGTGGAGAGCTCGAGCATTGCAGCAGACTGGTACTTCGTTAATCCATGCGTCGGTGGCTCTGCCGCGCCCGGGCCATTGCCCGGATGCATACCAAGCAGATTCAGCGCATCCCGCAGCGCTTCCCCGAGCCGACGCCGCGTCACCGGCTTTGTGACATAATCGACGGCGCCTGCGCGGATTATCTGAATCACGTCTTTCAGGTCTCGGTGCGTACCGATGACAACGCAGGGAATTCCCGCGCAACTGCACGCCCGTAACTGGCTTCGTAGCGAGGTATCCCCGGACGCCGTCTCGATGACACGCAGGCGTTCGTCTTCGGCAATCGTATGACTTGATTGCCTGTCCATCCATACGACGTCCAGCGAAGGGACAATCATAGGAACAAGGGTTTTCAGGACGCTGCTGTTCGAGATAACGACCACGCGAGCCATCCCGCCATCCTACTCTAAGGAAACATTCTTTAGCAAGTTTTTACACTTATAATCGGTCACTATCGCCGCTTGCGGTTTTTCTGTGCCCATGCCCATAATACCCACGTGCTAACCATCGATAGTCTTCTGCGCTTTCTGAACCCGGGATCTGCCCGCACCGTTCTGTTCTGGCTGCTACCGGTATCGGCGCTCCTGCTGCTGGACACGTATACGGTTATTCTGGCAAGCGAACAGGTCGGTGCGTACCTGACCCTCGCCGTGAGCGCTACGATCTCTCTCGTCGGGGTGTTTGTGTCGCTTATGTCGCTCAGACGGCATCGGCGACTGCTCAGGCGCGCTGTGTTTCTATCCGCTGAGCCCGACCGCATGTACCGTAACATAGCCGCGTCATTCGTCGCCGGGTTGTGCTTTCTCGGTCCTGGAGCCGTCAGCGCGGCGCTTGGCGTGGTATTTCTCCTGCCGGTGTTCCGCTGTATACCGGGCTACATCGTGACACGCAGCGTCGACGAACAGCTGAGTCAGGTGTACGAGTATCTGAAAATCGAGAATACGGAACGCGCCTCAGCGTTTGCGAAGCCTGTAATACAGGAGAACGAGCCCGTACCAGGCGTAGACCGGCAGTCGGAAAACTCGCCAGGGTCTGGTGAACCAGACTGAGATCCGGTCGGTGCCCCTGAGAAATGCCTGCCGCGAGGGCTTTCGCTTTCTGTCGCTGAAAATATCGAAAACCTCGCTGCTCCAGACGGCGATGCCTGGATTAAACAGTTTCCGATGAGTGAAAAGCCACAGGTCCTTACCCGGGATACCGGAGCCCACCAGAAGAAGGTCGGGGGCCGCTTTCTTGATGGCAGTCGTAATGTTCAGCTCGTAATCTCTCGGGTAATACCCCGTGTAGCGCCCTACCAGGCGTATCCCCGGAAAAGTCAGCTTTATGTTTTCCTCGACCCGGTGCACATGTACTTTGTCTCCACCAAGAATGTAAACCGTCCCGTTTCGTTGCTCCAGCGCGCCAAGAATACGGATAATGAGTTCGAAAGGCATATGGCGGGTCAGCTGCGGACGCTTGAGAAAGCGTGCGCTTCGTTTCATTCCGGGCGAAACAGGGACCGAGAGGCTCGATTCGCGCACGCACTGGCGAAACTGGGGGCTCCGCCTCGCGCGAATCAGGTCCCAGGATCTCAGGAATACAATCTGATGGTAGGTACCCGAGGCGAGCATGGCTTCCACAACCTCGGGTACGCAATCCTCCGAAAACAGGTCGACCGGTATTCCGGCGATATCACTTCGATCCACTCCGGGCAGCTTTAGTTCAGCATCCACGACGATCGCTCCATTAGAATTGTTCTGATCGCTGCCACGGCATACAGGGCGGCGGTCTCTGTCCGCAAAACCTGGGAACCCAGGTATACCGGCCTGAACTCCCGCTTGAGCAGCAACTGCGTTTCTCGCGCGCTCAAGCCCCCCTCCGGTCCGACAATAATCACAATCCTGCGGGGTGAGCGAGCAAGATACCCGTGTAGGGACTGTTGTTCAAGAGGTTCCTGATGCAGAAAAAGTCGAAGCGCGTCTGCATCCTCGCTGAGCCCGACAGCGTCGATCGCAATCGGCTCGTGAATCGTCACGGGGATGGGACTCCCGCTCTGTTGCACCGCTTCCCGGGCAACCCTGCGCCACCGATCGAGTTTCGAAGCGCGTGCCTCCGGCTCGATCCGTACAACAGCGTGATCGCTCTCCACGGGGACCACCTCGGCGACACCGGCCTCGGTGCACTTTCGAATGACTTCGTCGAGTTTGCGCGCTTTCGGCAGACATTGATACAGTGTTATGTGCGCTGCGTTCGCGTCCGGTCCGCCTCGAGAGATTACCCGGACTTCGACATGATCTAGGCCCACCGATTCTACGGTGCAATGAAAATGCCTGCCATCCGGCCCGAGCGCAGGAAAAGAATCCTCAGGGCCCAGACGTCGGACCCTGCACAGATAATGAAAATCCCTGCCGGACAACCGCATCAAGCCCTCCTCGGGAGAGTGATGCGGCAATACGAACTGTTTCATGCTGCAGGCTGATGCCGGTCGCTTACCGCAGCGAGACCGGATCGCGCTGCAGGACGCGAAGCGCCTCCCGCAGCATAACATCGAAATCGAGATCGTACACGATAGCCCTGTTCTCCGCACGTGCGAGCTCTTCGGTCACAAACCGCATGACAAAAGGCTCCGGAACTTCGAAGTCGCGGGCAAGTTCCGCGACGAAACTGTCGATGCGACGCTCGCTCGGTTCACGGTCGGCTGAAACAAACTCTTCAACCCGTCGACTACCGAGAAGATCCGCGTAATTTTCCTCTTCTTCTTCGGTCAGCGTCGCAGGCTCGACCTCCACATCCGGCTCTATACCAATTTCGTCTATATATGTGCCATCCGGCGTGTAGTACCGGCTGAGTGTCAGACGGAATCCGCCGGGAATGGCGCCTGTGGTCTGCACCTGCTGTACCGACCCTTTCCCGAAGGTTCGAAGACCAACCAGTTGCGCTCGCTCCGAGTCCTGCAGGGCACCAGCCAGGATTTCTGCTCCCGAGGCTGACGCGCCGTCGATCAGAACAACCATGGGTACATCCCGCCCGAGCATGGTCGTACCGCTTCGAGCTCGAAACTCGGTGCTTTCCCTCGGTATACGGCTCGTAGTACCTACGATAAGCCCGTCGCTTATGAACAGATCTGCCGCGTCGACGGCAGCCCGCAGGAGACCACCGGAGTTACCCCGAAGATCAAGCACAAGTCCATCCATATCGTCATCGATGAACTCCTCCAGATACTCCCGCATGCGCGGGACGGTGAAGGGTGTGAAACTCTGTACGCGCATGTACCCGGTGCCGTCGTCCATCATTTCCGCACGTACGGTTGGGACTTCGACCCGCGCGCGTGTCAACTCGTAGGTCTCGAAGCGGTTACCGGCGCGGCGAACGACAACCTCGACTTCACTACCCTCGGGGCCGCGAAGCAAGTTCGCGACTTCCTCGGTTGTGAATCCCTGCGCGCTTACGCCGTCAATTTCGTAGATTTCGTCGCCGATGCGCACCCCGGCACGGAAGGCGGGTGTGCCCGGAATTGGCTCTACGACTTCGACAAAACCTTCCTCGTCGTCGTCAGTACGCGAAATATACATTCCGACTCCGCCAAAAGCCCCCGTTGTGACATCATTGAGGTTTTCCATTTCCCGCGGAGGTAGATATGCGGAGTATCTGTCGTCGAGGCTTTCGAACATACCCTGCAGAGCGCCCTGGATAAGTACCTCATCGGATACCTCTTCGACAAAGTTGCGTTCGATATAACTGAAAACGCTCTCGAAGCTGGAAAACAGCGCAGCGCGGTCCGATCGTTGCGACTGAGCCAGAACGGTCGGGGCAAAAAGCATGGCTACGACCAGCCCCACCAGGACCGTTGATACGCCCGCCCAGATAAATCGTTCGGTACGTCGGTTCATTGTTTGTTCTTCCTTCATGCACAACCTCAACTACAATATAGTACCAGAGCCCCTGTTAAACCACCACCCACAGCCAACGCGTCAATACGGGCGGCTTGACCCCCCCGTATCGCGCTCGTACACTCGCTTATACATATGAAGCCCGTCTCGCTGCTTTTTTTTGGCGCTGCTCTGTGGGAATGCGTTCGTTTTGCTCTGGTGCTCGTACATCTGTTTGCTGCGGGCGTGCTTCCGGCGGGACGCGCAGTTCTCGTGTGGTTCTCATCTCCCCAGCTCGTTCTCGCCGCGGCGCTCGTGGTCATCGCGGTAGACCCTCGTCGGTACCGAGCGTACCGTCCCATAATTGTACTCGGGAAAAGCATGTCCGTAAT
The DNA here is from genome assembly GCA_046542845.1 of Spirochaetaceae bacterium. GTDB lineage: Bacteria > Spirochaetota > Spirochaetia > DSM-27196 > SKKC01 > SKKC01. Next base: position 86,066 of record JBKHAN010000003.1, read on the forward strand.
TGCAGGTATTATCGCGCTCACCGGTCTTACGCGCGCTGTGATTGGATTTCCTGCAGAGCAGCTCTCCCCGATTTCCATAGCCATCGTAGTCGCTATGGATGTTGTTGTACTCGCGGTTTTCGCACTTGCAGCGCGGGCTGAGTACGAGGTGCGGAAATGAGAATTATTCCCGTAGCCAGCGGAAAAGGCGGTGTCGGCAAAACGCTCCTCGCCGCTAATCTTGCAGTGGCCCTTGCCCGTAACGAGAGAACTGTCACCCTTGTCGACCTTGATCTGGGAGGGTCCAACCTGCATCTTGTACTCGGCGAGACGCTGACATGGGGTGGCGATGGACCTGCCGGCATCGGGAGTCTTGTGACCGACCCTACCCTCACCATCCAGGACATAGGACGCCCAACGGAATACGAAGGACTTACCTTCGTGCCGGGCGATGGTGAAATACCCGGGCTTGCGAATCTGCAGGCGTCGTCGAAACGACGCATAATCAAGCAATTGCGAGACGCACACACCGATTACCTGATACTCGACCTGGGAGCAGGAACGAGTTTCAACACCCTCGATTTCTTTCTCATGACCTCTCACGGGCTGATCGTGACGACCCCCACACCGACATCGACCGTCAACGCCTACCTTTTTCTCAAGAACGCCGTGTTTCGTATCCTGCAGAACTCATTGCCGCGAAAAAGCGCCGGAGGACAGCTTCTCGAGACGCTGCGTTCCGAGCGAGCGGGGCTGAAAGGAACCTACATACCGAGGCTGCTCGACGAGCTGGCCAGAACTGACGCGGAAAATCATGCCCGCTGCGTCAAACAGCTCGAACGCTTTCGTCCCCGGCTGGTTATGAATATGCTTGAGGACCCCAAAGACTCAGAGAAGGCCGGTAAGCTGCGCCGATCCTGCAGGCAATATCTCGGTCTGGAGATCGACCACCTGGGAATAATGTATCGGGACGATCTTCAGGATGTGGCACTCAGCTCGCGCCTCCCGATCATTCGCTACAAGCCGCAATCGGTGCTTTCTCAGGCTGTATTTCGAATTGCGGACAAGCTGGTATCCTCGGAAGCTGAAGACCAGGAGGGATTTCAGCTCGGCGAAGTCGACGAGGGCTACCAGGAAGCATCGATGGAAGCCGAATCGGACTTCGCCGCTCGGACTGACTATGTCGAAGACCTCCTGCACACCGGGGCGCTGAGTACCGGGGATCTGATCGAAACGGTCAAAATGCAGCAGATCGAGCTGAACCAGATGCGAAAGGAAAACAACCTGTTGAAGTCGAAGCTGGTACGTGCTCTGAAACAGGGCTACACTGCCTGAGCGGTAGCATTATTATAAAAACAGGCGAATATCGTGGACGCAGAACGCACAACAGCTTCGAGTACAGATTTATCCATCACGTTTTCGGAATCCGGCCTGGAAGCGATCGCACACCTGGGCGCGGGGAGCAGTCCTGACCCGGATGCGCTGCTCGCGAGCGCAGCAAAGGCAGGGATCAGGCACGGACTGCTGACAGACGAACTTCCCGCGTTGCTTAAGGAGGCTCGTGCGGAGGGCAAGCGAGAAATCGTGATCGCGCGCGGAACCGAAGCTGTACCCCCCCGCGCGGCTACCTTCACCGTAGACGGCACCCTGTCCATGCCGGAAGAGCTCGCGACGATCGCCGGACCAGTACTGAAAGCAGCCGGACCACCGCAACCGTATCGCGAGGTTAAACGAACGGAGACGCGTCGGCGCAAAGTTGAGAAAAAACCGGGCCTGCCCTTCGGAAAAGCGCGCGAGGAGTGGGAAGCGGTACGCGAAGAGATCGTCGAGAAAGAGCGAGTCTACGTCGATACACTCGTTCTCGAGACGGTATACGCGGACTCCGACGTACTCGTGGGTACAATCAGCCCGGAGACCGACGGAACACCGGGAAAAACAGTACTCGGTCGGGAACTGCCGGCGGCTCCCCTTGCCGATCCGGGTTTCTACCTCGGCGACTATCTTCTGCGACGAGGTGCCGATGTGTACTCGCAGCATTCAGGCTTTATTCGAATAGGAACAAACTGGGCAGACCTGGTGCCCTACGATAACCACAGCTGGAGCGTGACAGTCTCAGAGGACAAACTCCACTGCACGCTTACCTATTACCCCGGCGATGACGAAGGAACCCGACCGCAGGCAGCCGATATCCTTGAGGCCGCGCGGGATCAGGGGTTTCCGGCGGAGAAACTGCGCGCTGAAGACGATGTGCAGCGCATGATCGACGAGGCGGTTGAGAACTCACATCCGCTGACCGCGGTCTCCATTACCGAGGACACCGATGCCGAGGTGCGGCTTGTCATAAGCGAGGACCGGCTTCGAGCACTCCTGACGGTTCGAAAGGCACACGGAAACGGTTCAGCGCTGAACCTGAAAGACATAGGGACGGTAATCAGCGACGCAGGACTCGTATCGGTCGACAAGGATCGGATCCGTGCCGATATAATCGCGTTCTACAAGAGCGATGCTACCGAACTCGTTGACTATGTGGTCGCGGAGGGCACCCCGCCCGGCAAAGGCCCGGACACCACGGTCGATTTTTCGCTGCGATACCTGGACGATGAGCACGCATCGCTGATCCGCGAACGACTCAAAGCGGATGCAGCAACCGCCGGCGAGGGAGCGGGAATAGACGAGTTCGGCCCCGATACGATTCAGCAGATGGCGCTTGTGGACGAAGAACAGCGCATCCTCACAATTGCTCCGGCGGTACCCGGTACCGCCGGGGTAGATGTATTCGGTGCCGAAATACCCGGACAGACCGGATCGGAACCCGAGCTGCGTCTGTTCGGACACGTTGAACGACGCGACACATTCATTATTGCCACCAGATCGGGACTGCTCGACAAATTTCGAGACGGTGACACGATTTATATTCGCGTACGTCCGCATCAGGACGCATCTGCGGAAATTCACCTCTCCTCGGATGAAATGGCGGCCTTTGCGCGCGTGACACCGCATCATGGCACAGGGCAATCCCTGACCGCGGAAGCCATTCACCATTCGCTCAAGACCGCGGGCGTGACCCACGGCATCCGCGATGAAGGCATCGCAACGGCGCTCGAGGCCGACCGAACCGGCGACAATCACTCGGTCCTTGTCGCGTGCGGAACGCCGGCAATGAAAGCGGGCACCCCTTCGTCGCAGCTGCTTGTGGAACTTCCCTCCGCGGAAGAAACCGAGCGACGATCCACAGAACGAAACAGCAGCCGAGGCGTGCGAATGGGGCAGCCCATCGCGACAGTCATCCGAAATCCACAGAAAACGGCCGAAGGCACGACGGTAACCGGCCGGCCTCAATCAATCGATTCAATCCAGCCCCGGATTATTCACGCGGGGGAGAACGTTGAAACGCGCGAGGAACCGGGTATCGTCACCCTTCTCGCAACGCAGGATGGCGAACTTGTCATACGCGAGGATACCGCACACGTCCTCGTAGACCTGAGAGTCGCCGGTGATGTCGATCAGAAAACGGGTCGCATCAACTTTCCCGGTATGGTCACGGTGACCGGTTCGGTGCGAAGCGGCCTGGTCGTACTCGCCGGCTCGGATGTAAAAATAGGCAAAAACGTAGAAATGGCGCTCGTGAGCGCAGGTGGCGCGCTTGAGATCGGCGGTGGCGTAAAAGGCGGTGGCAAGGCGGTCCTTCGTGCGGCGGGTACCATGCGCTTGAGCTTCATAGAACACGCCCGGGTGCTCTCGGTCGGCAGAATCGAAGTCGACAGCGGTGTGGTTCAGTGCAACGTAAAATGTAATGATGAACTTTACTGCACCGGGAAATCATCGCGTATAGCCGGCGGGACTATACGGGCCCGGCGCGGATTGCGCGTCGCGAATCTCGGCTCGGAAAAGGGTGTCAGAACGATCGTCAGTTTCGGACAGGATTTTCTGGTCGAGGATCAGATCGAGCAGCTTGAACGGGCGATTCAAAAAGCCCGGGACCGTGTGGTCTATCTGGACCAGAAATCAACCGAAGTAACCGGTGCACGGCTCGCGACTCTCCGAAAAGAGAAGGTTCAACTCTTGAAGGGCATAGAGAAACGCGGTGTAAAACTGTTTATTCTTCGTGAGAAGTTCGAGACGCATGTTGCCTCGTCGGTCATTGTGACTGATACACTCTACCCGGGCGTGGTGTTCGAGTGTCACGGACGGCGCCACGAAGTAAAGAAGACCCGAAAGGGCGTTCGTGTTACTTTCAATCCCGAGTCAGGACGTATCGTACTGGAAGAGATGTGACACGTTCACAGAGGAGTTGTATAGAGTGCTTAGTTATCTGACCTACCCAAGCTGGCTCTCGCCGGAGGTTATCCCCGGGCTTCCAATTCGATGGTATGGACTCATGTACCTCGTCGCATTTGCGACCGCGTTTGCGCTCGTGCGCGTGCAGGTGCGAAAACGGGGGCTCGACGTAAGCGTCGACGATACCATGAACCTGTTTTTCTGGGGGATAATCGGGCTTCTGCTCGGCGCGAGGTTGCTCTCAGCTCTTCTGTATCAACCTGATATGACCTACTGGCGCCAGCCATGGCTTATATTCTGGCCGTTCAGAGACGGTCGCTTCGTTGGTCTCGTCGGGATGAGCTATCACGGCGGTCTCATAGGGGCAGTCGTCGGGGGGGTGCTGTACTGCCTGCGACGGGGTTGGAAGGTCCGCGAATGGGCTGACATCATTACCGTGTCAGCACCCCTGGGCTACACCTTCGGACGCCTCGGAAATTTCCTGAACGCCGAACTGTATGGACGGGTCACCACCGCTCCCTTCGGTATGGTGTTTCCCACCGCACCACGGTTTCCCGCGAGCGAGGGCTGGGTCGCCGAAACGGCGCGTCAGGTCGGCATTGAAATAACCGACCCGGGAATGATGGTGAATCTTCCCCGCCACGCATCACAACTGTATCAGGCAGCGCTTGAAGGTCTGATCCTCTGGGCAGTGCTATGGTTTATCATAGCACCACGCGCGAAGCGTACCGGCGTCGTGACCGCAGCGTATGTTATCGGCTACGGAATAGCTCGGTTTATTGGTGAATACTTTCGACAACCTGACGCCGACCTGGGATTCGTGCTCTCGTTCAGCGGCGACCCTGGTCCGATTTACCTGCTGAACTCTTACGTGGATTTTTCCATGGGCCAGGTGCTTTCGATGCTCATGGTTATCGCAGGGGTCGTGCTGCTGTTCGTGGTCCGGCGATACCCTGGACAGGGAGACCGCATACCGAGCTACAGCCCACCGGCCGGGGACGCTCCGGCAAAGAGCCGGAATCGGGCGAAGCGCGCACGACGCAAGACCTGAACACCTGACTCCGGACTGACCTGACCCTCGTGCAGCAGACGGACCTGTGCCTGTTCTGCCCGCGAATGTGCAGACAATGAAATGGCAATGATGGTGATCAGGTTGTTCACCGCAACGGAAACGCCCTGTGCTATGCTTCGTGTATGCACGTCGTATTTCTCGAAAGTTCAGAGCGCGTCTCAACACGCTACACCCGACAGGGCGTTGACGTGACAGAGTATCCGGAGACCACCTTCTTGCAGCTTGCCGATCGCTGCCGGCATGCCGACGTGATCGTAACCACAGCGATCCCGCTTCGGCGTGAAATTCTCGACTACGTTACCCGACCGAAGCACATAATCGCCCCGCAACACAGCGTTGAAAGACTCGTCGAGCGTGCCATAGCGGCCCAACTCGAGATTCAGATACATACGGTTGACGCCGACCCGTTGGACTGGTCGGCATTTCGCGAAGCGGTCCTAGCTCTTGTGTCGGGGAGCAGTGTCAAGGAGTGATTCAAGCGGCTTGCCGGGGCGGGCATACGAAAAGCGGTCAATGATCTTCGGCAACGCGTAGCCGTCAACGCCGGTTACCGATACAACATCGCCCTTGTCGAGTTGCAACCACAGATCGTCGTGTAAAAGCTCAGGCCTGCAGTCGATGCGGACGATCGTCGCCACGACCAGAATCGTTCCGTTCTCCTGTATGGGATACTCGTTCTCGTAGCGACACAGGAGCCGCACCGGACTCCCGGCAACAAAAGGGACCTCCACCCCGTCCTCAAATACCGCGGTGAGACTCGTGTGATCAAACTCCGAATCGCCTTTCTCGTAGCGGGCGGAGGTCATATGCGCATCCGCGACCATATCGGATGTGATGTGGTTCACCGTGAAGGAACCTGTTCGCTTCAGGTTTGCGTAGGTGTCCCTCGGAACCGTGGTCGGACGTACGACAAAACCGAGCAGCGGTGGATTACTGCCCATGTGTGTCACACTCGAGAAGACCGCAACATTCGGTGTGCCGTCGTCGTGGAGAGTTCCAATCAGATTGGCCGATTTGTACCCGGTGCAGCTGTTGATCAGATTCAGCCGTGCTATTTTGTCCAGATCTGCAATTTGTTCAGCGCCAAAACTTCTCACAGTTACACTCCTTGTCTTAGGATATCGCTCAGCGCCCGCAGGGGCAAACGAATTGTTGCCACGCCACCGCGAAAGCGTGTGCTCCACCGCAGCGGGAAGGACCGCGTACCTGACACTGGTCGGCGTCGGAGCAGGGACCACCTGCACACCCCGGATGGAGCGGGACGTCTGGACGAACCGACCCGCTCACAGGGATAGCTCAATGCCGAGAAACTCTTTCCTTGTAGACATAGTGGCAAAGCGATACACTCGCACCCAGATGCTATGAAAGAAATACGCATTCCGCTAACCGATACCCCTCTGCCGCACCTTCCGGTACTTTTCGCGAGCACCGGGACCGGTGCTGCGGTGCACTGTACCTCACCGGCAATGCAGGAGACCTTGACCTACCTTGGCGCGCTTCCCGGGAGCAACCCTCGTTTTCTTCGTCTGCAATGGACCCTCGATCTGGTGCGCCCCGTTGTGGACGATGTGAACAGGCTTCGCAATCTCGGGAACGACGAGGAGCGTCGGCGCGGACTCCTGGCCATGACACGGGCAGCATCTACTGACAGCGCAGGCTCAATCCGTTACGTCTGGGACTCGCTCGATGGCGTGCTGGATGCCGTCGTGGCGCGGGGCTTCCGCCCCATCGTATCGCTTATGGGCAACCCCGGTGGGCGATTTCGTGACTTCTCGGAATCAGAGGAGGTCCTCGCGTGGAGCGAGCTCATTCGACAGCTTGCCGCACACCTTGTGGGCCGCTACGGCGAGCAGGAAGTACAGAACTGGCTTTTCGAGAGCTGGAACGAACCTGAGCTTTCGCCCTGGGGACTTATCAGACGACCGGGGATCGATGATTACCTTGCCTACTACGATGCATGCTCCCACGGCCTCGCGCAGGTAAGCTCGCGCCTTCGTTTCGGCGGCCCCTCGACCGCAGTAACACTCACGCCGCTGTTTCAAGCGCTGCTCAAGCATTGCGCCGCCGGCACGAACGTCATGACCGGAGAAACCGGCGTTCGCATCGATTTCATCTCCTATCATGAAAAAGCTATGGGAGACCGGAGCATCGACACAGACCTTCAGCCGGGTGCCATGATCGACCGGGAACATCGAATCCATCGCTGGATACAGACCCATGTCCCTTCGCTGAAGCACCTTCCGCTCTTTAACAACGAGGCGGACCCGCAGGCGGGCCCCACAACCATACACTCCTGGCGTGCCTGCTCGGATTATCCCGCACACTACATAGGCATGGAACTGAGTCGCCGTATCCAGGCGGCATCGAGCGAATCCGCAATGATGCGAGGTCTGCAGAACGTCCGCGTCGGGGAATGGGGGGAACGCACCATGGCCACGGGCTGGTTCTACGGATATGAGCCGGACTACTCCGACCGCCGCTCCAGTACAACCCTGGGTGATGAGCCCGAACACGGTCACGAGCTGGTGCTGAAACCCGCGCTTACCGCACTCGCCCTGTGCAACCGTCTCGGTGACCGTCAACTCGGCATCGGGGCGCTCGAGGAGAATCCGGCGATCAGGTGGGTAGCCGCTTCCGACTCTGAATCCGGCGCGATTTCGCTTCTGGTGTGCCACTGGTCAAACGTGCGAACTCGCGAAAAATCGGGCGCGCGCATCAACATTTTGCTTGAGGGACTCGGAGAGGGCGACTATCGCAGCGTTCGCTATCGAATAGCCCCATCGACCGCGTCGGCGTTTGAGCTATGGAACGACGCTGGTGCTCCGGTCAAACCCGACATGGAACTGCTCCGCAGCATGCAGGACGAATCCCTCAAGCTGAGAGCCGGGAAACCTCGTGATGAACAGGTGCAGGACGGCGTGATGGAGTTAACCGCGAGGACCGATCCCGGCTCTGTTGAGCTCATACTTATCGCGTCCCGTGACGGCTGTCCCGCTCCCGCGCCTCCGGAAAGACTTCGCCTGGAATCGTACCGGGGTGACGGAGGTGCAGAGCGAGCCGTGCTCTCCTGGAAGCCGGTACAACTGCCATCGTTACTGACCTATCACGTGTGGGCAGATGACCGCTCCGGCGGCAAACCGCAGGACATTACCGGAGGGGATGCAACGGTGGCGGCCCTACGTATACCGAATGCGTACATGAAAACGGGTATGATGTTCAGGGTGACGGTGGAGGACTTCTGGGGGCGTGAAAGCGAATCCTCTGACCCCATCATCCTGTAATTACTGTCCACCACTCTGGTGGTACATAGCCACTAAATCGCTGCATATGAG
>JBKHAN010000077.1:0-10063 GCA_046542845.1 Spirochaetaceae bacterium
AGCGCCATGGTTACCGACTCAAGCGTCAGTGGCTCCACCTCGACTTGTATCCGCACGACCCTTAAAAGCTCCTGCTCACCGGCCTGTAACGCGGAGTCTGGATCGGAGGACACCGAAACGAGTGCAAGCGGCTCAAACGGATAGGTGACGGTTGCGGTGAGCGCACGCACGGGACTGGGGCGCATGCCGGGCGCGACCGCGACGGCCTGAATCTCTTTCATGCGCGTGCGATTCTCGATGCTCGGATTGTCTATTTCCAGCACCAACTGTCCCGAGGAACCGGAGAACGACTGCGCCGCGCTCAGGCTGTCAAGAGCAGTCCCGTTGTCGGTAAAAAATATCGTTGCGCCAGGCATGCTGGTAGTCAGCGTTATAGTCGTATCATTACTGGTGAATATCTCCTGAATACCCTCGGGAACCGTGCCGCCGGAGCCACCAATCTGCTGATAGGAAAAGGTTACCGGAGGAGTAACGTCAGGACTGCTCGGATCTCGAGAGATCGCTCCGGAGCCATCGCCGCCTGTGAACTCGAAAGGCAGTGGGCACGCCGAGAGCATGAGCACCACACTAACGAGCAGCAATCCAATAACCGTGTATCCGGAGAACTTTTTATCTTTATTCTCAGTGAGCTTGGTACCCATACACGGTTTCCTTACCGGCTTGTAATATACTACAAAGGAAACAGCTTTTTCCGTATAATTTAGCGAATTTTTCGCGGGAGCTCGAACAGTGCAGGTAAGAACGAAGATCATCGCGGTTGTGCTTCCGCTGCTTATCGGGGCGCTAATAGTCACCGGATCGTCTGCATTCTTTGTCGCAACGAACGCCGTCAGCCGCGTTACGACGGAGTTTCTTGATTTTAAGGCCGATCAGCTTGAGCAGTACATCGAAGGCGAGTGGCAAATCCTGCTGGAAAACGGTCTCACGGACCGGGCTGATATTCTGCTGGCTGTCCAGGCGGGAATCGAGATATATGCACGAAGCGTCCTTCGAAGTGAAACCGAAGTAATTTTTGCAGTCGATTCGGACGAGCGAATCGCTATGGCAACCTCCCGGATCCAATTGCAACCACAGGAGATGGCGGCGTTGTGGGACCTGCCTTCAACACCCGCACGCGAGCAAATCGAGATCACCGTTGACGGCGTTGAACGCGTCGCAGCCCGCATCGATTTCGAGCCCTTCGGCTGGCGCGTTTTCGTAACCGAGACGCGCGAAACGTTTTATCGGGACCTCGATCAAATCACGACACGGACCGCGTTCGTTACGGTTGCGTCTGCGCTTGTTACCGTAATGGTGCTGTTCTTTGTCGTACGACGTCTCACGAAGCCGGTCTCGCACGTGGTGCGCGCAATGCGTTCCATCATTGCCTCAAACGATCTCACCGCGAAAGTGCGTGTGCACTTCCAGGACGAAATCGGAGAAATGTCACAGACGTTTAACGTCATGATATCCGAACTCGATAAGGCTTACTCCCGTATCAAACGATATGCCTTTGAAGCAGTACTCGCGCAGAAGCGGGAGCACAAAATTCGCACCATTTTCCAGAAGTACGTACCGCAGGAACTAATCGACCGGTTCTTTGCAAACCCGGAGTCAATGCTCGTGGGAGAAAACCGCGAACTTGCGGTGCTGTTTTCCGATATTCGCGGTTTCACATCAATCTCTGAATCGATGCCACCCGATGTTCTTGTTGCGTCGCTGAATCGCTACTTTTCGATCATGGTCGAGCTGATTATGGAGCGTGGAGGCGTCATCGACAAGTATATTGGCGATGCAATCATGGCCTTTTTCGGCGCCCCGGTAAGCGGAGAAAACGACGCGATGGCGGCGCTCGATGCTGGTATGGTTATGGTAGAGAGCGTGGACGTGTTTAATCAGGAACAGCGCCGCCTCGGATTACCGGAGTTCAGGATAGGCGTTGGTATTAACTACGGTCTCGTCACGGTTGGTAATATCGGTACCGAACGTAAAATGGACTACACCGTAATCGGTGACATGGTTAACGTTGCTTCACGACTCGAAGGGCTGACAAAACCGTACCGTCAACCGCTCATTTTCTCAGAGCTGCTTCGCGAACGGGTCGGAGGCGAGCTGTTAACTCGCCTCGTAGACACCGTGGCGGTAAAGGGGCGAAAAGGGGGACTGCGTATCTACACGGCGAAACTCAGCCTGACCGACGCCGAACGCCGCGCCTGGGCGTTGCACAATAATGCCATGGAGCGGTATTTTGAACGTGATTTTTCCGAAGCCGAACGAATATTCGAACAGGTGGCGGCAGACGTGCCCGACGATCCCCTGTGCGCCATGATGATCGATCGGTGCCGTCGCTACCAGGTGAGCCCTCCACCGGAGGAGTGGAATGGTGTTGAGGTTATGACGGAGAAATGAGGCACGCACTGATCCGCCTGTCGCTCATGCCCTCGCGCCGGTTCACGATTGTTGTCGTGTTATTCGTCGTGACTCTCGCGTCCGGATACGCACAATCGCCATTAGACGATCCTGGGGAAAACCGGACGGTACTCGTGCTCATAGCACCACTTGGCGACACCGTCGACGACGTGGTGACGCCCCGAATCCTTCGCACGAGTATTGAACAGATGCTGGTTCAAAAGGGTCTTACAGCGGTAGCCGGGGATCTATCACCAACCATCGATCCCGGGAGGGTTCCCTCCGAGCGGCGGACTACGGCAATCCTGGGTTCAGTGGATAGCACCGATGCGGGACTGATTATTGGTGCGTTTTTCCTGAACACCGACGGACAGTTCTTCGTGCAGTTCGTCCTGTACGATCCCACGGTAAACGCACCTCTTGGTGGCGTTCTCGCGCGGGCACGGCAGGGACTCACGGTCTTTGCCGGTGTCGAGGCAGCTGTCGCCGACCTGGAGCCGGTGGTAGATCGGTACCTTGCCGGAGAGTATTTCGCGGAAGAACCCGAAGGTCTTGTAGAGAGTGTTCTGGTGCGCGGAGCAACCGAATCCGCCGATGTTTTTTTTATCGACCGCCGTGTCGGCACCATTTCCGGTGGCACGCTTCTGGTGCCGTTCGTTCAATATGAGATCGGGACGTCCCTGCAGGTTCACGCAGAAAAGCCAGGATATCATCGAATCGAGGGCGTTTTTTCGCTTCCAGCTCGCGAGTCCGTGATTGAGCTCCCTGCGATGGTGCGCCAGACGCAATATGATCTGGGCATCCGCTCAAGCATCGGCATGGGGTTTGGAGTCGGGGTCGCGGCCAGGCTTCACATCGTACCCGACACGCTTTTCGTTTCGGTAGAGCACCAGCGTCTGTTTCGGCCTGCTGGTTCGCCCGATGCGCGCGATGTACAGGTATTCGATTACAGCTTCGCGGCGGGCCGCTACATAGTCTTTGACTATCGTTCGCGTGTGCGACTTCATGTGGGAACGGGGTTCGGCGTAACCGTCTCGGACGTAGTTGGTCTGGAGGGCCGCGACTACAACGACTGGTACGTAATGGTTGGCGAACCGACTGTGGAACTCAATCTGGGCCGGAGCTCGTTCTTTCTGCGACCCGATTTGCGGTATACGCTGGGGATAGGCTATAACACGCTCGGGCGTATCTGGATGCGCACACCGTACGGCATCATTCCTTTCAGCGCAGGGGCGCGTTTTTCATGGTGAAGCTCTTCAGCGTAATACTGCTGACGGTCACGATTGCGAATTCATGCGATCTGTTAAGCGTCGCTTCTTTTCCCGACTTTCTCGCGTATACCGATATTTCGGTGGATCTTGGAAGCCGAGTGGACGACATCTGGAGCAGGGCGGGATCGATCGAATACCGAATCGAAATGGTTGGTACCGACACAGATGCTCCGCGCCTGCTCCTCCTGGTCGAACCGCCAACACAGAGTACCTCGTCCGGTTTTGAGTATCTCGGACGCCTCCTGGTATTCGACGCTGACCTTAACCTGCTGAATACCGCAGAACCATTGAGTGACCTCGACACCTTCGGGCGCCCCTTTGTATTCGGACCGGACGGGAACATTCTTGCGGGTAATACAATTCTGGATCCTGACGGAGTTCCCCAGGATACGTTGCCGTTTCTCGGGTTTGAAGGACCGGGGGTAACGGTTCCAGCTTTTACCGACCCCCCCGCAGTAGCCGATCCTTCCATCGTTGTATTCTCGCTTCCGGCCGGTGAGTTTACCGGCTTCGACATGCAATGGGCTCGATATACCGATGCAACCTTTCCCTGGACATTGCAAGACCAGGCATCGCTCTCCATTCTCGCACCGGGAAACAGACCGGCATCCGCCTCGGAAGGCTTTCAGATCCTCGACGCCGCCTTTCACCCTGTGGATGACCAGGTAACCCTACTACTGTCGCAGCCGGCGGTACAGCGGGTTGTAGCCGTCCGCTTTGACCTGACAGAGTTGCTTGACGGCAACCTGAGTGAGCTCCTGCCTTCCGGCGACGATTTTCGGATCTCGATTGCAGCGGATCGCCCGCTGGACACACACGCAACAGCCGAGGGGTTCTTTCTGCGGCGGCGTGACGGATGGCTTGAATACTATCGGTGGACACAGCAGGGACAACTGGATCTGGTCGAAAACCGGGTCCGGATCGCCGGTGATCGTTCGTTTAATCGTTCCTTCGCCTTCCTCGTCACCGATGGGCAGCAGTACATGTATCGATTCGACCCGGCATCGCGGATTCTTACGAGGTATCGTCGATGGTGGTAAAACGAGGCGTTTGTCGAAGTAGGGTCCTGATCACGCGGGCGCTGTTCTTTGTCGCGCTCTTTGTCACTGGTGTTGTTGCTTCGGGCCAGTCGTTTGTCGAAGACCGTCGCGACGCGCTCGCAAGACCCCGGTTTATGCTTTTTGTATTCGAAGTCGAGCCCGACACCATGACCGACCGGCAGTCGTTCATCCTGTACTCCTCTCTTTTGACCGCGGCGGCAGCATCCACCGATTCGGTGGTAATTGTTGAGTCGCCCGATGCTTCCATTCCCTCCTCTCGTGCCGCTCGGGAAGCCCTCGCTCGCGCCGTAGACGCGGACAGCATCCTGCATGTGATCGCAAGCGGTGGTTTTGAAAACCTCACGGTGGAGTTTGAGGCCTATGACCTCCTGCGCGCGAGGGCGGCGTGGAGCGACGTCATTCGCCCGGGATTCCGTATCGACTTTCGAGTGCTGACCGTCGGTCTATGGGAACCGATGGAAACGGCGCTTCATGAAAACTTTGAACGCATCGTCGAGCAAACCGCGCTCACCGTTTCCGCGCTGCCGGGCAGCGTCATTTCCGGGCTTCCCGGTGGAGACGTACGGATTGGAGAATCGGGTCGGTTTGAAACCACAGTACCCTCGTCGTCGTCCGTGGTACTGTCTGCCGAGCTGCCGGGATACTATCGCGAGAAACAGGCGATCTTCGTCAGTATTGACCCGGTAGATGTTGCCTTCGATCAGGTTGAACAGGCGCAGATGGGAGTTGATGTAAGGCTTTCGAGCCTTCAGTTTCCCGGGACTCGCGTCTGGTACTATGCAATCCCCGGGACGCTTTACCTGCGCGCCGGTTTTATGACGCAGTACCTTGGAGTTTTCCCCATTGACAACAGCGAACGTTTATTTCAGACAGGGTCGGCGTTGTCGTTTCTAAGCTTCGATTCGGGTGTATACGTCACTTCAGCTGAACGGCAGTTTCGATCGTTCGTCGGTGCCGGCGGTTACCTGCGAATCGCACACCCGAGCCTGTCGGGCGTTTCCCTCGACCGCGACGCCGCACCAGCGGCCCTCACGCTGACCCTCGGTGGTGAGTATGCCATGAGCCGTCGTCTCCAGTTTCTGATCGAGTACGAACCCGCACTCATTTTTGCCGGCAATCCGCAGCGGTTTATTAATGCGTCGTTTGCGCGCAATCGCTTTCCGGACGGTCGGGTTCCAGGACTTCTAACGCTCGATTCAAACGTGGTGGACCTTAGAAACCTTTTTCTGGGCCTCAGACTTGACTTCTGAAGGGTTAATTTTCCTCGGTAATCGCCCGTTCAAGGGCGTCAAGTATCATGAGCAATTCCTGATTACCCGCAGCGTCATCGCGTTCAAACTGCAATCGATTGAGCCGTCCGGTTACGCTCGGTTCGGTCATGATCTGGGTAACCACGGTCGCCGCTTCCGCGAGCGCGGCGTCAGATCCGGCAGCCTGAACCGCCGAGAAAAGCACGGTCACCTCGTCAGAAAGCTCTTCGAACAGTGTCACAAATTCAGGACTTCGCAGAAGATCATCGAGTTCCTGACGTGCGACCAGCGACGCCTGATCAGAATTGTCCCCTCGTGAATTACGCACGGACTCAAGGAACGCGCGGTAGCGCCGTTGTGCCTCCGACACCTGCTGCTGGTATTGAGAAAGATCGGCAATCTGCGACGTAAGTTCATCAATGATAATTTCAGACTCCACAGACAGGTCGCGGAACCGGCTCTCGGCGACCGCTGCGGCCTCGCGGAAAAACGCGACCTGATCCAGAAGCTCAGCAGTATCCTCATTCGAAGGAGGCTGAATGGTATCGGAGGTTGTCTCAGGAGCTTCAGGGAGCGGTGATTCACGTTCGAGTGCTTCCTGCTGGTCAATTACAAGCTCAAGCTGTTGCAGAAGGAACAGCGCAGACTCTCGCCGGGCTGTAGCTGCCATGATCTGCGAAAAATCAGGCTCACTCAGCAAAACGCGTGTTTCTTCTATTGCCGATCGAGCCCGGTCCCATTCAGCGCCTGCAACCAGTTCCTGAACCAGGGAAAGTTGTCCATTTACCTGCCGCTCGAAAAGCTGATCCTGCTCAGCACGAGTCGAAAGATCGGCAAGTTCTTCGACTGCCGCCACCGCATTTTCATTCGCTTCCGACGGTTCGATCGAGGCTCGAAGCGTACGCTGCTGCAGCTCTGCCTGTAACTCGCGTTCCCGACGAACAAACGCTTGCCGAAGCGCGTTTCGCTCCAGCTCAAGTTGCTCAATTTGCGATTGAAACTCTGCACGAAGCTCATCGATATTCGTCTGGAGGGCAAGTCGCTCTTCTTCAAGCCGTTCACGATACTCTTGCAGCTGCTGTTCATAAAACGCCTGTCGTTCGCGTTCGAACTGCTCCATGAGCCGATCAATCTCCTCATTCCCGAGTCCTTCGGCGATCAGCCGCGCACGTTCGGCTTCAATCTCGCGTTCTAGCTCTTCACGAATTTCGGCTTCTCGGATCGCAATACGTTGCTCAAAGTCAGCCTCGATAGCGGCCTGCTCCGCTTCCAGCTGCGAAAGTCTGCTGCGAATCGACGAGATTTCCTGTTGCTTCGCCGTAAGCTGTTCGCGCGTTTCCTCGCGGAGCGCCCGTATGAGGCGTCCTTCGACAGAGACAAACTCGCCGGCACGCTGACGAATAGTCTGCTCGTCCCGCATATACAGACGGTGCATGGACGTTAACGAAGCGGCCACGAGCGCCATGGTTGCGAGTGAAACAAGAAGCGGTAACACGAGTCCTCGCGGTGCGGATCTCAACTGGAATGCTTCGCTCGCCACCGGTATGCGGTTTTCCCCGGCTATGGAATCGATGTGGGTCTGTATTTCCTCTTGCTCCAGATCGGTAAGCCCCGCTACGGCGTGTAGCTGCTCTTCTGAGCCTTCTGGATTCGTGGTGGGTGGTTCCGTGCTCATAGCCTGTTTTGTTGTACTACCGGATAGATACTATCGTCAATCCTCGTCTTTTCCGTATTGATTGTGCGGGTCGAGTTGTTCATGCTACAGTACGGTCCAGTATGATGCGAACCGCAATGGTCGGTCTTGTGCTGGTTTTCCTGTCCGCGATGTACGCAGGTGCGCAGTCCGGTGCGCTTCTGTATTCTATTTTGAATCGTGACGTCGTTTCGCGCGAGGACGCACGAGTTTTCCTGTCGGCATCCGCGGGCATACTCCCTTTAGACGACAACCTGTTATCCCTGGAAACGGACTCCGGCGATCGTCCCGCTACGCGCGGTGATGTTGCGTTGTACGCCATGCAGTTCTTCGATCTACGCGGCGATCTGCGATACGAGCTTTTACCTTCTACCCGGTCAGCCTTCCGCGTTCTCCAAGGCGAAGGTTTCTTCCTGCCCTGGAGTTATGCTGGACAGGCTGTGACGGGCGCAGACCTCATCGACTTTGTTCATCGCCTGGAAACCACTGTGCGTGAGGGTGGGGGATTATGAACCGCAGGTGCCGGCGACGATTCGTGTATGGATTCGCCTGTTCAATATGTCTCTTCGCCGTCTGCGCTGGTCCAGTATCGGTGTCGGCATCGATTGCAGGAACTGATTGGAATCTTGTTGCCCGCCATAGAAGCGCTCGGGTCAGCGATGCTCCAGGCGGAATATTTTCGGCACGTGACACAGTCTCCGGAATGCTCGCGGTGACACAGGAGCTGAACCGAGGTCTTTTGACGTACCGCTTCGGCTTTGGAGCGGTTTATGCCGCACAGGACAATCTTGGATTTATAGACGGCGAGACAGGATTCCGTGTGTACGCGAATCATTCCGGGCTTCGGTTTCTGTTCTACCCGGCAGACCGTCTGGGAGCCTGGGTTGAAAGCGAGGCCGGACGGATCCCGTTGAGAGACGCGTCCGGATTGATTTTCTCGAATACGGACGGCATCGAGGCGGAGCAACTCGGTGACGGCGTACGTTTCAGTATGAGCTGGCCGCAAACCCGATTTGACGTTTCTGCTGTTTCCCTGGCCCTTCTGGATGATGTGATAAACGAAGTCGCACCTGACAACCGAACGTCAACGGGTCTTGGAACGGTGATTCTAACCGGAGAATTACAATCCGCGCTGCTCGCTGTGGAGCAGACAATCTGGTTCACTGCCGTCGGAACTATAAATTCGCGAACGACGGACAGTCGATCGGACAGTATCAAGACCGGATTCACCGTTGAAGGCCCGATTGGCAGTCGCGTGATGCACCGAACCACAGCGTATGGATCCTGGGTCGCAGAGGCCGACACCAATGCGACCAATACCGCCGAACCTGCGTTTCCCGTACTCTTGAACACCCGACTCGACCTCGATGCGGGCGTAAACTGGCTCAGCAACATCTGGATACGTATGCTCTATGCGGGATCGTTCCGCGGCGCTGCAGGGTTTCCCGCTCCCGCTGGTGAGCCTGTGGGTACCATTTACGCCGAACCTCCCGTGGACGTCCTTGTGGCGGAAGCAGGTGCTGCAACCGATGTTGCCATAGGAGCGAACACGGGCAGATTGGTTCCGGACATCGCCATCCGAGCCATCGGCGTGCCAAGCGGAGCTCCAGGACCGCGGACCGGATTTGATCCAGGCGGGCAATTTATGGGGATTGAGTTTCAGCAGCGGCTGCTGGTTGAACCGGTTACAGGGTTCTCACTCTCGGCGGAATCAACCGTTCTTTTCGGTGGGCCCGTTCGGCAAAGCCTTCTTCGTTTTAACGGGAGACTTTCGATATGACATCGTGGTTTCGGCTTGTTCTTTTCGGAACGGCTTTAATGACCATCTCCTCTAATCTCGATGCGCTGGAGGTTGTACAGTCACAGGGGCAGGCAGAAATTCTCGTCGATGATATCGGGTGGAGAAGGGCCGTAATCGGCCGAACGATTAGCGACGATACGGTACTGAGCACCTGGCTCAGTTCCAACATTATCGCCGAAGGCGACGGCCTCCAGATACGAATGCAGCCGCTTTCGATAGCGACTATCTCACAAGTCAGTCCGAGCGTCGCAATAAATCTTCGGGCAGGCGCCTTACGGATTATGGTCGAAAGCGGTAACGAATTCCCCGTCACCGTGCGTGTAGATGGTTTTACAATACGCAGCTCAGCTGCCGAGTTTGAGTTGACGCGCCGAAGCGTTTCAGTCGTGGAGGGATCGGTCGAAGTTGTTGACGGGGCCGATCGCAATTTTACCGTTGAAGCGCCAGACCAGTATTCCTTTGTGCTTCACGCTCCCTGAGTGAACACCGTAGACCGGAACGCCTGTTCGGCGACGTTTTTTTCGCGTCGTTCCCGGAAATCAGGTCGATCGCTGTAGCGGGGCTTTCGGCGGAGCCGAAAGCCTCCTGTGAGGGTGCGT
>JBKHAN010000078.1:0-9963 GCA_046542845.1 Spirochaetaceae bacterium
CCTCCTAATAAAATGATTTGAGAAACTATACAAGCCTTGTGTAAAAATATGCAAGTTGTTTTTCGGTGCAGCGGTGCAATTTATAACATTTTCGTGTGTACGGAATCTTTATCCTACGAATTGGTAGTACACAGTTTGGATGGCGGTGAACATACGATCAGTTTGGACGAAATGATACGTGATACCTGGATAACATAATGTGCCTCAGCTACCCGCGCGAGATTAACGCCCAGAAACGTCCAGCGCCATATCCCCGGACCTGATCCAGTTCTTCCTGCGCATGTACTCACTCACCACGAGGCTTATTACCGCCGGAAGTACAAAGTGCAGAAGCAGTATTCCCGGTATCCCGGCAGTACCCATGGTCTCGAGTGTCGCGAACTGCCCGACAAGCCCGCTTGTTCCCATCCCGGCGCCGACGCGGTTGCTCTCCATGCCGAAGACAACGGTCCCGAGCGGGCCGAGGACGGCCGACGCGACGACAGGCGGCACCCAGATTCTCGGATTATTCACAATGTTCGGGATCTGCAGCATCGATGTGCCCAGCCCCTGCGAGACGAGCCCCCCGAAGCGGTTCTCCCGGAAGCTTGATGTGGCAAAGCCGACCATCTGACACGCGCACCCTATAGTCGCAGCTCCGGCCGCCAGACCGCTGAGCCCAAGGGAGATCGCGATGGCCGCACTCGAAATCGGGAGTGTGAGGATCATGCCCATGGTAACGGCAACGAGCGCACCCATGGGCAGCGGGTACAATCCGGTCAACAGGTTGATGAACTCCCCGACAGCGCTCATAAGCGCAGCGACGGCGGGGGCGAGAAACGCCCCGGTGAAGCCTCCGACGAGAATAGCAGTTGCCGGGACGAGAATAATATCAAGCTTCGTCCGGCCCTGAACGAGCTTTGCGAGCTCGGCACCCGCGAGAGCCGCGAGAAGCGCACCAACGGGCTCCCCGATCGCGATCATGAGACCCGCCTCGGCCTGTACCACCGTGCCGGCCCCAAGTGCACCAGTAACAACGGCGGCGAACATGCCCAGCGGCGACGCTCCCACGCTGTACGCGACACCCACGCCGATAGCCGGTCCCATAAGATGCTGCCCCGCCCGGCCGAAGCGCTCAATGAGTTCGATGCCGGAGTAAACGCCAATCTGCTGCAGAATCAGACCAATGATCAGCGACGAGAAGAGCCCGAGGGCCATGCCGTTCAGCACCGTGATGATGTACTGTCGAATCGCTTTACCTGCACCGTCTTTCATGTCGACAAAAGTAGTACCATTTTACGCTCCGGGAAAGGTGGACTGACGATCGAAACACACGTTCAATAGGGTCTGCCCTGTGCCTCGCCTGTTTATCCCTCGGATCGCGGCAGATTGAGCTCCTGTACTGCGTCTATGTCGACACCCCCGGCAGGTTCCTCGGATGGCCGATCAAAATAATCGTCCGCTTCAGGTTGCCCCCCCGACAGCCAGTCGCGAACAAACTGTTGGACGGAGTCCCAGTTTTCGGCTCGTGGGCGCAGGATCCACGCTCCGCGATCTTCCGTATCGTCTTCCGATTCCCCGGGATCGCGACCGTCCTCGTAGAGCCCGCTGTAGGTCGAATAAAAAACATTCGAAGTGGAAAGTACCAGCCGCCGCGTTCCTTCAACGTCACGGTAGCGTCGGTAGTATTGCAGCGTGTCAAGAAAACCGATGTCGGTGTCGGAATGTTCCAGGCCAACGCGAATAAGCTGAACGATCGTATCGACGTCGCGCAGAGCAAGTTGATCGACCCGCTCGCGAATTCCCGAGAGTATGATTTGCTGCCTCCGCGCGCGGTCAAAGTCTGACGACGTAGCGCGTGAACGCGCGAAACTCAGTGCAGCGTCGCTGTTCAACTCGTGTTCCCCGGGCGGAAAGTAGAGCATCCGTCGCTCGCCGTCGACGCTGTAATGTTTGGTCGGGTCGAGAAATTCACGTTCGATGTCCACGGGCACGCGTCCGAGAACATCTACCACATCGGAAAATGCGTACATATCAATCGCGATGTAATGATCAATCTCAAGCCCGAGACGACGCTCAATGCGGTCAATCATCGGGTCCGGGCCGTAGACCGAATACACCTCGTTCAGTTTCTGCCCGTCCTCATAGATATCCCGGGGGATGCTGATGATCGAAATCTCTTCTGCACCGGGACGTACGTACATGATCGAATCCGGCAGGTTATCTTTCAGACCCAGCAGGAGAAAGCCGGGATTATCGGTACCGGTATCGACAGCCCCGCCGAGTCCGTGCGTCGCGGCGACCCGGTCAAGGACCGACGACACCTCGGCATCGACATCCACAAGCTCCAGCGTACCGTCGAGCGCGTCAACCGTTATGTACGCGAGCGGTTCACGCGTTTCAATATCGACAAGCCGGTAGTATTCCCGCGGCCAGTCGGTGTCTTCCAGGTCTGCGTCATCCGAAGGGGATACCCTAGCCTCAAGCCCGCGTTCCTCCAGATACTCGGCAAAGCCCTGGTCGGAGACGATGGTATCTGCACGTTCTTCGAGCTCTGTGAGCACGGCCTCCATTTCTTGCGCCGGGTCGTATGCACGCAAGGCGTCTGCGACTGCACCTGAAAATTCGCGAAGCCCACCCTCTGTGACGCGACCGTCCACGCGATACTCGTCCTCTTCCGCGTGCAGCGAGACACGGGTAATGACTGCGCCCCCCTCGTTCACAAACCCGCGACGCAGGACAAATCCATCACGCACGATACGGGTTACTCGCAGATTGTCGCGTTCGAGAATGCTCGCAACAGGAGCGCGCCCTGACAGACGCTCAAGCTCCTCCCGCATTCGTGATTCGGTCTCGAGTACGTCGGCCATGCGAGCGGCCTCTTCCTCGAAAAATGCCCGCGCACTGCTGCGGTCGTTTTCGGTGTCTGAAACTGTAATCTGTTCACCAAGCTGACTTTCGATTTCAACGGTACCACGGACGGCGTGTGCCTCCAGGCGGAAAAACCGGCGGTCCCCGGACCAGAGCGATACGCGCAAGTGCCCGTCAACTCGTCGATAAAGACCCAGCGCCTCATCGGCGATATACGCTTCATTCTGTGGGTTGGTAAGCCGCTCGAGGAAATCTTCAGTTGATGCGGTATTCCGGCGTTCCAGGACCTCTTCAACACCGGTAACTGCAGCTTCGAATACGTCAGTTGCGATGTCGTCCTCGTCCGCGGTGGTTGCCCGACCTGTATCGCGCTCGCTCTCTGCGCGGTGCGCGATGTGATCCTCTATATCGGACAGCCGTACGTGAACGGCAACCAATGCGGCGCCGACACTGGAACACAGAACAAGCACAATTACTACCACCGCCACCATTCGGCGGGATACACCGCCAAACCACGCAGTGATTTTCAAACCCATCGTAATACCTCGGTACAGTACATAGTACGCGTATTCAGCGTCACACAGGCCTGATGCACGCGCATCTTGACAGAATCTTTGCACTGCCTTCATCTACTGTTCAAACATCGGCCGTCGGTCCACGCTTGACCCCGTAGAGCTGTCTGTCTACCTTTCTGGGCATGTCAGAGTATGATCGGGACCGTATTCTGAAAGAGCTCCCCGGACCCACATACTGGACGCAGGCCTGTGAGGACCTGTCTGGGCGTGATCCGGTACTCGCGGGCCTCATTAGAATGCACGGGACCGATGTCCTTCGGGGAAGTGGCAACGCGTTTCGGACGCTCGTAAACGCAATCGTCGGCCAGCAGATATCGGTAGCGGCTGCAGACGGGATATGGAAGCGACTGAACACAGCGTTTCCCGGACTCCTGCCTTACGCGCTGGCGGCAGCAGATCTCGCCGAGCTCCGCGGCCTGGGCCTGTCGTGGCGGAAGGCCGATTACATTCGCGGTATCTCCGAAGCGTTCGCGACCGGCGCCATCGACGACACCATGTGGGCCGACTTCAGCGACGCACAGGTACACAGCGAGCTCACCGCTCTGCGCGGGATCGGTCCGTGGACCGCAGATATGGTGCTTATATTTCACTTGCAACGACCGGACATCCTGCCCCTCGGAGACATAGGACTGGTCAACGCGGCGGCGAAACTCTACACGTGGGACATCCACGAGGAACTGTCGAACACGGCACGGCTGGCGGCACGCCGTGAGCGACTGTCGGTCCACGCCGAACGGTGGCGTCCCTGGAGAACCGTTGCAACCTGGTATATCTGGCGAGACCTTGACGCCGAACCGGTTATATACTGACAGACATGCCGCGACCGGTCGCTACCCGCCACCTGGCCTTCTGGTACAACGTGTTTCAGCAGGTACCTCCACAGGAATTTCTCCCTGACGACCGCACCGATCACGACGCATGGGATCTGTGCGAGCTGGACGCCGTGGAGCTCACCTCGTCGACGCCTGGAGAGCTGCGCGCCGTAGTGACCGACGGAGCTCGCGCGTACCGGACCACGTTCAGTTTCATCGGTAACAGGCTAAACCCCTCGTGCGCGTGTTCGGCATCCGGGAGAGCGTGCCGGCATATCGGAGCGGTCGCGTATACCGTGCTTGAAACCTTCGCACACGGCACCTACGAATCCACAATAGACCCCGAGGACCCGCGGATCGTACCGGGGACGGAGCTCGGCCGGGAGACCGCGCGCCGGGCATCCGAGCCCCGTGGCCGCCCTGGTGCACGCGATAGTACCGCCGACTACGACCCTCTACCCGACCCGGGGGTGATTATTGAGGCCGACGGCTCGCTCAGCAGCCGCACCGGACGGATCCCCGGGAGCGAACGGCAGAAAGTCTACCGCCCCGTCCTCGAAATAATTGGCGCTCCCGACGAACCCTACACCCGTAACCGGGAGGAGCCGAGGCTCTATCTTCGCGCCGCGCTGGTGTACCTCAAGAAAGACGGCAGCGACGGCGCGCTGCAGGCCTACTCGACTGGGAAACCGCGGCTGCGGGCACCAGGGCTTGCGGAGCACCTGTATCGCTACATCGTTTCGCAGGAACGCAGAATGACCCCGGCGGTCGCGGCGCTCGCATCCGAACTCGAACGGATGCAGGAAGGAACATCGCTCGAAGTGTACTTCGCGCACAAACCCGGAACCGATCCGGTACCGGCACGTCCTGTTCCTATGGAGGGAATGATCCTTGGCTGGGCGGCCGTGGGACACGACGGGTCAGGCCCCCTGCTCGAAGCGCGCCTGCGGGTAGAGACAGCGGCATCCGGCGGCGTCGACGCTCCGCGCTATACCATGCTCTCCGCTGAGCACGGAAAGGCAGCCGACGCTGACAACCGCCTGCTGATCGTTCCAGTGCCCGAAGCGGGCATACTCCTGTTTCGCTTCGATTCGCCACCGGTCATTTTCGCGCTCGCACGCCTCCTGCGCGATGCCCCGCGCGTCGACCTCGACGGCGCAGCAACACTCGCGGAAACCTGCCGTCGCCGGCTCGGGACCGTGCTGCGGGTCGAGGATCCGCCCGAGGAACTGACCGTGCTCACCGTGGTGCCTCAGCCCATACTCAGCGTACGGGCTATGCATGGATACTTTTCGACCGTATACGTTCTGTTCCGGTATGGCGAACGGGCGATTCCTTTCGGAGGCGCAGCAATTGCGGCACACGACCCCTCGACGACCGGCGCGCAACCGGACATACCGACCGTATACCGTCGCCTCCCCGACATCGAAGCGCACTATCTGAAGCAGGCGGACGATATCGTCGGCGACGCACTCGAGAAGATTACCGGCTCCCGGGGCCCCGCCTTCGACGCGGTATTCGACTGCCCCGCCGGAGAACTCATACGCGCCTGCGCGACCGGTATCTTCGACGCAGGGTTTGAGCTGCGCCTGGAAAACGAACGCATTCGAAGGGTGAACTCCGTGCCGTCGTATCGGGTCCGCGCCTCCGGGGAAGGATGGTTCGACGCGGAACTCGGCGTTCGCGACGGCGAAGACTTTATCCCTATCGAGGATCCGCAGCATCGTGGTGGGGTGATTCGGGCGGGCGGGAAACTGTACGTGTTTACCGGAACCGCCGACCTCGAACGCTACCTCGCAGGGGCGTCTCGCCTCCGTGTCGCAGCGGGGGATCTCGCTACACTCGCCCTCGTCGAAGAGCACGCGGATAACCCCGAGCACGAGGCTTTTGCAGCCTTACGAACACTCCGGGAACGAATCGCATCCTTCCAACGCCTTGATCCCCTCGATCCCCCTGAGGGTCTGCACTGCACGCTGCGGCCGTATCAGCTCCATGGTTTGAGCTGGCTCTGGTTCCTGCACGAGCACGGACTCGGCGGCTGCCTCGCAGACGACATGGGACTCGGAAAGACGCTTCAGGCACTCGCGTGCCTGCTGACCGCCCGCACGCGCGACCGCATGGACCGCGCGCTGGTAGTCGCGCCGGTCTCGACGCTGACGAACTGGAGCAACGAGATCGCGCGATTCGCACCCGGCCTTTCCTCCCGCATACACGCAGGACCGGGGCGGGCGAAAACCGCCGACGAACTCTCCGGCGTCGACGTCGTGCTCGTGAGTTACGCAACCGTGCGGCTGGACATCAGCCTGTTTCGTTCTCTTCCGCTTGATTACCTGATCCTCGACGAAGCGCAGGTCGTAAAGAACCCGAAATCGAAAACGCGAACAGCGCTTCAAACGATAGCGGCCCCACACCGCATCGCGCTGACCGGGACGCCGATAGAGAACAACACCATCGAACTGTGGTCGCTCTACGACCTGTTGATGCCCGGAATGCTCGGAACGCTGACGAACTTTCGCGTGCGCTATGCCCGACCTGTAGAAGAGTCGGGAGATGATGATGCCCGCGCCCGCCTGCAACGCATCGTGCACCCCCTGTTACTGCGACGGCGCAAGCGTGAGGTTGCACCCGAGCTCCCCGAACGCGAGGAGCGCCTGCACTTCGGTGAGCCCGGTCGCGAACAGGCGCAGGTGTATGAGTCGCTTCGGCGAAAGTTCAAGCGCTCGATTCAGGAGCGCGTGAAGCAAAAAGGCGTGAACGGCGCGCGGATGCACATACTCGAGGCCATGCTTCGCCTGAGGCAGGCGGCGATCCTGCCGTCGCTCGTAGATCCGGACTACCGCTCTGTCCCGAGTATCAAACTCGACCAGCTCGAAGAGCTCGTAGCGACCATACATAGTGAAGGAAACAAGGCGCTCGTGTTCTCGCAGTTCACCGCCGTGATGGATGAGGTCGAGCGCCGACTCTCGGGCTCGACGTCGGACGAGGGACCGCGGCGCTTCCGCATCGACGGGTCGACCCCGCAGCGCGCGCGCGGTGGGCAGATCGCCGCGTTTCAGAACCACGAGGGATCAGCGGTGTTCCTCATCAGCCTCAAGGCCGGGGGATTCGGCATAAACCTGACCGCCGCCGACTACGTAATACTCCTGGACCCCTGGTGGAACCCTGCCGTCGAGGCGCAGGCGATAGACCGCGCCCACCGCATCGGACGCGTGGGAAACGTCATTGCCTATCGGCTCATTACCGCGGGTACAATCGAGGAGAAGATGCTGCGCCTGCAGGACCATAAACGTGACCTCGCCGAGTCGATCATCCGCTCGGACGCCGGAGGCCTCGCGGGGCTCAGTGCCGAAGATCTCGAGTGGCTTTTTGACGCGCTGTAAAACACTGGTCTCGTGTGTTAGCTTCTCTGTATGAGCAACTTCGTCAACATGCAGAACAGTGGTGGTATCTTTCGATCGCGCCGCCTCGGGCTACGGCGCTGGTTCAGCCGAACCGCGAACGACAAAAATTCTGAGCCTGAGGTCGACGACGAGCGGGTCTTTACCGTCGTACTCGAGGGCGACGACGATCTCGGTTCCGGGTCGGCCAACAGTGCCGAGCTGGTTGACATTCTCAACAGCGGGCAGGATGCCTTCGTTGCCGCTATCGACGTGGAGAGTAGCGGTCTGGCATTCGTTTCAGGAGCTGAGCTTACGGTCGATCTCGAGGTCACAGTCGGTTACACCGTCTCTGTTCCGTAGGCGAAGTGGATTATCCGACACGGCACGCGCAGCCTTGGGAAGAAGAGATAGCGTACGGTTATCGAGGTGTCAGAGGCGAGACCCGGTCTCGACCGCATCTCCCAGGCCCTGCATGCGCACAAGTTTCGCGTACAGGCCGTCGGTAATCTGTCCTAGCTCCTCGTGCGTTCCCTGCTCGACGATTGATCCCTGATCGAGCACAACGATGCTGTCGGCCTTTCGTACGGTTGCGAGCCGATGGGCAATGACAAGCGTGGTCCGGTGTTCCATGAGTCGGTCAAGTGCATCCTGCACAAGCCACTCGCTTTCCGCGTCGAGGGAACTTGTCGCTTCATCGAGAATCAGGAACTCCGGGTCGCGCAGCATGGCGCGCGCAATGGCGACCCGTTGACGCTGACCACCCGAGAGCTGCACACCGCGCTCACCGACTATGGTCGAAAGGCCCTCCGGGAAGCGGTCGACAAATTCGGTCATGTGCGCCGCCTCAGCCGCGGCACGGACCTCCTCCGCGCCGGCGTCAGGACGGCCGTAGCGTATGTTCTCTTCTATCGATCCGCCGAAGAGCAGTACATCCTGGGGCACGATGGCAAAGCACGAGCGGTACGCGCGTAGATCGAAAGCGGTAATGTCTGTCCCGTCCCGCAGGATCGTGCCTTCGTTCAGTTCGTAAAAACGCAGAAGCAACCGCACAATCGTGGACTTCCCTGATCCACTCGGCCCGACGAGGGCGACACGCGAGGTGCGCGGAATCGTGAGGTCGAGGTTCTTGAGAACGACGAGATCGGGTCGGGACGGATAGGCGAAGGTGACCGACCGGAACGCGACAGCGTCGGCAAGCGGCGGCAGAGCCTGCTGCGTCTCGGACGTGTCCTGCCGTATGGCGGCGGCTGTGTCCTCTGCCGGGGTCTCGGACGGTCGAGCGGCTCCAAGCCCTGGCTCCGGGTCCATCTGCATGAGCTCGATAACCCGCTCGCTCGACCCGAGCACGCGCTGAATCTGCGTGATGCTGTTCCCGAGTCCAGCTACCGAGCCGCCGATGAATCCGGTGTAAATAACGAAGCTGATAAGATCTCCAACCGCAAGTGCTCCCGCCTCGACAAGGGTCGCGCCGAACCATATAACGAGAATAAGCGACCCCGTGACGAGCAGACCGATGGAGCTGCCGATGATCGCACGCAGGGTGACCGTTTCCATGGCCTTCCCGAGAACGCGGTACAAAGCCTCGTTGTAGCGGACGGATTCAAAGTCTTCGTTTGCGAAACTCTTGACAGTCGCGACACCGGCAATCGTTTCTTCCGCTATGGTGCTGCTTTCAGCGAGCAGATCCTGCGTTTCCCGTGCTCTTTTCCGGATGATGCGCCCGAGTCGCCGTGCACCAAGGGCGACCGGCGGGACAATGAGCACCATAAATAGCGCAAGGCTCGGTGCGAGAAACACCGCGATCGTTATCCCAAAGACTACCACGAGCACCTGTCGAACCAGCCCCGCGAGCACGTCGGAAATCGCGGTCTCGAGCTGGGTTACGTCGTTGGACAGTCGGCTCAGGAGCTCCCCGGTTCGGTGGCTGTCGTAGTACCCGATCGGAAGCTGCAGCAGATGGCCGTACAGGCGGCGACGAATGTCGCGCGCGAGGCGGTTCGATACGGCTCCGAAGAGCCAGATCTGCCCGAAGTTGAAGACTGCTCGTACGGTGAGCACGATGAGCAGCAGCGCGCTGAGCGTTCCGACTCCCCTGATTATCCATGGCTCTCCACCCGACAGTTCATTAATGATCTGTCCTGTCAGAAACGGGAAGGCCAGAAATACGGCGTTCGACAGGAGCAACAGTACGAGTCCTGACACGAACAGTCTGAGGTGCGGTTGCAGGAAGTCGAAGAGAAATCGAAGCGATGTGCGTACGCGTTCGGTTAATCGGGGTTCGCTGCTGTCTTCGGGCTTCGCCATGGTGGACAGAAGGTACTACCGTTTGGACCGTCGGGGTAGTGG
>JBKHAN010000079.1:0-9869 GCA_046542845.1 Spirochaetaceae bacterium
TGCTGACATTCGGCGGCGGTTACGCGATGCTTCCGGTGCTCGACTACGAACTGGTGCGAGCGCGCAGCTGGATGGACAAGTCGGCATTCACCGCCGGGATCTCAAAAGCAACCGCCGTACCAGGGCCGGTTGCCGTAACGAGCGCCTTTCTCTTTGGCCGCGATATCCGCGGCGTGAGCGGGTCTGTCGTCGCAGTGTTCGGGGTAACGCTGCCGTCGGTTCTGGTCATGCTCGCGGTCGCGGCATTTATGGTCGATCATATGCAGAATCCGGTCGTCACGAGGTTCATGATGGGAGCGGCGGCGGCGGTGAGCGCGCAGATCGCGTACGGGGCACTGATTTACGCAAAGGGGGCGGTTCGCAGCATCTACACGGTGCTTGTCGCGCTGGTCCTGCTCGCGGCTCTCATCATCCTTGAACTTCATCCGCTGCTCGCCGTTGTCGCTGCCTTTGCAGTCGGCCTCCCGCGTGCACGACTACGCGCCGGGAGGGAGCGCTCGTGATCGCACTGTACTGGCAGCTCGTCGTGAGCTTTTTCACGGTGGGACTGAGCGCATACGGCGGCGGGATCGCTACGATTGCGCTCATTCATCACGAAGTGGTCGCAACGCAGGGATGGCTCACGGGGCGGGAGTTTACCGATATTGTTACCATAGCGCAGATGACGCCGGGACCAATCGCGGTGAATACCGCGACCTTTGTCGGGTTCCGGCTGGTGGGTGTTCCCGGCGCGTTGATCGCGACCACCGCGGTTATCGCACCGGCTGTTCTGCTGCTTTCTGCGATCGTGCTCATTGCGCGACGGGTGCGCACGCAGGTGCCGGTGGAAAACACGGTGAAGCCGGCGGTGCTCGCGTTGATTGTCCTCGCGGTCTTCTCGTTTGCCGAGGGGGCGATTGACGGAGTGCTCACCGGCGCGATCGCGGCGGTGGCTATGACGCTGTTTCTTACCGTCGGCGAGCGGGTCCATCCGGTGCTTATCGTCCTGGCCGGCGGAGTCGCCGGCGTACTTCTTCTGTAACATCAAAAAAGCGCGAACAAGTACAGTCTGGTCGCCGGCCGCTATCGCCTGGGCTTCCCGAATCTCGGAAACGCAAACCCGAAGCGTGTAATGCGCCCGAACTCGACAGGGCGAACCGGGCTTCGGCGTGCGATCACCGACAGCGCGTTTACCATAAGGTGGCGGGGGCTGACATAGCGCCGGGTGGGGACTCGATGTATTACCGGGATGATCAGCAGACGCAGCACCGATGCGACGAGCATAAGGATCTGAAGCCCGAAGAACTCGGTGCCGAACACAGTGAAGCGCGCGGGTTCCACAAGCCCGGCAAACGCGCCGCCTGCGGCCGCACCGACAAGGCCCCCGAGCGCTCCGATTGCAAAGTACATGGCATAGAACCCGCTCGCTTTTTCACGCGGGGCGACCTCCATAGGCAGCGTGGCCATGCCGACGTTCAGCGCTCCCCATCCGGTGGAGGTCAGGATCATATCTGCGATAAGGCCCACCGCCCAGGTCCGGGGATTCATAAGCAACCATACCACCGGAGTCACCGCGATTACGATAACGCCAATAACGGTAATGCTCTTCGTGCCGATTCGGTCTGCCCATACTCCCCATGCTCTGCTCGACGCCATGGTCAGCAGGCTTATGCCTACGGTCGCGAGTCCGAGGATGCTCATAGGGATCTGCAGGTTCACGACCTGGTGATAGGCGAAGTAGGGCGCCGAAAACAGCAGAATCGTGTTCCAGACAAAAAACGCTATGATCATTCGCCGTGCCGGGCGATCGGCCCATATCGCTCGTACCGGTATGCGGCCATCGAGAGCTGCCGCGGGCTCTTCGTGAATGCGTCCGACTGCCTGCCAGGCGACAAAATTCGCGGCCAGCCCCGTGGCAATGACTGCGACAATGCTAAACGGTTCCGGTAAAACATCGAGCAGCACAGACATAAACGGTACCGCGATGACGGTCGTCGCCGATACAAGCACGTTCCGTGTTCCGAAGAATGTGCCTCGCTCGTTCTCGGAAAGGTCGGCTTGCAGAATGGACATCCACGCGTTGCCGGCGACGGCAGCGGCGGCCTGCGTCAGAATAAAGACCACGAAGAACACTCCGGGCGTGCGGATCCCGGCGAACGCAGCGACAATCAATACGCCCCACAGCCAGCGCAGTACGGTGGCGAAGCGGAACAGACGCACGGGTCCCCGAAACGCGCGTATCATGGACGGCCCGGCGAGCTGCGCAACCTGCATAACCATGGGTACGGCGGCCGCGTAGGCGATGCCGACGACGTCTACCGAGAAGTAGACGGCGATCGCAGTAAAGATCGCACCCTGTGTCATGAGAATTGGAATGGTACTCGCTGAGCTCTCAACGAGGAGCGCGCGACGGTTGCCCGGATGGACAGACGTGGGTTCCATGGTGGGTCGTGATACTATACAGGCAGGCTGGTTTGGGGAAGGGGGAAAGCGGCCGATCATGAAGAGTATGAAGCTATTGTGCAGAAAGATGTGTGGCGCTCTGCTGCTCTCGGTTCTGGCGTTGTCGTTTGTGCACGACGGCCATGCGTTGTACGTTCACGACGCGAACCTCCGATACCTGTTTGACCTGCCGGTGGGATGGGAAGAGGTAGCTCCGGAGGAGCTCGATTCGATCGGATCGACCCTGCCGGCAGCCCACTTTCAGTGGCGGGGGTTCAGAGGACCGTTATCACCCGACGGGGCTTCGCCGGATGGAGAAGCGCTGCTACTGCTGCTTCCCGGCACCGCGGCGCCTGAGGTCAGAGCGGACCGCTGGAGTTCAGATACCGACATTCCCGACCTGGATCTGCTCGTCGAGGAAGCCGCGGAGGTGACCGATGCCACCGGCGAAGCCGCGGTTTTCGAGTATTACGAAAACGAAGCGCTGTTTGCCGAGGTCGGCCTCGAACGCTCAGACCGGTCCGGTTATATTCTTGCGCTCGACCTCGCTGAGGTTATGGCGGTTGTGGTCGTTTCAGCGCCGACGTCGCAGGCGCGGTCGGCTCAGGATCTGCTGCTCTCCGTGGTCGACGCTCTCGGCCCGGAGGAGCCCATGCCTGGCCCGGTTGCGATGTTCTTCGAGAGTGACTCAGGCGGGCAGGAGTGGCCCGAGGTGACGATTCGCTTTCCCGGACCGTCGCTGCGGTTCGGTTACCCCGAGGAACGCGTTGTGTTTCGGGCGACACCCGGCTCTGCCGAAACCGGGGACCTGCTGGTTGGGCGGGAAGCGCGTCTCCTTGCGGGATACGAGTTTGCAGGTCCCGGCGAATCGCGCGTCCCTGCCGCTCCGGCGGGAGCGACGGCGGACCCCAACGAAGCAGCGAGACACGCTCCGGAGTGGCTGTCGGCATGGCGCCGATATTTCAGGCTTCTGTATCGCGACACCTACCCGCGTTTGTCGGATCTCGCCGGACAGATCGAGGAATATGCACAGGCAAACCGCGTATCCGACGACGAGCTGCCCGACGTCGTGCTGTCGTGGCTTCAGGCCTTCGAGTTTCGCCAGGCAGTGAATGCGGGACTCTTCCAGCCCCCGGTTGTCTGCCTGCTCACCGCGAGCGGCGACTGTGACAGCCTCGGCATGACCTACGTGGCGCTTCTTCATCACCTTGGATATGATGCCGGTCTTTTTGTGTCAATTGAACACGGACATGCCCTCGTCGGAGTCGACAGTGCACGCTCCATTCCCGGTCCTGGAGACGCATCCGGGTCCCCCGAAGGTGTGCGGACCTCCGGGCGCACGGAGTCCGGTGTGGAGTTTGAGGTTGATGAGCGCATGTATCGCATGGCGGAACTGACTACCTCCTGGCCGCTCGGGTCAGTCGCGCGGGATCATATCGATCAGGCCGACTGGCACTACGTACCGCTGGGTCCACGGTAATGCAGCTGCTGGACGGACACGTTGCAGCGGGCATACCATCTGAGACGTCATGCACGATCCCCATGGTGAACCGGCACCGTGTGAACAGGCATATCTTACTCGAAGCGGGCGCGCGTTCCGCTATCACCGGGCAGAGGCAGTTCCGCTGCTTTTCGCCGCGAACCTGAACGATCTGGCAGGTCTGATTACGCGCCACCTCCTCGAGTGGGCATCGGTGCATCCCGAGGGGCTGGTACTGCTGGACACGGGGCGGGTCATGCAGCGTGTAGCCGCCTCGATCGCCACGCTCCCCGCGAACGAGCGGAAGGCGCTCGGTCGAATGCAGCTGGTGCAGGGTCTCGAGCTGGTCACGCGTCACGGATATCAGCCCATTCGATCGCGAATACATGAGTTGTTTTTTGACAGCGGCGTATTCTCTGCAGATCGTGCCATTCTCCTTGATACCTCCATAGTGGACATCCTCGATCTCGAACCCGAGCGTCGGCGGGTGCGGCACGAAAGCGGATCAAGCGCGCACCGGCGACGCGTGGCGGCACTTGAGCGGCTGGAGTCTGTGGCACGACGGCACGCGGAGCGCATAGCCCTCGCCGGTGGTATCGGGTTCAGTGTCTGCGAACTCGGGCCAAACGGCATGATACTCGGAAATGAAGCCGGCGTTCGCGTGCAGGACACACGGGTTACGTCCATGTCCCGGGACTCCGCCGATCGCTTTCTCGGGAGGCACCGTCTGGTCGACCATTTCGATCCTCGTCGCCGGGTACCTGCTGTAACGACAGGCCCGCAGGTATTCAGTTCCGGCGAAGAAACCGTCTCGATTGTTGCTGCCGCCGAAGCGTCGGAAATCGAACATCTCGAAGACTGCCTGTACGCACCACAGGATTCCGAGTATCCGGCTCGCAGCTTCGCCTCGGGACCGGCCGGCCGGGTATACGCGCTTGAGTCCGCCGCTCCGCTGCTTCGAACCCGCTACATCGAAACCATAGAAATCGAGCTTCCCCTCAGCGAACATCGCATGCAGCAATGTGTCATGGACATATCGCTTTCCACGGGCCGACCGGTCGCGGAGCTTGCCCGGCGGGACTACCTGGCAAACCCCCTCGGGACGCGTCTGCTCGAACGTTCCACCGTCGGGATCGGTCCCCTGAATACCATGACCCTCGAGGGACTTCACTCCAGGCTGTCGGGTGGCCTTCGGAGAATCAGCGAGGGGGTTGTACTGCACATTGAACCGCTGCCGCACAGCGCGATCATGGCGCTTGGACCATGGATTGCGCGCTTGAGAGGTTCGTCGGGTATACATCAGGCGGTGGCCGTGCTCAGATCGGCCCCCTACGATGTTCCCGAGGAACAGATGCTCGACCTGTCGATCCGCATGCTCGGCGGTCTTCATGACGACCGGCTCGGGCTTGCGTCCATGCAGCGCCTCGGGTATTTTCAGCAGGGACGAGCGGACTACCGATCGCGCGACGCGTGGACCTACCTCGACGGACTCGCGAGGCAGTCTGAAGCGTTCAAGGATGTCGGCCGGCTCAGGCGGCTCCTGAGAAACCTGTACGAAGTCTACGGGGCGGATTCCGTCGGCGACGTACAGGAGCGCGTGGAAGCGCTGATACGGCACTTTGAAGATGCGGACCACCTGCACGTCGAAGCCGCCGACCTCCGCCATCTGCGATCGCTGCAGCAGGAGTGGAGCAGCGATTGTCTGTGGACCTCGTTCGGATGCCGGGGACAGGACGTGCAGTATTTCGGGGGGGCGTCGGTTCCGCGCAGACTCAAAGACATGCTCGCGGCGGTACGGCCCGATATTGTAACGATACCCTTTGACCCCGACGGGTCCGGTCCGGCACCACTGTACGAGACGCTCGGAGAGGTGCTGCCGGTGCTCGCCGACTATCAGGCGTCTCGTCGTGCTGCCGAGAGCGGGTGGCCGGGACTGCGTATCGTTGGATACCGTATGCCGGGGTCCGTCGGACGTCCTTCCGAGGCTGATGTTTTCATACCCGTCTCGATTTCCGATCTGGCCTCGATCAGGACTGCAATCGTGGACGTAGCCGGCCTCCCCGACGACTACGTTCGCCTTATTGAACAGACCGTGCTTGAGCAGTATGGCGTGGTTTCAGAAACCCTCGGCGCGGGGTTTCTGCGCGACCACGAGCACGACGAGCTGCGCTCGGCGGTGGGAATGAGTTTCCTTCAGGATAGGCCTCTCGACGAGATTTTGACCGGACTGACGCGCTGACGACGCGGTCGGTACGGCCGCTTATCGGGATGGGGTCTGCCTTCGTCGCGCGGCGGCAGCCTGCAACCGTGGCCGATTGTTGCGCTGCACCATAATGAACGGGGCGTTGGACACCAGTGCGTACAGCGGCATCCAGGCGGCGATATGCGGAGGGTTCCACAGAAAAAACGTGATCGAGAAGAGCAGTGGAAGCCAGTGGGTCAGTTCGGCTCGACGGGTTTCGGCGACAAAACGCTCAAGGTACTCGGCGTCTATACCTGCGAGCGACCGTTTCGCGAATCCACCTTCGAATGCAGCCCCTGCTTCCGGGAGCAGATCTTTCCAGCGGTGAACCTGGAACACGCGGCGATAGAGGCGTCCGCCCGCCTCGAAACGACGGATACGGAACAGAGCGCGCTCGTGCCTGAACCAGTCAAGCGGGATGTGGTGGGCAATATAACCGCTTCCGATATGTATCGTGACCCACGCGAACGCGATGAGGAGCACTCGAACGAAGACCGTCATTCCCTAAGCCCCCTCGTCGCTACCGTCGCGGCAGCCGGCCCGGCCCGGACAGACCTCGCGTCCGCGCCAGTCGACGCGGCCTCCGCGGGCGTGTATCCAAAGGGCGCGGAGCATAACGTAGCCGAAGAATAGCAGATGGAGCGGAAAAGTGAGTGCTACCGCTAAGCCGAAGTTGCCGAAGAATCGAGCGCTCAAGCCGATGAGCAGCGCAAAGACCAGGTATATGGGAACCGCCTGTTCGACCGGAAACACAGCGACTCCGGAGTCGGCAAGGGAAATTGCAGTCTGGACAAACGCGGTGACCGCGCCAATGATCCAGAGAGACTGAAGAAGGAGCACGCGGGGCGGTGTCGCACCAGCACCGCGAAGGAAGTTTTTGGTCCACCCGTTTACCATCGCTAAGAAACCCTCGGGGTACATGCGATAGCGTATTGCCCTTCCGCCCAGGTAGGTTCGCAGCGGTACCCCGCGGGCAGCACAGGCGGCGCCAAGGTCGACATCGTCGAGCACCGAGTCCCGGATCGCCTCGTGCCCTCCGCAGCGATTGTACGACGCGCGATCGATCATGATACATGGTCCGAACAGGCCGCGGGCGCGTTTCCCGACACCGACGGCTGTGGCCGCCTGCGCGTTAAAGAGGGCGCTGAACGACTCGTACAGTCTGCGGGTCCGGTGGTACGGTTGTACCGAGACCGCGCCGCCTTCCTGCCGGTGCGCTTCATGCAGCCTGACTATGGCTCGATCGGAAAGCTCCACATCCGCGTCGAGAAAGAGCAGCAGCTCCCCGGTGCTGTGCGCCGCCCCCACTGAGCAGGCCCAGGTCTTGCCCATCCACCCCGCGGGACGGGTTCCCGCCGGCAGGACCGTGACTCCGTACCCCCGGCACACAGCCGCGGTTCCGTCTCTCGAATCATCATCCACCACTATGATCTCTTTACAGGGATGAACCTGCCGTTGCAGGCTTTCGAGCAACCGGGGGATTCGGTGCTCCTCGTTCCGCGCAGGAATCACCACGGATACTGAAAGGGGGCCGGCGGCACTATCCGGAATCGGTGCCGGCGGGAGCCGGTCCTGCTTTGAATGCACAAGTCGTCCCCCGTACAGCAGTACGCCGGAGAGAAAGCCGAGCAGCAGAATGAGCCACAGGAGGATATACAGCACACCTGGAAAGGTACACATTCCGGGATAGACTGTGTACGATATGAACATTATGCGATCTGTAACGCTGCACCCACGTGTATCCGTCATCGCGTTTGTGCTTATCTTTCTTGTAGCCGGTTTCGGCACAGCGGGAGAGAACATGAGATTTCGTGAGCAGACCGGGAATGACGTTGTATATCTTCATTCGGCCGAGGACTCGGCCGGACAGACTCTGAGCCTCCGCTCGGTGAGTGAGACCGGAGAGGCCCATGAAGTAGTTGTCGACGAACGAACGCTTGAGTCGCGCGAGTGGTCACACACACATCCCGCAGATGATACCGATTACACCGCTCGTATAAACGGTCGAAGAATACACGTCACTGGAAGAAATAAGGGACACCAGGTAGACGAAACCTTTCGTCTGGAAGATTCGGATCCCTGGATTCAATCCATCGAGCGCTCGCTTCAGCCTTTTGTGCTGTCATCGCGCGAACGCATGGAGTTCTGGACCGTTCAACCCGGTGACATTGCGCTTCGGAAGCTCCAGGCAACGCGTCGCGGGCGTTCCACCATAGAGGTGGACGGAAGTCGGGTGGACGCCTGGGAAGTACGGATAAGCCTGCCCGGTATCGGCAGTATGTTCTGGAGCGCCACCTACTGGTATCGCGTCAGCGATGGACAGTTCGTCCGTTACGAGGGGATACGGGGCTGGCCCGGTACGCCCCGAACGGTCGTGGAGCTCGTCGCCGAGAGGTAGACACGATACAGGGGAATCACGCCTCGCCGCGAACCGTGCCGCCGACCTCGATAACCCGCTATCTGCCGTCGCCGTCGTTCTCGTCGCTCGCAGCAGCTGAGTCGCCGAGGCTCCGCATAATGTCGGTGAGTACCTCGGTATACAGAATGATCCCGCCGATGCTGCCGTTCGCCTTATACCACGGCCGGCATTCCCAGCGCGTGTAGTCGGTGCTGCGGTCGCTTCGGGTGTAGGTATCCCGTTCCGAACGGATGACCTCTCCGTGCAGCGCACGCTGGTGTACATCCCGCCACTTCTGCGGGAGATCGGGAAACACCTCGTAGTGGTGTCGCCCGATCACGGTATCTGCACTGACACGGTAATCCTCGAGAAACCGTCGACTGACCATCATGAAATGAAGGTTGGTATCGAGTATGGCGATGGCCGTCAGGTCGTGTTCGACGACGTAGTGCATAAGCGTCGGCCACCAACTCAGTTCCTCGTCCGATTCGCGAAGGCGCTCGTACGCGGCCGCCATCTGCATGGCCTGAGCCGATATGCTGCGGTTGGCCTCTGCGAGGCGAAACGCCATGCGTATGGATGCAAGGAGCACCGTGTCGCCCGAGGTCTTGAGTATATAGCCGTAGGAGGTTATGCCTTCGGTCGAGTCTACAATCTCGGGCTCTGTGTGGGAGGAGAGAAATGCGAGCGGTATGGTTCGCTCGGTGAGAATAATACTCGCCGCTTCGGTACCGCGCATCCCGGATCCGAGATCTATGTCCATGAGGATCAGGTCTATGTGCGCGGTGCTGCGAGCGAGGTCTACGGCCTGTTCCCCGGTCCTCGCGGTCAGGACTTCATACCCGGCGCGCTCGAGGAGCTTCTTCTCTGCAAGCGCGATCAGGACTTCGTCTTCGACGAGGAGAATGGTTTTTCGCTGCATTTCGCTCGATAGCCCGGTCATCTAGATAGATAGTAGCGCGTTGCAACACATGAAACTATACGCAGGCACGCGGTGGTCGGGAAGAATGTGCAGATTGGAGTGTCCAATCAGATTGCCGAGGGTCCGAGCAATACTTAGTCGTTGTAAGACAGCGCTGTCGCCGTTATAATAGCCAAATGTTATATTTTTACGCCAACATAATGGCGAAATGCAGGTCATGTGCACAATGATCGCGCGAACGCTGGCAAAAAACATCTCTAAAAAGATGCACCGCGGCAAGGCGATCATCCTGGTGGGCGCCCGACAAACCGGCAAAACAACGCTCATCGAGTACGTACTCGAAGATCAGGACTATCTGTTCCTCAATGGCGACGACCCCTCGGTTCGCACAATGCTCACCGACGTA
>JBKHAN010000080.1:0-9643 GCA_046542845.1 Spirochaetaceae bacterium
AGCATACCAGTTAGTGTTCCAGGACAACAGAATCTGGACTGGTTACCGAAACACAATGCTCATGGTTGGGGTTGGCACCGCGGTAACCTTGCTCATGATCATCCTGACGGCATACCCCCTATCCAAGCGTGAGTTACCGCACAGACGTTTTTTCACGGTTTTTATCATCATTACCATGTTTTTTCGAGGTGGGTTGATTCCCGAGTATCTGCTCATCCGCAACCTCGGTTTAATGAATTCGTTCTTTGCCCTCATCTTCCCGCGCTTGATCGACACGTTTGCGGTCATTGTAATGCGAAATTACTTCATGTCGCTGCCCGACAGCCTTGAAGAATCTGCCAGAATCGACGGGGCGTCGTACTGGACAGCGCTTTTTCGCATCATTGTTCCAATGTCCGGGCCTATCATTGCAACGGTCACGCTGTGGACGGCCGTCTGGCACTGGAACGAGTGGTTTCACGCAATGATATATATCTACGATCAGAACAAAGTAGTTCTTCAGATCGTGCTGCGAAGCATAATCGTGGACGGGACCGAACAGATCATGGCAGTCGAAGAGGAGAGCCAGATCACGAGTCCGGATGTCGTGAAGGCCGCCGCAATCATGTTCACCACGCTCCCAATCCTATGTGTATACCCGTTCCTGCAGAGATACTTCGTCAAGGGGATCATTGTAGGAGCGGTAAAGGGGTAAGCCTGCCGGAGCTTGCAATCCGGCGAAGTCAAAGAGGAGGTCCTATATGGTCCAAAAAATGCTGATGCTTCTTGGGCTGCTGTTGTCTGCAGCACTGGTATTCGGTGCAGGGCAAACGGATAGCACGTCTGAGGCCGATAGCGATGAGGTGATCACTATTTCGATCGCAACGATTCGGCGCGCTCCACCAGAACCGAACGCGCCGGTACTGACCGCCGTGGAGGAAGAATTAGGGGTGCGCTTTGAATACGTGAACCTGGAGCGCAACAACTACAACGAGATGCTCGGCTTGCAGATATCTGCCGGAGAGGTCCCGGACCTGTTTCTCCTGGACGGCAATCTCCTGCAGTACCAGCAGTTCGTGCGGCAAGGCGTGCTGGCTCCGTTCGATATGGACATGATGCGGGAAGTAGCCCCGACGGTCGCGAGCCTGCAGGAGCCGCATTGGCCTTTTCTGACCATCGACGGCGAGGTGTATGCGCTGCAGACCGAAAAACGTAGCAACCGGTATCCGCTTAACGCTATCTGGCGAGATGACTGGCTTGAAAACGTAGGTATCGATTCGATTCCTACGACTCTGGCGGAGGCGGAGGAGGCCTTCTATGCCTTCGCGAATGACGACCCGGACGGCAACGGAAGAGACGATACGTACGGGTTAGGTCTGAGCGGGCTTGATATGATTTTTGGTGCGGTTGCAGGGGGACACCCCTGGGGACCCTGGCCGCAGTACTGGCAGTGGGTTGAGCGCGACGGAAGCCTGACGTACTCCGCCGTACTCCCGGAGATGAGGGATGCACTTGAGCTCCTGGCACGATGGTACGCCGACGGCGTGTTGCATCCGGAATACGTCCTCGGTGAGAACAGGGGAGGCGACTGGGCGATACCCCACGATTTTCTGAACGACCGAATCGGTTTCACCGGGCTTGCACATGTGCAACACTGGCAACGACCCATGTTCGACGGTGACCCGGGTGGTCGCGTGTACCGCGAGTTCGTGGCAGCAAACCCTGATGCGTCGTTCGCATTCGGTCCAGCGGTAGAAGGACCCGAAGGGTACGCCGGTACGTGGAAGTATTCTGAGGCAGTCGGAGCATCGGGGATGTGGGTCATGGGGTCACATGTCGATGAAGAGACAATGCGGCGCATTTTTGAGATTAGCGAACGCCTCGCAACAGACTACGACTTCTATTTGCGGGCAGCCCGTGGCTTCGAAGGCGAGCACTGGCAGATCAACGAGGAGTCGGGCTCTGTGCAGTTCATCGGAGATGCGACGGACGTGAACGAACGAGATCGTTTGGGCATTGGCTTGTTTACTCCTGGAAATCCGGAGTACGAAACTCTCATGCAGCCACTGCGATTTGAGTTCTCGGAGGAGTACGCGACTCAACCCGGTATTGAGAATGAGCTCTATACGGCGCTACCGTCAGAAGGAACGTATCGAGGTGACCTGGAAACCTTGCGTGATCGGTACTTCACCGATATTATCACAGGACGCCGACCGGTAGACGACTTTGACGAGTTTGTCGATGAGTTTTATCGGCTTGGCGGACAGGTTCTCACAGATGAGGCGAACGATTGGTACCAGCAGGTCTCGGCCTCTCGGTAACAACGAGTCGGCAATGATTTGTTCTCGACGCGGCCCATGAGGGCCGCGTCACTGTGTGTCTTTTATCTCCACCACACATCATGAACGGAATGAAAGAAATAAACCAGACGCATTCGCGGGAACATAATCTCCCTCAGTGGGGTCCTTATTCCCGTCACTACGGAGGGGCTGCATGGATTGCCGGCGGCCACGGTCAGTCGCTTCTTGAAATCATCCCGGTCATCGCTCGCGAACGTGGCGGAGCAATTATTCCTGACGTAAACGTCGAGTCGGGGTACCATCACTGGGATGCGGATCCTGCCCTGCAATTCTTCAGCTACCGCTATGAACTTGCATGGAAGGATCTGGAATACGCGGACGTAACGTTTCATCAAGCGACCGGCGGGCTTATTGCTGAGATTACGTTTGTTAATAACTCAGAATACGACCGTTCGTATGTGTGTACGGCTTTTGCCCACCTTCGATGCACTCCCCACGCCGTAGTCGAGGAGAAAGATCGCGACGGCAGACCGCCCCGCTACTGGATAGGGGCAGAGGGCTATGAGACCTTGTCGTTACCCTCTCAATCTCCCTTATCGCATCCACCAGACGGACTTCGGTCGGGGCTTACCAATGCGCCGGGCTTCGTCGACTCAATTGGCCTGGGAAACACGCTGGCAGATGGTATGCGAAGCAAGCGGATCTTTGGCTCTTCGAATAGAACATTTCTTATGAACGAGGGTGCCGAGGTAGGTTTCTCTGTACCGGACGCGTGCGGGAGCAGCGATCAGTTGGTCCTGAGATACTCTATGGCCGGACTGGAAGCGCTAGTGGTTGAGGTCCAAGCAGGCGTACATACGACCCGTATGACTCTAAAGCCCGAGTCCCCGCACGACGAAAGCCCCCAGGTCTGCTTGCTTCCTCTGAAGGGCCCGATCGCGTCCCGCTCCATTCAGCTGCGAGTCATGTCGGTCAAACCTGTGTCAGCTGATCAACCGCGTGGTTTCGCACTCGATGGTTTGTGTCTCAGCAGTGGAGAGACCGCTGCGTCTCTCACCGATATGTTTACTGTATACCCCGGCGAGAACCGCTTTGACGCCACGCGTGATCCGACCCGCAAGGGAGTGATTTTTACCTCGCGAGAGCACCCTGAGCTTCGTTGTGCGCTGTACAGCGAACTCGAGCGACCTGTCCCCCCGTTTCCGTATGACGACACCACGCTTACGCACGTCTACCATCACGAGCTCGACGGGGTTGAGGTACGGAGAAAGCTCTCGAACGATGCGCTGACGAACTGGTCACGCGACAACTGTACGATTCGCGGCTCCCTTCGTGGTCATTTCGCCGGTTACAACCTGGGTCCAGTCGTATGCCGAGCCGGAGCGCACCGCACGGTCGTGTTGAAAATAGCGGCTACCACCGACCCGGACGAGGACGTGGGCGACCTTCTTCATCGGTGCGAGGGTATTGAGCATCTGCCGTCGAACCGTCCTGACGTCAGTGGCGATTGGGTCAACAGCTCATTCACGTTCAGTCAGGATAGAATGAAGGCGCAGCTGTTCACGACCATAGTCTATCCGTGCCGCATCGGAAACGAATACGTCCGCGCGTACACCCCCGGAAAGCGCTTTGGCAGCATTTTCACGTGGGATTCGGGAATGCACGGTATCGGGATGACCCAGTACGAGCCGCAGCTCGCGTACGAGCTGGTTCATCAGTATCTACCATACACAGACGATGAAGCTGATGCGGTCGTGCATGGTCCACCTCAACCCATCCACATGTACTTGCTGCACGAGCTCCTGATTCGGACCGGGGATACGGAGTTCATTGCGTCGAATTACCCGCGAATCAAGCGGTACTTCGAGTACTTTGCAGGTTTGAGCGAGCGATCACGTTACTCAGGGTCTTCCACCGGGATACTCAATCCTCACCACGATAGCTATGGGTCGGCCGGAATAGACGACTATCCCGCGAAGCACTTCGTCGAGACACATCTCGGGCCGGACTCGTACGCTCCGGTAATCACGAGCGCTCATGCGATTCGGTGTGCCCGACTTATGGGTATGTTCGCATCATTGACGGGAAATGAACGCGACATCCCCGCATACAACCGAACGCGCGACAGACTCACAGAATTGCTTCAACGATACTCGTGGGATGAAACCAGCGGATACTTCAGCTTTACCAGTGTTGAAGACGGACAGAAGCTGTATTACGATGAAGCGAAGACAGTCAATTTCAATATGGGCCTGGACGGGGTCTCTCCGCTTTTCGCCGGTGTCTGTACAGACGAGCAGGCGAACCGCATCGTCAGCGCCCTGCTTTCAGACCAGCGCATGTGGTCACCCGCAGGGATCACGAGCGTAGATCGTTCCGCGCCGTACTATCGCCCGGACGGCTACTGGGTCGGGAAGGTTTGGATGCCGCACCAGTGGATGCTTTTCAAAGGTATGCTCGACCACGGTTTCGCGGATGAAGCAGAAACAGTCGCGATGACCGCCCTGAAAACGTGGCAATCGGCTACCGATGGAACGTACAACTGTTATGAGCTGTTCGACGCAGAGACGGGTATGGGTGGCGGGTGTCACCAGTTTGCCGGCCTTTCGGGGCCTATAGCCTCATTCTATTCGTCCTTCTTCCGAAAAGGCGCCGTAACGGTTGGCTTTGACAGTTACGTTCGGGACGTCACGTACGACTCGAAACAGCCGCTGCTGCGTTTTTCGTGTGTCGCTCATGCTCCGGCCAAAGATTTGCTGGTACTCGTGGTGCCTGGGGAGTCAGGAATGTACGAGATGACAGCGGGGGGTGAGCGCCAGATCATCGAAGTAAAAACCCATTATGCATGGCTGCGGGTCTCGCCTGCCGTCGGGGGTACTTCAGTTCAGATTGGCCGAATAGGCGATATCTGAATGAATAGCGTTAAAGGAGACTGCGTATTATGAAACGGCATCCGAATCTCTTGTTCATTTACACCGACGAGCAACGCTTCGACACGCTGGCAGCGTACGGGAACAGCACGAT
Organism: Spirochaetaceae bacterium; assembly: GCA_046542845.1. GTDB lineage: Bacteria > Spirochaetota > Spirochaetia > DSM-27196 > SKKC01 > SKKC01. Next base: position 5,304 of record JBKHAN010000080.1, read on the forward strand.
CAGAATGCCCGCGGTCAATGCTTTGGCCGAAGACAGTCACGTCTTTCTGAAGACCTACGTGACGCAGCCGGTCTGTACTCCCTCGAGATCGAGCCTCATGACGGGGCTGTGGCCGCATCAAAACGGGCTTGTGGGGAACAACATCGCTTTAAAGCCCGACACGCGGTGTTTCCCGGAGCTGTTGGAGGCCGGAGGATCGACAGATTATGTCTCGGGGCACTTCGGAAAGTGGCATTTAGGCGATGAAATCTACCAGCAGCACGGTTTTCAGGAATGGGGTGCAACCGAGGATACCTACTTCGCGTTTTACGGTCCTGAACGCAATCAGGACAAGGACCGCTCGGCCTATGACCGGTGGCTGCGAGCACACGGTGCTACGCCCGTAAACTGGGTCAGTGGAGTTCCGGGAGTCGGGGAACGGTGCGAGTTTCGCGATCGCTTTACCCGGGAACATATTTCCGCGCTACCCGAGCATTTAGGCCGCCCGGCGTTCCTTGCTGAGAGCGCACGCGAGTTTATCACGAAGCACAGGCACGAGCCTTTTGCATTGTTCGTCAACTTCCTTGAACCGCATATGCCGTTCCACGGTCCTCGTGACAATGAGTACTCGCCGGCGTCGGTTGGTTTGCCACCCGATTTCGCTCTCGATGAGCTTGAGTCGCTGAGCAATCGCGACAGGCGTAATGCCGTCAACTACAAGGAATACGGTTTCGAGGGACACGATCTCAGGAACGAGGCCGACTGGCGCTCGCTGAATGCCCGCTACTGGGGGTTGTGTTCACAGGTAGATGCTGCAGTCGGTCGGATTCTTAAAGCTCTCAGCGATGAGGGGCTCTACGACGATACCATTGTGGTATTTACCAGCGACCACGGTGACATGATGGGCGGTCACGCTCTGTTGGGGAAAGGAACTCAATACGATGGATCCACTCGGGTGCCCCTTCTGATAAAGCAGCCTGATCAACGCGGGCAGATTCTACACGCTGATCCGGTAAGTCACATAGATTTAGTCCCCACACTTTTAGATATGATGGGTGCTGATCCGAATCAAGGGCTCCCCGGATCAACCTGGCGGCCGGATCTGGCTGCGGGGAAGAGTCCGAGTGGGGACGTGTTTGTCGAGTGGAATCCAAAGCGGTTTTTCGACGTGTGCCGTAACCCGGAAGCAAGCGAAGCGGATTGCACGCTCGAGTATATACGGACCATCGTAACAGCGGATCTTATGAAGCTGAACTGGAGTAGTAGCGGGGAACACCAGCTGTTCGATCTCGCGCAGGATCCCGCTGAGCGAAGGAACTGTATAGCTGACCGTGAACAGGCAGGACGTATTCGTGAACTGGTGAGTCGAATACAGGCGTGGCAGGAGAACGTCGCAGATGAAGCAGTGTTGCCTTCGGTGGAGACCGAACCATGAGGCAATCGCGAAATAATAACGATAGAAGCTAACTCTAACGTCGGGGAAGACAGCTCGCCGACCCGCGAGAATCTCGGTTCCGGGGTACCTCGGCCGCGTTGTAATCGATCTCCGTTTGGCTTGTGTACTACGACAGCACGTAATAGTGTTTACCAGGGAGTGGGTTCATGTCTGTACCGAATTACCTTGCGAGCTACCAGGACGAGTATGCCTCCAGTCCGCATGCAGCGAACATGGCATGGTTTCAGCAGGCTCGTTTCGGGATGTTCATTCACTTCGGCCTCTACTCTCAGCTTGGTCGGGGTGAATGGGCGCTCCATAACGAGGCGATCCCACTCGACGAATACGAGAGGCTCTATGACACCTTCGATCCGAGCGGGTTTGATGCCGATTTCATAACAGACCTCGCCCTCGATGCGGGGATGAAGTACATCACGATCACGAGCTGCCACCATGAAGGCTTCTCGCTGTGGGACAACCGATTTGACCGCTTCAACTCCGTGGAGAGTGCTGGTCGCGATCTCATTCGCGAGCTTGCCACGGCATGCGATCGGAAGGGGCTTGGCTTTTTCACCTACTACACCTACGTCCATAACTGGCGCCATCCGTACTCGATCACACGCGACGTCGTGCCGGCCGGTCGTCCCGACTATCCGGATGTCCCTCAGCGCTACATACTCACCGACGAGCGGGAATGGGTGCATTACTGGGACTACGCGCACCGGGTGATTACCGATCTACTTTCGCTCGACGTCCCACTCGCCGGAATCTGGCTCGACATTATCATGGCGTACTACTGGCGGCCCGATCTGGTACCGGTAGAGGAAACATACAGCCTCATTCGCGAGCAGCGCCCCGACCTCTTGCTCTGCTTCAAACAGGGTGCGACGGGAACCGAGGATTACGCGTCGCCCGAGTCTTCGTTTGAGTCACTCGCACCGCGTCTGAGGGGTATGGGGGCATCGGATGACTCCATCCGTCTCGCCGACAAGGTCTGGGCGATCAACCGGACGAAGCACAACGAGATCTGCGCAACGCTTCAGAAAAAGGGGTGGGGTTACCTGAAGGGGTCGGACCACTACACCCCGGACGAGGTTCGAGGAAGACTCGCGTACGCGAACGCGAACAACTGCAATCTCCTCATGAATGTCGCCCCGCTTGGCGATGGATCGCTGCAGCAGATTGAGATCGACACCTTGCGCGAAGTCGGTAAGCGGATTCGCGAGCAAGGCATGCCCGGACCTGATTCACGGCGTCTTTCGGCGGACGGACCACTCGGCTAATGTACAGTCGCACTGGGAAAGTCGCACTCGCCACGCCTACTGGTAAACGAGCAATAATCGCCTGAGGAGGCCCCCATGCCTGAATCGAGAAAACAGCCCAACATTGTATTTATTCTCACAGACGACCAGCGCTTCGATGCCTTCGGTGCCGCCGGGAGTCCGGTCGCCACGCCGAACATGGACGCGTTGGCGAAGCGCGGCACGTGGTTCACGCACGCACACGTGGCCGGCGGAACCGTTGGTGCAGTCTGTATGCCGAGCCGGGCGATGATCCATTCGGGTCGGTCACTATTCCGGTTACACAATTCGGGGCGTTCGATTCCGGCCGGTCACACGCTGCTTGGCGAAGTGCTCAAGGAGGCAGGCTACACGACCTTCGGTAGCGGAAAATGGCACAACGGGCCGGAAGCCTTTGCCCGCAGCTTCTCGGACGGGGACGAGATCTTCTTCGGCGGTATGGCCGATCATTGGAACGTCCCGGCGTTTCACTACGACCCCTCGGGAGCCTACGACTCGAAGCTCCCATACATCACGGACCCGATGAAAACGAACGAGATCAAGTATCGTCACGCCGATCATATTTCGAACGGAAGGCATTCGAGCGACCTGATTGCAGATGCCGCGGAGGCTTTCCTCCAACGCCACCCGCCGGACGGCGCGCCCTACTTCGTTTATACGGCGTTCCTTGCACCTCACGACCCGCGAACCATGCCGCAGAAGTACCTGAAGGCCTACCCGCCCGAGAGTATCGAGCTGCCGACTAACTTCGCCGCTGGACACCCCTTCGACAACGGAGCGCTTCACATCCGCGACGAGGAGCTCGCAGGCTTCCCACGCGACCCCGAAGAGGTGAAGCGACACATCGCTGAGTACTACGCGATGATCGCACACCTCGACGACTCTATCGGACGGATCGTCTCCGCGGTCGAGGCCCGGGGGGAGATCGACGATACGATTTTCGTGTTCGCCGGAGACAACGGTCTCGCACTCGGTCAACACGGACTTTTCGGCAAGCAGAACCTTTACGACCACTCGAGTCGCGTCCCGCTGATCTTCGCCGGCCCCGGGGTTAGCCCCGGAGCGATGCGCGACGACCTTGTCTATCTTCACGACATCTCCGCCACGGTGTTGGGCCTGCTCGGGATCGAACAGCCCGAGAGCATGGTAGACAGCCGCGACCTGCTCTCGTCACCCGGCACATCCCTGCGACCGGGTCAATCGAAGCGGGCCGACAGTCCACGTGACGAACTCTACCTCGCGTACGAGAGCGTCCAACGAGGCCTTCGCACGAAGACACACAAGCTCATAGAATACGCGGTTAAGGGCCGCCATCGCGTACAACTCTTCGACCTCGAGAACGACCCGTTTGAGCTCATCGACCTCTCGGACTCAGAAGACCATGCGGAGCTTCGGTCAGCCCTCGCACGACGGCTCGAATCGGCTGCGCGGGAGTCAGGTGACGTCGAATCACCATGGGGGAAGGAGTTCTGGTCGACCGCGCGGCCCGATGGTGAGGTGAACCGGTTGTGAGTGACCGTGTAGATTCGGCGCAATGGTTGATTACTGTCCACCACTCTGGTGGTACATCGCCACTAAATTGCTGCATATGAGGGAGTTACCCGCGGGTTTCTACGATTCTCATG
>JBKHAN010000081.1:0-9176 GCA_046542845.1 Spirochaetaceae bacterium
TCACCGCTGAACTGAATGATGCCACGGTCGAAGTATCTGCGAAGATACACAATACAGGCGCGAGGGACGGAGCAGAGGTTCTGCAGGTGTATGCCGCATTCCCGGATTCCACGGTCGAGCGCGCACCTCATCAGCTCATCGGTTTCGAGAAAGTCATTGTACCGGCCGGGCAGAGCGCCGAGGCACGCCTCCACATTCCGCTGGATCGACTCGCCGTGTACGAGCCGGATAGCGCCTCGTGGACCGTTGAATCCGGGACCTACCATGTTCTGATCGGTACATCTTCGGATCGCGACGCGCTAACCACCGTGAAGATCAAGATCGAGAAGGAGTTAAGGGTATGAGCGAACGCATATCAATACACGAAAAACTGGCATACGGAGGAGGCGACCTCGCGAGTAACTTCATATTCACCACGGTAAATACGTTTCTCCTTGTATTTTATACCGATGTCGTCGGACTGGCACCCGCGGTAGCCGGGTCTATTCTTCTCGGTGCCCGATTCTGGGACGCGGTAAACGATCCCATTATGGGTATGATCGTCGATCGGACGAAGACGCGCTGGGGCAAGTTTCGTCCCTACTTGCTGTTTGGTGCAATTCCATTCGGACTTGTCGCGGTGCTCGCGTTTTCATCGCCTGCATTCCTCGGAAATACCGGGCGCATTGTGTATGCAGCCATCACCTATGTTCTTCTTGGCATGGTGTACACAGCGGTAAACACACCCTACGGAGCGCTCACCTCAGCCATGACACAGGATCCGACTGAGCGGACCAATATTTCCGCGGTTCGGATGTTCATGGCTATCCTTGGTGCCTTAATCGTGAGCACGCTTATTCCGGTCCTCGTGCCTATCGTCGGCGGCGGAGACCCCGTCCGCGGATACCCCCTGACGATGGCCATATTCAGCATAGTCGGTGTTGCGCTCCTGTTCTGGACGTTTTCTACCGTAAAAGAGCGGGTCCAGGATGTCAGTGCCACAGGTAAAGTAGGTTTTCGCGATTTCTTTTCGGTTATCGCGAAGAATGATCAGCTCCTGCTGTTAAGCGTTGTCTTTCTTGTTCTGTTTACCAACAATACGATTGTGGCAAGCGTCGGAGTGTACTTTTTTACCCATGTTCTAGGAGATGTAACACTGTTCAGTCTCTACAGTCTCGCAAACTTTGTGCCACTTCTTCTTGGCATCCCGCTCATGGCAGCGGTTGCAGCACGTATCGGGAAGAAGAAGACGATGATTATCGGTCTGCTGATCGCGCTTGTTGCACCGGTATCCATTCTCGTCTTTACGCAGAATTTTGCGGCGCTTCTTGTGTTCAGGGTTATCGCGAGTATTGGTGCGGCGGCTGGAATAGCCATCGTATGGGGGCTTGTGCCCGATACGGTCGAGTACGGACAATGGAAAACGGGGATTCGTGCTGAAGGAGCCGCGTATTCGATAGTCGGGTTCTTTTTCAAACTCGGTGTTGCGCTTGGGGGAATTATTCCCGGGCTGGTTTTACAGGCCGCAGGCTACGAAGCAAACGTTCCGCAGACCGAGCGTTCGCTCTCCGCGATCATTGGTTTGTATTCCTGGGTTCCAATTGTTATCACGCTGATTGGTCTCGGGTGCCTGTGGTTCTATCGATTGAACGAGGAGTACTACGACAGGATCCTGGCCGAGCTCGGGCAGCGAACAAAGCAGGGATAGGGGCCGGGAATCACTCCCCGGTTATGGTGTGTAGAGGCGGAGTATCGTGATCTGCTGCGCTGACCCGGGCGACGCCACAGAGCGCCGATCGCCGCGTGCGCGTGACGTTTATTCGGGCATCGCAGAGACGTTCTCGACACGAGCCGAAGAAGTCGCGACGCGCGCGAAAGCCGATACGTGGCCTTCGACCATATTGCGAGCGGCGAGCGCGCTCAACCATTCGTCGGGGATTTCGTCCCGTCCCCACAGGATCGCTCCGAGACCCCCTGCCACGCAGGCAGTCGTGTCGGTATCGTCGCCGAGGTTTACCGCTGCGAGGACACAGTCGCGATACGAGCTTTTAGTACAGAGGCACCAGATTGCCGCCTCGAGCGTGTCAATGACGTAGCCGCTTGATCGGATTTCACGCTCGGGACGCGTATGGAGTAATCCCGAACGCAGGCGGGAAAGGCTCGTAACTTCACCGGCAAGCTCTTCTGAAAGCGACCCGGAGACAGCAAGGGTTTCGAGGCGCCGCGACGCTGCCGCGAGAGCGTTCACCGCCGTGTTTGAAGCGGGTGCCGCTGTCACGGCCGGCTCCGGCGCCGCGTCGGCGCGATCGGCGCCCGGAAAGCGGAGCTCCGTCCCCACGGGGTGCTCCGTCCCCGTGCGCCGCATGAGTTCGCTCACGAGAAACCCGAAAAACACGCAGGCGAGGCGGCTGCGGGGGTGTGCGTGGGTCAGGCGCGAGGACTGGTCCATGGCACGAGCGAGCATCTCGTCCGGGGACGCGGCGAAATACAGCGCGGCGGGCAGGCAGCGCATGAGCGAACCGTTCCCGTTGTCGCGCTCGTCACGGCCACCGCACAGCACGGCCTGTGTCCCTTCTTCATAGCGTCCGATCGCCGCGCGCGTGGCCCCGCCGACGTCGAATACCTTCCCGTGCGGGGTCATGTAGGCCTCAGTGAGCCACTTCGCGTAGCGCGACATCTGGTCTTCGAGGTTCCAGCCGGTCTCAACAATGCTCGCCGCGAGGCACAGAAGCATGGAGCTGTCGTCGCTCCAGGTTCCCGCAGGTTGATGGTGCGTCCCAAACGCGCGCATACCTAGTACCGGATCACGTCGTCGTTCCTCCCGGGAACTGAACTCAACCGGCACGCCCAGCGCGTCGCCAACCACTGCACCGAGCAGTGCGGCGCGGGATCGATTGTGCTGGTCGTGTGTCGGCATAGTTGGCACGTGAAATCTCCTCTCACAGAAAAAAGTCGTAATGGCTCCCTCGATGATAACACGCCGTTCCACAACCTTCGTGTTGACCACTGCAGTCCAATGCAGGATGATGTAGACCTGCACATCAACCATTATGACCACATACAAACCCGGAACCTATATCGCGCTGTTCATTGGAGCGCACTTTGCACATCATCTTCTGACGGCACTCGTCGCCCCGATTCTTCCCTTCATACGCGACAGCTTCTCCTTAAGCTACGCGCAGGCGGGAGGTGTGGTGTCCGCGTTCACGCTCTCATACGGCATTGCGCAGCTCCCTGCCGGATGGCTCGCCGACAGACTCGGCCGTCGGTATCTGATTACCGCAGGAATTTCCGGGGTCGCTCTCGCAGGGGCAGTCGCAGGGCTGACGACCAGCTATGTCGGTCTGATCCTTGCCCTTGTGGTCATGGGGATCGCAGGCGGTGGATACCATCCTTCTGCGGCACCTCTGATTATGGCCAGTGTACCGCCCGAGCGCACGGGGCGTGCGCTGGGCTTGCACCTGATCGGCGGAAGCGCGAGTCACTTCGCGACACCGCTGCTCGGCGCCACGCTCGCGGTCGCCTTCGGCTGGCGCGGGGCTTTCCTCGGTATTTCGGTGCCGGTGTTCGTCTTCGGTCTGGCGTTCTTTCTGACGCTCCGGGGCAGGGGCGAGCAGCGCTGGGTGGCGTCACCTGTACCGCCGCTGGGCACGGAAGAGATGACTGAGACCCCGATGCCGCCGGTCGACCAGCGCAGCTCAAGACGACTCACGCTGTTTCGAATAGCGGTGTTTCTGGTACTCACCTCTTCTGTCGGAGCTGCAATCGGGTCGCTGACCGCGTTCGTTCCCCTCTACCTCGTCGACGGATTTGGTCTGTCGGAGAGCTGGGCTGCAGCCGCCCTGTCGGCGTTTTTCCTGACCGGCGTCGTCGCAGCGCCTGTCGGGGGTGCGCTGTCGGATCGTTTCGGTCCGGTGCCCATACTCGTTGTGCTCTCTATCGCGGTCGGCCCCTTGCTGATCGCCGTTGGCTTTGCGCCATGGCTTCCGGTCTTCATGGGGTTCCTGCTCGGACTCGGCGTCGCTGCGTTTATTCGCATGCCCGTTTCCGAGGCGTATCTCTCCGCAGATGTGCCTGAGCACATGCGATCTACCGTGCTTGGAGTCTACTTTTTCGCGGGTATGGAGGCGAGCGGTGTGATGACGCCCATTGTCGGGGCGATTATCGACACGCGAGGATTCGTGCCCGCATTCGTGTCGCTTGGGGCGGTGCTCACTGCGGTCGCTGTTGTGTCATCGCTTGTGCTCCTGCGAATACACCGTAGCAGGACCTGAGCGCTGGTGGCCGGCCTCTAAAAGCCCTGCATGCAGATGCAGTGGCGGTCACTGGTGTATGTTTCGTAGCCCGGAGACCTGGCGCAGGAAATCAGAAATCGCCGACCGTTGATTTCTCTTAACCCATGACCGTTCGGATGTTCCTTCATAAAGGTCATAAGGGACGGTGAGAGCTCTGCTTCGTACCGGCCTCCCTCGTTTTGAGCGAGCACCAGCCCGTCACCGCTGGTGATGCACATCTGAACGGAAGCATCCTCGCCTTCAGTGGTTTTGATCCCTTCCACGGCACGGTTCAGTGCGGTATCAGCAAGGTCGTGCCAGCGGAACAGTATGCCGAGCGCACCGATAACCCGTCCGTCGGCGAGACCGGATTCCCGTACGGCCGTCGAGTACGCGAGTACTTCTTCTCCGCGGACAAGATTGCTCTCGTGCACCGACTGCTCGGCGAAATCGTCGCCGTTTCGGGTTTTGAGCGCGCGCTGAAACCATGCGAGGTCTCCCACGTTTCGACCGGCGCTGGAAAACTGCGCCGGTCTGCCGTTTGCGATGATACGTCCGTCACGGTCCGCGAGGACGAGATCGAAGTACACAGTGTAGGAGTCGAGAATGACGCCGAGTCTGCGCGAAGCGGTCTCGGCCGTCTCCGCGTTCACGTCGGTCAGCGCACGCACAACGCTGTCGTCGGTCGCCCACCACCGCACATCGCACGAGCGTTCGTATAGATTCCGATCTATGATGTCAACCGCGTTGTAGGCGATCTGCTGGTAACGCTGTCCCCTGACTTCATAGGTCAGCTGGTCACTCATGACCGACAGCTCCTGCATGAGCGAACTGACCTGTGTCTCCATGTTTTCTATGACGGTGTTCGTGCGGGACACGAGTTTCTGTATACGGTCGGCGACGACGGTAAAGCCGTTACCGTGGGTTCCCGCGCGCGCTGCTTCGATCTTCGCGTTTATCGATAAAACGTGAATGTCTTCGTTGATATCGCGTATCGTCTCGGTTGACTCTGCGAGGTTTTCCTCTACCTGTCGGGCGAGCTCGGCGAGCCTGTCCGCGCTGACCTCCGACTTTCCAATCATATTGTTCTCCGTTATTTACATGCCGAAAAAGTGTACAACACAAGACACGCAAAAATCCATGTCGCGTGCCATTTTTTGATATTGACCCCGGAAGCGATGCCCGCCAATGATCTCGCCATGGATACACGATTGATCGCCCCCGGCTTCTTCGGCATGCTGGTGATTCTTGCGTTCACCGGGTACGCGGCCATTTTTGTGCTGGTTCCCATACCTGTGTGGATCAAGCTGCTGTTCGGTCTGATTCTACTCGGGCTCGTGTCGGTCGTCGTGTTCGTGTTTGTACAGCGCACACGTGAACTGAAAGAGGAGGACAAGGATGATCTTAGTAAATACTGATTTTATTACAGGACGCGAGTTCGATACCCTCGGACTGGTCAAGGGTTCCACGATCCGTTCCAAGCACCTGGGGAAGGATATTCTCGCCGCGTTCAAGACCATCGTGGGCGGAGAGCTTACCGCGTATCAGGAGATGATTCAGGAAGCCCGCGCGATTGCGACCAAGCGCATGGTAGACGACGCGACTGAAATGCAGGCAGATGCCGTTATTAACGTTCGTTATGCGACGAGTAGCGTGACATCGAACGCTGCCGAAGTGCTCGCCTACGGAACAGCCGTAAAGTTTCTGTAACGTCATGGATTTCTGGCTTGCGAACACCGTCCAGACCATCGTCGCGTGTTCAGCCTTTGTGGCGAGCCTTGCGATTATACTCCGATCTCCCGGTGCGAAGGCTCGTGCTGAGGTGAACAAGATCCGGAAACTGAAGGAACTCGACCTCATCGACGAGTATTCGCAGTCGTCGACCGTACGACAGAAGCTCGTGTATCTCGAGGAACGCACGATGGACCAGCACGAACGGCTGACCCGGGTGGCCGACGAGAATGACTTCCTTCGCCGACTGCTCGAAGAGAAAAAGGGCGGTGGTGTCGCCTGACACCACGTCCCGTCAGATCTCGAATACTCCCGAACGCATCGGGACGCTGTAGCCGCCTATGTACACGTCCAGATCGTGTGGCCCGGCAGTCGACGCGCCGCGCACCGTCCGGGCAAAGAGCTCGCTCGGTCGACCCATCTCCGAGCCCTGAGAGATCCGATAGCTGCGTTCGGTCAACCGATCAGCCGACTGGCCGGCATCGAGGGCGGTCAGAAAGCCCGCGAGCGCGCAGTTGGCGCTGCCGGTAGCCGGATCCTCGAATACGCCGTCGAGCGGAGCGAACATACGCGCCTGAATATCGTAATCCCCGGCGTCCCGCGTATATACGTGAATGTCAGGCGTAACGCCTTCCGCGCGCAGCCCGCGCATGACGTCGATATCCGGGACCGCCCGACCGAGGGCCTCGCGGTCGCGTAGCTCTACCATCAAAAATGGCAGACCCACTGAGGCGACCTGTGGCTCGTGGTGTCCGGTCACGATGTCGTCCTCCTCAAGCCCGACAGCCTGTGCCGCGCGCCCTGCACGTACCCGTGCTCCAAGGTTCAACTGCTCCGGTGCCCTCAGCTCGCAGTACATCGCGGGGCGCCCCCCGCCTCCTCCGTCCCCGGTGTCTCCGTCCCCGGCGCCCGCACCGTCCTGGCGAACCGTCACCGGCACTAGCCCCGCGGCCTCCTCGAATCGCAGCTCGGTGGTGTCGGTCGGCACGAGCCCCTGCGCGCAGAGCGCAAACGCGGTACCTACGTTTGGGTGGCCGGCAAACGGGACTTCGGTTGCGGGTGTAAAGATGCGCACGCGGTGCGTACCGTCTCCCTCGGCCGGCAGTACGAAGGTCGTCTCCGAGTAGTTGAACTCTCCGGCGATCTGTTGCATCTGCTCTGCGGTCAAACCCCGCGCATCCGGAATGACCGCGAGCGGGTTTCCTCCGAACGGGGTTCGGGTAAATACATCGCAGGTGACATACGCATATTTCATAAAGAGGTCCTTTCGGTATATATATGCGCTTTATATACACAGGGAGACGCAATGGCAACTATCGCAATTATCGGAAGCAGCGGGGGCAACCTCTACAATCTCGGCGGCGACAATCCCGCCCGCCTGCTCAAAGAGATCCTGCTGCAGGCGCAGGCGGCAGACATTACCGTCGCAGACGTACAGTTTATCGCCGCAGGTGCATCCATGGACCGGGCGAAGCCGGAAACACAGGCTTCACTCTGGCGCATGGGCGAAGAAGGCCCCGAGCGTTCGTCGGGCGGGACTCTGTCTGAGGTGAACGATCAGGCACAACAGGTTGATGATGAAATCGCCGCGCGGATCGCCTCCGGCGACATAGACGGACTTGTGCTCGTGAGCGCGGATCCGGCCGGTGCCAACAAGGCGGCAATCGCCGCGGCTGTGGCGAAGAAGATCCCGGTTGTCGGTACAGGCGGTGCGTCCATGGCTGCAGTACGGTCTGCCGGCGCGAAGGTGATTGCGGCATCGGGTACGACCGGCACGACGAACCGCACGCGCGCGGTCAGCTATATAGCCGCTCTCGCGAAAGAGTGGGGCACCCGGTACCGGCCGGTCATCGGCGATCTTCAGGATGTCAGCCAGAAACCGGTGTGGAAGAACATCAACCTGAAAGGTATCATGATCGCCTCGCTGCCGGCCTTTATCGCGATGGCGCTTATGCTCGCGATCAGCCGCATTCCCGGCCTCGAGTTCTTCGCGGATGTGTTCGATACCATCATCGGAGCGCTTCCGGTTGTCATCGCGGTCATCGCGGCCAAGAAGGTCAGCGAGCTCGACGAACCGGCGATTATCGCCGGGCTCATTGCCGGTGTGCTGTCTGCGGAAGGCGGAATCCTCGGCGGTATCGTCGGTGGTATCCTCGCCGGTATTCTCGTGACCTATCTGCTCGGATTCTCCTTCCGCTACCGGCTTCCGGCAACCACAGCGAATATCGTTTCGGCGGGGTTTGCCGGGATCATCGCGGGACTCGTGGTGTTCTACGGCCTCGCGCCGCTCACCGAACTCCTCGGTGAGGGCATACGCAGCGTTATCGACGGCGCGGTTGCCTTCAGTCCGGTGCTCGCCGGTGCCATAGCGGGACTTGTGATCTGGCCGGCGATTATCGGAGGCTTCTACCACGCCGCGATTCTTCCCATCATCCTGCTGGAAATGGAACAGGTCGGCACGAGCTTTTTCGGTGCGGTCGATATGGCGGGACTCGTCATGGTTTCGGCAGGCATTACGCTCGCGAATATTGTCGCACCGCGTCGCGCCGGAGAGCGATCGGTGGCAGCTCCCGGGTTTGCGATAAACATGGGCTTCGGGACCTTTGTCGAAGCGGCGTATCCCTTCATGTTCTCGGATAAAAAGGTGTTTGCGATCGCGCTTATGGCCTCTACCCTCGCGGGTGGCACTGCGGGTCTGCTCGGGGTCCGGGGAACAGCCTACGTGCCGTCTGTCGTCGCTCCCTTTCTCTCCAACAGCCCCGTCGGTTTTGCGTCCGCCATGCTCGTCGGGCTCGGGATTTCCTTTGTGCTGACGCTGCTTGTGAACCGTGTAGCGCGGGAGGCGTAATTTTTCTCGCGTTGTCGGGCGGGGTGCGTTACACTGTCGCCCGACACAGATACGGAGGTACGCATGGACACCATAAAATACCTGCTTCAGGAGCAGGACATTCCCAAATACTGGTACAATATACAGTCTGATCTGCCGGAGCCTGTCGCTCCGGTTCTGCACCCCGGCACGAAACAGCCGGTCGGGCCCGATGATCTTGCACCGCTGTTCCCTATGGAGCTGATTATGCAGGAGGTCTCGACCGAACGCGAGATCGAGATTCCCGAACCGGTGCGCGACATCTACCGGCAGTGGCGCCCCACACCCATGTACCGGGCGAGGCGGCTCGAGCAGATGCTCGATAC
>JBKHAN010000082.1:0-9161 GCA_046542845.1 Spirochaetaceae bacterium
TCCTCCGTTCTATCAGCAGGATGCAGGGCATCGAATACTACTCCGAACGACGCAACCGTATGCGTGTTCTCTTCGAACAGAGCTATACCGTCGCCGAAGCAGGTGGAGATAACCGGATCGCCGATCGACACGTAACGAGTATTCCCCGCGAGGAAACGCTGTACGCCCGCCAGGAAGACGGTACTTTTGGAGACCACGCCTACGCAATTACCTACCGCCGTCATGCGAACGGTTTAAGTCTGGACCTGACCAACCTTGACCCACTGAGGTACGCTTTTTTCCCCGCCGTGTCCGCACGCGGGTTGAGAATTGTGCTCTTCGTGACGCCGGCTGATGAAGGCGTCCTCGTTTACAGCATTGCGCTCGCGGATGTCCCACGCATTCCGGTTTTTACCGGACGCGTCGCGATCAGCTTTGAAAACAGACTCATTGCCGTCACAAACTGGCTTTCGTCCGAGCTGCGCTATTCACACCTTACAGGAGGAGATTGATAAGAACCTGGCTGCCACCGATCAACGCGCCAAGCAACCCACCGAAGAGATTGATCCACTTGAGATGCTTTGCGATGACCATGAGCAGTAGCGATTCGACATTTTCTATTTCGAGCTCGTTGATCTTATTAACGACCATCTGATAGATATCCACGGCTTCCACGACCTCGGCAGCTCGAGACCCGAGTATGTCTGTCACCCGTTCTGAAATGAAACGGTCGAGGGTTGCTTTTTGTGAAGCGGGCACTTCGACAAGAGGTCCCTTTCTGTTCAATCGGGCTTCGCGGATAAACCGCTCGGCCATGCTTACAATGCGACGCGACAGTCGGGCCGTATTGCCCGGCGTTGCGACCCAGGAGCGGATGAGTGCAACAACCCGCTCGGTAATAACTGTGTCCTCTACGCCCGTAAACGAGACGAGGATTTCCTGGAGCGGCTTCGTTCGGTTCGCGTCGTATAAACGCAGAATGCTGTTCATGAGACCCTCGTGCACCTCTTCATGTCGCACGATATGGAAGAGCTCCGGTATCGTGCGTCGCGTGAAACTGCGAGCGTCAAAATCAAGCACCGTAAGGGTGTCTTGGACGCCAAGCTTCTGCACCTTGCGCATCGCGTCCCCCACGGCCATAACAACACGTTCTCGATTCGCGGGCAGCCGTCCTGCGCTTTCGATGGTTCGAAGAAGGTCGTTGACAATCTCGGGCATACGCTCGTTGAGATTTCGCTCGTACTGCGCTGCTGATACGAAGAACCGCTGGAAAACGTTCAGACGGTCAAGCACATCCCGAAGAATGATTCTTCCGCGGTGAGAAAGTTCCTGTTTGACGTCCGGCCGCCGGAGCCACTCCATGGCATGCGTAAAAATGGGTTCGTACGCCGAGTCGACCATACGCTCGACGGCGACGATAAACTCGTCGGTCAGGTAGCGGCTCATCGGGACATTGCGTTCTATCTGGCCGGCAAGCCACGTGTCGGCAAACTCGGTCATTCGTTCTGCTACAGGACCGTCGACAACTACCGTCAGCAGGTCGCCGACCAGTCGAGCCGCGCTCTCGGGGTTCTGCAGCACCTCTTCAAGATGAACCGCCCCGAGCGCGTTCATACTGCTTCTGCTGAACTCCGCCATGACTGACTCAAGCTTTTCGCTCTCGAAGAAGCGCTGCATGACCGAAGCGATGAACTCTACGAGCGCCTCAGAGACCGGCACATCCACCGAGCCATCACTGTGGGCCTCGGTATTGGCGACCGTCTGCAAGCCGGGAGCGGCTTCGGAGGCTGCCGAGGCGTCGGTACCCGACGTCGCGACCAGCTGTGACGTCCAGACGGCAATCCGTTGTGTCAAACCGACCTGGAAGGATTCGGAAAGGACGTGCTTTTTCAGCGCGTCTTCCGTCAGCAAACGGGTGCTCACCATTCGTCCGATGCTGTGCGCCAGTTGTTCCCGTTGTTTCGGTATAATGCCCGGAGTCAGCGGAACCCGCACGCCGAAGATCCGCTTTTCGGTAAGCGGCCGGAACAGCATGCGAATTGCGATAGCGTTTGTCACGTACCCGATAATCGCACCGAGGACCGGAGGCACGGCATACAGAAGAAACAGAGACCAGTTTACACTCACCGCCGCACAACCTCCGACGCGTTCTGTGCACGTTCTTCAGAGTCGAACAGGTCGATTGATGCGCCGAAGACCCAGCCATCAAGAGTATCGTTGGCAATCTGGTACCACCGATGGAACTGTCCGTCGATCTCGTCGGTAAATACGCTTTCTCGAATGACGGTCACCACGTCACCTCTTCGAAAATGACCGACAACGGGCGCTTCCAGCTCCGCCTGTCTGTGTACACGTACGTATCCATCCGTTACAACAGCCCATTCGGGACGGTCTGTCAGAGCTCGAACCTCGGGCAGCGAGAGCTCGCGCTCCTCAGCGCATCCGAGCAGCCAGAAGAGGAGAAGGACAACAAGAATACAGCGTGCGTATACAGATGCGATCATACGATTATTCCAGGATACTGCGAAGCTATCTGTGCAGCCCACCCTATCCCATGCTCTTCAGTTGTTCAATCTCGTCTCGGATTACGGCCGCCTGTTCAAACTCGAGGTTTTTCGCGTGCTCAAGCATCTCGCGTTCAAGCGCCTTGATGAGCGCTGCCCTTTGTCTGGGAACGACAATATTGTAACCGGCCTTGAGAACTTCGATACTGCGACGCTCGTCTTCCGCCTTTTCCTGATTCTCGCGAACGAGGATATCGTGAATCGCCTTGGTGACCGTACGCGGCGTGATGCCATGCTCCTCGTTATAGGCCAGCTGTATCGATCGTCTTCGTTCTGTTTCCTCAATAGCATCCCTCATGGCGTCGCTCCATCGGTCTGCATACATAATGACCTTTCCGTGGACGTTTCTCGCGGCACGACCAATTGTCTGAATCAGACTCGTAGCCGAGCGCAGGAATCCGATCTTATCCGCATCCAGAATACAGATCAGCGAGACTTCAGGCAGGTCCAACCCTTCTCTGAGCAGATTGATCCCGATAAGGACATCAAAGGTACCCTGTCGAAGGTCTGTGAGGATTTCTACCCGCTCTATCGTCTCGATCTCGGAGTGAAGATAGCGAACCCGGAGACCCAGATTCGTCAGATATTCCGTCAGATCCTCCGACATCTTCTTCGTGAGTGTGGTAATGAGCGTTCGTTCACCCATCTCGATTCGCTGTTGTATCTCGCCGAAGAGATCTTCAATCTGCCCTTCGGATGGACGCACCTCGATCTGGGGGTCAACGAGGCCCGTAGGGCGAATAATCTGCTCTACCAGCTGGGCGCTCTTTTCGAGTTCGGCGTCGTTCGGTGTTGCGCTCACGAACACGGTACGGTGCAACAGACTCTCGAACTCAGCCCAGTACAACGGCCGATTGTCCAGGGCACTCGGCAACCGGAATCCGAAGTCGACGAGGGACTCCTTTCGCGCCCTGTCACCTGCGTACATACCCCTGATCTGAGGTATGGTCACGTGACTTTCATCGATAAAGGTCAGAAAATCATCGGGGAAGTAATCGAGCAGTACAGCAGGTCGTTCGCCCTCTTCGCGCCCGCTGAGATGCCGGGAATAATTCTCGATTCCGCTGCAGTAGCCCATTTCTTCCATCATTTCGATATCGTACTCGCACCGACTCTTCAGCCGCTGGGCCTCGACGATCTTGTTTTCAGCGAGCAGCGTTTCGTGTCTGATCGCGAGTTCATTCCGTATTCGGTCGAGCGCAGGTCGTATCTCCCCCTCGGTCATGACAAAGTGCTTTGCCGGATAAATCATGAGCGATTCGGGCTCGTCGAGGATCTCTCCGGATACGGGATTGAAGACGCGTATACGTTCTATCTCGTCCCAGGAACACTCGATTCGGTACGCCTGATCCTCAAGATACGCGGGGTAGACCTCCATCACGTCGCCCCGTATGCGAAATGCTCCCCGGCTCAGAACCGCGTCATTTCGCTCATACTGCAGGGTAACGAGCTTGCGACCGATTCCGTGCAGATCCGCCTGCGCGCCGGCATCGACCCGCACCCGCATGTCGCGGTATTGCCGCGGGCTTCCGAGACCATAGATACAGGAGACCGTGGCAACGACGATAACGTCGCGGCGTTCGAGCAGGCTGGTTGTGGCCGACAGCCTGAGGCGGTCGATTTCTTCGTTAATCGATGCGTCTTTTTCGATGTACAGATCGCGCGAGGCGACGTATGCCTCGGGCTGGTAATAATCGTAGTACGACACAAAATACTCGACTGCGTTGTCGGGAAAGAACTGCTTGAACTCCCGGTATAGCTGGGCCGCGAGCGTCTTGTTGTGCGAAATAACGAGCGTCGGCCGCTGGGTCTGCTCGATTATTTTCGCCATTGTATAGGTCTTTCCGCTTCCGGTAACCCCTTTTAATGTCTGGAACTCAAGCCCATCGTGCACGCCGCGGGAGAGTTTTTCGATAGCTTGAATCTGATCCCCGGCGGGTTCGTATTGAGACGCTACTCGGAACTTCACTGTACCGACTCCAGTGCCCGCGACGAGTCAACGAGGGCTTGAACGTCGCCGGCCGGTACGGCGAATGCGATGCCCATTGATCCACCCTGCGTTGAGTACAGGACCGATACGATCCCCAACAATCGGCCTGAAGAGTCGAAAAGACCACCGCCACTCGAACCCGGGTTAACCGCAGCATCCGTCTGTATCATATTGCGAAACACCGTCTGCTCGTCGACGTAGATGACGCGGTTCACCGCGGAAACGACTCCGCTCGTAAGGCTGCGTCCAAGAGCGTAGGGATTACCGATCACAAATGCAAGCTGTCCGACCCGAAGCGCGTCTGAAGCGGCAATCTCCACAGGCCGAAACGGATGCGATTCCGGTAGATCCGCCCTGAGCAGCGCGAGATCTGAACTCTCCCGGGTCGCGATGACGCGAGCTTCGAAGACGCTCCCCGCCGTATCAGATACTCTGAGCGTGTCTAATCCCTCGACGACATGCAGGCTCGTAACAATGTGCCCCTCGCTGTCGATCAGAACGCCCGAACCGCCGGCGGGGACGCTCTGCAGCGGCATCCCGTTGTTCCCGGTACCGGTTCGCTCGTCCGTGGCCGCAAAGACTCTCACCACAGCGAGTGCCGCAGTGTCGTATACGCCGAGTACGAGGTCTTCGTAGTTCATCGCTCGCTGCCGTTCGCGCGGCAGGAAAAACAGGATCATAGACAGCGATACGAGAAACGTCAAAACGCCCGTTATAACGAGATGCCTGGTTGTGTAGAGCTTCATAATGTAGAGACAGACTCCTGTAAAAGCACAGTATATCCACAGGTCGACGGCAGTTCTACACAATCTCAACGTTTGAGAGCCAGTCCTGCCATATGCTCTCGGATTCACCGAGCCGTCGGTGCTGCACGGCTTCGAGAACGTGTTCAACCTCGACCCTGGCGGATGACTCGATCGCAGCGATCGTCCTTGAAACGCGCACGACAGACCGGGTGGCTCGGTGAGAAAGCCTCAGTTTCGAAATCACCCGACGAAAGGTCATTCGCGCTTCCTCAGTAAACATCTCCGAATGCGCCTCGCCCGTATCGATAAGATGGCGCAGTCGATGCCGGGCCTCGCTGACCCCTTTGGTGGTGTAGGTCTCATCCGGGTCCGACGTCTGCTCAAGGACGTCCTGCAGCTGCCACTGATACGTAGCGACCGGAACACGAAGATCTATCCGGTCCAGGAGCGCGCCTCCGATACGCTTCCAGTACCGCTGAATCTCCTGAACCGAACATGTACAATGCCCTGCTCCCTTCCCGAGAGTTCCGCAGGGACACAGGTTCGCGGCGAGCACGAGCTGAATGCGTGCCGGGTATACGTACTGTCGACCTGCTCGTGCCAGACGAATCACACCGTCCTCAAGCGGTTCCCGAAGCGCCTGCAGTATACCCGGGCGAAACTCCGGAGCCTCATCGAGAAACAGTATGCCTCCGTGTGCAAGTGATATGTCGCCAGGCGACGTGTCCCGTCCACCCCCGATCACGCCTGCGGGCCCAGCCGAATGATGCGGCGAGCGAAAGGGGGGTCGACGGATTAATCCCTGATCCTCGGGAAGCATACCGGAAAGCGAGTGTACCCTCGTCGCTTCCGACGCGACTGTGTCTCCGAGGTCCGGCAGGAGCGCCGGTATCCGTCGCGCAATCATGGTCTTTCCGCTACCGGGAGGTCCGGCGAATAACAGATGATGGCCTCCAACCGCAGCGATAAAAGCCGCGCGTTTCGCCCGTCTCTGTCCGATGACGTCGGCAAACACGTCCCGGTCATTCGGCAGGTTTAATGCGGGGCGCCCCGCAGAAAGGAAGCTCAACGGCGCAGGGCCGGCCGCGTCTGAACAGACATACTCCAGCTCGCACAGATGCCGCACGGGGAAAACCCGGACATCCTGCACGGCAGACGCCTCGCGCGCGTTCCGGGCAGCGACCACAACATTTTGAATGCCTGCGTTCTTTGCGTCGAGTACAGCCGCAATCACACCGCGTACCGGTCGAATAGTCCCATCGAGCCCCAGTTCACCCAGGACAAGCGCATGCGTCGGGGCAACGGGACGCGGAAAAAGTTGTCCGGAGACCAGCAAAATGCTGAACGCTATACCGAGATCGAATGCGGAACCCGTTTTGGGTACATCGGCGGGCCCGAGATTCACAAGCACCCTGTCGCGCGGATACCGAAAACCGGAATTTCGGATTGAGGCCCGCACGCGCTCACGCGCCTCGCGTATTGCAGCCCCGGGCAGCCCGACGATATCGGTGCCGGGAATACCTGCTCGCAAATCAACCTCTATCGTGACAAGCGATCCGGAAAAACCTTCGTGTGCGTAAGCAAAGAGTTTCATAAACCCTCCTTGCTATACGTACGCGCGAGCTTTGAATTCTGATTATGGTCGAACCATCTATTTCTTTTCCATCTCCGCAATGGCCTTCTGTACCAGTACGTCGCAGCGCTCGTTATGAACGTTGCCGGCGTGTCCCTTTACCCAGTTCCAGTGCACCTTAAGCTGCGTTTCGATGGAGTGCAGTTCCTGCCAGAGATCCTGGTTCTTAACCGGTTTCTTTGCCGCTGTACGCCATCCGTTTCGTATCCACGTGTGAATCCACTGAGTAATTCCGTTCCTCACGTACTGTGAATCCGTGTGCAGGTCGATCACTTCATCGGTGCCGACAAGCGTACTACCGGCGCGAAGCGCTTCAATAACCGCGAGCAACTCCATACGGTTGTTAGTCGTATCCCACGCAGAACCGTAACACTCCGTTATCTGGTGTTCGTGCACCATAACGTAGGCCCACCCGCCGGGACCAGGATTTCCATGGCACCCGCCATCGGTATAGATTGTCAGCGCCTTTTCGGTCATTCGGAACCCTGCCTTTCCATTCGTTTCATCGTTTCGCGCAGATCGTCGGTTGACCACCGCTCGATGGGGCCGTATCCTACGGCATTATCCCGAAGAACGTAAACAGGCGGTTCGTATTATGGTATATCGGTACAACATTTCGCTGGATCACCGATTCAGAAAAATGATGATGTTTCTTGGTGGAGTAGGGCTGCTTCTCGTTACGTCGGTTGTCGTTGCGTTCTCCCGCGGCTCTATCGGTCCTGCAATCGTTCTTCTGCTTATAGGATTCTACGGCGCGTTTCGTTTCAGAAAAATGCTGAAATCGCACAGCTCCAGTTACCTGGAAACCTTCGACGATCATATAACCGTGCAGACACCCACAGGCGAAAAAGTACACATAAACTACTCCGACCTCACCTTCTACGGTCTTGCACGATACCCCGACAACAGTTCCTACCTGTATGGATACGCGGAGTCCGAAGACAGGTTCTTCGCACTTCCCGACAGCTTCACAAGCCTCGAATCGCTCCTCGAAGAGCTTTCCGAACATGGAGTACGCCACGATGTAGAACTGAACGATAAGGAATTATTCAGTGATGGCCTTCGACGCTCGCTCGGGGAAATGCTCAGCGGTCCTGCGGAAAATGAGCATTCGTCCGAAGACGCGAAATAATCTCTTCAAGACCACCACTGTCGGGGTACATAGACATGATCAGGTATCCGGCAGCGCTTCTGAAACCCAGTGGAATGAACACGACCGGCTTGAAATTCAGGAGGTGATCTTCGCTGCACCGCCACTCGAATCCGGGTATCTCAGATAGCGGGATGTCCAGATACAGCGCACAACCCGCATGCATAACCTGTTCAGCAAGTTCGCTGCCTGCCGGAATTACCATGCCCCCGTCGCACGACTCGTCAACACCCAACTGATATTCAATCGCGAACTCCCGTCCTTTCGCCACTGCGAGTAAAGCCGACCGAGCGTTGGCCGACCTTGTGAAGTATACGAGCGATCGCATAATCCCGCCGTCGTCGGGACGAAAACCTTCCAGATACCGGTCATAGTCGAGTCCGAATGCGCAGGAGCGTATTATATCCTCGTCGCCGTCGGCGTTTCGCACATCCTGCTCGGCCGATCGGCCTGCTCCCCGGCCTTCCGCGCCTTGGGTCGTGCGGTCGGGCGTAAGCCCCTGCCGTCGTGCAGGCGAAATATCCGTGGGCCCAAGAAGAATCAGATCGTCGTCATTCCAGTAATCCGCAACCTCTCGCTCGGTGGCAAGAGACGACGTAGCGCTACCAGGAGCGGCGCCGGATTTCCCTCGCTCAAAGACCGACGAATCGATGCGGAAAACGCCTCCGGCCTCTTCGATTACCGAAGCTGCACCGAGTAAACGGAGAAACATATCGCGTTCGATCAACTCAAACCCGTCGAGCTCAGACAGAAACGCGTGCCGTTCCTCGTCCTCAAACTCGTCGGGGCTGTCGTCGCCACCGGTGAGTTCCTGGCGGGTAATCGCCTCTATCTCATCCTCTAGTGTAGACTGAGTGAACTCCCAGATCGGCGAGTCCTGTCTCGGTGATTGCCCGGAAAAGAATGCCAGTGTCGTGCGCGACGGGCCGCCGGCAGTTTCAAGCTCGACAAGTTCCGGGATCTCGGCTTCAGCGTTTTCGGCTGTGGTTTCGTCGCCGACTATTTCCTCGAGCTCGTCGGCTTCCTCGAGTTCCGCTACTTCCTCAAGCTCGTTGGCGTCCTCAAGCTCCGCTACTTCTTCGGGTTCGCCGACGTCCTC
>JBKHAN010000083.1:0-9064 GCA_046542845.1 Spirochaetaceae bacterium
CTTCGGCAAGTGCGTCGTCCATGGGGACCATCGCGTGGGCGTAGCGGATGAGTCCACCTTCAGCGAGTATTTCTGAAAAAGCGTCTCCAAGGACAAGGCCGGTATCCTCTACGAGATGGTGCGGGTCGACGTTGGTATCGCCGGTCGCCTCGATAGAGAGCTGAAATCCCCCGTGAAACGACATCGCGGTGAGCATGTGATCAAAAAAGGGCAACGTTGTGTGTATGGAACTACCATCTCTTTGTGTGAGATCAATGGACAGGTTGATGTCTGTTTCGGCAGTTTTTCGCGACTGGGTCGATTTTCGGATCATGAATTCCTCCAGAAATTTTTAGTGTGAACGCTCAAGAGCATCCGAAAGACGACTGACCACCTCGTCTATCCGCGTATGGTGCAGCTTATAGTACGCCGGGTTGGCGATGATCGTGACCTCGATATGCTTCAGTTCGCACATGACCCGTAAGCGATTTGCCCGAAGCGTCGACCCGGTTTCGACGAGATCGACAATATACGGGGTCAGGCCAAGAACCGGAGCAAGTTCAACTGAGCCATTCAGGCGAACGACGTCGACGGGTATCCCGTTCTCGTGAAAGTAGTCTCGAGTAAACTCCACGAACTTGGTCGCCACCGCAACGCTTCCGTCTGAGGCGTTCAGGAGCCCTTCGACGCCGAGTGCCTCTATACCCTGCGGAATGTCATCCGGTCTGCCGGTAAGCGCTTCGGCTCGATCGTCTCTGCCGGCCAGGCACATCCGCGTTCCGCCGAAGGGTAACCTCAGGAGCCGCACGAAATCGTACCTGCTTTCGTACAGGACGTCCTCGCCGCAGACACCAAGCCCCGCGATACCGTGATGCACGTAGGTCGGCAGGTCACTGTTTTTCACAAGAAATCCCCGTATTCCTGCCTCGTCGTCGGTGGCCACGAGTTTTCTGTCCGCGAAGCTCAGGTGTATACCCGCATCCCGGAGATAGGTGTCGAGCTGGTCAAGGAGACGTCCTTTCGGGAGCGCGATGCTCAGCAGCTCATTCATTTTCTGCCTCCGCTCCGGTGAATTCAAAGACAATACGTTCGCCGCGTTCTCGTCGCTTTTCAGCTTCGGCGAGTCGCGAGAGGAAGCTCTTCCGATCCGCGGGAACTCCCTGAAGCTCCGGAAGCGATTCAATCGCGGAGAGGCGCTCAAGTCGTCGAAGCATAATTGAGAAGCCGACGGCAGGTGTATGAATGCCGAAATGCCCGTACAACGAGTCGTAGCGACCGCCGGAGGCCACTGCGGCTTCGGCCCCGTCGGCGTACGCACGGAACGCGATCCCCGTGTGGTACGACTGAGAACCGATCTCCGAGAGGTCGACCCGGATTACATCCGAACTCGCGCCGTCATTCATCACACCATGAGCCTGTTCAAGCATCGTTGTGAGTTCAAGTACGTGTCCCAGCTCGTCCTCCACGGCCGTTGAAAGCGCGTGCGGGAGGACGTGCGTCTGTCCGGCGGTCTCGGCCCGGAACGCCTCGGGGTCCTGTATCGTTGTCAGCAGTTTCGTCAGGGCACGCGCTTGTTCGCGTGTATATTGCGAGGAAAAGCCCCGGATAAGAGCCTGCCGATCGTGATCCCGGAGCGCGTCAAGCACAACATCGCGTGTTCCACGGTCGAGAGGAGCGACGATCCGTTCTACGATCGTCCTGTGCCCGACGTGTACGGCGCAGCGTCCGGGCAGGACCGCATCGAGCGTTTTGAGCGCAAGTGCAAGGATTTCCAGCTCGCCGGTGAACCCGGTGTCGCCGATCAACTCGGCTCCGATCTGAAAATACTCGTTTCGCGAAATGTCCTCCCGTCGTGCGTGACGAAGAATGGACTCCGAGTAATACACCCGGACCGGCAGGACCTCGCGACGAACGAAGCGAGCCATGTGTTTCGCGAGAAAAAGAGTCGCATCTGAGCGAATAGCAATCAGCTCGCCTTCCCGGTCGATCAGCCGGTAGATTTCACGCGCCATATCGCTGCTGATCAGCCCCGAAAATGCGTCGTGATAGTCGATCATAGGGCTGTGAACGGGAAAATATCCCCACGTCTCAAGAATCGCCGAGAGCCTGGCAACGGTGTTGCGATGCCGCCACGCGTCGGCGAGGTATAGACCTTCGGTCCCTGTTGGCTGGTCGAGAAAGGCTCGTTTGCGGGTAGTCACCTTCAGTCACCTCCGAGTGCTGCTGTGCCGACTATACCAAAGTTGGATACGCAGGGAAACCACGGGTACTCGTACGGGTCGCCGATGCTTATTCGGGTGTGAGACCGAAAAAATCGAGTTGCGAGCCCCCGTACATGCGGGTGTCGCGGTGAAACAGTCCTTCCGGAACCCCCAGATTTGCGCGGGGGTGATGGATCAGTATAAGGGTGCCCGACGTCACAATGCGGGAACGGGCGATTTCGGACAGAAGCGTGGCGCTGTGCCGATACCGGAACGGGGGGTCGAGGTACAGGATGTCAAAGTGACGTGTGCGGGTTGCCTTTACATACCGTTCAGCCGGTACAAAGTGAGCCTCGATCGCGGTTGTGGACATGGAAAGGTTCTCGAGAAGAACATGCCGTTTCCCACGATCTTTCTCTACCGTCACTACAGGATCAGCTCCCCGGCTGACTGCTTCAAGCGCGACAATCCCGGAACCGCCGAACAGGTCAAGAAATGAACGGCCATGGAGCGGACCGAGAATGCTGAACATGCTTTCGCGCATGCGATCCATAGTCGGTCGAATCTCTCCGGGAGGGACTTTCACGACTCGTCCACGCAAGGAGCCACCGGTAATTCTCACTGAACAGCACCTCCGCGTATCATTCTGACCGGCTCGACTGCCGGTACTCCGACAAGGCGTTCCGCAGCCGGGCGTGTTCGGGTGCCAGTAATCCCCGATCGACCTCGGCAATGCGCCTGGCGAGCGTCGCGCATCGCTGAAGCAGTTCCAGGTCGTGTGCAAGATCGGCTATGGCAAGCCTCAGATAACCCGACTGCTCAACCCCCGTGACGTTCCCCGGTCCGCGGATTCTAAGGTCTTCTTCGGCGATTTCAAAACCGTCTGTTGTTCGATGCATTACCTGCATCCGCTGTTTGCCGGCGTCTGTCAGACCCTCAGAGTATACCAGAAAACAGTAGCTCTGCATCGAACTTCGCCCGACGCGGCCGCGAAGCTGGTGCAGCGCTGAAAGCCCGAATCGCTCGGCGTGTTCGACGACCATACACGTTGCGTTTGGGACGTCGACCCCGACTTCCACGACGCTTGTGGCGACGAGAATATCAAGTTCCCCGCGGGTGAAGGCCGCCATGGTCCTCGCCTTTTCATTCTCGGGTACCCGTGAGTGCACGAGTCCGATCCGGCGACCGGGAAAGACATCTCGTTCAAGCGTGTCTTTCATTGCCGTGGCATCCTTGAGCGTCAGGCTGCCCGTCCCGTCGACCAGCGGATAGACAAAGTATGCCTGTCGACCCGCCTCAAGCTCGCGTTCAACTGCCCGGTAGACCTTCGCCTCGTTCCCGAGGCGGGCGAGATGGGTAATTACGGGCTTGCGTCCTTCGGGCATGGTTTTGATCGTGGAAACCGAGAGATGACCGAACAGACTCAGCGCGAGCGTGCGGGGAATTGGTGTTGCTGTCATGAACAGCGTATCCGGAATAAGCCCTTTATTTCGCAGCGCGCTCCGCTCGCTGACCCCGAATCGCTGCTGTTCATCGATGATAACGAGCCGGAGGTTCCGAAAGTCGACTGATCCGGTGAATACCGCGTGAGTCCCGACGAGGAAATCCACGTCTCCCGTTCTGAGGGCGGTAAGCAACGCCTCGCGGACTGAACCCTTCATTCCGCCGTGAAGGAGCGCGGTACGGACTCCGAATGGTTCAAGTAAACGGGCCGCGTTGTCGGCGTGCTGGCGTGCGAGCAGCTCGGTCGGGGCCATGAGTACGCTCTGATATCCGGCTTCGGCCTGAAACGCGACGGAGATGAAGGCTACGAGGGTCTTTCCGGATCCGACGTCGCCCTGCAGCAATCTGTTCATCGGGGCAGGGGACGAACAGTCACGCCAGATCTCCTCGATCACCTGAACCTGATCGGCGGTCAGCGAAAAAGGCAGCGTGGCGATCAGTTTCGAGGCGAGGGTGCGCGGCAGCTCCTCCCCGCTGCGTGCTCCGGATACCTGCGTCGACGCATGGTCAAGGTGGCTTCGCAGTTGCAGCAGGAGCAGCTCCTCGGCCGCGAGGCACAGCCGTGCCTCCTTCGCTGCCTGCGTGGAATCGGGCTTGTGGAGCTGGTATATCGATGAGGCTGTAGAGCGACAGAGCGAACCGGTTCCCAGCTCATTTTTCAGGTGGTCCGGGACGGTGTCCTCAAGATGTTCGGCGTACCCGTGGATTGCCTCCTGAATGACCTTACGCAGGACTCCCTGAGAGAGCCGTCCGCTCAGCGGATAGACCGGCACAATCGTCCCGAAGCTCCGCTCGTCTCGGTCACAGGGCTCAACGTCGAAACTGCTCGACTGTACTTCTCCGTATCTGTTCGCCACCTTGCCGTAGAATCTGAACGTGGTACCCGGCGACAGCATACTCGATAGAAAATCGCGGCCAAAACACACAAGCGAGAGCGCGGTGCTGTCGTCGGAGGCCAGTACTTTGAGCGTGCGTCGGCCGTTTCGACCGCGTATGAACTCGTGACGGTATGCAGACAGGACGCAGTTCGCCGGGACGTCGCGCCGAAGTGCTTCGATCACCGACACTGGCGTGCTCCTGTCCTCGTAGCCCCGAGGCGCGTGCAGCAGCAGGTCGCGTACCGTCCGTATCCCGAGCGAGGAAAGGTCCTCTGCCATACGGGCGCCGATGCCCCGAATTCGGGAGCAGGGTTCGGACAGCTCCCAGAGCGTCATAAAAAAATTCCCGATTACACAGGCAGCGACATGAGCACTCGGACGAGCAGATTCATGAGAACTGTCAGGAGCACGATTGATACAACGCCCGCACCGGTCAAAACGAGGAGGCCCTGTCGATAGGTCAGCTCGCTCCGAGGCAGAATGCGGTGGCTGACCTTCCAGGAAAGCGGTTGAAGAAGCTGATCGAGAATGACCCATACGCGCTGCGTCGCGGACGCACCGAAGGCGATGGCTGCCGCACGCACTGCCGCGAGAACGGTCAGGAGGACCAAAACAAAGCGAACGGTGGAACCGAGCTGAGACGCGACCAACGCAAGAATAAACCCGAGAGTCACCGCTCCGGCGACTGCAATGCGTGTCAGGACGCTCGCGGTAATACTCAAGGTCGCAAGGGCGACGATTGGCGAAAAATCGACATACCCGACTCGCATCCATCGCGCACGCCGAAACACGTTCAGGTAGGGGTCGGTCGCCCTTCTGAGGATGAGCTCGCCGCGGCCGTAGTTCTGTCCCGGAACCCAGGTCAACATAATCCGAAAGACAATCACGAGCGTGTAGAGGGAAATCAGGCTGCTGATACCGACAAGAATGCTACTCATGTGTTTTGCTCCACTCCTGCTGCCAGACGTCTTCGACGAAGGGCAGGTTACGTATACCCTCAAGGGTCGTTGCTTTCGCCGCGATCGTCAACTGATCCCCGGCACGAACTACGTGGCCATTGCTGCCATCCCGTACGGTTATGTGAAGGTAGACCGGGCAGGGTCCTTTACTGTTGATCATGAGACTGCGAAGCTCGTATAAACGGTCCTCGGAATCAGCATCGGCGGCCAGTTTTATGTGTATGGCGCTCACGTCCCGCTCGTGCAGTTCTTCCGGCGGCCGTGCCGATGTCAGCGAAAGCTGGTTCGACGCGCTTTTCGGGTCAGGTCCGCGCCGTCGTTTCTGCACCAGACCCGTGAGCCCGACGACCCGGTTTACGTCGATAATCCCGCTGACCCGGGAGAGCGACTCCTCGAAGGCGACAAACTCGCAGCTTCCGGTGTAGTCCTCGATGACTCCAAAAGCCATGGGACTGCCCCTGCGCGATATGATACTTCGATACGCGGTAACGAGTCCGACAAGCGTCTGCTCCGTTTCCGGATCCGCCTGCTGTACGTCGGCGCAGTTAATCGTCCGGCACCGTTCCCACGTGTAGCGGTGGTCGTCGAGCGGGTGCCCCGAAGAGTAAAAGCCGATAAGATCGCGCTCGTATCCAAGACGCTCGGCTGCCGACCACTCCTCCGCTTCGTTCATTTCGAAACCGGCAAGCGACGTCGTGTCCTCATCATCAAAGAGGGAATTCTGTCCGCTCTGACGGGCTGCCCGATCGGCGGCTGCATAGTCGACCATGCGACTGAGATTCTCGATCAGGCGGGCGCGGTGAGAATCCAGGGAATCGAATGCACCGGCGTAAATAAGCGTCTCTATTACCTTTCGATTGACGGTTCGCATGTCAATTCGGGTGAGCAGGTCGAGCATTCCCGTGAACGGGCCGTTCTCGGCCCGCTCTGCCAGGATCGCGTCCACCGCGCCTGAACCGACATTCTTGACTCCGAGCAGCCCGAAACGGATACGCCCGTTGACGACTGCAAAGACCTTGTCGCTGAGATTGATGTCCGGAGGGTCGACATCCAGGCCCATCGACCGGGCTTCTGCCAGGTACTCGGCGAACTTGTCGGGGCTGTTGATTTCGTTCGTAAGGTTTGCCGCCATGAACTCGGCGGGGTAATTCGCCTTGAGAAAAGCGGTCTTGTAGGCGAGGACCGAGTACGCTGCAGCGTGACTCTTGTTGAAGCCGTATCCTGCAAAGGGCTCAAGAAGCTCGAAGAGCTCGTTCGCTTTGTCCTCGCTGATACCCCGTTCCCGGGCACCGTCGAGGAAGCTCACCTTCATGCGCTCCATTTCCTTGATTTTCTTCTTTCCCATGGCCCGACGGAGAATATCGGCCTGACCGAGGCTGAACCCCGCGATAATCCGCACGATCTCCATGACCTGCTCCTGATAGACAATGACCCCATATGTCTCGGTCAGGACCTCGCGAAGCTTCTCGTGGGGAAAACGGATGGGCTTCCGCCCCGATTTGCTGTCTACAAACTGGGGAATATTCTCCATTGGGCCGGGGCGGTACAGCGCATTCAACGCGGTCAGGTCGGAGATACTGCCCGGCTTCGCCCGGGTGAGAATGTCCTGCATCCCCGAACTCTCAAACTGGAATATACACGCGCTTCGACCTTCGCCGAGAAGCGTGTAGGTTGCTTCGTCGCGATCGGCGACGCTCTCTATATCGAACGACGGGTCAGTTCGCCGAATCAGATTCTCGGTGTTCCGGATGAGGGTAAGTGTCTTAAGACCGAGAAAGTCCATCTTGACCAGCCCACAGGGTTCAATCTGATCCATTGTGAACTGCGTCGAGATGCTGCCGGTCCGGGGATCACGATACAGCGGTACGTAGTCGGTCAGAGCCGTCTTGCCGATCACGATACCGGCGGCGTGGGTGGAAGCGTGGCGGTGAAGGCCTTCGAGCTTGCGACTGATCCGTAAAAGTTCGGCGTACACGCCTCCCTGTTCCCAGATTTTTCTGAGATCGGGCTCGTCCTGTATGGCACTCTCGAGCATTACCTTCGGTCCCTCCGGGATCAGTTTCGCGATGCGGTCCGCCTCTGCGAGCGGTATGTCGAGCGCTCGTGCGGTATCGCGTATCGCTGCCTTCGCTTTCAGGGTCCCGAAGGTGATGATCTGACCCACGCGGTCGGAACCGTACTTCTCCGTTACGTAGGAAATCACGTCTCCGCGGCGTTCGTAGCAGAAGTCGATGTCGAAGTCGGGCATGCTTACCCGGTCCGGGTTCAGGAAGCGTTCAAACAGAAGGCCGTACTCGATCGGATCCACGTCGGTAATCTCGAGCGCGTAGGCGACTATACTGCCTGCTCCGGAACCACGCCCCGGTCCAACCGGGATGTCGTTGTCCTTTGCGTAGCGGATGAAGTCCCATACAATGAGAAAATACCCGGTGTAGTCCATCCCGATGATCGTATCGAGCTCGAAGTTGGCTCTATCAACGAGGTCTGCTCCGGGTTGTCCGTATCTCTTGGCCAGGCCTTCGTAGGTCAGGTGCCGCAGATACGCAGCAGCGTCGGTAAAGCCGTCGGGTATATCGTAGATCGGGAGGAGGGGACCGGGTTGCGCGATCTCGACGGTACATTCCTCGGCGATACGCGTTGTGTTATCAAGCGCCTCGCGACGGGCATCCTCCGGCATATGCGCGAAAAGCTCGTGCATTTCCCCGGCGCTCTTGAGGTAGAACTCGGCGTTAAACATCCGGGGGCGATTCGTGTCCTGTCTGGTCTTGCCGGCTCCTATGCAGAGCAGAATATCATGCGCGCTCGCGTCTTCCTGCCGTACGTAATGACAGTCATTCGCCGCCACAAGCGGTATGTCGAGTTCACGCGAGAGCTCAACCAGCTGCTCGTTGACGATACGCTCTTCGGGGACTCCGTGATCCTGTACCTCAAGATAGAAACTGTCTGCCCCGAACGTGTTGCGGTACCAGAGCGCCCGCTCGCGGGCTGCGTCACGCCGGTTCTGAAGAAGGAGCGCGGGTATATCCCCCTGTAGCCCGCCGCTGAGGACGACCACCCCTTCCCGATACGCGGCCAGCAGTTCATTGTCGACGCGGGGTTTGTAGTAAAAGCCCTCTGTGTAGCTTCTTGAGGATATCTGCATGAGGTTCCGGTATCCGGTGTTGTTCCGGGCAAGCAGCACGATTCGGGCGTAGCGGCCACGGCGGTCCTGGCTGCTGCGGTCATGACGCGACCCGTCGGCCAGGTACACCTCAGTACCGATCAAGGGTTTTATGTTTTTTTTTCGGCAGGCTTCGTAGAAAAGAAGCACGCCAAACATGTTTCCGTAATCGGTGATCGCGAGCGAACTCATTCCCAGCTCGGCAGCGCGGGAGACATAGTCGTCTATCCGCCCACCGGCCTGGAGGAGACTGTAGTCTGTATGAAGGTGTACATGAGTGAACTCGGCCACGATTAGGAGATACTATAGCGTCCTGAGCTCTCGGGCTTCAACCATTCTTTACTGTCCGCGACTCTGGTGGTGATGGCGGTTTAAGCGGCTGCA
>JBKHAN010000084.1:0-9053 GCA_046542845.1 Spirochaetaceae bacterium
ATTTACGATGCAACCGGGGAACCGGACGGTGATGTCGGCACGTCGCAGACCGCAGATCACGGAACCCACGTTGCGGGAATCGTCAGCGCCGATCTGGATAACGCGCGCGGCGTCGCGGGTATCGGTCAGGATCGCGTGCAGATCCTTCCGGTTACCGTTCTTGCAGCAGACGGTTCAGGGTCGCTCAGTGCACTGATCAGCGGTCTGGCGTATGCGGCGGGTCTCGACGAAGAGCAGCCGCTACAGGTCGCAGATGTTATTAACCTGAGCCTTGGCGCTTCCGGACCACTTGGGGATGAACTCGAAGCTGTATTTACCGACATACACGAGGCAGGGATAGCAGTCGTCGCCTCCGCAGGCAACCAGTCCACTGAGACACGCTGCGCACCCGTCGATTACCCGGCCCGCTATCCGTCGGTGATCGCGGTGGGGAGCGTTCACGGTGCAAGTCTGACATCGTTCGAGTTCTCGTTCTATACCGCCTGTGGCACGGAGATTGATCTTGTCGCCCCGGGTGGCGTGGGAGCCGGAGACGGCAGAGACTTTGACATGATTCTGAGCACCAAAATCGAAAGCGGAAGCAGCCTTTACCTCGAACTCGCCGGCACATCCCAGGCAGCCCCCCACGTCGCCGGTGTTGCCGCGCTGATGCGGGCGGTAAACAGCGAGCTGACCCCGCAGCAGATCAGGCACATCCTGCGCGAGACTGCGGCCCCGGCACCGACCACCACGGGCCCTGAGCGCTACGGGGCGGGCATGCTCAACGCCCACGCGGCGCTCGCCGCGGCGCTTTCCGAGCCCTACGGACCGTTCGCGCAGAACGAGTTTTCCGTGCCGCCGGCCGGTTCGGGGACGGAGGACCCCGACGATCTGAGCCTCCGTCTGAGCACTCGCGGCAACCACAGCGAACCCGGACGCGGAGCACGGCGCTTTGCCGATGAGGGACCGCAGGGAGACGAGCTGCCGCGCATCATCATCACCCTGGACAGAGCATGGTTTCGCTCGACAGATCATGCCGCTGTGGAAGCCGAGCTGCTCGATATCGCGGCGCGACACGGGCTTGGTACGCTTCGCTTCGCGGGAAACCGCTTCCCGAGCTTCGAAGTCACCGATGCACAGGCCGGATCAGCTGAGCTGCTTCTGCAACTGGTAGACGAGGCTCACATTCACGACGCGATATACGACGTGCCGCTGCAGCTGGCTGGTCGCGAAAGCGGAAACGCCCGATAATGGACGCGATACGCTACGGACACCATCGCGGCCTCATCATCATCCTCGCTCTGCTTCTCTCAGGCGGTGCGTACACCGTGTGGGCTACCGACCACCTGAGCGTCGAAGCGCAGGCCGGGGTCGTTCTGCTCCAGGGCGCAGCGGGTGCGGATATCGCTTCGCTACGGACTCGCGGTATCGGGTTTCGGAAACGAAGCGATGGTCACCCAGCCGGCATTCGTGCTCGCTCCGGGCATCGAGGTGCTGACGCAGAACACAGATGAGTGGACCTACGGACTGTCGGCGGGGTTGCGCGGGGTGAGCTACGCTGTCGCTTCCGGCAGCCCTCCGGAGATCGGCCTGACGATCGGACTGTTAGTACAGCGGGAGCTTCCAGAGTCGTAGCCGGGTCTGGACCGTTTTACGACGTATCGTATAATGGTCCTTACGGAGGATGCCGAGTGGAACGATCATACGCGGGGATACTACAACGACATTTTCTGGAAAACCGCCAGATGGCGTTCGTCAGTGGGCCTCGTCAGGTCGGGAAAACAACGCTTGCACGCTCAATATCGACCGAACACATATATCGGAACTGGGATAATCAGAACGACCGTCAGACCATCTTATCGGGGCCTGACTCCCTGGCACGGGATCTGGCACTTGACCAGATTTGGAGTAAAAAACCAATTGTTGTGCTGGACGAGTTGCACAAGTACAGAAAATGGAAACAGTTCACCAAAGGATTTTTTGACAGCTACGGCGATCGTACAGGAATACTCATAAACGGAAGCGCACGTCTGAACATTTACCGAAAGACCGGCGATAGCCTCATGGGCCGCTTCTTTCACTATCGCCTCCATCCGCTTTCGGTAGCCGAAGTCGCCCACCCGGTTGGCACCGATGCTCTGCTGCGCCCGCCAGCACGCGAATCAGACGACGTCTTTCAAAACCTGATGCGGTTTGGCGGCTTTCCTGAGCCGTTCATTCGTGCAGAACAACGTTTCTTCAACAAGTGGAGCCGCCTGCGTCACGAACAGCTGTTTCAGGGGGATTTGCGTGATCTCGGTACCGTGAGCGATATAGCGCTCATTGAAACCCTCGCGCGCATTGTTACACATCAAAGTGGTCAGCTGGTGAATTACACCACACTCTCAAAGCAGCTGAACGTTGCGGTGGACACCGTGCGTCGATGGCTCGGCGTACTGGGCGATCTGTATTTTTCGTTTCCAGTACGACCGTATTTTCCGAATGTACCCAAGGCACTCCGACGACAACCGAAGGTCTACCTGTGGGACTGGTCCCTGGTGGAAAACGCCGGCCAACGGGCCGAGAACATGGTCGCACAACACCTTTTGAAGGCAGTTCATTTCTGGACGGACAACGAATTTGGTTCCTTTGATCTCCACTTTCTGCGGGATAAACAGAAGCGAGAAGTTGACTTTTTGATTACCCGGGAAGCAAAACCCTGGATTCTGATCGAGGTAAAGCAGTCTGCAACCGGTCGTGTATCGCCTGCACTTAAGTACTATGCGGACATTTTACCTGTCGACCACGCATTTCAGGTCGAGCTCGATGCCTCGTATGTAGATCACGACTGCTTCGCTGCTTCGAACGGTCGCCCCATACGAGTCCCCGGCCCGACCCTGCTGTCCCAACTGGTGTAGCAGCGCGGCCTGGAAGTGCTCAATCCGGCCGAATCAGCCGCATTTCGTCTATGGTAACCGGGGAATCCGCCCAGGAGCGAAGTCCGAGAAAGCCTGCGTCCCGCGCCTGACCGGCGACTACGTCCGGGAGCTCGCTCAAGTTCGCTTCGTCAATAATCACGGTCGTCGTGCCACCCTGCACGATCTCGACGCGGAGCGCGAACCCGTCTATGTCGACATTCACGTCGAGCGGCACGGTCCAGTCGATCCCGTGCTGAGCCTGGTCGGTTCTGAGAAAGGGCGCGCGTTCGCGCCCGCGTGTCCATTGCCGCACGACAACCTGGTCACCGAGCCCGCGGTCTACCTGCAGCGACCACCCCACGACATCCTGACCACCACCCGGTTCCTCGGCGTGAAAAAACAAACCCCAGCCACCGCTGCTTCCGTCGATAAACGCTCCCCGGATCTCCACTCGTATTCGCCCGACATCCGGCATTTCGGCAAACAGCCGCTTCTCGCCGCTTCCGTCGAAGGATATAGCGTAGGAATCAGGGTCGACGGTGACAAGCTGTTCGTTCAGCGCGTAGCGAAACCCGGTATCCGTGAACTGTATCGAGCCATCCGGGTCGATGATGATCCGGCCTTCCTGCTCGAAAAATTCCCAGGTACCGGGTGCTACCGGAACGCGGCTGAACTCGCCTGCGCTAAGAACAAAACCGGCTCCGGTAACCAGGCCCGGCGCGACATGTACGACGTCTTCGGCGTGCGCACGGTAGCGAAGCTCGCGAGATTCGCCCGCGTCGAGTCGAACCGTGAGTATGTAGTCGCCCGGCAACAGATCGCGCATGGACACCGCGGCGCTCGTTGTGCCGTCCATAGTCAGAAAGGATGATGATGAGACCCTTGCCCATGCGCCGGCGCTGCCGTCGGCGTCGAGACGGTACTCGAGCGCGGAAACGACCTCGTCTTCCGGCCACGATACCAGAAGATCAAGCCCTCCGCGGCCGGAGTCCGCCACCCGCATAGGCACCACAATCTGCATCCGCTCACCCGCGCGTATCCGCACCGAGGCTTCCCCGGCGAGTACCGGCACATCCCAGTCGGCCTCGGCCACCGGGCCGAGCGCGGCAAGAACCTCAACCGTCCACGCGCCCGGAATCAGCTCGGTAAACTCCTGCGCTGTGTTCCCCGCGAAACGTGTAATCTCTTGGCCCGCGGATACGTTCCGGAGCGTGAAGCGGTATGCGAGCGTGTCGCGGTCGATCGATGGAAACACCGTCGATGCACCGACCGCCCCGTCTGTTCCGGTATCGGTCGTCGAGACGCTTAGCACGCCGGTGTGGCTGTCCCCGGAGTTCGACGAGATCGGCGACGTACACGAGGCGAACAGCAGAGAGAGAAGTATAGCTATCGAAAATGCATAGCGAAGGCGCATACACGTAACAAGGCAAGAAGCGTACCAACCCGGGTAAATGGCGCTATACGCCCAGGAGCGAGGCTGTTTCTATGCAGAATGCATGGGGAGCGTTGATTTACTCTCGAAACGGCCGGTTCAGCCAAACATCGGGGAGTCATATCCATTCTGTAATTCTGAGCTTTCGTTTTTATAAAGGCCGGCTCTATTTTTTCTGCAAATGGTGCTCGTCGGGCATACGATACAGTGAAATATCATCTTGATGCCATGATGTCTCAATGCTATCTTCACAGTATGAGAACGACAATCAACCTGGATCAGGATATCCTCGAGGTCGCCAGAAGCCTGGCCGCAACGCAACGAATATCTATCGGTGCGGCCGTGAGCACTCTCGCGCGTCGTGGTATTTCAGAATTAGGGGATGCTCGGCACCAGAGTAGTTCCGGAGAAGGTCGTTTTCCCACATTTCATGTAGGCGAGCGTGCGCCACGCTTCGGAACCGAAGACGTCAGGCAGGCGCTTAATGACGAGCGATCGTGAACCACGCCAGATGCCGGATGTCAATACGCTCATCGCGGCGGCATGGCCCAACCATGTGCATCATGTTCAGGCCCGCCGATGGCTCGAGACCGAAACACAAAGCGGGTGGGCAACGTGCCCAATTGTGCAGAGTGGTTTTCTCAGGATTTCAATGAACGCCGCCGTGGTAGGTCAGGCGACCACCTTCGCCACGGCATTAGCGCTGCTTGAACGGTATACATCGGATCGTGCGCACACGTTCTGGGAATCAGAGCCGTCTCCGTCGGTCTGGCCTGAATGGCTGAAACAGCGTGTTCAGGGCTATCGCCAGGTCACAGACGCAATATGTCTCGCTACCGCATTACACAACGGCGGTACACTGGTAACTCTCGACGGTGGCCTACTCGCGCTCCTCCCGGAAGCGTATCGTGCCCGCGTGCGGGTCATTGTGCCTGAGGTGCGGTAATACTTTCGAGCATGGATTATCCATTAATGACGATGTCGAACGACTCAGGTTTTCCAGTGAGAGTGTTCGCTGAACGCGCACCCTTAGATCGCATCTTGTAATGTACGACGGCTACAGCGACCGCCTTCGGATCATAGCCACCGGGCAAATACTCCCTGCGCTGACTCCGCGATACCGTCAAGCGGGAAGTTGATTTCCTGGTTGTGAGTGGACAGACGTTGCTATCGCAGTTGGTGTGAGAAACCGCAGGGCCACCCGATTGGTCAAAACCGCCGCACCGGACGCACCCGGTAGTTGAGTGTCTTGTCGCGAGTAATCGGACTCCCAGAACCGAACTCAATCGTCCGTGCATTCTCAAGATCCGACTGAGTCGAGCTCCAATACTCACCAGGACTGAAACCGCCAAGGTCGTTCACGTGCAAGTTCGTATACACCTCACTCAGTTCATCCAGGGATGGAAGAAACCAGTCCATAGAGCCACTGTCGTATGTGGCAGCGGCTTGGGCTGCCGTTTCAACGGTTGCCACACCACCGAGCTCAGTGGTAATCAAAGATGTATTTTCGATTCCCGTTCCGATTACCGCCTGCGTACCGGGTACGTCAATATAGGTATTGTCCGGCCACCAGGGAGCGATGGCAATACCAGGTAGGCCGTAATCAACAGCCGCCACTTCCATAAACCGCCACGTCTCACCGGCATTGCGATAGTCAGGATTCTCATAGAATACGAGTCCACCGGCAGGACCAACTGCGCCAATAGCAGTTGTATCGCTGACCTGATACGCGCCTATGGAAACAGGCCCCGTGTCGCGTGGGTCACCGTTAATGTCGACCTGGGCCACTCCTCCTGCGCCTCGATGGTCGTCTACCCCTCCGGCGAGTACGAGCGATCGCACGGCCGCCGGCGCACCCGTTTCCAGGGGGATATTGGGCTTGTACCAGTCGGCATCGGGGAAGGTCGGTACAGTCATGAGGTCGGGATCAATCTCGAAGTTACCGGCAAAGTTATCATTGGTGGCGTTGAGGGCAATAACATCGTCACTCGTTCCGAAAAAGATGTTCGCCGTCACGTTCAGATCCAACGCCACGTCGTTTTGCACACCTGCATGCAGCGCTGGCGGTCTGCTCCAGAGAATGTTGTTGTGTACGATGCCAGTAGAACCGGGCTGAAACCAGATCAGGTTCGTAGCAGCACCCGCACCATAATTCTCGCCGACCACGATTGTGTTGTTAACCACGCGTGTACCGGGTGAAGTTGTAAGAATACCGTATGACGCCAGCGAGGCATTCATACCGCCCAGCTCGATCACGTTGTTCACGATATCAGCACCGCTGTCGCCGGGAACTTCGACGCCATAACTGGTCCCGAGGGTTTCTCGAGCAGGAACCTGAATGCGATTTCCTTCAATACGAGGAGTCTGTCCGCCGATTCCGGTTAACGATACGGCGTAGACATTCCCTTGACCCGGCTTCATCATATCGATGGTGTTCCCTTGTATTGACGTCGGTCCGACGGCACCCTGTAGGAAGACACCAAACAACGATTCGTCTTCATTATCAATCGGATTGATCGTGTTGCCCGAAAACACGATCGAGGTACTTAGTGCGTCGCCTTCGACCAGGAGACTCGAGCTGGCATTGGTGCTTCCAGTTACGCTTCCGCCAAAGGTCGAGCCCGTCACCTCGACAATACGTGTGCCCGGGCTTGCAGTTATGGAGAGCAAGTTCAGATGTGTCGCTGTTAGATTGCCGGTGGTGAAGTTCGTGTTCGAGACGGTGAGATTGACTGAACCGTTGGTAAGCCAGATGCCGCGGGCCTCGCCATCAATGACTCCCCCAAGACTGAATTCGGTATTTGACACGTCAATGCTGCCGGTTGTACCGGCGACCACAAGACCCATTGCAACCCCTGGACCCGCGGTGACACCGTCCGCAATTACTACACGTGAGTCGACAAGCGAGAGATCCCCGCCCTCGAATCGGACCGCAACGGGCCCACCGGCGGAATCGGGCGCGCGCGCTTCAATTCGATCCAGCACTACAAGCCCGTTGGTCGCAACAGCGTATGTTTGCTGAGCGATATCGGTGAGTATCGTCGTCGCGTTCGCCGTGCGCGTCGTATAGGCCGTCGTTTCGTAGCTGCCCTCGATGGTCAGATCGTGCAAAATCGTGAGGAGCCCCTGATCGTACAAGCCCTGCGTGACGCGAATCGTTTCTCCGGGTTCAGAGATCGCAACCGCTTCTACCACGGACGCCAGCGGTTCAGTAATTGATCCAGCGCCGCCCACGGTTCCGCCGCTATCGACGTAAATCCCGTCACGAACGGCAAACTGATTCACCGGATATATGACACGGCCCTCGTTACCGACATCGCCGACTGTCTCAACTCGCCAGTTGTAGGTGGCACCGGGCGTAAACGGGCCGATCGAGCTTAATTCGAACGGGGGCCCGAGGGGTACGGTTGGCGCAGGAAGGGCGTTCGGATCTGAGATGTCGGCTGTATCAACGTACACGTTTACCGCGCTTCCACCGCCGACGATCATGGTGGTCCAGCCGACCGATCCGGGGTTCCCGGCAGCGACCCACGTGGGATCGTTGGAATTTACGCTATTTGAAAACGAAGGGAACTGAGCCGCCTCGAGCAACCGAAAGGTGAAGCTCAAAGGATCCGACTCACCAAACGGGTTGAACGCGACCACCTCGATCGTGTAATCGTCCACCGGGGTCGCAAACGATGAGCTTTGGTTCGTTAGGGATTCGACACCCGCTGCGATGTCGGCACCTAATTGCACGCGGGAGCCCATTCCGTCGTCTTCATAGATGCGGAACCCCTCTTCGTTGTTCGAGGTATCAGTCCAGTACAGGTTGAATGTGTTCTCTGCGGTAAACTCCACCACAACATCGGTAGGCGCCGTGGGAGGTTCTTCAGACGGCACCACAGGAGTTACGCTGACTTCAATATTCGCAAGAGCTTCGTCTGCCGGATTATACAGCGCGAGATAGTACACATCATTTGCCTGAGGCAGGTTTGCCGTCAGTGCATTTCCATCGTCGTCGAGGGGTATGCCTGTGAGGTGAAAGGAGGACGACAAAATTGAGTAGTCAATGGCCTCGTAGTCGCCATCGATCGAGAGAACGTGCTCTGAGTCGGGCGGTGTATTGAGTTTATATAATAAAAAGTTCCCAGAGGGCATTACCACTGACACATCGTTCCCGTCCGCTTCTATAAACGCATCCTCCACAACCTCGGCGTTCAACCGCAACGCAACCTCTTCATTCCGCTCGGCACGGATAAGTGGTGAAACGGTCGTTTCTCCCGAGTGGAGTGTTAACTCCGGGTTGTCGCTGGAAAAAAGCCGGACAGACACGATATACTCAACGTTCGTCGCAACGGAGGCAAACTCAAGGACAGTGACTAACCCGCTTCCGTCGGGTGTGCGTTCAAGACCCTGTTCTATGGTTGCAACAGCATTGTCCGTATCGCCACCGCGGGAGAGCGTCGCTTCAATACGATCGGCGGTGGGGATCAGATATGGCGTACTTGATGCTCCCTGCTCATTCAGAAGCAGGCTCGCCTGAAACTCGAATACGACCTCGCCTGTTTCTTCCTCCAGCTGGGAGAACATGTTACTGCAGGCGGTTGTAACGGTCAGAGCCGACACGAACAGAACCACGACGCGAAACGCAACCGAACGAGCCCATGTAGCCATAGTATTGAGATAATACCGTCGGATCGAGCAATCTATCTGTACGACATTTGTCGTATATTCAAGGCCGCAGGGCCCTGTCGGTCATAAAA
>JBKHAN010000025.1:0-37284 GCA_046542845.1 Spirochaetaceae bacterium
CCCCCAGCACATTCGCCTCAAGGTCGGGATGGTCTACATCGATCTGTGTATCGAGTACGGCGACGACGACAGGCGCGAGGCCCTGCCCGTTGTTGGCGGTTCGCTGGACGAGCGGGTCGTTCAGGAGGCCCCAGGCATCCGGCATCTGTATGGTCACGAGGTTCCATTGCTCGTTGAAGAGGGTATCGTTCGGCACGAGTGGTTCTGCGCCGGGGAGGCTAAACCGTGTGGAGCCTACGGTAAGATTGCAGCCGCTTAGAACCAGAAGCCCGGCGACAATCACGGTGAACAGTGATATGCGGCGGGGCGTGTTCACGTACTACTCCTTACAGGCACACACGCGTATGGACAGTGTGACATCTATGTCTATGCCGTCAATCTCGGTATATGCGCTAACAACATACACCATACCCGATTCGTATTCCTGTGTCTGCAGAATGATGGTCCCGCCGTCCTCCGCGGGAACACCGTTCACGCGCCAGAAGTAGACGAGGTCTTCAACAGGCTCACCGGTACGCTCGACGCGGGCAGAGGCGGTCAGTTCAACCGCCTCGCCGGCCTGTATTACAGCACCCCCCGAACTTTCGACCCGAAGGGTAATGCGTTCACGGCCAGGGCCTGACTCAACGGTCGTTTCGGCAGACCCGGTCTCTTTCGCTATCGCTTCCGAACCCAGCCGATCGAGCTCGCTCGCTATGTACGGCAGGGCACACGACTGTAAAGAGAGTGTACCTGCGGTGAACAGGGCGAGCAGGAGCCGGGTACGAAGCGTCATGCCTTATTCCTCGACTGCGATAACGCGAACGCTGTGGCCTGCCGAGTAGCGAGTGCCGTCTGCCGCCGTGACGACGAGCGTAATGCGCTTCACCTGACCTGCTTCTGCTTCGGTGGTCGCTACGGACAGCGTGGCATCCGTGGCGTCTGCTATGGCTTCGCCGTTCATGCGCCAGCCGAAGGTCACGTTGTCGAGGCCTGCCGCCTGTATTGAAAAGGATTCACCGGCTGCAATACTCGAACCCGGGGTCTCGAAGAAATAGTTGTCCGTCAGTTCCTCGAAGCGGTCCAGATCCGAGAGATCGAGCGCGATCGTTGCAGCACCACCGAAAGAGAAGTCTGACTCGGCAAAGGTGACAGCAGTGCTGCTCCTCAGGTTGCCGCGTACGTACCAGCGTTCGTCGTAACGGGCGAGTACCTGGAAGGGGTCGGCGCGATCGGTCAGAAGCTCAACGGTCAACCAGAACGACTGGGATGTCTGATCGTCTGCGGTGATCGTCAGGTCCTGTTCGCCGGGGGAAAAAAAGACCGAAATGCCCGTGTCTTCA
This sequence comes from Spirochaetaceae bacterium, assembly GCA_046542845.1. Lineage (GTDB taxonomy): Bacteria > Spirochaetota > Spirochaetia > DSM-27196 > SKKC01 > SKKC01. The sequence continues at coordinate 1,323 of JBKHAN010000025.1, forward strand.
AACGTCTGAGAATCTTTACCAGTGATCGCCGTCGCGTCCTGAGAGACGGCGTCCTGTATGGAGATGCGGTAGCCCGTGACATCTCCGAGTTTATCAAAGTCACCTTCGCCGAGTAGTTCCTTCGGCCAGGTGAACGCTGCCGCCCAGCTTCCGAGATCATTCTCCCCCTCGAGCAGACGAACCGGTACGACGAAGTTTCGCCGCTCGCCACCGGCCACAAACACGCTTCGTGAGCCAACTATCACGACTTCGGTGTCACTGTTGCGCCCGGTCACCGAAAGGGTCCATCGGCCTGGAATGAGGTCCGTGAACGTCACTTCTTCCGCGAACTCCCCGCTGCCATTCGTGTTCACCGTGGTGCTGTGCGAGCCGGTACCGCCGGGGCCATTGGTCAGCGCAACGGTGTATGATTCAACATCGTCGAGTTCGAACTCGGGAAAGACGGTGCTTGCCTGCAGGCCGTTTCCCTCCGGCTGCACCGAGCTGACAACGAGCTCTCCCGTAGGGCCCCCGCTCGCTCGGGCGGTGATTGCCGGGTTGGAACAGGCGGAGAGCGCCGCGAGCGCTATAAGTACGACGTACATCTTTTTCATGTGTTTTAACTCCCTGCATAGCGAGTGCTACGCAGGAGAGGCAAAGCAATAACGATGCCAAGTCAGACTCGCTTCATTCGGACAACGAGGTTCGAGCGTTAAGTGTTTTTCGGGAAAGCACGTATCGTGACTGCACCGGGAGAACGGACCAAACATTATCCGGCGACAATAAATGCCAATTCGCATTGCGACCTATGCATTTTGCAATGTTAATTAAACAACGCGATTTAATAAACTTCTCTTGACAATACGCGGCGGTGCCTGTAATCTCTGAAGACGATTAAAATCAAGTAACTAACGCGAGTAGATTAAGTTTATGAATGAGAAACAGATTCGGTACGCCGTACACGTCATTGTCGCGCTTTCGCTGTTCGTTGTATGTGGCGTGCTGGTTCTTGGCCTGATTGATGGGCGTCTGCGCCCCGGAGGGGCCGATGCACGTGCGGCGGGCGCCGGCGGTGAAGCTGCCGGTGGGGGTGCGGCTGCAGGTTCCCGGGGCAGTTTTGGCTCGGATGCCTCCACCGTTCATGGTCTTGCATTGCTTTCGTCGGATGGACGTCGTCTCCTGATCGTCGACCCTGCGACCGGAGACGCACGCGCTTCGCGCGAACTCCCGCGGCAGGCGACATCCATTACGGCCACGCCAGGAGGAGTCTCGGTCTGGGTGACATTCGCCGATCACGCGGAGATCGAGGTCTACGACACGCGTGAACTCGAACTCGAGACAGTGGTGCAGGTTCCGGGCGGAGCCGGGCGAACCCCGGAGCATCTGACTTTTTCGGACACCGGCGAAGTGCTTTTTATCACCTGGAGCGGGAGCGATGTGATCTCCGCGTATACCCACCGCATGCGCGAACTGTCGCTGCGGGGCGAGTACGACGCCGCCGGTACCACAGGTCCGGTCGTGCGAAACCGGCGTGCCACGCGCGTGTTCCGCCGGGATGCCGACGGGGGTTTCGGGGTCTTCTTCGCGCAGAATGGTCAGCGCATGGGAACGATCGGGCAGCCCGAAGGCGGTCTTCCCTCCGATGGGGCGAACCCCGGGGCTGTCGCAGCGGGTTTCGACGGGCGCTACGAGTATCTGCTCGTTGGCGCTGGTGCAGATCAGGAAGCACAGGTGATCGATGAACGCGACGGACGCGTCCGCTGGCTTGGCGCTGTGTATGTGTCGCCTGTGGTTCGACCGGTGGCTCTTTCGGAGGCGAGCTCCGAAATTGCAGCACTTACGGCCGACCGGCAGCGGGTTGTCGTAGTCGATGCGGTTGATGCCGCCGTGGTCCGGGAGTTCGACCTTCCCGAGGTCGCAGCGGGGCTGTATGTCGGGCGCGGCGGCGAATTAATTACTGTAAGTGATTCGGGATCACTGTTTCGCATCGATGCCGACGGCTCCGGACAGGTGGAACGGATTGCTGATGTATCGCAGCTCGGAGGGCAGGCAGTCGCACAGGTCGAAGGCTTTACCATACAGCCGCAGGGAACCTTCGCCTGCTTCTGAGGCAGCAGTTCGGTAAAACGAGGAGACGGATATGATCGCAACAGCAGGAATAGCACTGGGGCTCTTGCTCGGGTTTTCGCTACAGCGGGGCGGGTACTGCATGAACACCGCATTCCGGAGCTTTTATCTCGAGAAAGACCGAAGCCTGGTCCGTGCGTGGGTCCTTATACTCATCATCAACATTATTGGGGTAACGCTCTTTACCGATCTCGGAATCCTGAATCCGCTGGTCGCACCGTTTTTCTGGCCGGCGGCAATTATCGGAGGGTTCGTGTTCGGTGTGGGCATGGTCGTAGCCGGTGGCTGCGCGAGCGGCACCTACTACCGCTGCGGGCGCGGGATGCTCGGCTCGATCGCAGCGCTCGTTGGCTTCGTGATCGGGACGGCACTTACCGACGGGGGCGCGCTGACGCCCGTGCAGCAGGCGCTCCGCGGATACACCGTCTCCGTCGCCGGCGCGGACGCGACGGTGTTCGGCCTGTTCGGGATCACCTCTGTGTGGCTGCGCTGGGGCGTGATTCTGGTGCTCGCTGCCGCGGCCGGGCTGTGGCTCGAACGTTCCCCGAAGCAGAAGTTCCTTGTCGGGTGGGGCTGGCAGCGGACGGGACTGTTGGTCGGGTTTGCGGCCTTCGCGGCGTGGCTGCTGTCGGCGATGCAGGGGCGTAATTTTGGTTTGTCGTTCACGCAGCCGACGGTAGCGCTGACCCGTTTCGTGATCGGGGGGGACGCATCCGGCATAAGCGTCGCGTCGTTCATGGTCATAGGCGTACCACTCGGAGCCTTTCTCGCCGCAAAGGCGGCCGGAGAGGCGGTGCTCCGGATGCCCGACCCGAAGCGCTTCGTCCGGCAGTTCGGCGGCGGCATCACCATGGGACTTGGAGCCTCGATCGCCGGAGGGTGCAATATCGGGCATAGCATTACGGGGGTGTCGACGCTCGGGCTGACGGCGATCGTCAGCACCGTGTTCATCATTCTTGGGTGCTGGGTTGCAACTGGCGTGATTTATCGCATTGAAAAGAAACACATGGAGGAACAGGTGCAGCTTGCGATGGCTGACATTGCCTCCAAAGGAGAAACTGTATGAAAAGGCAGCACATTGTAATTGCAAGTGCGGTCGTGGTAGTTGCGGCAATTGCCGTTGGAGTGTTCTCAGCGCTTGGCGCGGGCGGTTCACCCGACTACGTGCGCACCGCCGGAGAGGACATTCTCGTCTCTCCGGAGTGGGTGCAGGAACGCACCGGTGATGTCGTGATCTTCGACATAGGGCGGAGCTTCGATGAGTACTCGGATGGCCATGTTCCCGGGGCAGCGTGGGTTGATCGCAGTATAATCGCAGCCAACGTCGAAGGAGTGTCGAGCATGCTACCCGACCCCGAGATTGTTGCTGCCGATCTGGAAGAGCTGGGACTTCGTTCCGATACACCGGTAGTGGTCTACGACGCCGGGAGCTCGACCTGGGCGAGTCGCCTCTTCTGGGCGCTCGAGTACATTGGTCACGAGCGGGTTCATCTTCTGGACGGCGGTCTGGCCACATGGCAGTCTTCGGGTGCGGAACTTGCGACCGAGGTGGAGCTTCCCCGACGCGGGGACTTTACGCTGGATGTACGAGCCGACCTGCTCGCCGACTACGACTATATGATCGAGCATCTTGACTCCGATGACGTGCTTGTGCTCGACGCGAGATCGCCGGAGGAATATGCCGGTACCGACGTTCGCGCTGCGCGAGGTGGCCATATCCCGGGCTCGGTCAATATTGACTGGGTTAACAATCGTGGCGAAGACGGTCGGTTCCTGTCGATTGAACAGCTCTCGGAGGTATACAGCGACGCGATCGAGGGCCGCAATGGACCCGCGATCACCTTGTGCCAGGGCGGGTTCCGCGCCGCACACAGCTACGTTGCGCTGCGCGTTTTAGGGTACGAAGATGCCCGCATGTACGACGGCTCGTGGGCCGAGTGGGGTAACCGCGACGACAGCCCGATAACTCAGGGGGATACGTAATGGCGGATCAGCAGGCGGATGTGAAAAAAGAACTGAAGCTCGAGAACGAGGTCTGTCCCTATACGTTCGTGAAGAGTAAACTCGCGATCGAGCAGCTGAAGCACGGCGAAGTGCTGCGAATACACCTCGGGAACAGCGAAAGCGCGGCGAATGTGCCGCGCTCGCTCGATCTGGAAGGACACGAGGTACTTCAGGTCGAGCGGGTCGAGCCAAACCACTGGGTTGTGGATGTGAAGCACGCCTGAGCGGGGTGCTCCCGGCGTACACTCGACCGGTGGAATCGCGAGACCGTTACTCCGGCCCACACGCTTGTCGGAAGCCGAAAGACGCGATAGCTTCTGTACAATGAGACGAACCCTGAACGCGACCGCTTTTACCGCGATGTGTGCTTTTGTCCTCGCCCTCGGTTCGTGCACCGTAAGCGGGCAGCTCGCCTTACGTGAAAGCGCATCTGCGGAGACGAGCCTTGACGTACAGCTGTCGGAGGAGTTTGCGACGTACCTGCTCGACCTGTCGGGCGTCCTCGGCATGGCAGACGGTCCGGTATCGCCCTTCGACCTTCAGGCGCTCGCGACCGCTGTTGACGCCGAACCCGGGGTGCGTCTTGTAGCCGCCGACATTCCTGATCCGTCACGCCTGAGTATCCGGCTCGATATAGAAGACCTCGAGCGCGCCTTTACCGAAGGGCCGACGCGCATCGAGGGCCTCGTGCGTCTGGAGGATGCAGGACCCGACCGCATCATGACGGTTACGCTCAGTCGGGAACGGATTATGGAACTCACCTCGGTAACGCCGGTATCCGAACAGTCGTCCATAGAGTTTCTGCTCCCGCCCGAGGGTATGGAGACCGGCGAATATGTCGAGTATCTTGCCTGGGCAATGGAAGAGTACGAGACGGACACCCCGATAGAAACGATTATCCGCGATGCTCGACTGACGGTTCGGGTAACCGCGCCGGGCGAAATCGTATCGGTGAGCGGTGGTGTCCTCGACGACGGCGCCGACGGTCAGTCTGCGGAGTTCAGCGAACGCGTTGTTACTCTTCTGACAACCGATCAGCCGACAAGCTGGTCTGTTCGTTATCGCCGCTGAAGCGAAACAACGACGAGATTATCCGGTCGCGGAGTGCTTCGCGAATGGTCGTAAACTGAACGTGAACGGTGCGGTCCTCACCGATTCGTATAACCCGAGCGAGCGCCGTCGAAGCGCGTACACGCTCGTCTTCGGGCGCTATGGGAGGGTGGAACTGAATGTTCAGGCTGGTGCCGACGTTCAGGTCCGAACGATCGGTTACAAAACTGAGGCCACCACCACCCATGTCCCTGGTCACCGCTACATCGAAACCGGAGTCCTGTTTTGTCGCGATGAGGATCTCTGTCTCGATGGGGCGCCTGAAATACCGTCGGCGCTGCGACCTGTGTACGTGCTCACTGTGACGCAGGAGCATAAGTCTGTTCTGTACCTTCAGTACGGTGCTGATAAAAGAGTAGACGCCGCTTGAGCTCTGGTAAAGAACACGCACGCGCTTTCCTGCGCGGAGCGCGTTCCAGTCGCGTTCGACTGCGATCAGAAGCCCCTGCGTCTTCTGCTGCCGTACCTGAGCACCAATGACCCTCGGATTCCCGTCGATGGCGATTGCTATGGTCGCGCCGGAGGGAAGGTTCACACTTGAGACCGGCACACCACCGTGGCGTGTAAATCCGAGCGTCAGCCGCATGGCGCTGATGCTGTCGTCGGCAAAACTTCCGAAGGCAGCGAGCGCTTTGACGCCGCGGTTGAACATGCTTTCGTCCTCAAAAACAAGGTGTTTCTCTTCCGGGCGTGCCCCGTGTTTCGCGATGGCCTCCATGAGAGCCGCACGACTCGGGCTCAAACCGTGCGCGCGGCATGCTGCCTCGAATGCGTTCGCGGCACGATCGGTCGCTATGCGGTGGTCGCGTCGACGAGTTACAACACCGTAGCTCACGAGCGCCGCAATGGGTACAAAGAGGAGGAGCAGAAACGCGGCGATTTCGCCCGGGCTTCTGTCATAAGCGCTTACGACTTCCTGCAGGAACAGTTGTCCCGCCGTCTGATTCAGGATGCCCACGAACCCTCCTCATTTAGTGTACACTCTATCAGTATATGGCTGATACCTTGTACTGGTACGATCTTGAAACCTTCGGGCGTGACCCGAGAATTGATCGCATTGCCCAGTTTGCCGGAGTTCGCACCAATGACGCTTTCGAGATCATCGGGGAACCACTGATTCTATACTGCCGACCGACGCCGGACTTCGTACCGGATCCTATGGCCTGTCTTATTACCGGCATTACCCCGCAGCACGCCGCCGAAAAGGGCGTGAGCGAATATGAGTTCATACAGCGCATTCGCGACGAGTTTATGGTTCCCGGTACCTGTGTGGTCGGCTACAACAGTCTGCGCTTTGACGACGAGTTCATTCGCAATGCGCTGTACCGGAATTTTTTCGACCCCTACGAACGCGAGTACGCGTCGGGTAACAGTCGCTGGGACCTCGTCGACGTCATGCGCGCGGCGCACGATTTTCGTCCCGAAGGCATAGAATGGCCGGTCAACGAGGAGGGGCGTCCGAGTTTCAAGCTGGAAGAACTCGCCCGCGCGAACGCGGTCGAACAGGAGCACGCGCACGACGCGCTTTCAGACGTGCAGGCGACCATAGGTCTCGCTCGGCTGCTCTATCAGAAACAGCCGCGACTGTTCCGCTATCTGTTCTCGCTCCGGCGCAAAGAGCGGGTATATGAACTGATCGATCTGTATCACCGACGGCCGTTCGCGTACACCTCGCGTCTGTTCACGCGGGGGGCAGGGTGCACCACTGCGGTCGCCCCGCTCGCGCCCAATCCGCGAAACCCGAACGAGGTGCTCGTCTACGACCTGCGCTACGATCCGACACCGCTCCTATCGGGCAGCGTGGAGGAGGTGCGTACGCGCGTGTTCAGCCGCGACCCCGACGAACGTATACGCGTTACCGGGCTGGCCGTGAACAAGGCGCCGGCGGTGTCTCCGTTTTCCGCCCTCGATACCGACGGGGTATCGACCCGGCTCGGCCTGGATCTTTCCCGGTGCAGGAAGCACGCAGCCATGCTCGCCGCGGACCACGAGCTGACGCAGAAAATTGTCCGTGTGTACGATACGCTGCCGCAGGTAGACCACCGCGATCCCGAGTTGCGGCTGTACTCCGGAGGCTTTTTTCCCGACAGCGACCGCGAACAGTTTGCGCGTATACACGCAACGCCGCGCGAGAAGGTTCCGCAGCTCCGACTCGACTGCGAGGACCCGCGGGTGCCGGAAATGTTCCGTCGCTTCCTGTGGCGAAACTTCAACGATCTGCTTCCCGCCGCGGAACAGAAACGCTGGCGTGCCTTCTGCGCGTCTCGTCTCCTCATGTCGCAGGGTGAGAAATCGGTCGACTTCGCGTTCTTCAGTCGAAAGATCGATGAACATTTACAGCGGTCCGACCTCGACGGTCGGGCCAAGGTGGTGCTGCGTACGCTCGCTGACTATCGCGACTATCTGAAGCGCGAGATCCTCGACTACTGAGTGAAGTGATCGGGAAAGTCAGGCGCCGCGTCTGTTATGATTGGTACATCGCGTCGTGTGATCTGCGCGATATAGGGATACTCGACCTGCATCGCCTGCCAGGTGTCGCCGGTAATGATCTTCAGATCCGAGATACCGCGAGAACGTATGCGTGAGTCGATAGTTGCGGCATCCAGATCGCGGATATCCGGTCCGTTCGAAGCAAGCGTCACCGACCAGTACGTCGCGTACATCTGAATAAACGTATAGGCGGTCCTGACGACCGGAAACACCGCCCCGAGGGTGCGGCGTATGCACTGAAAGGCAACCGGGCGTGCGACCGGACTTTCGGAATGCATGGTGAATATTCCTGTATTCGGGTCAAGGCGATTGCGCACGTGCGTGTAAAACTCGCGGGTGTAGAGCATCTTCGAAGGGCCGAATGGATCGGTCATGTCCATGATCACAACGTCGTACAGCGTGTCCGTCCGTTCGACAAAAGTTCTGCCGTCTTCGAAACGGCTGTGGACCCTCGGGTCCTCGAATGCGCCTCCGTTGACCGCCTGCAGGTACTTCCGCGAAAAGGCGACCACTTCTTCATCGAGCTCGACAAAATCTACGTGCTCGACGCTTCGGTAACGCAGGACTTCCCTGAGTATGCCTCCGTCGCCACCGCCGATAACGAGTACCGTTTTCGGAGCCGGGTGTGCGAGCATGGGCATGTGGACCATAGGCTCGTGATATTGCCAGTCGACCTTTTCTCCGACCTGGGTAATGTTGTCGAGCAGAAGAACATTTCCCATTTCATCTGTGTCGACAAGTTCAATTTCCTGGTACTGTGTCGACCCTTTGTGAAGAGTTCGGTTAATCGTGTAGAAGTAGCCATGGTTGTCGTTGAGCCATTCCCTCAGAATGCGCTTGTCCGTATGTGACATTGGGCTTCCTTTCCCTGTATCAGATGTTGTGGCACTCGAAAATTTCGGTTATTTCCTGCTGCAGCATGGTTCTGACCCGCGTTCTATCCCGGCCCTGAAGCTTCTCGGTCTCCGGGCCGAAGAGGTACTGGTCCATGTCAAGTCGCTTCTTTCGCATTTTGGTATGAAAGATGTTATCCGAAATGATGTTGATATCGTAGGCGAGGTATTCGTCAAGAACATCGTCGGCAATGTAGTCCTGAATCGAGGCGATGTCGTGATCGATAAAGTGCTTGCGTCCGCGTGAATCACGAGTAAACCCGCGAACACGATAATCGAGCAGTACGACATCGCTGTCGAAGCTGCCGATAAGATGATGCAGCGCCCGGAGAGGGCTGATCATGCCACAGGTGGAGACATCGATGTCGACGCGAAAGGTCGCAATGCCCGTCTCGATATCGAACTCGGGGTAGGTGTGCGCGGTAATGTGGCTCTTGTCGAGGTGCCCGACTATGGTCTGGGGCAGACTCGTGCTTGTGCCGGCCGAAGCGGGTGCGTCCTCGACCGGGCCTTCGGAAATCAGGGCGGTTACACTGGCACCCCTGGGCTGATAATCCTGCGTCGAGATGTGCAGGAGCTGCGCGTCGATAATATCGATAACATCCCGTATGATCTTATTCAGCTTATCCGCGTTGTACTCTTCATCTACATACTCAAGGTAGTCCAACTGACTTTCCTTGGATCTCGCGTAGCAGATATCGTATATGTTGAAACTCAAACTCTTGGTAAGATTGTTGAAACCTTCGAGTTTGATCTTTTTTCCTTTGACGGTTCGTAGCAATTTAGGCAAAACTCCATGGATCGGTCGGCAGGCTGTGCACTCATGATACAAAATGCCGAAACACTTGTCAAAAAGGGAGTTACCGGTGCAAACCACACAACTTGTCATACCGCTGTTCGCGCTTATGACACTCGGCTACGCGCTGAAGAAGGGAAGCTTTTTCAGCGACGGCTTTGTCGGTGATCTGAACCGCTTCATTTTTTTTATTGCTTTGCCCGTTACGCTCTTCCAGCAGACTTCGGACATGGGCGATGCCTTCTCCGGCGCCGGTGTCGCGGCTGTAATGCAGCCACTGACGATCGTTTCGGTAGCGATCGTGGCGACCATTCTCACCTTTCGCGCCAATCCGGCCCGCCGAGGGCCGTTCACGCAGGCCTCCTACCGAGCCAACATGGCGTACCTCGGACTCCCGATCGCAGCGACGGTATACGGAGATGCGGCGCTCGGCATCATTGCGGTTACCATTGCCGCGGGGGTTGTGAGCAACTCGGTTGTCAGTATTCTTGTACTGCGCATGAATGATCCGGAGGCAGGCGGTCAGTCGCTCTGGGTACGGCTCCTCGATGTCGCGAAAAATCCGCTGATTATTGCTATTGCACTTGGCTTCGGGTTTTCTCTGACGGGTCTGGAGCTTCCGCCCGTCGTCGACGAGACTTTGTCGCTGCTGCAGCGCGTAAGTCTGCCGCTGGTACTCCTTGTGGTCGGGTATTCGTTCAGTTTTACCCGGGTAAGCAGCCGCTTCATGATCGCTGTCGGAGCGGCCGGACTGAAACTGCTTTTTATGCCCATGTTTGCCTGGGCGGTGCTGACCTGGGGTTTCGGTGTTGAAGGATTCGTCCGCTCGGTGATCGTACTCATGACCGCCATGCCGACAGCCATCGCGTCACAAAGCTTTGCTGCCGCCTTCAATGCGGACGAGCAGCTCGCGGCAGCGACGGTCAGTTTCTCGACGCTCGCGTCGCTCCTTACGATACCGCTGTGGATTCACTTCCTCTCGTAGGTGATCTGCCGGCTGACAGGATCGAGATAGGTCCGTAGAAATCCGCGCAGTTCACTCCAGGCCTCGTCGACGACGCCACCGTCACCGAGGGTATCGGGTTGAATGAACGCGTGCCCGACACCGGGGTACACGGAAATGCGGTGATCGACCATCGCGGTCTGAAGCGCCGAGCCGAATGCTTCTACGCGCTCGAGCGGTATCTGCGGGTCTGTCTCGCCGAATATGCCAAGAACGGGTCCCTGACCGGAGAGCGGCCGAAGGTCCTCAGGATCCGGTCTGAGTCCGCCGTAGAGCGTCACCGTCGCGACGAAATCCGACGGGACCTCGGTTACGAGGTCCATGACCACGTCGCCCCCGAAACAGAATCCTATGCCCGCCGTTCGTGTATCATCTGCGTACTCAAGACCGCCGAGCGCCTCCCTCACGGCGACCATATCGGCGCGTATGCGTTCCATGTCCGCCGTGAGGCGAAGGGCGAGCGCTCCCGGTACCGTACGCGCAACGCGTCCTGTGTACACGTCCGGCACTACGACCACGTATCCGTCGAAACTCAGGAGCGTGGCGAGCGCGGCGATCTCTGCGTTGAGTCCCCACCATTCGTGAAACATCATGACCACCGGAAGATCACCCGCTTCATCGAGGAAGGCCTGCGGAGGACGGGCGACAAAGGCCTGTACATCCCGACCGTCGGGGAGTTCGAACACGTGATTCGCGCTGTCAGTCGCTGACGCCCCGGCGTAGACATCCAGGAGTACGACGCCGAAAAGCCCGATTACGATTCCTCCAAGAAGGATCAGGGGGATAAAGATAAGCAGTTGTGTCCGGCGCTTCATGGCTACAGAGTGCCATGTATCGGTCCCCGCGGCAATGAGCCCTCCGTTGCCCGAAGCGCCGGCCCTGCGTATGATGGAGCCTATGAAATATCGATTTCTGGGTAATACCGGTGTGCGTGTATCGGAGCTGTGCTACGGCACGATGTCCTTCGGCGGCGATGCGGACGAGAAGACGTCGGAGCAGTTGTACAAAGCGTGTCGGGATGCGGGCATAAATTTCTTCGACTGCGCAAATGTGTACGCGGGAGGGGAGTCAGAACGTATCCTGGGCAGACTCATGAAGGCCGAACGCAACGAGCTTGTCATTACAAGCAAGGTGTATTTTCCGACTGCCGACAGTCCCAACTCCCGCGGGTCCACCCGGTACCACATTGTCCGCGCAGTGGAAGACAGCCTGAGACGTCTGGACACCGATCGTATAGACTTCTACTTTCTGCATCGGTTTGATGATGTTACCCCGATAGAGGAGTCGCTGCGTGCCCTCGACGATCTGGTGCGGAGTGGCAAGGTGCTGTACCTTGGCGTGAGTAATTTCGCCGCGTGGCAGGTTTCCAAAGCGAACGGCGTTGCGGCGCTTCACAACTGGGCACCGATTGCCTGTCTGCAGCCGATGTACAACCTGGTGAAGCGGCAGGCAGAGGTGGAGCTGCTTCCCATGGCGGCATCGGAGAAGCTCGGGGTCATATCCTACAGTCCTCTCGGCGGCGGGCTGCTCACCGGGAAGTATACGACTGCCAACCGCCCCGACACGGGTCGTCTCGTTGAAAACAGCATGTATCAGACCCGGTATGGCGCGGAAGGAACCCTGGAGGCAGCCGAACAGTTCAGCGCGCTCGCACGGGATCTGGGTGTGCACCCCGCTTCGCTTGCGCTGCGCTGGGTGTCCACGCACCCGGCCATTACCGCGCCTATCGCCGGTGCTCGAAACACCGACCAGCTTTCCGCTGCGCTCGCCTCGGTCGATATTGATATGGATAGTGAGCTTCGAAACCGGATATCGGCGATTACCCCTTCTCCCCCGCCCGCCACGGATCGCAGCGAGGAGCGGCAAGGCGTCGACTACGGTAAGCGCTGAGACGCGCTTACCGCAGCATCTCCTGCCCACCGGTAACGGGGATCGCCTGCCCGGTCTCGTAGACCTGATCCACGACGTAGTACACCGCGCGCGCAACGTCGGCTCCCGTGCACCCGCGACCCATGGGAACCTGCTTCTCGTAGTGGCGTTTCACGTCGGCGATCGATGTCGCCCCCGGGACCTTGCCGGCGTTCAGGTACTGCACAAAGAGTCCCCGATCCGGGTCGGACCATAGCGGACCGTCAAAAAAATTGCCGGGGCATATTGCGTTCACCTTGATGCCGTATTCGATGAGCTCCAGGGCAAAACTCTGCACGAGGCCGATACCGCCGAATTTACTGCCCGCGTATGCGCCGTTCCTGTTGGACCCCTTGAAGCCTGACTTCGAGTTAATCTGTATTATGTCGGACACATAATGCAACGGGAGCGCCGCCGTACCGCCCGGAGCGCCGGTCGCAGCGGCGGCCGCGATCCGCGCCCGATACCCGGCATCCTGCAGCCTCATGACCGACGCCGCATGCCGGGTACAGACGAAGAACGCCGAATAGTTCACGTCGGTGACAAGCGAAAAATCCTGTACGCTCAGGCTCAGGACGCTGCCTGCTCTCAGGACTCCGGCGTTGCTTATGAACACGTCGAAGCCGCCGAGGCGGGCGACCAGGTCGTCGATCAGCGCCGCGACCGAGTTGTCGTCGGCGACGTTGACCTGCGCGGCGATCGAGCTTCCTTCGCCAAAACGGGCGTTCAGATCGCGGGCGCTTTCCTCGGCGCCTTCGCGGTTGAGGTCTGCGAGCACGACAGTCGCGCCTCCCGCTGCGAGCTCTTCCGCCAGAGCGAAACCGAAGCCCTGCGCACCGCCGGTAATCACGATAATCCGCCCCCGCATGGTCACGCCGCGCTCGGCGGCAACCGCCTGTTCACCACCCCGGTGTTTTTCGTCGGTCACAGCCGGTGAGACCGGGGGGGTTACGCTGAACAGCCCCACATCGTCCACCGCGACCTGCGTCGGGAGTGTCCCGTGCTGTTCCACATACGCATTCCAGGATCGAGCTGCGGGGCCGATGAACTCATCCGACAGGTCGAGCAGGAGTGACTCTTCGCCGGGAATCGGTGATGCGAGTCTCAGGATCTCCGTCCCGTCGTCCCCGGCGCGCGTATTGCTCGCCCGAATGCGGCCCGCCCGCCTGCCGTCGCAGGTGAATCCGCGCAGCATTGCCGCGACTGCTGCTTGTGTTCTGTCGCGCTTCTGTAAACTCATTGTATATCCTTCCCCTGTACGGTGATGGTCTTTCCGTTCAACTGCACATCCCAGGGGTGCGACGGGTCCAGCATCCTGCCAATCCTCGCGTACCGCAGGACTCTCGTTTCAAGGGGATCGTCCGAAAAGGGTGAATTCGGGCTGAACAAGCCGTAGGCTTCGTCGATGTGAGACAGTTTTTCGTGGGCGATCAGCGCCCATGTCGACTCGATGAGGTGCCGGAACTCCGGTTGCAGGACCTCGGGGCAATTGAAGCTCTGCCGCGAGCTGTTGATGTCGACACCCGATATTTCCATGAGACCGAGTCGGCGTGCGAGGGTCGATACCCGGGTCAGCTGTTCCACCGTGTTGCGGGGCGGCATGTAGGTCACCGCCTGAAAGCCGATATCGGCGAGAAACTGAAACAGCTCCTCGAGATACGCGTCTTCGAAGCTCTGTGCCCGTTTGTCGCCCGTGGGCGAGGCGGCGACGTTTCCAAGGTAGGCGTACGCCGGGATCGCGGGGGTTCTGTTTACAACAGCCAGGAAATGCTCGACCGGTATGCTTTCGGTATCGTCCGGTGTAATGAAGAACTCGGGTACCAGTTCCGCCTTGAGCGCGCCGAGTACGTCGTACGCGTAGTGCGGATTGGTCGGGTCGCTCAGGCGATCGAACAGACTGCCGGAGAGGGTTATTCCCAGGCGCTCGTTCAGCGCGGTGACGAGATGCTCGCCTCGGCCGAACTCGTCTATAAGCGAACGCGAGAGCGCATACAGGATATGACGTTCGGTAACAGTACCGCCGTTCCGTACCTGCGACAGGCCCTCGACGTCCGTCTCGTATACGAGCTCCCTCAAACCGGCGTCGCGAAGTTTTTCGTTGAGCCTTTCAACCTGTTGTGCATTCCGTTTTCTTCGTGCTTCACGGATCGGCCGCAGCAGTAGCTCGAAGTCCGGAATAAAGCGTTTCGGAACACCATGCGCGAGAACGTAGGCGCTCCCGTCCATATCAGGATTGTTGAGCCGCCGGTCGGCGAAGGGGGTCCCGCGAAAGTTGATTCTCAGTTCAAAGCCGACGGTGGTTGCAATGTGGAAGATCTTCCCTGCTTCAAGCATCTCCCCGGCAGCCGAAATGGTGTCGTGATCGACGCTTCCAACCGCGCGCAGACCCGCGAGCCTCGCCGCGATTGCGACCTGCGTCGGATTATACGGACTGAACGAGTAGATGGTATGAACGTGGTTGTTTACCTCGTCGCCGAGGATTGCGTCATTGAGCAGGTCCGGATGCTTCTCTACCAGCGTGGCTGCGGATGACAGACGCGTTGTTGCCTCAGCCGCGTTGAGCTCCTGCAAAATGCGTTGTAATGACTGTGTCATAGGCGTGAAGAGTGTAGCCCCGGCATAATCCTTTCGTCCAGCTGCAATTCGTGCTACGATTCGCGCTATCATGACATACGCGATTGCAGTCCTCGATATTGGCAAGACAAACAAGAAGCTGTGTATCTTTGACGAGACATTACAACTTGTTGATTCGGCTGTGAAATCCATACCGCCGGTCGAGCGTGGACATGTCCGCGTCGAAGATGTGGATGCTTTGCTCGAATGGTTTTACGAGGAGCTCAGACGCTTTGCCGTGCAATATCCGGTTCGCGCCATTGGCTGCTCGGCGCACGGTGCGGCGTTTGTAGGCGTTGATAACGACGGAACACAGTCTGTACCTCTTGTCGACTATACCTTCGAGCCCGATGAGTCTCTGCACGCTGAATTTTTCGCCATGGCGGGTGACCGGGTCGAGCTGCAACAGACAACGGCGACCGTGGAGCTCAAACCGCTCATTAACCCGGCGAAGCTTCTGTACTTTACGAAGCAACAGTATCCGGATGAGTTCGAGAAGTGCTCCTGGTTTCTGCCCTACCCTTCGTTTATCGGCATGCAGCTGACGGGCAAGCCGAATGCCGAATGGACCTATGTCGGATGTCACACCTATCTGTGGGATTTCCAGGACGGCAGGTGGTCGTCGATAGCTGATGCTTTAGGTATTCGGAGCAAGCTGCCGACGTCGGTCGGAAAACCCTGGGATGTGCTCGGGACGGTGCGGGCTGAAATCGCAGATCGGTGCGGGCTTGATCCACAGACGGTCGTGACCGCCGGGATACACGACTCAAACGCCGCGCTCGTACCGTATCTTCTGAATCAGGAAGAAGAGTTCGTGCTGAACTCCACCGGTACGTGGTGTGTGATTATGCAGCCCGGTGAAACCGTTCGTTTCGAGCCGGATGAGCTTGGCAAGTCAGTTTTTTTCAATCTGTCAGCGTTCGGCAAACCGGTGAAGACAGCGGTCCTTATGGCGGGAGCCGAGTACGACGTATATACCGGTATCTTTTCTGCCATGCACAGTAATGCGCCTATGCCTCCGTTCGATCCCGAGGTGTACCGGGATGTTGTATACGCACGGTCGAAGTTTATTCTGCCGGGCGTGGTCGTAGGGGCGGGACAGTTTCCTGATTCGACCGCCCGTGTTGTCGATGGTGATGAAATCTACACGCTTGAAGAGATCCGTTCGGGCGATCGAGTGCCTGCGTTTTTTCACGATCTTCCAACGGCGTACGCGGTGTTGAACCTCAGCATTGCCGTACAGTCTATGGTGGCATTCGATCGGGTGGGCGTCGATCGGGTTCGCCACGTGTATACCGAGGGCGGTTTTCGCAAGAACGCCGACTATAACCACCTCATGGCGAGCATCTTTCCCGACCTGGACGTATTCCGCACCAGCATGGACGAAGCGTCGGCCGTCGGGGCTGCCGCTTGCGCATTCATAGCTTATGAACAATGCAGTCCTGGTGACGCCGCTTCGCTTCTGCGCATTGACCGCGACCCGGTATCGGGAGTAGACATTCCGGGACTGCGTGACTACGCAGACGCACTTGTGGAGAAAATATGATGGCATACGCTATTACAAGGAGTTTTTTATGAAAACCACTGCGGTTCGCATGTATGGAAAAGAGGATCTTCGCCTTGAGACATTTGAACTACCCGAGATTGGAGACGACGAGATACTCGCGAAGATCGTATCCGACAGCCTGTGCATGTCGTCGTACAAGGCAGCGAAACAGGGCTCCGACCACAAACGGGTACCTGACAATATCGCCGAACATCCCGTTATGCTGGGTCACGAGATGTGCGGCGAGCTGGTGAAAGTCGGGTCCAAATGGGCTTCCGACTTTACCGCAGGGCAGAAGTTTTCCATGCAGCCGGCGCTGAATTACAAAGGTAGTCTGGATGCTCCAGGGTACTCCTACCAGTACTGTGGTGGTGACGCGACCTATATCATTCTTCCGAACGAAGTCATGGAAATGGGCTGTCTGCTCCCCTACGAGGGGGATGCGTTTTTCCTCGGATCCCTCGCAGAGCCGGTGTCCTGCGTTGCCGGCGGCAGCCACGCAAATTTTCACGTGAAGCAGGGGACCTATGTACACGATATGGGTATCAAGGAAGGCGGGCGCACGCTGATCTTCGGAGGTGCCGGTCCTATGGGCTTCGCTTTCATCGACTATATTCTCCACTGCGACCGCAGACCGGGCCACTTTGTCGTTGTCGATATTGATCAGGCCAAGCTCGACCGTGCCGCAAGCATCTACACGCCGGAGGCTTCGGCCAAAGACGGCATTACCGTAAAGTACGTAAACGGAAAGAGCTTTGACGACCTCGAACCGGGGCTCCGAGATCAGGTGCCGGGCGGCGAGTACGACGATATTTTCGTGTTCGCTCCGGTTCGCTTCATGGTTGAGCTGTCTGACAAGCTGCTCGCTCTCGACGGTTGTCTGAACTTTTTCGCCGGACCCACCGACACCAACTTCGAAGCGACCATCAATTTCTATAACGTCCACTACGCTTTTCACCACTTCGTCGCAACGAGCGGTGGAAATACCGACGACATGAAAGAAGCACTGCAGCTCATGGGAAGCGGCCGGATTAACCCGGCGGCCATGATAACCCATGTCGCCGGACTCAACGCGGTACCAGAGACGACCCTGTCACTGCCCGAGATTCCCGGCGGCAAAAAGCTGATATATACGCATGTACGCATGCCGCTGGTCGCGCTCGAGGATCTGGAAGCCCGGAAGGACGAGCACCCCATGTTTGGCCCGCTTGCTGAGATTGTGGCGCGACATAACGGGTTGTGGAACATCGAGGCGGAACAGTACGTACTTGCTCATGGTGAGGCGATCACCGCCTGAATGCGACACCCACACTTATAAGCGTCCAGGGCTCGGTCGAACGGCCGGGCCCGCGGGAGGCATTCGTTTTCCAGTCGTCGTGCAGCCGCTGAACGTCCGCGAAAACAGCGACGGATCGTCGCGTGCTTCCAAAGCGAAATCCCCCGCGAATCAGCCAGTCCAGATCAGCGTCGCGACGTCCATCATCATTCTGATACAGTAAGAGACTGCTCGATGCGTCCACAAAGGCAGCGAAGCGGCCGGACCGTATCCACGGTTCGCCGAATATCTCCAACGCGAAACCTCCGGCGTAGTTTTCGGGCACATTGACCTGAAAGACAGGTTCCAGGGCGTATTCGCTCCTGAGTCGTGACCATACCTGCCAGCCCGTGGTGTCCGACCTTCCATAGACACCCCGGAACACCGGCGTGTCCAGTTCCAGGCGGAGCGTATCGTGTATGGGAATGCGACGAATTTCCCGATCGACATCGTGTTTCGAGTTGTGGTGAAACCCGACGCCGATTCCTACGGGGCCAACCTGTCGGCGTACTCTCAGATTCTGCTCGACAACGAGCGCCGAAAGGTCCAGCAGCCAGGTATTGTCCGACCAGCCCTCGGGCTGTGTACTGAGGATGAGCATCCTGACCATGCCCTCTACCTGCAGCGCGCCCCCACGCCAGACTACGAAGTCGCTCCCGAGATCGTAGTGGTAGTTGTGGCCTGATTCGCCGCGTGTCCGCGGGCTCCCCGAGGCGTCGGTGAACCGCCTGAGCGCGAGCCAGGACGAACCGTCCACCATTGTTCCTGTCGACGGGGGAAGGTCGGGGGGTGGCAGCCGGACCGGTTGTGCCGGGGGCATGCTCAAGACCTGCGCCCGCGCCGCTTCGGTAAAGAGCGTAAGGGTGAGGCAGCACAGCAGGGATACCATAAATACCGTGGACGCGCGCATGGAGACCTCCAGACCGTTGGAAAGTATACGTTTTTCATGGAATGAGCGTGAAGCACATGGAAATGCGCTTGTCGGCCGAAGGAAAACACACTATAGTCGTAAGTAATTCGAAAGCAAAACGGAAATGAATAAGCATCTAAACGAAAGAGAAAAGCAAATACTCGAGATTATTGCCGACCGGGAATCAGCAGGGGTCGGTGATCTTGCCGAGAGCCTCGGGGTGTCGCAGGTAACCGTCCGCGCGGCGCTCTCATCGCTTGAAGACCGGGGATACCTTGTTCGCACCTGGGGAGGCGCATCCGCTGCGGTTCATCCGGGTATTATCGACCGTACGCTTCGAATGAGCGACGAGAAGAAGCGAATTGCGCGTGCCGCGGCCGACCTCGTGGAAGACGGGGATACGATAATGGTGGAGGCCGGGACGACTACCGCCCTCGTCGTCTCGTATCTGCTCGGGCGTCGGGACATCACCCTCGTCAGTAACTCGACCCTCGTCCTCCCGCACGCACGGGCGAACCCGGGAATCACGCTTACAACCATAGGGGGCATTTTTCGCCCGGAAACCGAGTCATTTGTCGGACCGGTTGCCCGTGAACAGCTTAGTCAGTATCACGTGAGACGGGCGTTTATCGGCACCGACGGTTTTTCGCTGTCGGGGGGTATTTCTACCCATCTTGTCGAAGGGGCGGAGATTGTCAGGACCATGGCCGGCTGTGCCGATGAAGTTGTGCTTGTGGCAGACAGTTCGAAATACGGGAAGACTGGTTTTGTACATGTGCTGCCGGTCATAGCCCTGGATAGAATCATTACAGACAGCGGAATCGAGTCGGCCATGAGCAGCGACGATCGCGAGCTCGTGGTGTCGGGGCGACCGCGTATCCATATTGCGTAAGAGGTACATGCTATGGCAACTGAAGTGCTTATGCCGCGACAGGGGCAGTCAGTCGAAAGCTGCATTATTGTCGCCTGGAAAAAGCAGGTCGGTGACCCGGTGCAGGAGGGTGAGGTCCTGTGCGAAGTCGAGACCGACAAGGCAACCTTTGAGGTCGAATCTCCCGTGGCGGGGACCTTGATTTCCGTCCTCTACGAAGATGGAGACGAAGTACCCGTTCTCGAGCAGATCGCTTTCGTTGGCGAAGCGGGAGAAACACCACCCGCCTCCGGTTCAGGCGGTGGGTCGGAGCCCGGTGCCGCCGCAGAAGCCGTCAGGAGCGGTGCCGGGGCGGACGCTCCGGTGGAGTCATCCGGCACCGCCGCGCCCGAGCGGGAGGGTGACACAGTGCACGCGCGCGAGGCGCGGCAGACCCCCGCGTCCGGGACGGGATTTATTTCCCCTCGCGCGCGCGACCGGGCAGAGCGCGCCGGGGTAGCCTGGCAGGCGCTGACGGGAACGGGACCGGGCGGGCGCGTGATCGAGCGCGATATCGAGGCGGCGATTGCCGAGGGTAATGTCGCAACCCGGGACGCTGCGCACAAGATCGGCGCGGGGAGCGTCGCGCCCTCTGGCGGAAGCGGGGCGGGCGGGCGCGTTACGAGTTCCGACCTCGAAGCAGGCCGTCGCGACGCGGGCGCATCGGACGCAGGCGGGTCGCGTGCCGCTGTATCGACACCCGGGGCAGTGCGCGACCGGTCGACGACGGAGACGAAGCTCACCGGCATACGCCGGAAGATCGCCTCTCGCATGCTGGAAAGTGTTCAAACCACCGCGCAGCTTACGCTGCACTCCTCGGGCGACGCGCGCGCGCTTCTCGCCTACCGTGCGCGGCTGAAGGCGGCCGGAGCCCCGTACGACGCGATAAGCCTCAACGACATGGTGCTCTTCGCAGTATCCCGGCTGCTGCCGAAGCATCCCGGGCTGAACGCGACCTTTGACGGCGAGTCGGTTTCTACGCACGGAGCGGTGCACCTGGGTATGGCGGTCGACACCGAGCGCGGTCTTATGGTGCCGGTTATTCGCGATGCAGACCTGCGTCCGCTTGCCTCGATTTCTGCGGAGGCGAGACGGCTCGCCGGCGCGTGCCGGGGAGGCAGCATTACGCCCGACGAGATGTCAGGCGGAACATTCACGATCACGAATCTCGGTGCCATGGGTGTCGAGATGTTCACGCCGGTACTGAATCCGCCGCAGGTGGCTATACTCGGCGTCTGTTCGATTGAAGCGAAGCCGGTCCTGCAGAAAGACGGCAGTGTCGAACATGTACCATCTATGGGTTTCTCGCTCACCATTGACCACCAGGTGGTCGACGGAGCACCGGCCGGGCGGTTCCTCAAGGATCTTTCCGAATCGATCGCGCAGTTCGACCTGCTTCTCGCCGATGCATTTCTTGCGGGAGCGAGTTCATGAGTGTACGCGACCTGATCATTATCGGTAGCGGACCCGGGGGGTACCGCGCAGCCGAACTCGCGGCGGAAAAGGGAAAGACCGTCACCATTTTTGAAGAAAAGCATATCGGCGGTGTGTGTCTCAATGTCGGCTGCATTCCGACCAAGACGCTATTGAACGCGGCGAAGATCTACAAAGCCGCGTCTCACGGTTCGCGCTTTGGTGTAGACGTTACCGGGGTGAGCTTCAACATGGCGCAGGCCGTCGGCTATAAGAACGAAGTGGTCGGGAAGCTGACAAAAGGCGTTGGAGGAGAGCTCCAACGCGGCGGCGTCGAGATAGTGGAGGGCAGGGCGACGCTTACGTCGCGTACGACTGTGGAGTGCGGGGGCACACGCTACGAAGCGCGGAATATCGTGATCGCGACTGGAAGCTCGTCGACCATGCCGCCGATCCCCGGTCTCGCCGAGTCGGCGGTCAAGACAAGCACGGAAATGCTCGACCTGAGCGAGGTACCGAAGCGGGTTGGAATTATCGGGGGCGGGTACATCGGTATGGAGTTCGCCTCGTTCTTCACGACCGTCGGATCCGAGGTGACCGTTATTGAAATGTTCGATGAAATCATTCCTTTCATGGACGCAAAAATCGCCAAACAGCTCCGATCGCATCTGAAATCGGTGACCTTCAAGCTCGGCTGCAGGGTCGAGCGTGTGGAGGGGAAGACGGTGCATTTCAGTGAGCAGGGGACGTCGAAGTCGGAGACCTTCGACGAAGTGCTGATTTCAGTCGGGCGCTCGCCCAACACCGCAGGTATCGGCCTCGAGACCGCAGGTATCGACGTAGTCCGGGGAGCGGTCCGGGTCGACGACCACATGAGAACCAACATTCCCGGTATATACGCGATTGGCGACGTGACCGGTCGATCCCTGCTGGCGCACAGCGCGTATCGCATGGCTGCGGTCGTTACCGACAGTATGTTCGGCAGCCGCACCGAGCGGTTTCGCTCTCACGCAGTTCCCTGGGTCGTGTTCACGCTTCCGGAGGTTGCCGGCTGCGGGCTGACGGAAGCTCAGGCACGTGACGCAGGCTACGAGGTCGTGACAGCCCAGCTCCCGGCGAGCGTCAACGGACGGTTTCTCGCCGAGCACCCGGACGAGCGCGGTCTCTGCAAGGTGATCGCCGACCGGAAGACGACGCGCATACTCGGAGTCCATCTTCTTGGCTCCGGTGTTTCGGAGATAATCCACAGTGCCGCGCTCATGCTCGAGCACGACATGCGCGTACAGGACGTCGTCGACGTCATATATCCACACCCAACCGTATCAGAACTTGTGTACGACACCGTCCGCGCGGTCCAGGCACAGTTATTGCAGGAGTAAACACATGCCACGTTCATTGACAGTTGACCCGAAAAAAGTCAGGAAGCCCGGAACCATTTCGGTGCCCGAGATATCGGTGAATGCCTATTCGAAAACGATGAAAGAGGAGCGGAAACGCTACGGCGACGACGTCCTCAAGCGGGTGTACTACGACATGCTCACCATCCGCGAGTTTGAAACGATGCTCAACGACATCAAGACGCAGGGTGAGTACCAGGGAATCGCCTACGATCACAAAGGACCGGCGCACCTGTCCATAGGACAGGAGTCGGCAGCCGTTGGCATGTGCGTACCTCTTGATATCGAAGATTTCATTTTTGGATCGCATCGAAGCCATGGGGAGATTCTGGCCAAGTGTTACGCCGCGGTCGCACGGCTGGAGGAGAAACAGCTGGAAGCCATAATGAAGTCCTATCTTGGCGGGGACACGCTGAAGGCGGTCGAAGATCAGCCCTATAACGGAATACGCGATCTGGCTGAAAACTTTGTACTCTACGGCACACTCGCCGAAATTTTCGGCAGACACGCGGGATTCAACCGCGGTCTTGGCGGCTCCATGCACGCCTTCTTCGCGCCGTTCGGCAGCATGCCGAACAATGCGCTTGTGGGTGGGTCCGCCGACATTACCGTGGGGGCAGCGTTGTACAAGCGCATTAACCGGAAGCCCGGCATTTGCATCGCAAACATCGGGGACGCCTCTGCCGGTTGCGGTCCGGTCTGGGAGGCCATGATGCTGTCGGCAATGGAGCAGTATCGGTCGCTTTGGCCCGCGGACATTGGCGGTGCGCCTCCCGTCATCTTCAATTTCATTAACAACTTCTACGGTATGGGCGGTCAGACCGCGGGCGAAACGATGGGCTTTGACGTGCTTGCCCGTCTCGGTGCCGGGGTAAATCCGGATGCCATGCACGCCGAACGCGTCGACGGATACAACCCTCTTGCCGTCGCAGATGCGATTGCACGAAAACGTGAGATCCTTGAGTCGGGTAAGGGTCCCGTACTGCTCGATACCATTACCTACCGGATCAGCGGCCATTCTCCTTCCGACGCTTCGTCGTACCGCACGAAAGAGGAGATCGATCTGTGGCGGGACGTTGATCCCATTGTGAGTTACCGAGCCATGCTGTCGGAACACGGCATTGCGACCGACGAAGAACTGAACGGCATGCAGGAGACCGTCGTAGCAAAGGTCACGCAGGCGCTGAAGCTGGCTTCCGACCTCGACGTCTCCCCGCGTCCGGATGCGAGCGTCATTGAGACAACCATGTTCTCGAACTCGCCGACGGATCGATTCGGCGACGGAGATCCCGAGGTGCTGATGCCTCTTTCGGAAAATCCCCGCGTTCAGCAGCTGTCCCGGAAGGCGCGGTACGCGTTCGACGAGAACGGGAAAGAGCTCTCGAAGATGAAGGTGTACGCCTATCGAGACGCACTCTTCGAGGCAATGATACACCGCTTCTATGAAGACCCCACGATGGCCGCCTGGGGAGAGGAGAACCGGGACTGGGGAGGTGCGTTTGCCGTGTATCGCGGCTTGACCGAAGCCTTGCCCTACCATCGCCTGTTCAACTCCTCAATCTCCGAGGCAGCCATAGTCGGAAGCGGCGTCGGGTACGCGCTCTGCGGCGGGCGGGCAGTCGTGGAGCTTATGTATTGCGACTTCATGGGGCGTGCGGGGGATGAACTGTTCAACCAGATGGCAAAGTGGCAGTCGATGAGCGCCGGAGTCCTCAAAATGCCGCTCGTTGTCCGGGTATCGGTCGGCAGCAAGTACGGTGCGCAACACTCGCAGGACTGGAGCTCGCTCGTTGCTCACATTCCGGGTCTGAAAGTAATGTTTCCCGCGACACCATACGACGCGAAGGGAATGCTGAATCTCGCGCTTCGCGGCAGCGATCCGGTTGTATTCTTCGAAAGCCAGCGGCTCTACGACATGGGCGAGTACTTCGTGAAAGACGGCGTGCCCGAAGGGTACTACGAGGTTCCCGAAGGCGAGCCGGATATCAAACGAACCGGCAGCGACCTGACGATTCTGACCGTAGGTGCGACGCTGTATCGTGCGCTTGAGGCAGCCGACGAGTTACAGGAGCGGTGGGGTCTGTCGACCGAGGTCATAGACGCGCGCTTCATTAACCCGCTGAACCTTGACCCCATAGCCGAGTCGGTCAGGAAGACCGGAAAGCTTGTGCTTGCGAGCGATGCCTGTGAACGAGGTTCGTACCTCCACACAATCGCGTCGCAGGTGTCGCGCCTGGCCTTCGATTATCTCGATGGCCCTCCGGCGGTTGTTGGTTCGAGAAACTGGATCACGCCTGCCTTCGAGATGGAAGACGTGTTTTTTCCGCAGAAGGAATGGATCATAGACACGATACACGAATCGGTACTCCCGCTTGAAGGGTACAGCGCTTCGACCGTGCAGACCAACGGTGACTACCTCAGGCGATATAAGGCAGGCGTGTGATCACAGGTCGACGTATCGCAACGTCGGCCAGCGTCAAACCTTTTCGAGGGCAGTGAGGACATCAGAAATGATGTCCTCACGCGTTTCAAGACCAACCGACAATCTGACGAGCCCCGGAGTAATCCCGACCGCGCGCCGCTCGTCTTCGCTCAGCTTGGAGTGCGTGGTCGAGGCGGGGTGCGTCGCAATCGATCTCGTGTCGCCGAGATTGGAGCTCAGGCTGATCATGTGGAGCCCGTTCAGGAATCGCATGCCTGCTTCGAGCCCGCCTTTGATTTCTATTGTCACGATGCCGCCGCCAAGCCGCATCTGTTTCCGGGCAAGGTCGTGCTGCGGGTGTGATGCCAGAAACGGGTAGCGCACCTGCAGGACTTTCGGGTGGTCCTCAAGCCGGGTTGCGAGCGCCATCGCGTTTTCAGCGTGGCGTTCGAGACGTACCGCGAGGGTCTCGATGCTTTTGGAGAGAACCCACCCATTGAAGGGAGACATGGTCGGTCCGGTGTGTCGGGTAAAGAACCGGACCTTCTCGATCAGTTCGGTTGAACCGAGTATTGCTCCACCGAGAACCCGACCCTGTCCATCCATGAACTTGGTGGCGGAATGGGTAACGATGTGTGCACCGTAGCTCGCCGGAGTCTGTATGTAGGGCGTCGCGAAACAGTTGTCGACGTTCATGAGAACGCCGTGTGAGTCTGCAACGCGTCCTACATGCTCAAGATCTACGAGCGTCAGACCGGGATTCGAGGGTGTCTCGAGAAAGAACATTCTGGTCTTTGGCGTAATGGCACGTTCCCAGGCTTCGTTATCTGCAGGGTCAACATAGGTCGAGTTGATCCCCCATTTCGGCAGGATCTGCGTGAAAAGCTGATGCGTCGAGCCAAACACGGCTCGGGAGGCGACGACGTGGTCGCCTGTTTCGAGAAAACTCGCGAGGCTTCCAAACATGGCGGCCATGCCCGATGCTGTTGCAATGCCGTCCTCCATGTGTTCGAGGCGCGTGAGTTTTCCGAGAAACTCGTCCACATTCGGGTTGTTATATCGCGAATAAATCGGGCCCTCACCCTTCCCCTGAAACATGTCCCGGGCGTGTTCTGCGCTCTC
Source organism: Spirochaetaceae bacterium (assembly GCA_046542845.1). GTDB lineage: Bacteria > Spirochaetota > Spirochaetia > DSM-27196 > SKKC01 > SKKC01. The sequence goes on from JBKHAN010000025.1 coordinate 27,281, forward strand.
AAACATGAAGCTGGAGGTCATGTATATCGGCACTGAGTGCTCCCGATGCGGACCGCGCTCGGCCTGCAAGCGGATCGCATCTGTCTCGAAGCGGTCTCCATGACTCATTTTTGAACCTCGACGCTGTGTGTAATGACAATATTCGGATCAAGTGACGCGCCGACGGAGCAGTACTTCTCTACAGACAGTGCGACCGCACGTTCGGCAGCCTGTGCACCGACATCCCCGGTAATCGTGAAATGGATTTCGATGGACGTAAACGGAGACGGAGTCGCGTCCGCACGGGCTCCGGAAATAGAAACCTGAATATCTCGCGGGTTCTGACGCTGCTTTTTAAGGATGGATACCACGTCCATTGACGCACAGCCGGCGTGCGCCGCGAGCAGGAGCTCCATTGGTCGAAACCCGGCGTCTACGCCGCCAACGACTTCCTTCCCGTCGATTTCAACGGCATGTCCGGACGCGTTCGTCGCAGTAAAATGTACTGCGTCATTCTGTCGTGTGAGTTGTATATGCATATGCGGTTCCTGTCGTATTAGAACAGGAATCGCGTGATATGGCTACTGCTTATGTGTTCTGTTCGAGGTTCTCAAGACGCTCGCGCAAGGTCGTCGCGAGGTCGCTGCACCCCGCGCTCTGTATGCTGCGTGGTTTCTGAAGATCAATGACGATTTCGTCGACTATGTGGGTCGGGCGGCCCCCGAGGAGAAACACGCGGTCGGCAATACAGATCGCGTCGTCCGGACGGTGTGTCGCGAAAATCATGGTTATGCCGGTCTGCTCCTTGATTTGCAGAACGCGTTCAAGCAAATCGACCCGGTCGCTACGGTCGACTGCGCTGAACGGTTCATCCATCAGCAGTACTTCGGGATCCGACGCGAGCGCCCGCGCAATGCCGAGGCGCTCAAACTGACTCGGAGTGAGTCGGTGAGGAAACTGCTCGGCGAGGTGCGCGAGGCCGACCATGTCGAGTAGTTCGTGAGAACGCTCGTGCCGCTGTCGTGGTGTCATGCCGCTTCGCTGAAGGCCCAGTTCCACGTTGTGCTTGACCCGCCTCCAGGGTAGCAAGCGCGGTGTCTGAAACACGAATCCAAAACGACCCCGGTGGTGCAGATTCGCTTCGCCGTCTATTGAGGCAAGACCTGGTTCTGATTGTGCCGTTGAAAAAAGCGTTTTGCCATGCGCAGCGTCGGGGCCGTCTATGGTCGGCTCAACGCGTCCGAACAGGGTAATGCGCCCGTCCGCTGCAGGATTTACCCCCGAGATTGCACGCATGAGCGATGACTTGCCCGCGCCGATCTGACCGTACAGAACGACGAGGTCACCTCGCTGCACCGTAAAGGAGACATGCTCGACGATCGGTGCCTGGTCTCCCTCATAATGCACCGAAACGTCTTCTAATTTCACAACTTCCTGCATGCCGTATGTACCCTGAAAAAGAGCATACCCTTGTGTGAAGACGAGGTGAACCGCGGAAGAGCGGACGCGCTGTAAAGTTCCCGGTTTTTTGATGCATCAGGATTGTTTCTTGTTGAGTAACTCACGCTACAAACTTATACTTGAGGTATGAACATCAAGACCATCGAAGAATGCATTGGAAACACGCCCCTCGTGAAAATCAGGTCGCTGTACAGCGGCAGTAATCTTGTGCTCTGCAAGCTCGAAGGAAATAATCCGGCCGGATCGGTCAAGGACAGACCTGCCTACTCCATGATTCGGCGTGCGCAGGAAACCGGACGCATACATCCGGGTGACACGCTTATCGAAGCGACGAGCGGGAACACCGGTATTGCGCTTGCGATGGCCGCGAGCGTTCTCGGATATCGCATGGTGCTGGTTATGCCCGAACATATGAGCGTGGAACGTCGTGCGGTCATGAAAGCCTACGGGGCTGAGCTTGTGCTCACAAGCCGTGAGGGGAGTATGGAAGAAGCCATAGAAACGGCTCGGAGTCTTGAAGCCGACGGCAAAGGCGTGATTCTTGATCAGTTCAGGAATGAGGACAACCCTCGTGCCCACTACGAAACAACCGGTCCGGAGGTCTGGGCGGACACCGACGGGACTGTCACGCATTTTGTCGCGTCCACCGGAACCACCGGAACGCTCATGGGCACCTCCCAGTACCTGAAGCAACAGAACGCGAATGTACGTGTCGTCGGCGTTACCCCGGATGAAGGCGGTGGGATCCCCGGCATACGGAAGTGGCCGAAGGAGTATCAGCCGACGATCTTCGATCCATCGCGTCTTGACGAGACGCGTGCGGTGGACAAGGCGACGGCCGAAGAGACCACCAGGCGCCTTGCCGCGGAGGAAGGCATTTTCGCCGGCATCTCCTCCGGTGGTAACGTTGCGGTGGCGTTGCAGATAGCATCTGAGCTCGACGATGCGGGCGTACACAACGCCGTAATTGTGACGATCATTTGTGACAGGGGCGATCGCTATCTCTCCACCGGCGTCTTTCCTGCCTGATCGGCTCAACCCGGCAGTCCCGCCCTGCCTGAGCGCCGTGCGATAAACACATCACCGGCCCGAAACGGGGCGAGGACGGTGTCGCGGCTTATCCTGCGGGGAAGCGCGGACATGCCTGGAGATTTAACGACAACCTGCCATTCGTCTGTGAAGGGAAACAGAAACCGGAGCGAGTAGCGTCGAAGCGGTCGGCCCTCCATGTTTGCGAGAAACACGTACTGGTCGCCTGAACGAGCATCGGTACGCCAGCCATAGTAGATCGTGTTCGCGTTCACCGGGTCGCCCGTGTCGCTCCAACCGCCGATCTGGCGCGCTCCATTCGCAACAACGTTGCGGTTGAAAAAATCCAGTCGAACATCGCGACCGGGATTATGAGCGAGCCAGGGGTTATCATTCCGGAAACGACGGCAGGCCAGCGCGAACTCAATGCGCTCGTCATTGAGTCTGTCGGCGTGGCGGCTTACAACGCAGGCTTCAGCAGCGTCCGCCATGAAATCCGCGGCGATTCGTCTGAGCGAGGCAACCGTAAGCTTACCGTTCTCCAGTACATCCGGGGGACACGAAGCCTTCAGGGCTCGATTTGACGCCCAGATGGCGGGGTCGTACTCGTCTCTCCGGGCCGAGTCCTCAATCAGAAGCGAGAAGACTCCTGACTGTTCGCGCGCGATATCAGTGAGCGCGGCGAGCTTTTCAAGCTCTTCTGCGTGCAGCTCGGGCTCCTCGCGGTACATAAGCTCCGCATTTCGCAGTTCCCCGCGGACGGCCTTCTCTTTACGCTTCGCCTCCACGGTATCAGCGTCGATGCGCTCCTGAAGCCGGCGGACGAGTCGCCTGGTCCCGGCGTCGTGCGGGTCTGCCAGTTGCCGCGCTCGCGACCGTAATGCATCTGCGTTTTTATAGCCTCCGAGGCGGTCGGTTGGTTCGAACAGGTACATGGCAACCATCCCGTCGGTCTTGATACGCTCGTGCAGAGCAAACAGGACGTCCATAAACCCTCTTTGTACGCCGGTGCCGCTTTTCCATACGCCGGGAAGTCCTGAGCCATCTGCTGCGACGAGGGTCGAAAGAGTCTTGAACCCGCGCGCCTTCATGCGGGTGAAAAAATCCCTGGAGCGGTACAGCTCCGGTGACACGTACCAGCTCAGAAAGCGGGCAGCCTCATCTGCGACGACCTTTATGTCGTATCTGTCCTGTATATCACGAAAGAACAGCCATGGTGATTCGAGCGTGGACTGTAGAAAAAACATAGGGGACCCCGGCAGGAAGGCGGTATTCAAGGCGGTCAGCCCAGGGTTGTTGAGCGCGTTTCCGGGCGCTTCGTGCAGGGCTTTTCCGAGTTCGCTGTTATAGTACGCATCTCGAGCCTTTCTGGGATTGAAGTTCACCGAACTTCTCGGAGGCACCATGCGGTAGAAATATCGGGCGTTGTCGTGGGTCGAGCTCCCGGTAATCCAGTCTTCTCCACCCGTGAAACAGTCCTTGAAGCGGTCCCATTTATCGTAGAACCAGCGGAACTTGCCGTGTACATTGTGGGCAAATATCAGGGGACCCCACTGTTTCACGCGGTCTCCATGGGGGAGTACCCGCTCCCAGACGTGACAGAGGTATGAACTGTTGTAGCTCCAGTTAATGTCGTCCGGCCATGGCCTTCCGTCTTCGATGTTGATATCCAGACGGCGTTCAACTCCCGCGATGCGCTGCCGGTATTCGGCCATTTCCTGCAGAAATGCGTCGTCCTGTATCTTGAGGCCTGTCTCACCATCGATGTGGTCCACGAAGTCCTGTCCACCGTCAACGCGGACCGCGTCGACACCGTAGTTGTTCTTCCGTCTATACAACTCGTAGAGGATGGCCCGGGGCAGCGCATTCGAGTAATTGACGTCGCGCCCGTACATGTTCGTACCCTTGAGAAATGCACTGTCCCGATACTTCAGTGCGACCGCTTCGGGTGGCGTGTCAGGATCGAACTGAGGCATCAGAAGTGCTCCCTGAAAATCCGCGTGTCCGAGGACGCTGTCGAGCGCGACCTGTATCGGTCGATCCGGCATGGTGTGAAGCGTATCGATGAGCTCGAGAAACTCATCCGGGCGTCCTGTTTCGAGGAGTGACGGATTGATGGCCGCGGTGCCAAACAGAACCACGTCGTAACCCCATCCGGCAAGATCCGGACGCTTCACGTGTACAACCAGATCGCTCTGCTGTGTCCCCTCGGTAAGTCCGTCAGGACTTTTGCCTGCGGCAAAGCTCTCTTTCGACGTCCGCTCGCCGGTAACGGTAAGGATCTCCTCGGCACTCGCATCCCGCAGCACTGTTTCATCGGTTATCCGGAAGAACTCCCCGGTTCCCGCGAAGACCCGCTCTGCCTGTGGCACCTCGGGCATCAGCTCCACCGAGTCGTAGCCCACAAAAGCTTTCTCGAAACTCGTCAGCGTTTGATACGGATTATTCGGGGTGTTTTTCATGGCGGCGCGGATCTTCCGGGCGATGCCCCTGTAGAGTCGCGTGAGCCCGGCGAGCGTCCCGGACTCGGTAGCCGTTCCTACGTGTATCTCGAGTGTCGAACCAATATCGCGGGCGCGGACCGACCCGTCCGGGTAGCGTTCGCGTACGTGGCTTCTGAGCATCTCCGTATCGCTTCGCGCTTCGTGCATGGAGCGTACGTCGTACAGCTCGCCGGGCGCGTATACCCCGAACGGCATCGAGGCGGCCAGCGGATCCCTGATGATGTAATGGGTACCCTCGCGGCTCGTATACTGCACCCAGTACAATGCACCCATCGACGTGCGTGTCCCGCACGGGACACCGTGTACATACGCAAGGAGCAGCTCGTCGACCGCTTCGAGCGGAAGGCGCACGCGGGTCAGGTGTATCTCCGTCTCCTTATCGCGTGAGAGATCGCCGGGCATAAGCGATTCCGGGGCGAGGAGCAGCTCAAGCTCGAAGGTTCCGCCGCGCTCGATGAGCTCCTGCAGGCGGGGGACCCAGAACCCGAACCGCGCGCCGGCGCCGTCCGGTTCAGCGCCGAGGAAATCGGCAGCGATCTCGCGGGCGATGCTCCGTGCGGCGGTCGTACGGCCGGCGGAATCCGCCGAGCGGAACGATCGCATTCGGCGTCGCGCTTGTGAGCTCAGGGTACGGGTTTCAAGGGAATCGAGGCGTATACCGGTGCCGTTCACGAAAAACTCCTTCCTTACGTTAGTAACGCATCATCCGGTACCATCCTCGCCCGACTTTCCTGATTTTTCAAGTGTGTCCGGTTTGTCGTATTATCATATGGATATGAGCGCTATACCTCGACGGGCGTCCGCCATGCTGTGTCTCCTTACGCTTCTGCTCGTACCCGCCGCAGGCGGACACACCGAGGAAACCGAACAGAGTGCCGCGCGTGGGCTGCAGCTTGCGTTTCTCGGTGATCTCATGGCTCACGATGTGAACTATGGTATGTATGGATACCACAGGATCTACGAGGAGGTTTCGCATCTGTACGAAACATCCGACTTCGTCTTCGGGCAACTCGAGTTTGTCGTTGATCCGGAACGACCCCAATCCAGTTACCCGAATTTCAACGCGCACCCCGCGTACGTACAGTCAGCCATCGAGGCGGGAGTGAACGTTTTCAGCCTCGCAAACAACCACAGCGCCGATTTTTCGGAAGGCGGCATCGATGCGACACTCTACAGCATGCAGCGGCTCGCGCGGCGGTATCCGATCCGCTTCAGCGGACTGCGCACACCCGGAGAAACTGGCTTCCTGCCTGTAACGCTACCACACGAGCATTTGCGAATAGGCTTTCTCGCGGTAACGAGGCTGCTCAACGTACAGGATGCCTCATCGAGGGTGTATTTTGTTCCCCGCGGGAATGACCGCGTAACCGCGGATTTTCTTTTCCGGCTCCGCGACTGGACTGAGGACTACGACCTGTTTATTTTGAGCGTGCACGATGGTATTGAGTACCGTCCTTTTGCGGATGAGACAACCCTCTCGTTTATGCGCTCGGCAGCCGATGCCGGAGCTGACATAGTATGGGGCCATCATCCGCACGTTCTGCAGCAGTGGTTTCTGCACGATCGGGATGCTTCGGGACCGGCCCTGATCATGCCGAGCATGGGAAACTTCGTGTCCGGTCAGACCTGGCCGCTGACACCCGATCAAGGCGATGCCGCGTGGGCTGCTACTGGCGACAGCGCCGTTGTGCGGGTTATGATGCAGGAGTCTGATTCGGGGATCGTGCTGGACCGCGTCGAGGCAGACCTTGTAACGCATTATCTTGATCCGGCCGGTGGAGTAACCGTGAGACCTCTGCACGGTCTCGCGGAGCAGGAAACACTGGCTGATGAATGGCGCGAGTTCTACGAAATACGGAGTGAAGCGAATCAGCATTTCAACCTGATTCTGCGGGATGAATCCGAATAAAGACGAGGGAGGGTCATTGTGGGACACAGCGTAGTCGAGGCTGCCGAACAGCTGCTGGATAAAGAAATCAAGGTACTTGATAAGGGCTTTGTGCGCCTCGTCGACTATATGGGAAGCGACGACCGTATCGTCCAGTCAGCGAGGGTGAGTTACGGGGCGGGAACCAAGAGTTTTCGTGAGGATAAGGGCCTCATAAACTACCTGATGCGTAACCGTCATACTTCACCCTTCGAACAGGTCATTCTGACGTTTCATACCAAGATGCCCATCTTTGTCGCACGGCAGTGGGTGCGTCATCGCACAGCGCGCCTGAACGAAATCAGCGGTCGTTACAGTATTATGGAAGACGAGTTTTATGTTCCGGAGATGGAGCACATTGCCATACAGAGCGAGGATAACAAACAGGGGCGAAGTAGCGAACCCATGGAGCACGAAGCAGCAGAGGCGTTCAGGACATCGCTTGCATCGGAGCAGGCCGCCTCGTATAAGACATACCTCGAGCACATTGACGCAGGGGTCGCTCGTGAACTCGCCCGAGTGAACCTGCCTTTGAGCCTGTATACGCAGTGGTACTGGCAGATCGATCTGCACAATCTGTTTCATTTCCTTTCGCTCCGGATCGATCCGCATGCACAGTACGAGATACGCGCATACGCAGATGTCATGATGGATTGTGCGAGGGCGGTAGCTCCGATCGCGACCGATGCGTTTGAACAGCATATGGTCGGAAACGTGTGTTTCAGCGCCCAGGAGTTTGCAGTGCTTCAGCTCATTCTTGCCGGTCAGAGCCTCGACGATGCCGCGCAGAGCCTGGGCATAAAGGGCCGAGCCCTCGATCGACTGCGTGCAAAGCTATCCGGAGGGCAACCGCATTAGATTTGAACACACGAGTTCGTGCCAAAAAGGAGAAGTTACTCTTTACGAACATCAGAACTAATGTATAAATTGGAGATAAGCATTATAGAGCCGACCAGCACCTGCAGGTGGCGAGGAGATGGTAATGAGCGATACGGTACAGACAGCCGACAATCAGTATTTGACGTTTACCCTGGACGGGGAACAGTACGCCGTAGAAGTAGCCAAGGTGAAAGAGGTTCTGGAGTTCACCGAGCTCACCAAGGTACCGCGAACACACGACTTCATGCGCGGAGTCATTAACCTCAGGGGAAGTGTTGTTCCGGTAGTGGATCTTCGGTTGAAATTCGATATGGGCCGGACGGAGCAGACCATAGATACTTCCATAGTGGTCATGGAGGTAGGAATCGACAACGAGACAGTCGTTATCGGAACCCTGGCGGATTCGGTGCAGGAAGTCATAGGCTTGAACGATCAGCAGATCGAGGCCGCACCAAAGATTGGTACCGCCATAGACAACAAGTTTATTGACGGTATTGGTAAACTCGACGACCGCTTCATCATCATTCTGGATATCGATCGAATCTTCAAGGATGAAGAACTCGCCTCGGTGACAGAACACTCGGCGTAAAAGCCCGCGCCCGGATCAGAGCCCCGGGGAGACGGCAAGGATGGTTATTGCCGTTGTCGTCAGAAAATTGACCGCATCGTTGGTAAGCCCGGGAATCCCTTGAATCCGCACATGCGGTGTGCCGTCGTCCGCGCGCGGGCGTTCGGTCACACTGCCGTCCGGTCGGCGGTAGCGTGTCTGAACGCCCGCACCGAGAAGACTGTCCAGTACGGTGCCGAGGGTACCCAGCCCGAGCGCCGTGACCCCCAGGGAGAGGGACGATGCCGGATCCCAACCCATACCCAGTACAACGGCCACTCCCGCGACTGCGATAACCAGTGAGCCTGTTATTCCGGCTGCGAAGCCAAGCACACTTACGCCACCGGACACCCCCGCCGGTACAGGTCGGAAGCTCAGGATGGAAATCGGGCTCCGGCGACTGAGTACACCGATTTCGCTCGACCACGTGTCGGCCGTGGCCGCGGCGAGTCCGGCGACAGCTGCAACGACCGCTGCCTCGCCCCCGCCGAACAGATACACGACTGCCGCGACGGTGGGGGCTCCCGCATTGGCAAAAACCTGCCATGCGTCCCGTCGAGCTCCCTTCGCCTGCATCGCTTCGGCGCTCATCCGCCGGTCCGGCCGGAACCTTCCGAGCATGGTTGAAGAGAGAAAAAAGAGCATGAGCAGTCCCCATAGACCTGCGGATGCCACGAAAAGAAAGGACCCGACGAGGAGTCCTGCAAGGGCACCACTCCCGGAAACGGAACGTCTTCGGTACGCAGATATGGCAACGATCAGATTAATGCCGACGGCAAAAAGAGCAGTCACCGGCTCGACGGCAACGACCGGTTGGAGAAGCGATGTCACCTCGCCCCCGCGCCCAGCGACCAGACCCGCCATGAGCGTTACGCCTATCGGGACGGTGATATTATCGACTCCGAAGGGAGTTGCCATCTCCAGCAGCATAGCCGACAGACCGATCAGAACGGCTGCGAACGCGAGCTGTGTTCCCTGGACGCCTGCACCGCGCGCGGCGTAGGCGACGGTCGCGGTGACGATTGACGAAGTTATAAACATTGTAGCGCTGCCCAGGTAGCTTTTCGTGTTGCCGAAGACGGTGAATGTTCTACGTCCATACCTTCTGCCAACCAGTGCGGCGAGTCCGTCACCGTAGGCCATGACAAAAATCCCCGTTGTACCGGCTTCCATCGGCAGGTGACCTCCGAACGTGAGCCAGACGAGAACAATCAGCGATACCGGAAAGTATATTGTCCCCAGATTGGCCGTTTTATCGCGGTACTCAAGAGCGGGAAAGAGGCTTTTACGGTAGCTGATGTAATTGAGAACCGTGAACACGACCGGACCGACCAGGGCAGCATGGACTGTATCGTGAAAAGCCACGGCGATAAGCCACCAATGGGCAACACTGATATGAACGATCTTACGGGTGACGAACACGTCGAGCCCGACCTTGGACCGTAAGATACCCGCGATGCCGAGTACGGCAAAGAGAAATGCGAATCCGAGGAGTATTCCGGTAGTGTCTGTGAGTGACATAAGGAAAGATTCCTCTGAAGTCGCGCTTCTGTCAATTTGTGTTTACTGTCCGCGAAATTGGTGATGATGATCCCCTAAAGTGCGGCATACGCAGGAG
>JBKHAN010000085.1:0-8921 GCA_046542845.1 Spirochaetaceae bacterium
CTATACCCGGCGGAATTAACCGGTCAAGACTGATGAGCGCATTACGTGAACACCTGGTGTCCCCCCGTACAGATCCGGATTACGTGTGAACTGAAGTAGCATATACGTATATAATACCGTATATTTGTATATACGGAGGCGTTATATGGCGATCAGCATACGAAATCGCAGGGCGGAGTCGCTTGCGCGTGAGCTTGCCGAGTTGCAACATGTATCGATGACGCAGGCGATTATCGAAGCGCTTGAAGAACGGAAGGCGCAGCTGGAGCGCCGTCGGGTCGAGGTCGTTGGTACCGAAAAAGCCCGTCTTCTCAAAATACGGGAGATCACACGACGCTGCGCGTCCCTGCCCGAGCGGGATCACCGTACTGCAGATGATATCCTGGGGTATGGTGAGGATGGGCTACCGTCGTGATCGTTGACACATCCGCGTTGTTGGCGGTGCTCTTCGCTGAACCCGACGCCGACGAGTTCGCACAACAACTCGCTACCGACGAGGATAAGTTCATGACACCGTTCAATGCCCTGGAAGCCGATATTGTGGTTGGCGCGAAAAAAGGGTGGGATGGACAGCGCGAACTTGAACTGCTGCTGCACTACAGCGGCGTCGAGGTTCTCCCATTTACCAACGACATGCGAGTAATCGCTGCCGAGGCATGGACCCGGTATGGGAAAGGCCGCCATGCTGCCGGGCTGAATATCGGCGACTGCTGCGCCTACGCCCTGGCTGTCTTCCTGAATGATTCGCTTCTGTTCAAGGGCGACGATTTTGCTCTCACGGACATTTCACGACACGGGCAGGAGGGCTGATCTGTCTCTCCTGCCATCGGGCGAGATTCACGCGCGTTTCACACATCCATATGTGATACGTTTACTTGTATACTCATTATTCCTACGGGAGGCGCGCTATATGAAACGTCGGGTGATCGTTTGCTTCGTTTTTACTCTTGTGCTGACATCGGTCGCGCAGGCACAGGACGAGCAAGCCGGAGAACTCGTATTCGCCGATGATCCGTTTGAGGTCTTCGTCCTTCGCGAACGCGAACAGCTTCCGTTCGAAACCGGCGCGGCGGTATACTCCGCCGATTCCGTTGTCACCGAAGCGAGTTCGGCCGAGGTCGATCTGTTCGCGGCTCGTGCGACCGTGCACATTGCGCCGAACACACATATGCGTGTCGAGTCGGTCGCCGGCCGTGCTTCGAGTGTCTCCTCCGACCACGGACACTCGAGTATGGAGCTTGTACATGGCAAGCTGCGAGCGGTTATTCACGAGGACCTTCGGAGTCCTTTTAACGTCCGCTCGAGAATCGGTGTAGCCGGAGTTCGAGGAACGGATTTTGTGATCGAGGTCGAGGGCGATCGCGTCCAGCTGGCTGTCCGGACAGGCGAGGTCGAATATACACATCGTTCTACAGACGCACGCGCTGTGCTACGAGCCGGAGAAGGCATCGACGTAGATGATCTCTTTGCCGAGCAGATCGAAGTCGCGACGTGGTCTCGGGAGCGTCTGGATGATTTCTTCGAGTCAGTAGGCGGGTACGACTGAACGTTCCTGCGTTCACCCGGGTCCTCGCAATGATCGACCTTGTATGCTACGGTTAAGCGGAGAGGGCGTCACGACCGTGGCGCTGTCGTTGGAGGTCGCACACTGAAATCTCGTGTGCACGTGCTCGTCGTGTCTGTCGGCGTGGCAATCGTGTTTCTTCTTGTCGTGTACGCGTCGCTGGTCGCTTTCACCACCCGGACGCATTTCCCCGATTCCAGACTTGAGGCTGCTGTTCGTGACACGCTTGAGGAAGCTGGTCGGGCGTTCTCGCCTGCAGAACTCGAGCGCATTACCGAACTGAATGTCGAGGGGCGAGGTATTACATCGCTTGACGGCATCGAGCAACTCGCTAATCTTGCGGTGTTGAACCTTCGCGGGAACAGGGTAGCCGACCTGACCCCGCTTGCAACGCTGTCTCGTTTACAGCACGTGAGTTTGCGGGACAACAACATCACGTCCCTTGAAGCGGTACGGCTTGATGCGCTTTCCGCACTTGCCGAACTTCGCTCGCTTGATCTCAGGGACAACCGGGGACCATCGCACCCCGAACGACCCGGGGACCGTGATCGTCTCTCCGATATTGCGGTGCTGTCGGGCTTCGAACAGCTGGAGGTGCTTGACCTCGCGGACAATCATATAGCCGACATTTCAGCCCTTTCCGGGCTCACACGACTTCGCCGCCTGGACCTTCGCAACAACCCGCTTGCGCTTGAAGATGTGACCGCTCTTGAGACACTTACACAGCTTGAGTACCTGAATCTGCGGGCGACCGGCATTACAGACCTTGAGGGCATTCAGGATCTGCAACACCTGGGATATCTTAATCTGCACTCAAACAGCGGGATTACCTCGATTGTGCCGGTCGCAGAGCTGTCGCAACTGCATACGCTCATCCTGCGGGGTGTGCCGATCGGACCGGAAATCGATAGAATCGGAGCACTGGGCGCGCTGAGGCGTCTGAATATCCGCGACAGCGGTGTGTCCGACCTGACCCCGCTCGCGCGGCTTATGGAAGAAGGCGCGCTGCAGGATGACCCGGAACAGGGTGTGTACGCCGAGATTGACATCCGGGAGAATCCTGTGCACATCAGAGGCGACCACGACGGGTATCAGGTTCTCGAGCCTCATTGGAGGAACGTTTCCCGACGCGAGCCTGCTGTGCTACCCCCGCCGTTGAGTCGGGAGATCGTAATCAGCGAGGTCGTGAGCAATGCCGCTGCCGGCCCGGGCGAGGGGGGTAATGAGGATGCTACGGTTTCCTCCGACTGGATCGAACTCTACAACCGGCGTGAAAGCCCGGTCGATCTGTCCGGATACTACCTGTCCGATCATGCCGACCGGAGTACACGGTGGAGCTTTCCCGAGGGCGCGCGTATCGACGGACACAGTCGCATGATCGTATGGGCCTCCGGGCACGATCAGGAAGAGGCAGACACCGTCGGCCCTGACGGACACTTCCGCACTTCGTTTCGCCTGAGTGCTGCGGGCGAGGCTGTACTGCTCACTGCACCCGACGGAATAACGCGCGTCGACGCGGTGTGGATCCCACCGCTCCCGCCGGGTGTGTCGTACGGGCTGCAGGATACCGATGGAGAAGCATTCGTCATGTACTCCGAGCCGACTCCCGGGGAGGCCAACAGCGGAGCGCTCAGGCACCGCCGCCTTGCATTCTCGCATGAACAGGGGCTTTATACGGATGGATTTGATCTCGAAATCACCGTGCAGGCCGGGTTCGATGATCGTGACATATCGTTGTACTACTCGCTGGACGGGTCCATTCCCGATCCGGCGGCGGTGCGCGATCCGTCGTCGTACGAGGTCATGAACTATGAGGCCGACGAGCTTGAGAGCTGGTACGAACGCACCTACCGCTACGAAGCGCCTGTTTCCGTTCGGGCCGATGCCGAGGCGGGCTATACGATCGCCGATTCGCTCGTCGATGTGCCGCGGATTATCGACATCGATACGACATCGCCGGATGCCGAGTTCTGGGAGTGGCAACCGCCCCGCTCCGATACGGTGCGGGCAACAACCGTGCGGGCAGCCGCGTTTGCCCGTGAACCTTCCACGGGTGAGTATCGCCGTGTCAGCAGGGTGGAGAGTGCGACCTACATCGTTACGCCGTTAGGTTCGGATCGCTTCAGTCTGCCCGTTGTGAGCATCATTACACCGCCGTCGGGCCTTTTTGATTACGACGATGGAGTCTATGTCGCCGGTCGAATCGACAGTGAATCCGTTTCCGACGATCGCACCTGGATGGCGCGGGAAGCCAACTATTCGCAGAGCCGGGAGCTTCCTGTCCATCTGAGCTACTTTGAGCGTCCGCAGGGGGACCCCGTCCTTTCGATCGACGCGGGGGTGCGGATTCACGGGTCGTTTTCACGGTCTCACCCGCTGAAAAGTCTGCGCTTGTACGCGCGGCGCGAATACGATGTGAATAACTACTTCGAGCATTCGTTTTTCCCGAATGCGACCCGTCGCGACCGGCCGGGCAGTCAGGTAGAGCGCTACAAGCGCCTGCTTCTGCGCTCCGGGCAAAGCCTGTTTCGAAGCCACATGCAGGACGCAGTGATTCACAGCCACCTTACCGATCATGTATACGTAGACCTGCTTCGCTACCGGCCCGTGGTGCATTTCGTAAATGGTGAGTACTGGGGTATCAAGAACCTGCGCGAGCGCTTTGACCGGTTTTATCTTGAGAGTGTGTACGGTCTCGATCCGGATGAGGTTATCGTCGTAGAAAATCCGTACGGTACGGGTCAGCGGCTTGTCGAAGGTCGTCCCGGAGAACATCTCCCCTTCGTTGAGCTCGTCCGGTTTATTGAGAACGCAGATATGGACGACAGCGAGCATTACAGACGGGTGGAACGCAGCATCGATGTGCTCAGCTTTATTGATTACAACATTACGCGCATATATGCCGCCGATCGCGATGGCGTAAACAAACACGTCGCGGTCTGGAGGCGCCGCGGCGAATACGAAGCAGATGCCCCCTACGGGCACGACGGCCGGTGGCGCTGGCACACGTGGGACCTCGACAACGCGTTTATGGACCAGAACAACACCATGGAGTTCTACGCGAACGACGGCGCCGAGGACGAAGCGCAGCAGTCTGAACAGGACGGGAGCCGAGTTGCCTCCGATACCGAAGAGCGGCCTCAACATCGGGATGAATCGCTCACGTCGATGCTTGTAAACCTCTTGCGGAACGACGAATTCCGAGCGCTCTTCCTGAACCGTTTCGCCGGCCTGCTCAACACCGTGTTTCAACCGGATGAGATGGTTTCGAGTTTCGACCGTGCAGAAGCCGCCCTGGAGCCGGAGATCGCCGAACATGTCGACCGGTGGGGCTACCCGTTTTCGGTGGATGCGTGGCGCGACGAGGTGCAGCTACACCGCGATTTCGCAACAGAACGGTTGGCCGTCCAACGACAGCACATACTCGAGTATTTTCAGCGGCGTGGTTACGACCTTCCCGGTACCTACGAGCTTGAGACCGGCAGTCGACAACCGAGTGGCGGGTACGTGCGCGTGTCGCAGGTCGATGTCGACCGCGCCACTCCCGGTGTTTCCGGTCGGTCGAGCTGGCGTGGTATCTGGTTCACAGGCGTTCCCCTCGTACTCGAAGCGGTTCCTGAACCAGGGTACCGTTTTTCCGCCTGGCATGGCGATACGGAGGCCGCGGCAGGTGCCGATGCCGCAACTGAACGTCGGATAGCGCTTGAAGCGACCGGAAACGCAGCCCTGTTCGCGTCCTTTGAGCCAGTGCGTGAGTAATACGCACATCGCGAAGGAATAATCCGGGAAACTCACGCGCGGCGGGTCTTCTGCGCGTTGACGGAATTAGCTGCCCCACCTATTGTTAGCCTTGTCTAGAAAAACGGAGGTATACAGTATGACACGATGTCGACTGCGCGATGTTCCTGTCGGTGGTATGGCGAGGGTTATCGGAATTGAAGAGTCTCACCGCTCGTATCGGTCCCGCATTCTATCTATGGGTCTGACCAGAGGAACGCCAATATTCGTGCAGAGAATCGCACCACTTGGTGATCCGATACATATTACCGTCCGGGATTTTGAGCTGTCGCTCCGGCGTGACGAAGCCGACGCGCTGGTGCTGGAACCAATAGAAGGCGCTCCGGAAGCTTTTGGATTCTGTGCGCGCTGCAGAGGACGCGGGAAGTGGCGCGAGGGCTCACTCGCGGGTCAGCGCAGGCGCGGACGTAACTCGAGCGACATCAACGGGTCCGCCATATGAGTGTTTCAGGGTACACCGACCGGCACACGGTCGCGATTGTCGGCAATCCGAACAGCGGTAAAACCACCATATTCAACGGCCTTACCGGCGGCAGACAGCGCATCGGAAACTACGCCGGTGTCACTGTTGAACTTTCCGAGGGCAGATTCACGCCGAAAGCATTTGAGCAGCTGCTTGTCGCCCCGTTCACGACGGGTGCAAACAGCGGCGGCGTCACAACGAAGACCGCTGAACTTCGCGACGTGCACTCCATACGAGTTGTAGACCTTCCGGGTATCTACTCGCTGTCCGCCGGGACCGCCGACGAGGCGGTCGCGCGCGACTTTATTCTCTCGGGAGAGCCTGACCTTGTCGTGGACGTGGTCGATGCGGCCAACATGCAGCGCAACCTCTATCTGACGGTACAGCTGATCGAAATGGGTGTACCGGTCGTCGTTGTGCTGAACATGATGGACGCTGCCGAAAAGCTCGGGATATCCATAGACGTAGACAGCTTGAGCGAACAGCTTCAGTGCCCGGTCATACCGATCGTCGGAACGCGTAGCGCCGATATTGAGCGTCTGGAACATGCCATTGCGGAACACGCCGGACAGATTCCCCCGTCAGGCGTATCGGTCGACTACCCGGAGATTCTGGAGGCGGCAATCGCGGACCTTGAGCCTCAGGTAGCAGCCGTGTCCCAGGCCACCGGAGCGTCGGCACGGTGGGTCGCGCTCGCATTGATCGACGGAGACGAATGGATTCTCGATCGTGTGGTCGAAACGACGGAGATGTCCAGGGAAGCCGTGCAATCGCACATTGACGGCATCGTGCAGCGTCTCGGGGACGACATAGACGTTGTGCTCGCCGATTCACGCTACGAGCTGATTCACGAACTGTCCCGCCACGTTCGGCGGAAGCACCTGAGCCGCGAAACCCTGACCGAACGCCTCGACCGCGTTATACTCCACCGCGTACTCGCGCTTCCGATTTTTCTCGGGGTCATGTACGCAGTTTTCTGGTTTACGATGTTTGTCGGAGGCGGTTTCATAGATTTCTTCGATATCGCGTTCGGTACTGTTTTTGTGGACGGTTTCGGAGCGGGGCTTTCCGCGATCGGCTCACCGGACTGGCTGACGGCGATTCTCGCCGGGGGCATCGGTTCAGGCATTCAGACGGTTGCGACGTTTATCCCGATTCTCTTCGCAATGTTTGCCGCTCTCGCAGTCCTCGAAGATTCGGGCTACATGGCGCGCGCCGCCTACGTTATGGACCGCCTGATGCGCGCGATGGGGCTGCCCGGCAAGTCTTTTGTTCCGATGATGGTCGGCTTCGGGTGTACGGTGCCGGCGATTATGGCGACACGAACACTTGAAAACCGTCGCGATCGGTTCATGACGGTCTTTATGTCGCCGTTCATGTCATGCGGGGCGCGGCTGCCGGTTTACGCACTGTTTGCCGCCGCGTTGTTCGGCCCGCGGGCCGGAGCGATTGTTTTTTCTTTGTACATCGCAGGCATCGTGGTCGCGATGGCCACGGGATTCCTCCTGAAGTACACGCTTTTTCGCGGACGTGTCTCGCATTTTGTCATGGAGCTCCCCGCGTATCACGTTCCACGGCTTCGATTTATCGTAGTACAGGCCCGACAGCGCCTCTGGGCTTTTGTCCGGCGCGCAGGCGTGACGATTACCCTGATAGTCGCCGTCCTTGCGGTGCTGAACACCTTCGGCGAAGACGGATCGGTCGGCCGGGACGATCAGCGCGATTCGGTTCTTTCAGGGTTGGGCCGTGCCGCGTCCCCGGTGTTTGCACCACTTGGCCTCGAAGCGGATAACTGGGAAGCAACCGTGGGCCTCTTTACCGGTATTTTCGCGAAGGAAGCGGTTGTCGGTACTCTGAACTCCCTCTACGGGCAGGCGGAGACAGCCGAAGCCGGGGCTCCCGATTTCGATTTCATTGGTGGAATGACCGACGCTCTCCGAAGTATTCCAGACGCCTTCAGCGGCTGGGGCGAAGCTCTGGCTGACCCGCTGGGTGCCAGAATCGTTTCAGAGGATCCGGAAGAGGTGGGCAGTGCGTTTGGTACCGATGCAACGGTCTTTGCGCGGCTGCGCAACAGCTTCTCACCGCAAGCAGCCTACGCGTACATGCTGTTCGTGCTTCTCTACTTTCCCTGTGCCGCAGCACTCGCGGCAGCCATTCGGGAAATGGGGTCCGGTCTCGGCTGGCTGCTTGCCGGGTATACCACCGTCGTCGCGTGGGCGGTTGCCACCCTGTACTACCAGCTGAGTACCGGGCCGCAGTTTGCAGAGACCGCGCTCGCCGTGGGGCTTCTACTCGCGACCGCCGTTGTACTGAGGATACTTGGTGCGACGGTGTTCCGACCACAGGTCATAGAGGGTATGAAGTGATACTGCGCGACGTTCGTCGGACAATGAAACAACTCGGTGTAGCCTCCGCAACACAGCTCGCCGCAGAGCTTCGCACGGGTCGCACTGAGGTCGATTCGGCGCTCGAGTTCTGGGTGCAGCGTGGCGACATACGGGTATGCGGAAATAGCGGCAGCGGATTATGCGGGACTGCCTGCAAACGCTGCCCGATTGGTACCCTCAGACGCCGACCTCCGACCGGCCGGAAGCTTCCGATCGGAGGTCGATCGACTACACCGGTCGTCTACGAGTGGGTTTCTGATTAGTGCGCGTATTTCGTTTTATGTCTCGCCGGGCTGAACGATTCGAAGGGTCCGGGCTAACCGGGTGAAGTCCGTCACGTTGAACGTGGTGATCGCGTCGACTCCTGCCTCTTTGAGAAGATGAATAATGAACGCGTCGTAGGCAGCACCTCCGGCCGCAGGAGCCTCGACCAGCGAGTTCAGAGCGGACCAGCTTGACTGAGATGTGAACGGAGCAATTGTGACGTTGTCCTGAAGCGTTTCGCGAAGAACGGTATCTGCCTCCGTCGGCGACAGTCGGTACTTCGCAGGAAGCCGGGTTAATACCGCATACGACTCGATAAGCGAGTGATGAGCCACGACTAGTTCGTGAGCATCGAATGCGCTGTCGAGCCACGGTGCAGCGACGCGATGCGAAGGATGGTTGGCGTGCACCGCTGCCACTATTACCGAGGTGTCCACACCGA
>JBKHAN010000086.1:0-8919 GCA_046542845.1 Spirochaetaceae bacterium
GGATGTAAAGGTCGCTCGCGCGTCTTTCGCTCATGAACGGCAGTTCGCGTATATCCGGGCGGTCGAGGTAGTCTCTCAGTTGCCCGACGAGCTCGGCTGCCTCGGCGTAGCGAGCGCGTGAGACTTCGGTCCTGATGCGTTCGTAGAAACCTGCGATCTGATTTTCGATGAATGAACGCTGCTCCTGCTGTCCGGTGAGTGATTCGAGTCTCGCTTGTGCCGCTTCGGCCTCGTCGCGCTGACGCCCGAGCTGTTCCTCAAAGTCCGCGCGAAGCGATTCCTCTGTTTGACGAGCCTCCTCGAGTATAGCAATCCGTTCGCGGCGAGCCGTTTCGAGTGCGGACTCGGTCTGCGCTTCCTGCCGGGCGAGCTCTGCGGTGCGTTCTTCCTGCGCCTGAACGAGCTGCTGTCGATACTCCTCGAGTTCCGCCTCGAGTTCGGCCTTGCGGGCGCTTTCAAATTCGGACAGCAGGCGGTCAATCTCTGCGGACGAAAAACCTTCGTCCTCCAGGCGGGTTCGTTCGACAGCCACGTCGCTAGCGACCTGCGTTCGAAGCTCCGCTTCGCGCTCGGCTACCTGGGCGTCTATTTCGTCCGCGAGTGCCTGCTGCTCGGCCTGAATGGCTGCGAGTTCTTCCTGGACGGCGAGAATTTCGGCGTCCCGCTCGGCAAGGGCTTCCTCGCTACGTCTGCGCACCTCTTCTATGATGCGGCTCTCAGCGGTCACGGTAATATCTGCTCCGCTGCGAGCATCCTGTGTTCGCGCGGCAAAGTACACGGAGGTCAGCCACAGACCTATACCGACAACCGCCACAGCCGCGATATTGACCAGGAGCGGCAGGCCCAGCCCTCTTCGTTCGGCTTCGAGCTTGAAGGTTTCCGGACCGGTTCGAATGCGGTTTTTTGCTACGATCCGTTCGATTTCAGACAGGACGGCGCTGCGTTCTTCGGCAGCAAGATCGTCGACGATCTCCCCGGATGCGGCGCGTTCCTGCTCGCGAAGTTCCTGTGCCTGTTTGAGCAAACTACGTGTGTCCACCAATAGAATTATAAGGAAAACTTCAAAGAAAAGCTTGCAACTTGTATATTAATTTTCTATGAACACGATCGGCCTGATTGGAGGTATGAGCTGGCAGTCCACCGCTCACTATTACCGTATACTCAACGAAGAGACCGCCCGTATACTCGGAGGACTTCACTCGGCACCGATACTCATGTCGAGTGTGGATTTCCACGGTATCGAGGCGCTTCAGCGAAACGGAAGGTGGGACGACGCCGGACGCATCCTTGCGGCCGAAGCGCAGCGTCTTGAGGGAGCCGGTGCCGATCTTCTGCTCCTGTGTACGAACACCATGCACGCGGTCGCCCAGGCTATCGAGGAATCCATCCACATTCCGCTTCTTCACATTGCCGAGGCAACCGCCGACGCTGCACGCTCGGCCGGATACCGCAGGCTCGGGCTCCTCGGAACACGGTTTACGATGGAGGAGTCCTTTTATACCGAACGGTTACAAACGCACCGCGATCTCGACATCATCGTCCCGGATGCTCAGACGCGGGCTCAGGTCGACCACATTATCTTTTCCGAACTCTGCCTGGGTCGGATACGCGAAGAGTCGCGACGGCTGTATCTCTCGGCGGTCGACGCGCTCGTGGCCGCCGGAAGCGAGGCTGTGATACTCGGCTGCACGGAGATCGGCATGCTCCTCGGTGCCGGGGATACGCAGACCCCGCTGCTCGATACGACCGACATACACGCGCGCGCAGCGGTCAGACTGGCGCTCGAGGCGGACACGGTCGATATCGGCGCCTCCGAATCGTAACACGGTTCACCGGGAATCCTTCAATCGGATCACTTCCGAAGCACTTCCGAAGCGGCGAGCGGAATCGTCATGGTCACGCGCATGCCCCCGCTGCCTTCGATGACGATGCGGGCACCGATCTGCTCGGCGAGCATGGACACGAGACGCAGACCGAAGCCCTTCGAAAGGGTGTCCTCCGTATTCACCTGAAAACCCGTCCCGTTGTCCGCGTAGCGAAAAACAAGCGCTTCGTCGGCGATACAGGCGCTCACCGTTATCCTGCCGTGGTCCCGACCAACGAACGCGTACTTCATGCTGTTGCTTATGCACTCGTTCACGATAATGCTTAAAGGAGAGAGCACCGACGCGTCGAGGTTAATGTCCACCAGATCAATGTCGAGTTCAACGGGGACAGAACCCGACGCGAGGTGAATGATTTCCTGCACAACCGGCGGCAGAAACTCGCGCAGGTTCAGCTCACCGTAGCGCTCTTTCCGGTACAGAGCGTCGTACAGGAGCATCATGCTGTGAAGCCTCGTAGCGGCTTCCTCAAGGACCGATGCAGCGGGACCGTCGGTATCATGCGCGCGCAGACGCAGCAGGCCCTCAATGACAGCCATATTGTTCTTGATTCTGTGGTGCGATTCTTTCAGAAGCGTTGTTTTCTGTTCGAGCAGACGCGTCGCGAGCGCCTCCGCCTCTTTTTGTGCGCCTATGTCCTGATACATGGCGAAGGCGTAGGTTTCTCCGTTCACGTGTAACGGAGCACCGGATATCAGCACTTCGACCTCGCCGCCGTCCTTGCGGTATCTCGTGTGCTCCTGAACGGTCATGTGGCCATCGAGGACGTGACGACTGAGCGCGCGCGCGGCATCCCGTGCGTCGATCGAGGTTATGAGATCGTTGATGTTCTTCCCCACTGCCTCGGCTTCGGTGTATCCAAACAGGTTCGTGAACTCCCCGTTCGTGCGGAGCACCCGTTCAGATTCGTCCACCACGGCAATCGCGACCGGAGCGTTCTCGAACAGACGCTTGAAATGGAGCCGTTCGCGCTCCAGTTCCGAAAGAGCTTCGTGTACCTCTGTCAGGTCAATAACGCTGACCGCGACGTCGCGGTACATGCCATTGTCTCCGGGAAGGACGCTCCAGCGAAGGTGAACGCGCAGCGGTCGTCCCTGAATTGTCCGATGGTCTTCGCTGACTTCGAACCGAGTCTCGCCCCGTGCGATTGCACCAAGCGTCGCGATAAAGTTCTGATAGCACGATTCCGGAAAAATCTGCTGAAAGCCCCGTTGAAACTGTTCCTCGGATTCAGCCCCGTAGAGCCGCAAGGTAGCTTCGTTTACCCTGACAACTCGCACGAGTTTTGCGAGCGCCTGCAGCTCGGCGAAGTGCTCTTTATAGTAGCCCTCAATATCGCGGATGCCGCGTTCCTTAAGGCGGTCAACGGCCCGCTTCGTATCCGAGAAATCTTCGAGCCAGAGTGATACCTGAGAGCTCTCGAACAGTTCGCGATACCGTGCTTCGCTTTCGCGTTCTCCCTGCCGGGCGCGCGATAAGCGGAACGCCATGCGTATCTGGGCAAGCACAATGTGATCCGGAGAGCCTTTCACGATAAACCCATGGCTCGCGACCGTCTCGGTTTCTGCAATGAGCTCCGGTGCGGTTTGCGACGACAGAAACACAATGGGCAGTCCGGCCTGCTCGCGGAGCCTGCGGGCGGTTTCTATTCCGCTCATTCCACGCCCGAGATCCAGATCCATGAGCACCAGATCCACGTCGTCGTGTGCGGCAGCAAAGGCTATCGCCTTTTCGCCGCTCGTACACAGCGTACAGCGGTACCCGGCGTCCTCGAACATGAGGCGCTCCGACTGTCCGATCAGAATCTCGTCTTCGACAAGAAGAATGTGCTTGCCCCGAAAATCGTTCACTGTGCGCTTCCCGGGGGCGATTGTACACCGGGAATTCGCACCGAAACAGAGCAATATGCCTAGAGGCCAAGCAGAATCGCCGACGCGAAGGCAAGAATAAACACGGCGGTCGCGCGATCGAGTGTGGCGTGTACCCGTGCCATGACGGCTGGTTTCAGCCGCAGAAGAATATGCCGTCTGACCACGACCGAGGAAAGCGCGACCAGCGCGAGCGTGAGCCCCATGCCGAGGGCCATGCCGCTGACCGCGAGAATGCCTGCAGACGGCGCTCCAATGGAGACGGCAAACACCATCAGTAACGACGAGCCTGGGCATGGGATAATGGCTCCGAGAAGCAGGCTGCGTCTGCCCGTACCAGGTACAGGGTCTCGACGCCGAGGCGCGCCGATAAAGGTCGAGAGGTCCACAGCA
Source organism: Spirochaetaceae bacterium (assembly GCA_046542845.1). Taxonomy (GTDB): domain Bacteria; phylum Spirochaetota; class Spirochaetia; order DSM-27196; family SKKC01; genus SKKC01. The sequence continues at coordinate 4,145 of JBKHAN010000086.1, forward strand.
GCGTCGAATCTCCCCGGGTCCTCGATACCCTCCCCCCTCAATCCGTGAACTCGACCCCGGGTCCGAAGCAGTTGCACCGCGACAAGGAACAGCACCGCCGCCGCCGCACGCTCGAGTACGAGTGTTGTCCACTCAACGCCTTCCCCGAACGACACGGTCAGAAGCTGCCATGAGGCAAGCACAATGGCAGACGCAAGAAGACAATGCAGGACACCAAGCGTAACCCCGGTACTCAGCGCATCCCAGGGTCTCACATCGCGCCCCGCGAAGTACGACACGAGTATGGCCTTGCGGTGGCCGGGCATAGCGCCGTGGAGCATCCCGTAGAGAAACCCGGCAGCAACAATGACGGCCGACAGAAAGGGCCCCGGCATACGGGCGAAATCGCGCATGCGGCCGGTGAGTCCGAGCGTCAGACTGCGAAGCGTCTCGCCGGCCATGCCCGAAGCCTCGGTGTCAAGCTGTGATGCATCAGACGCGGATGAAAGCTGCGCAGCTGCGAGGCCGAGTACGGCGGCAAGGACAATTACCGAACCGGAAGCGAGAAAGGCACGGAACCCTCGGGTGTTCGTCGTGACGCTACTCACCTATTCCACATCCTGAAAGCGAACGATAACCGATTCTCGCAGCATGGGTCCCCACGAAGCGGTCTCATGCACGTCATGCGTCAGTTCGCTGCTGTAACGGACCCGCGGTGGTCCGTCGACGGTGAGATAGTCGTCTGCGAAGATCATGTCGGTAAAGAACGACTCGTCGTACATGGAGATCTCAACGTTCCGGCTTCCCCGTGCGAGGTCAGTACCGACGGGTATATCGAACTCGTACACGAGCCGGCCGTCACTGTTGAGTGAAGCGTGAAAGTTCTCGACCTCACCAATATCCACGTCCCGGCCGTCTATGGAAATGTAGGTGTAATAGTCGTAATGCTCCAGGTTGCGGAATGCACCCTCCTCGACTTCGCGAATCTGCTCACTCGTAAAGGTACCGGACTGATCGAGTCGAAAGTCGATCATTACCATCCGGGTGAAAAACCTGTCGAAGGTCCAGTGAGCGCGGATGTAGCTGAGTTCCGACCCGTTCATGTGCAGGCCGACCCTGCTGTCGATAAATACATGAGGATGCGCGACCAGACGCGTTGCTCCGGGAAACAGAAGAAGCAAAATGATGAAAGGCGTCAGTCTGTGGAGTTTCATAGAGGTTTCCAGATACGGGTCCCTTATCGTACACTTCGCCGTATACACATGCAACCGCTTTCGAAATACGCATCACCAGTGCTGAGCCTCTCCCTTCTGGCCGTTATCAGCAGCGTCGCGGTCGGGGTGTTTCCGCTGCCGCTGTACACCCCGGGATTTCAACACTTTGCGACCGTGGTCACGCTCTTCCTGTGGACGGCCGCTCCGGTCGCTATTCTGTACTCGCTCTCGCTCGCTGCCTTCGCAATGGGTGCCGGGGTGGTCCGGCCGTTCTCGCGCGCCTGGCGCCGGATGAAGGCTTACCTGCTCGATGAGCCGTCGCCGGCCGGGGACGCCTTAGCCGCTCCGTACGGTCCCGAGGCGGAGCAGCAGAGGCATCCACACAACCGGAACGGGTACCACAGCGATGCCCTCGCGCTGTGCATGTCTGCGCTCGTGCTTCCGGCACGGCGGGCCGACTGGATTACGCTTCTCTTGGGGGCTGCGCTTGTCCTTGGCGTACTCCTTGTTCGCGCACGGCGCTCACGACCCTCCGGGGACAAGGCCTACCCTTCATACGCAGACAACCTGTACCGGCACGCAGGAATGATCGCCGCGACCGCGGTTGTACTGGGTGCTCTGGAGGCAGTTGTACCAGCGGCACGCCTGGTCGAAACGCTTCGCTCGGTTCCGGTCGCGCTTATCGCCGCGCTCGGCGCCGGGGCACTCCTGTCGGCATCGCTACCCGCGGCGCTTGTGGCTGCGTTCTGGGTCGAAGGGCTTACCGGTATGCTCGTTGCGGTGGTCGTGCCTGTGACCGCACTCGCCGTACGATGGCTGTGGCAGACCGCGGTGCCCGCGCCGGCGGTCGACGAGCGGGACTCCGGGATCCACGTACACGTTCTCGGCATCCTGACCTGGTGCGGATACGCGCTTTCGGTCGCGCTGCTGTACACCTCGATGCCTCAGAACGCCGTGAACACCATGGGTGCGATTTTCGTCATCTCGGGAATCCTGATCGCAGGTGCATCGGAAATCCGGGGGCTGCTCGGTCGCGAAAACGCGGGTGTCGCCACACGTGGCGCGCTGTTCACGGTGCTGCTCCCGCTCGCGATCGGTCCGGCTGGAACCGGGCTCGCCGGTCAGCCGGATCTGCCGGTACGACTGCAGGTCGCGCAGGTCGGACTCCGACTGAACGAACGGGCGATACAGGAATACGGCTTCGAGCGCATGAGCGAAATCCCTGACAGCGATGAGCTGTTGCTTGACGAACACATCTTTTACGACGTGGTTCACATACTCGCCCGGGAACCGGCCGAACATGCAGGGCGCACAATGCGCTTTGAGGGCTACGTCGGTGAACGCACTACCGACGGGCTCACCGTGGCACGAGACGTCGTGTGGTGCTGTCTCGAGCACGCCGAGCGCGTCGGATTTCTCCTGCGCGACCCGCCGGATGATATACCCCGGGGAAGCTGGATCGAAGTCGTGGCGGAGGTCGCCTACGAACCGGGACGCAACACCCCTGTTATCGACGGCAGCGATGTTTTTATCCCGGCGACAGCATCCCGGCTGCGACGTGTGGAGCGTCCGCAGTTCGAATACGTACTCCCGTTCTGACCCTGGAGGTCCCTATGGCAGACAGCCCACCGTTTGATCCTTCGCGCAACACGCTGGCAACAGCGTTATCACCCTATCTTCGCTCGCACGCGGACAATCCGGTACACTGGCAGCAGTGGTCGCGCGAAGCATGCGACTACGCTCTGGAGCACGATCGCATTCTGTTCGTCTCTGTGGGCTACTCGACCTGCCACTGGTGTCATGTCATGGCGCGCGAAGCGTTCTCGGACCCCTCGGTGGCCGAGTTTCTGAACCGGCACTTCGTGAGCATCAAGGTCGACCGCGAAGAACGCCCCGATATCGACAGCTACATGATGAATTTCATGCTCGCTACACGCGGCTCGGGCGGATGGCCGTTGAACGTGTTTCTTTCACCGCGGCAGGACCCGTTCTTTGCCATGACCTACGCACCGGTCGACGACCGCGCAGGCATGCCGGGCTTCGTGAACGTACTCACCCGGGTGCTCGGCTTCTATCGAGACAGAGGCTCCCAGATTGGCCGGTTCGAACCCGGAGGTGAGCCCGACACGCTTACGGTACCGGACCCCGATGTTGCGGCCGACCTCACGGACCGCACCGTTGCCTCCTACGACCCGGGTCAGGTCGTGGACACCCTCTTTTCCCGTTTCGACCACGGCACTGCCGGATTCGGAGCGGGGCCACGATTTCCGGCCCATTCGACGCTCCTGTGGCTCCTCTACGCGCGCGACGCGCTCAGCCATACCGACGGCGACGCGAGCGAATCGGTGTCGGGGGCCGACCGAATCGCGACGCGACTCCTTGATATCATGCAACAGCGAGGGTTGCACGACCATCTCGGGGGAGGCTTTTTCCGGTATTGCGTTGACGAGGCGTGGACCATCCCCCACTTCGAGAAGATGCTCTACGACCAGGCGATGCTTCTGTGGGTCTACGCTGCCGCAGCACGCGTGTACCACCGAAGCGACTACGCCCGCACCGCGCACCGCGTCGCCGCGTGCCTCACGCGCGACTTCCTCCGCGACGGCCTGTTCATGAGCGCCTACGACGCGGACACCGGGCACGAGGAAGGCGCCACATACCTGTGGACACGCGAGGAGATCCGATCTGTCCTCCCGGATGATGAGTGGACCGCGTTTACAGGCGCCTACGAGCTGCCGGTCGGCGGCAACTTCGAAGGCCGCATACACCTGCTTGAGACTGACGCGTTCGAGCGAACCGAGCCGCTTGAGCGCGCAGAACGTCGACTGTTCGAACGGCGACAGGATCGCTTGCAACCCGAGGTCGACGCGAAGCATATTACCCACTGGAATGCGCTCGCCGGTATCGGGTTTGCCTACGCTTCGCGCTACCTCGAAACCCCCGAATACATGACACAGGCGCGAAGCATCGCCGATACACTCGCCTCGCGGCACTGCGCTGACGGAGCGCTTGCCCACGCGTCCCTTGACGGGCAGCGTTCCGGAGACGGGTATCTCGACGACTATGCGGCTTTCGCGCTGTTTCTCACGGTACTCGAGGAGACAGAACCCGGGTATGACAGGCTGCGGCGGGAAATGGTGGACGGGTTTTCCCGATTTCGCGAGGGAGCGGTATGGTACGCCGGGCGGCACGATGACTTCCGAGCAGTCCCCGCCGAGCGTTTCGATCAGCCCATACCCTCTGCGCTTTCGATGGCGGATTTCGCCCTTGTCCGGTCGGCGATTCACGACGGGTTGGTGTACGAGGAGGGTCGAGAGGGGCAGCCGCTCGCGGAGGACTTCCGTAACCTCAGCACCATGCTCCGCGCCGGATTCTGGCATATCATCGAAGGTCCGGAGATCCTGAGCACTGCAGGATTTCCGCTCTCGAGCATCGTCACGAGCGCTCCCGAGAAACGCTATTGCTTCGCTGGACAGTGTCGACCCGGATGGCCCTGACGAGACGTTTTTACTGTCCGCAACCCTGGTGTTATATAGCGGTAAATCTACTGCTTACAAGAAGATAGAGAAACATAAAACGTTT
>JBKHAN010000087.1:0-8701 GCA_046542845.1 Spirochaetaceae bacterium
AACGACTTCAGGGTTGCACTCAGGCTGCGGTCAAACGAAGCCTGTGCGAGCACCCGACCCGTGTCGACCCCTTCGTTCACTATGTGAACGGTAACTCCACCCCGAGGCATACCGGCCGCGAAACTCCGCTCGATCGCGTTCATTCCGGGGAACGCCGGCAGGAGCGAGGGGTGAATATTCACGATCCGGTCGCGGTACGCTCGAACCGTCGAAGGGCCGAGTATTCTCATATAGCCGGCGAGGACGAGCAGGTCCACCCGAAACTCACGGAGCACAGCGAGAATGGTTCGCTCTGCCTGTGCTCTGCCCGGCTGGTACGATACTGTTGTGCACGGTATTCCCGCTGCCTCGCTAAGCGCGTGTATGCCCGAGTTCTTGCGATCGCTGATCGCGCAGACGATACGTCCCCGGCGGGTACCGGCGGGGGCGGAGTAGTTCGAAGTCCCGGAGGAACGATAGCCGTTGTACTCGAGGATGCGTCGGGCGTTACTGGCTGTGCCGCTCGCGAACAACGCAATGCGTGCCATTTCAGTCCCGACTCGTCTCTGCAACGCGGCCAATTCGACGAACGAACTGTTCCGGCTCCGGCCCGGCGGAGTATGTCTGGATGTACTCCGTGAACCCGGATTCCTTCGAGTGGTCGACAACGAAGGCGATCCCTATGCCCATGTTAAATACCGTTCTCATTTCCGCATCGGCGACCGCCCCATAGTTCGCTATATGCTGAAAAATCTCGGGTACCGGCCAGTCCCAGGTCAGTTCGAGATTCACGTTGTCGGGGAGAACGCGGGTCAGGTTCCCGAACAGACCGCCGCCTGTAATGTGCGCCGCCGCGAGTACCGCGGGGTGCTGCGTAAGAAACTCGAGTTCGGACACGTAAATTCGGGTCGGTTCGAGCAGCTGCTCGTAGATATGCGCCGGTGCGTCCGACAGCGCCTTGCGAGCCAGACTCAAGCCATTGGAGTGAACGCCCGTGGAGGGGATCCCGTACACAATATCACCCGGTTTTATGCGATCCGGCTGCGGAAGCATACGTGCCCGGGATACGACGCCGGTGCAGAATCCTGCAAGATCAAAGGAGCCCGGCGCATACACATCGGGCATCTCGGCGGTTTCGCCTCCGGAAAGCGCACATCCCGCGCGTTCGCAGCCGCGCACGATCCCGTCCATGATTTCGTTGAGCGGAGTCGACGATATCCTGCCGCAGGCAATGTAATCGAGAAACTGCAACGGCGCGGCGCCACATACAGCGAGGTCGTTCACGCACATGGCGACCAGATCGATTCCTATCGTGTCGAACTGCCTCATGCGCTCTGCAACGAGCAGCTTGGTTCCGACCCCATCTGTCGTGGACAGGAGCACTGGATCCGGTACACCGCTCAGGTCAAGCGCCAGAGCGCCGGCAAAGCCGCCTATGCCACCTCGCAGGGCAGGAGACTGTATGGAGGCAATGTATCGTGCAAAGCGGTCACCCGCTTCTATGTCCACGCCTGCTGAACTGTAATCCATGGTCTAGTGCTCCATGCTGGTCAGGTCGACGTCGCGAGGCTGTCGTTTCCGTTCGTGTTCGGTCAGCGGTACCGCGAGCGGATAGGAACCGCTGAAGCACGCGTAACAGAAATCGTTCGGTTCCGACAGGACACCTTTCAGGTGCGCGATATCTAGAAAACAGACGCTGTCCGCACCGATATATTCGGCAATTTCCTCAGGCGACTTTTTGTTCGAGATAAGCTCGTCGCGCGTTGGAATGTCTATGCCGAAAAAACACGGCCAGCGAAGCTCCGGCGAACAGAGACGCAGATGCACCTCTTTTGCTCCTGCCCGTTTCAGCAGTTTCACGAGACTACGCGCTGTTGTGCCGCGTACGAGAGAGTCATCTATCAGCATGACCGACTTACCCGAGATGACATCCATGACCGGGTGAAGTTTCATGCGTACAGCGAGTTCGCGTTCCGCGGTCGTGGGCATGATAAATGATCGTCCAGCGTAATGATTTCTCGTAAGGCCGAAGTCAAAAGGAATACCCGACGCCTCGGAGTATCCGATTGCGGCAGTCGTACCGCTGTCGGGTACGGGTACCACAATATCGCCTGTGCGACCTGCAAGCGCATCCACCTCTGCGAGCGCACGCCCCATCTTCTTGCGGGCAGTGTACACCCCGGTACCAAACACCCTGGAATCAGGGCGAGCAAAATAAATGAGCTCGAACACGCACTGTGCCTTCCGGCGGCCGGTCGATCGTATGCGCCGGTGCTGCTCTCCCTCCGGGCCGAACACAATAATGTCACCGGGGTCGAGCTCCCGCTGGTTATCGCATCCAAGCACGTCGAGAGCACAGGATTCGCTCGCAACGACAGCCATACCGTCGTGGTATCCGACGAACAGCGGTCTGAACCCGTTTGGATCGCGGACGGCAAAGAGTCGTTCGTCGTGAATCAGTACCATGGTATAGGCGCCTTCGAGGGCTTCAAGCACGTCTTCGAGCGCCGTGTCGAATGAGTCGCGACGCGAGCGGGACAGCATATGCAGAATGAGTTCGGTATCCGAACTCGTTTGAAAAATGGCCCCCTCTTCGACAAGCCGATGTTTCAGCTGAAGCGCATTCGAGATGTTACCGTTGTGCGCGATCGCTATTTCACCTTTGTTGCACCGTACGACGAGCGGCTGGGCATTCTCGAGCTTGTTACCGCCGTGGGTCGAGTAGCGGACGTGGCCTATTCCCACGTTAGTCTCGCGATGCCCTGTGAGATACCGTGAAAGGACCGTCGAAACCATACCCAGGTCCTTGTACGCGATTATTCCGCCGTCTTTGCGGTACGCAATCCCTGCACTTTCCTGGCCTCTGTGCTGAAGGGAGAACAGAGGAAAGAACAGATGTTGAGGTACATTCGCGGGGACCGGAGAGTAGATACCGGCAACCCCGCAGAAGTGTTTCAGTGTGTCTGAGGAAGTGCCCACGATACGTGGCTTATAACACCAAGCACCCGTTGGGTCAACCGTCGATGCCGAACACGCGCAGGCTGTTCGCGTAAATGGCCGCAGCGACCTCTTCCACGGGTTCCTGTCTCAGTTCTGCAATAAAGGCTACCGTATCGCCGAGATACGCAGGCTTGTTGCGTTTTCCCCGGTGTGCACTGGGGACCATGAATGGACTCTCGGTCTCTACCAGCATGCGGTCAAGCGGCATATTGACCGCGGTTTCGTGCAGGTTTCGTGCGTTTCGGTAGGTAACGTTTCCGGCGAAGGAAATATACAGGTCCAGTTCGAGTGCCTGCTGTGCATAGTTCCAGTCTTCGCTGTAGCAGTGGAGTATTCCACCTTTGGGGGGCAGCTTTTCCTGAAGGATCTCCAGAACATCCGAACCGGCTTCGCGATTGTGTATTACGACCGGGTAGCCCAACCGCGACGCAAGCTCCAGCTGGCGAATAAACAGCTCAATCTGACTGTCCTTGTCACCAAATTTTCGATAATAGTCGAGTCCAATTTCACCAATTGCCACGACGCGGGGAAGCGACACGCCTTCCTCGATCTTCTGTTCCCAGTCACGGCCCGGATTCGTGACTTCCGAAGGAGACACGCCGACACTGTGGTACACGTGTTCGGCGGTACTCAGGTTCTCGTAGATCTGGAAAAAATCGTGCAGGTTGTTACAGATACTCAGAATGCCTGAAACCCCTTCCTGTTTTGCTTCCTTGACAATAATAAGCTGTTCGATCGGGTCTTCGTGAATTAACCCGATATGGGCGTGAGTATCAAAAAAGTTCATAATTGTTTCCGTCGCTTCGTGTGGTAACTAAACCGGATAGACCGCCTGGACGCATCCACGGCGAGCCTTTGTTTGTTTCACTTATCGTGTTCCCGGACAATAAATCGGACTAACAATACTCCTTTGTCTGTTAGGCGTCAACTCATATCCCTGCACTGGAGAGCTTTGACATCGGTCGTGAGCACGTGATAGCGTTTCGGGCAGGCAACAGTATCGGACTGGACATGAAGAGAAAAGAACCGAAATTCCCTCGTATACAGAAACGACGGTACGCATCAGAACGGGAAGGGAAAGGTCGGTTCACCGTCATGGTGATACCGCACTCGGAGAAACGGATCATAAACGTGCCGGTGACGGCGCTGGTATTCCTTGTACTCGGTGTCATGGTTTTCGGGGTTGCGAGTCTCTTTTTCTACGTCGCGACGGTGTACAGCGATCGCGGACGCGAGGTTAGCGAGCAGAGTGCTCAGCTGGCCGAAACGCAACGTGGCCTTGAGGATGTGCGCGAGCAGATAACCGGTCTGCGCGGCGGAGCGGCCGAGTTCCAGACAGCAGTACAACGCGCGATGCAGTACGCCGGCACCGACATGCAGAATGGGTCGGACGCTCCCGAGGTAGACGGAAGCGGGGACTTCATGGATTTCGAGTGGCTGCGCGAAGCCGGAGATGCGGACGTACCCGACAGTCTGTTTATTTCTGCCGTCGCCGAGATGCTCGATTCCTACACCCAGCCGCTCGTAGAGCTTTCCGAACTTTTTCAGCAGGAGCGCGAATTCCTCATGAACCTGCCGGTGCTCTGGCCGGTTGACTCACGTGCGGGACAGGTGCGGCGTCAATGGGGACCGGGCGAAGATCCTGTAACTGGAGAGTTCGATATGAGTCAGGGGATTCATATCTGGGATGTTCCCGGTTCACTCGTCATTGCCAGTGCGAATGGAAAAGTCACGAGAGTCGACTTTGATCCACAAGGCTACGGCTGGTACGTAGACCTCGAGCACAATTTCGGGTTCAAGACCCGGTACACGCACCTTCAAAGTATCCGTGTGAAGCCCGGAGACGAGGTTACTCAGGGGCAGACCCTCGGTACGCTCGGATCGAGCGGAAACACCGTCGAACCACGCCTCGGTTTTGAGGTCTGGCTGGGGACTGAAAACATTGATCCCAATGTGTTTCTAACGGTACGACCCGCCGCCGGGGCCGAATTGTCGCCGAGCGCACGGCGCTCTTTTGTGAACTGAGGATATTGAACATGGCAAGACGTCAGGCATCATTTGATTCGCTGGTTAACTCTGTTGTGGGTGCCGGAACACACTTTCGTGGTGACCTTGAGCTTTCGGGGTTGCTTCGCATCGACGGCGACTATACGGGAACAATTCGTACATCCGGAAAGGTCATTATAGGCAGTTCGGGAAGGGCTGACTGTACAATTGAGGCATCCGTCGTTGTCATAGGTGGTATCTTCAAGGGCGAGGTGTATTGCACCGGAAACGTAATTATACTTGCCTCGGCTATAGTGATCGGCAATCTGTATACGCCGCGAATGGTCGTCGAGGAAGGAACACTGATACACGGCTCCTGTGTCGTTACCGGCATTGAAGCCTTTGAAAAGCGACGGCGGGACATTGCTACGGAAAACGCCGGCGATCATCTGGACCGAACCTTGTTTCAGCCTCACGAAGCAGCAAACCTGACTACCTCGGACCCCTTTGCAGCGCTGCGTTCAGGTGCGACCGCATCGGAGTCCTTTGATCCTGGCGCACGTCCGGTCTACTCGGAGACGGAGGGGGGCGGCTGAACGTCGCAACACGATCGCTATGGAACGAATAGATCCTGGCAGCTATTTCGGCGCCGCAAGCGCCACGGGCTCGGGAGCCGCGTCGGCGAGAAAGAAGACTCCGAAAGGACGCATGACCGCGGAACAGGCGAGTAGTCCGGAGTTTGCCTCGACTATGGAGTACGCCGTCTCCGAGATGCACGAGTTTTCCAGCGCCGAGTTCGACGCAAGCATCGAGCAGGCGGAACAGGCGCTTGATGATATACAGAAGCTTGGAACCGAACTGAAGCGGCTTCCGTCGCGGGAGAATCTGATTCTCTACAGAGACGCGGTCAAGGGGTTTCTCTCGCTCATCGTCTCGGGTTCGTTTCGAACGCAGCAGCACGAAAGCGGCAGTAACATCATGAACCGGAAACGCTTCACCGTGGTAACCAGGATAAACACCGCCCTTGAACGCCTCGCGGTCGGACTGCTGCAGACTCAGGGCGATCAGCTGGCTCTCCTCGAACGCGTCGACGAAATACAGGGACTGCTCGTCGATCTTCTCGAATAAGCGCGGGTCCCGTACGCGGCCGTCGATGCCCGCCCTGTCAATCTGCTGCTACATCGTCCTGGTACTGAAGCCGGTACAGGTTGTAATACAGGCCATGCTTCTCGATTAACTGTTCGTGCGTTCCTTCTTCGACCAGCTGGCCATGGCTCAGAACGAGGATGCGGTCTGCGTGGCGTATTGTCGAAAGGCGATGCGCGATAACCAGGCTGGTTCTCCCCTCCATAAGCCGAAACATGGCGTTCTGAATCAGCTGCTCGGTTTCGGTGTCTATGTTCGCCGTTGCCTCATCCATAATAATAATACGCGGGTCGTGGGCCAGTACGCGGGCGAAGCTCAACAACTGTCGCTGTCCGGTCGAGATGTTGGTCGCGCCTTCGTTCAGGATTGCGTCGTATCCTCCCGGCAGACGGGTAATAAAGGGCTCTGCCTGTACGATTTTCGATACCTCGTGAATCCGCGCATCGTCGAACGAAGCCCCGAGGCGTATGTTTTCCCGTACCGTTTCGTTGAACAGAAAAACATCCTGCTGTATCGGTTGGACCGTCGTTCTGAGCTCCGCGAGCGGCACGTTCCGTATGTCCTCGCCGTCGATTCGAATACTGCCCGATTGAATGTCCCACATGCGGGTGAGCAGGTTGGCGATGGTTGTCTTGCCGGCTCCGGTATACCCCACCACAGCCACCGTCTCGCCGGCGGCTATGCGAAACGAAAGGTCCCGAATAACCGGCTCTCCCGGCTTATAGGCAAAGACGACATTCTCGAATACCACGTCCCCCTCTACATGTTTCGGGAAGTGTCTCGTTCCACTGTCCTCGATCGACTCATTCTCGTCGAGGATCTGAAACACGCGTTCGCCGCCGGCCATGGCCGACTGCAGAATTGTAAACTGCTCCGAAATGCTCATGACGGGCTGATAGAAAAGTCGTACATAGTTGATATACGCAATGACGACGCCGAGACTCACGAGTCCGCGGTTAAAAAAAGCGGCACCGAAATAGATGATGACCGCAATGGAGACGTTGGACAGCAAATCGACCAGCGGTCGAAATGTCGCCATGACGTACATTTCTCCGAGATTTGCCTTCATAAGTTCCTCGTTGTCCCGTTCGAACCGTCTGGCCGCGCGGCTTTCAGTCACAAACATCTGGACAACGCCCATCCCGGACAGGTGTTCGCTCAGGAAGGTATTGACCCGGCTGACCCATACGCGGACGTTCCTGAATGCCTCACGGGCGCGGACACGAAAAAAGGCGAAAGCCACCAGTACCGGCGGAAGCGTCAGCACGGTAACCAGACCAAGGCGGCGGCTGAGGATAAACAGCGCGATGACGACACCGATCATTCTGGCCATATCACGAATAAGGTTGCTCAATACGTTCTGAAAAAGCTCGTTTATTGTTTCTACGTCGTTCGTAACCCGGGTAACCAGTTTTCCGACCGGATTCCTGTTCAAGTAGTCCAGACTCTGATGGGTAATGTGCGTGAACAGGGCAAGGCGCATATCTTTCATAATGCCCTGTCCTGTCAGTGCCAGAAGGTAGACCTGGGTAAAACTGAGCCCCAGGACGCCGACAAGCACAATGAGAAAGAACAGCGTCATTCGGGTTATACCGTCTATATCCGGCGCCCGTAGCTGCCTGCGATCGTCCGAACTGAACCCGTTCAGGTCTTCGGAACTGATTGCGGCATAATCACCGCCGGTACTGAACTGCCCGGAATGCTCCTCAACGATATCACTCACGCGCTCGTCGGTGCGGTTTACCAGGAAGTATTGCCGGTCGTCGAGTATTCCCGCGTCCGTCAGACGCTGGTGGCCGATGTCATCCGGGCCTGGTGGCGCGTGGCCATGCTCCAGGAGGCATGGAACGAGGCTCAGGAACTCATCGCCCGTGCTACCGACCGACGCGAACGCCTGCAGCAGCAGATCGAACGCCGCCAGGGCAGCGAGACCCGGGCGCTGGAACTGGAAACGCGCCTTCTCCAGACCGAGTTGCGTCTCGGCATGGTCGAGAGCCAGCACGCCGACGCCCGCAGCGAACTGGCCCGGCTCATCGGCGCCGATCCCGGCATGGGGGTCAATGTTACCCCGGTGGGTGACCCGCCCGCGCCGGCCGCCCCCCTGCCGGTCAATCACCTGGAGCTCGAACGAGAGGCGCTGCGCAACCGGCCGGAGCTGTTCGAGCGCGACTTCCAGGAGCACATCGCCGCCGACGAGGTGCGGGCCGCCATCATCCAGATGTTCCCCAGCCTCGGTGGCTTCTTCCGCCAGGAGACCGACCGCAACCGCTACCTGTGGCACAATACCTGGCACTCCACAGGTCTGACCGTGGCCTGGGACCTGTTGTCCCTGCCGCAGAAGTACAGCCAGGTACGCAGCAACCGCCAGCGCCTGAAGCTGCAGGAGCGCCGGCGCCTGAGCATGGCCATCGGCGTGGTGTCGCAGTTGCACATCGCCTATAACGCATATGAGGAAGCGGTCCGCCAGGTGCGCCTCAACGAGCGGGTCGAAGCAGCCCAGCGCCGTCTGGTCGAGGTGTTTAGGAAGCGTCTGCAACAGGGTGATGTCGACGAGGATGCCGTCTACTCCGGCGAGGTGGAGGCTTTCCTC
>JBKHAN010000088.1:0-8669 GCA_046542845.1 Spirochaetaceae bacterium
CCCCGCTGGGTTTCGAGGTCGTTCTGATCCATGAAGTCTTCAAAGGTACCAAGCAGGGCAGTCAATTCCTCAGAGCGTCGTATCCGTACGAACTCTTCAAGGGCAACCGTAACCGCCTCTTTTTTCGTACGCTACTTTGATGCTATCTGTACGGCAGAAAGAAGATCTTCAGGAATATCGATCGGCGTTCTCATACCTACAAAATATACGCCGTAGGCGCATATTCTCCTACAGACACCAGGCGATTAGCCAACAAACGTGCTCACCGTAACCGCTACGCCAATAGCGGCTAGCATGAGCGACATGACGGTGAACCATCGCGTACTGTAGCTTCGCATGTCTTCAAACCGCTTCTCGCTCTGCTCGAACCCCTGCTTCATAAGCTCGCGTTGTGCCTTTAGCTCTTCTTCAACCCGAACAATCCGCTCGCGAACCTCAATATCGCGATCGTAGGTGACGTCTCGCATCCAGCTTCCCAGATTACCCCGGACATATCGTCCGATCGCGTCGAGAACTTCGCTTGACAACTCCATAGTCGGCTCCATTGTACTCACCTCCACTGATATATACCGCTGCAGTGAGCTACCTGATTGGAATTATAACAACGAATACTACTCGAGACCACGGTATTGCGGTGCCGCTTCGGAAGCCGCCGTTCAACAGACCTTCGTTTTGGAAACCTCGTCACCGTCGGCGCGCGGTTGCGGATACGAGTAGATCTGTCGCCGGCACTGTTACTCCATTGGTGCGGCATAGCGCTGCCAGAGAGCACGCCCTTTCCTACACAGCCCAGGATGTTGGCACCCGATCGAGTGTTTCCACTATCTATTTGAGCATGAACGTTCCTGCTCACCAACAACTGAGGAATCACCATCTTTGCGTAGCGCTTCGATCCACGCGGAGGTGTCAACAAGCGTCACGTGTCGCCCCGCTGGCTTTCGAGGTCGTTCTGATCCATGAAGTCTTCAAAGGTACCAGGCAGGGCAGTCAGTTCCTCAGAGCGTCGTATCCGCACGAACTCTTCAAGCGCAACCGTGACCGCCTCTTTTTTCGTACGCTTCTTTGGTGCTATCTGATTTATGCCTGCATGACCCGACAGATCTCCGGCCAGCTCATGAGCACCTCCGCATATGAGGCGAAATGGGTTTTTAGCAGGCAGTACTCGTCCTCTCGCGAGAGGGACAGAGGTTTGAACTCTTCAACAGGCCCGAGGTGACCACCTGCAAGCTGTGCTCGGACATTCGCCTGGAGCTTCAGAACATCCTCTGCCCAGTACTCAGGGGACCCCTCGTAGCGGTCAAGCAGCTCTTCGAGACTCCGGTAATACCCGGCCCGGGTATGGAATACGGTGCTCTCGATCCAGTCGGCAAACTCGCCCTCGGAGAGGCGCGCGCTATGCGCCCGAAGCCATTCGCCAAAGCAAATGAGCCTGTCCGCACGCGTACCACCCGGCGGTTTCGGATAGGTATTGAGGATGATCTGCAGAAGCCAGCACACACGAAGCGGGAGCTCGGTAAACCATGGTGCCGCGCGATGGGTTGCATCGTCCGGCGGGCTGTGCAGGAAGGCTGTCGGTGCCTGCAGAATCAGACTATCATTGAACAGGTGATGGATCATCGCCGCGAACAGCCCCTCATCTCCCCGACCATAGGGATAGCTCGGCGGCAGAAGTACCGTACAGTCGAGCCCCATAACCGTGCTCATGAGATAGGGATGCGCGAGCACAGTCGGCGACGTCGCAAAGCGCGTCATTTCGCGACTCGTCGTGCTTACACGGTAGCGATCCTCGGTTGCCATGAAGCGCTCGCGCTGCTCTCCGGTCGCCTGAAGCACGAACTGCCGCACCCCGATTCCTCCGTCCCCGATCGTCCCGTGGCACACAACATCTATAGTCGGTTTATGGTGAGTAAGCTGATGAAAAAGCTCCGGCGTGACCTCCGACAGATCCGAATCGGGCCCGGGCACCCGCCGCCCGAGCCACTCGACCGTAAGCGCAATCGGATCAAGCGGTGCAAGCTCGTGCTGCGAAAGCAGCGTCTCGCGATCGCGGTAGAACTCAAACACCGGTTCGTCGCGGCTGCCCGTGTAGTGGATCGGCGCACCCGGCAGTGCGGTCCTGAAGCCAAGCGCGACCGTGTCGTCGTCCATGGTCACCACACGCTGTCCGGCGCCGAGCAGGTAGTTGGTGTTCCGCATAGCCCCGAGGGACGGAGGACAGCGCCGATCGCCGAGAAGAGCAAACCGTATAGCCTCCGGCGGAACGCTTGAACGGTGGACCGCGGCAAAGGGGCCGTCCGGGGACAGGCGGTCATCGAGGCGGATGTGGTGCGGTACCACGCTCTCGGTCATGTTCGTGGCTGTGCTCGCGTTTGCACTCGGGTTCGTGTTCGAGCTCGGCGTCGGGCCCGACGGGGAATCCGAGTCGTCTACTATGAAGATCGCAGGGGGTGTGGTCGGTGCGGCGGTAGCAACCAAGTCGGCGAGTCGGGTTACGAGAGCCGTACGGTCGCGGGTCGGGATAATGAGGCGCGTGACCGGGCCCTGGTCAGAGCCTGTCGCCTCAACCGGGGCAAATTCAAGGGGGACAAGAAGGCCCGTGTCTGCCAGTTCGTGCAGCATGGCGAGCGCGTCTTCATGCTGAAGATGGTCGGGCATGAACGGAAGTGCCGTTTCGGCGTGACCTTCTAAGGTACGCGTTGTTCGGCAGTGGGTGAGGAGTTGGGATTGGAGAGGAGTACAGGCTAATACCGAAGCGCCGTCGAGGCTGATAATACCGACCGTCGCCCGATTGAGGTAGCTGATGGAGCAGGCCGGCGCAAGGTATCTGGTCACGAAGATGCCTCAACGTACGCGATCTACAATGAGCACCTCAACTCCCGGTCGTGTCGAAGTACCCGAAGGACCCTCTTCCGTATGCCTGCCAACCGGAGGAGTTTCCTCCATTCAGGTCGACGATACGGCCTTCAGGAAGAGGCCCATCGGGATCATCTGGCTGATCAATGACAATGACCGGCCCGCGAGGCCGGGTGGCAACGAAGCGACGCGGGCCCCACAGTTGTCCGTCGACGGAGTCTTCGGCCGTGCGCGTGCCGTAAGACTCGATCAACGTAAGTTCCAGGTCGAACCGAAATACAGTCGGTTCCCCTACCGACGGACTTGCGGCCACTACCAGAAGAGCGTCATTAACGAAGGTGATATCGGCATACGAAGGTTGCGGCACACGAACTGAGTATCCGGGCCGCTGCTGACCGGTGTACACAGGCGTCGGGCCGGCAAGAAGGGTGCCGGTCGAGTCATATTTCCGCAGGCTCGGTATCGAATACGATGGTGCCCCGACGGTATACACATTCGAGAGACTGTCAACGGTTATACCACTCACGTGTGGTATGGGACTATCGAGCTCGAAACCATCAACCGCAGCGCCGGACGACGCGAGAGCCCGGACGTGATAGAGACTTGTATCGACTTCATCCCGTACGGCGTAATAGATTCTGTCGAGCGTCGGATCGTAGGCGATGGCCGTGACAACCTTGTCACCAACCGACTCGATAATCTCAAAGTTCGCGCCTGCAACATCACCGCTGAGATCCTGCAGAACCGCGACACCAAAGTCGCCCGGTGCCCCATTCGCGATCCATAGTCTACCCGACGAATCGAACACGGTATCGGTTGGGATCACCGATCCGTCCGGCTCTACGCTCTCGTATAAAGGCCAGCGTCGGATCGAACCTGAGGTGAGATCCGAGAACTCCACGGAAAAATCACGGAACTGAGCGATCCGCTCATCTACCGGACTGGGGAAAACCGGACCCGGAAGAATCGGTATGTTTACCGTAGTCTCGCGGCCCGCAACTGCGTCGAAGATGGAACTCCCGCGGTACACATCGGAGGGTGATACGACGTCGATTCGCCGGTCGCGACCGGCAGGAACGACGATCGACGTGGACTGGGCAGTGCTGATCGATCCAGAAATCGTCTCAAAGTCGGACGCCGAAATCTCAAAATCGAACACCACGGATCGTGACGGCGCACCCACGAGAGACAGACGCGGTGAAAGCAGACGGTCGTGCGACCCCGACACGAACGAGCACGCGGTAAAAGCGGTAAACACCGCTACCAATGCGGACACCACAAAAACCCGCCGAACCAGGAACAAGACCATACTCATACCTCCAATCGACCAGCTTCACACGGGCACATTATATGACGTTGCAAGTATATCACTTTTACGGCGCTTGCAATCATAATCGCAGCGATTTTCGCTCCGCCCAGATGGCTGGCCAGAGCGTGAGTAAGGTGCCGAACAGATACAGGTGATGTGCGAGGCGCTCAAAGGTTTCGGCATCGCCAAGGCCTATCTGTTCGTACTCGCTTACCGGGCCCACCCGACCAGTTGCAATCCGGTCGTCGACATCTGCGAGAAGCGAATCGACTGTCCTGCCGAGCGGTGAATCGGAACCCATGGCGTCGCCGTAGGATCGTTCTATCGTCGAGCGGTACTGCCGAAGGGCCGAGCAGACTATCTCGGTCACCCACAACCGAAACGCCGATATATCGTCAGATGCGTGCTCGCTCAACCACTCGCCACAGTCGACAAGACGCTCCTCGCGGGTGCCTCCACTGGTCCGGGAAGCGTAGTGGCTGACGATCATGACCACAATCCGGGTTACGCCCATAGCCATGCGCGTATATGCTTCGGGTCCAAGGCGATTGCTTCGACCGTCCTGCGGATCGTGTAATACAGCGATCGGCACATGCGCAATGAGCGCGTCCTCAAAAAGTCGCGTGAGCATCGTTCCGAACAGGCCATCCTGGCCACGACCGAACGGGAAGAACGGAGGGAGAATGCGCTCAAGATTGAAGGCACAGGCCGCCGACATGAAAAACGGTTGTGTCGTAATCGTGGGAGTTTCCGCCATCTGGAGAACCTCGCGGCTGGAGAGGGCAAGCTTCTGCGACTCCGCATTCCCGTGCAACTGTGGAATCTCTACCGCAGCAGACGGCAATATGGGCGTCGATCCCGTTCCGGAATCGCCAAGGTATCCGAAGCTCACAAGGTCGATCGTCGGGTCGTAGCGCTCGACGCGATACCACAGTTCAGGCGTTACATCACCAGGGTCCCAGCGCAGGCGTTTCCCACCGGAAGATATGTCGGAGACCCGACGTCCGATATAGCCGGCAGCAGTGCTCACCGGATCTATCGGTGCAGCGGGAAAGGCTCGTAACAGGGCCTCGCGGTCGGACTCGTACTTCCAACTGGGGCCAGGTCGGGTCGATATCCGAGGCGAGGCGTCAGCATTGCGCCCGGTGTAGCCGAGCATCACAGCGTCGTCATCCATAGAGAACAGCGCCGTTGAGCCGGCTGACAAAAAGGCACAGCTGCGAGCGGCGCCGACCGTGGTCGAAGTCTGTGTTTGCCCGAACAACCCGAACTCCACGGCCTCACGTTCAGGAGCAGACAAATCAAGAGCACGGTCAATGTCCCGGACCAGTTCGCGGCGCACCGATTTCCCGGAGACACGCCACCGAACCGCCGCAGGTTCGACGTCTCGCTCCCTTACAATCCGCTGAATCTCGGTTACCACCTCTTCGATGTCCGTGTCGAGATAGATTGTCGAGCGTAGGACATTTGCATGGTTGCAGTTCCGGTCAATTGATCCCAAAAGTCGTTCAATTACGCGTGTACGACCGATCGTTGGGATGCAGAACGAAAAAGTCTTCTGCGGCTCGTGGGTTACTTCCGTTTCACCTCGTCCCGCGCGCGGCTCCGGCCACAGCACCGGCCGGAGCAGCCCAAGCCGTACCAGTGCTTTGAGCCCATCGAAGACTGCGTGGTCCGTTGCATCGTGACCCACATCACTCATGATCGTGCTGCAGTGCTCGTGAAGCGTACGAGCTTCACTGCAGTACCTGAGCAGGTTCAGCAAAACAGTTTCGACCTGCAGCTGCTCGCCGTCGTTACGGTTGTACACCTCCGCGACGTCACGGCCGTGACCGACGACAATGCTCGCGGAGATGTAGTCGACGTGGTTAGACACGCGCGTGAGAACGAGCGGTGTCGATCACAAGCGCCTGTGCGACATCACGACACGCTAGTATCAAAGAACCCGAACTCTCCTTCACCGAAGGTCTGCCAGCCGTCGGTGGTACCGAACTCAAAGCGGACGAGGCGACCGGAACCGTCAAGGGGCTCTTCGAAATTATCCTTCTGATCAATCACGATCAACTCGTCGTCACGTCGTGTTGCGACAAACCGTCTCGGCCCCCAGAACTCCCCGTCCTCGGGTTCGGATGCGGTCGTGGTTGTGCCCCACTCGGCGACGAGATCGAGGTCGAGATCGTACTGATACACTGCCGGATTGCCTTCGCCGGCGACAGCTGAAATGACATATACACGATCATCGATTATTCGGACATCGCCCCAAGTTGGCGGGCCCGAAAAAGCAGAATAACCCGGAACAGACTGAGTGCCGGGAAGCGTAACGTACTGCCTGTCTTCGGGGACGTCGGGGTTAATCCGCAGTAACGCCGGCCCGGATACCTCAACGTCGTCTTCGAAAACATAAATGTCAGCAACGACATAGAGGAACCCATCGTCCGATATTGCGACACCCGTCGGTGGAGCATCCGATCCGCTCTCAAAGGAAGATTCTGTCCACACCCCCGGATCTTGGATGTCATTCGTGTAAAACGCGTTAAACGTCATTAATACAACCGTTCCTGCCGCTTCATTCACATCTAATAATAGAGGATTACTAATAATTTCATCAGGACCGTCGAGATTATCGATATTCTCCGAATCTGACAGATCATCCAGCGTAGCAATTTGGCCCGCGAATTCGTCCAGGACGTACAGTAAACCGCTTGTCGCTCCATACGCAACGTCCACCGGAGTAAACTCGGACAGGAATACCTCGCGGCCTCGATTGTCGTCTTCATCGGTAACCGAGGAGGAAGGAACACCGAGATCGCGGATCTGGAACAGTCGTGGTCCCGGCTCTTCAGTACCCCCATCGAAATCAACAAACACCGGTCCCGGGAGTATGGGAAGGGTGACGCGGTTCTCGCGGCCGCCGGCGAGCGAGGTGGTGGTAATGCCGGAATACACATCGTTCTCGGCCAACAGTTCAAAGGTACGGTCGCGGCCGGCGGGGACTTCGAGGGTGAGTGAGCCGGAAGTCGGACCTATGCCGGTACGGGTGATCGGGGTCATGCCGTCGCCGGTTATGTTGAGCTCGTAGGTAACGTTTCTGTCTGTCGGCGCACCAACGAGGTTGAAGGTCGGGTACGCCGGGGTGTCAGACTGGAAGACCGCCTGCGAGCATGCCGACATAAGAAGCACCAGGGTCACGGCTCCTGACAGGAGCGCGGTCTTTTGGTATTTCATGCTTTAGAACTCCCATACAAGAATGACGGTGGCGGTACCGCTGACACCTGCTGGTTCGCGCCGCGGTGTCGGGGCCTGGGGGCCCGATCCGCTCGGGGTTACGTGGGACACGGCGCTGCGTTCGGCACGTGATTGCGACGGGGGATCGGGGGGTGTGACGCCGTCGGTCTCGATCTCCTCGCCACCGGCGACCTGGTGTTCGCGGCCGTCCTCGGCCTTAAACGAAACAACGCCCTCTTCGACGATTAACTGCTCGCCGTCGAAATCGAAAGTGGTGCCGCGGACCGACGCGGTCGCGGTCGGGGACCTGAGCTCGAACTGGGTCTGGCGGTCGGACGCGCTGCGCACCTCGCCTCTGACCCTGCCGATTTCGAGGGTCATGTCGGAACGCTCGGCTCCTTCCTGCTCAATAACCTCGTTTATGGTAAGCCGCGTGAGCGCGCGCACGGTGACGGTCGCGTCGCGTCCGACGGCAAGGCGGGCAGTCGAGCGAAATCCTGTCGAGATGCGCGCTTCCTGGGGGATTTCATCTCCCACGCCGATCGACTGCCAGCCGCTCTGGCCCGGACGTTGCACTTCGACTCGGCCTTCCACCTCTTCGACGACGACCACGGGCTGTGCGCTCGCGAAGGCGGCGACGAGCAGAAAAAGACTTGCTGCTGTCAGGAAGCGGAGCGAGACGGTTCTTACATCATCATCAGTCTTACAAATCTTCATTGTGTCCTTCCTTAGAAACTCGCTGAGAGTTCAAGCCTGCCGTAGAGGCGGGTGTCATCGGGATCCTGCGGCACGAAGGTGCCGAGCCAGAGTCGGGCGCCAAGGTCAGAAAACGGTCGGTAGGTAACGCGGGAGCCTGCTTCTGCGCCCTGATAGCTGCCTTCGGCGAAGGGATTCGCTTCGGCGCTGACGGCGCTGTATGCGGATACTTCAAAGCTTCGGGCACGGGCACCGGGCTGTCCGGCAAAGGGACGCAGGGAATAGTCGAGCATGAAGAAACTGAGGTCCCCCGCGCTAACCGGATTCAGAAGACTCACCCCGGGGCCTGTCATGGGGGTGAACTCGGTAAAAATGTCGTCCGAGGCGCTATCGTAGCGCGCCATGGCGGTCATAACCGAGTTGCCTGCCGGATTGAGGTAGTACTGCGCCTGCAGGTGAGCACCGAGTCCTACGCCGATCTCCGGATCGGTGAGGCCGGAGGGCGAGTCTGTGTCGGCGAAGTACTGCTGCTGGAACGAGACTGCAAGGGCGGCGTCGTAGTACAGGTCGGCTACGAGCGGGCCTC
>JBKHAN010000026.1:0-36265 GCA_046542845.1 Spirochaetaceae bacterium
GAACGGTCGCGGTGGTTGACGTGGGGTCGTCCGCCGTCAGGGTCATTGTTGCCGAGGTGCATGCCGATGGGACCTGGAAACGTCTTGACCGCGCTCAGCGCCCGATTGCACTGGGGCGGGATGTGTTTACCACGGGGCTTATCGGTCGCGAGGCGATGCTCCAGGCCATCGACATACTGCTCGGATTCAGTGAAATGCTTGACGGATGGAATATCGATCCGCGTCATATACGGGTCATTGCCACAAGCGCGATCCGTGAGGCTCGAAACCGGGACACCTTCATAGACCGCGTGTTCATTCGCACGGGTATGCGCATAAACGTCATCGAAGGGGTGGAGGAAAACCACCTTACCTACGTGGCGGTGCAGAACGCGATTAACCAGCTGCGGCCACAGTTCTCCCGCTCGGGTGCGCTTATTCTCGAAGTCGGCGGCGGTACGAGCGAACTCATGATCCTCAATCGTGGGAAAATGGTCAGTGCCCACAGCCTTCGTATCGGTACGGTCAGGATACAGCAGCAGGTGCACCCGGGCTGGGATACCGGTGAACAGATCGAGAATTACCTCCGGGAAAACGTTCGCGTCACAAAGGAAGTGCTCGAAAGCGAGTTTGACCTGAACAAGGTTCGCTTCTTCGTCGCGGTGGGCGGAGACGCGCGGGTTGCGGCGGCTCACGCGGGGGAACGTCGGGAAGAGTCTTATTCGACCATCGATCGTGCGGCGTTCGACGCGTTCATTACAGGGCTCCAGGATCAGTCCGTAGATGAATGCGTGGCGGACCTCGGTATTACGTACCACGAGGCCGAAGCGCTTATTCCTGCGCTGCTCGTCTACAAGTTCTTTCTCGAGGTCACCGCCGCGGAGTATCTGATTGTGCCCGATGTGAGCATACGCGAGGGGGTTATCATGACCTTCGCGCTCGGCTCAAGTCGCATGGTAGAGACTCAGTTCTATTCGCAGGTCATAGAAAGCGCGTTGAGTCTTGGTCGGAAATACCATTTCGATGAACCCCACGCGCGTCACGTCGCGAAGCTCGCGCTTGCGCTGTTTGACCAGTTGGACGGAGAGCACGGGCTCGACAACCATGCCCGCCTGCTGCTCGAGGTTGCGTGTCTTCTCCACGACGTGGGTAACTATATTCGCTCAAGCGGTCACCACAAGCATAGTCAGTACATCGTGGCGAACTCGGAGATTTTCGGCTTCTCGCGCGAAGACATTCGCATTATATCGAATCTCGTTCGGTACCACCGCAAGGCAACTCCGCAGGCGAGTCACCCCCACTACGCCGGCATGCGGCGCGAGCATCGGCTGACCGTGCTGAAGCTCGCATCGTTGCTGCGAATTGCCGATGCGCTTGACCGAAGCCACAGTCAGCGGGTCGAGTCGATAGCGACCGAGATCGTCGATGCGGACCTTCTGTTGCATTGTACCTACTCCGGAGATATTACCGTGGAGCGCTTCGGTGTGCAGCTCAAAGGTGATATGATGGCCGATGTTTTCGGCTACACAGTGAAACTCATATGACACAAACCACCCAATACGGGCGCTCATCCCGTCCGGAACCGAACAGGCAGTATTTTAACCGCGAACTCAGCTGGATCGAGTTCAACGCACGTGTGCTCGAAATGGGGCTCGACGAGACGCTTCCCGTGCTCGAACGCCTGCGCTATCTCTGTATCGTTGCGAGCAACTTCGATGAGTTCTTCATGGTTCGTGTCGCCGGGCTCAAGCGACAGGTTCGCAAGCAGACCGGTGTGTCGGGTCCTGACGGCATGAAGGTTCGAGAACAGCTGCGCGAGATCTCGCGACGGGTGCATTCGCTGGTCGACACGATGTACGAGTGTCTTCACGGAAGCGTACTTCCTGCGATGGCGAAGGCGGGGATTGTGGTCCGCGGTCCGGAGGACTGGGACTCCGAGCACAGCGCATATGTAGCCCAGCTTTTTCGTGAGCAGTTTCTGCCTGTTCTGACGCCGGTGCGGTGCCGCAGCGACGAGCCTGTTCCCTACGCCGGCAATATGCGACTGTCTGCGGCTTTCCTTTTGAAACCCGAAAAAGATACCGATTTTATCGGGACGGACGTCGACGACGAGGTCGATAGCGAACGGATTGCTCTTGTTCAGATTCCACCGGCGCTGCCGCGACTCATCTACATTCCCGACAAGAGCAATGCAACGACCGTTTCGTTTATAGAGCACGCGATCATAGAGCACGCGGCGGCTCTGTTTCCCGGTTTTTCGGTGTCCGAACACGTCGTCTTCCGGGTAACACGCGATGCGGACTTTTCGGTCGACGAAGAACGGGACGAAGATTTTGTGCAGGCAATGGAGCAGGTACTCGAGCACCGGCAGTTTTCAAGTCCTGTCCGTCTGTCGATCAGCGGCAACAGCGAACGCTTGCGTACGCTTCTCACCGCAGCGCTCGACGTGCACGAAGAAGAAGTTTACGACATTCCCGAACCGCTTGACCTGAAGGCAGTCATGAGCCTCGCCGACATCAGCGGCTACGACGATTATCGGTTTGAGCCATGGCCGGTCAGCGAAAGTCCGTCCTTCGACGCAGAAGAGTCTCCGTTTGAAAGCGTGCGGCGCGGAGATATTCTTTTGAGTCATCCCTACGAGAGCTTTTCGCCGGTCGTCCGCATGGTTCAGGATGCGGCGGACGACGACAACGTTCTCGCGATTAAAATGACCCTCTACCGCACGAGTGGTTCGAGTCCGATCGTCAAGGCGCTTGCGCGTGCTGCCGAGCGGGGCAAGCAGGTGACCGCACTCGTGGAGCTCAAAGCGCGCTTTGACGAAGAGCAGAATATCGAATGGGCCGAGCGTCTCGAGAGCTCCGGGGTCATTGTCGTGTACGGCGTAGCCCGGCTGAAGGTTCACGCGAAGGCCATGCTGATTGTCCGACGCGAAACGGACGGGATCCGTCGGTATGTACACCTTGGAACCGGTAACTATAACGAAAAGACGGCTCGACTGTACGGAGATCTTGGTCTGTTTACCTGCAGTGACGAGATAGCCTACGAAGTGGGGCAATTTTTCAACGCCCTGACCGGATATTCGGCAGTTCCGTCGTTCACGCGTCTGCACATGGCTCCCTTCACGCTCAAGAAGCGTATTCTGCAGCTCATACATCGGGAAACAATACGAGCTGAAAGCGAAGGCGGCGGGCGAATTATCGCCAAGATGAACAGTCTCGCCGACACCGACGTTATAGATGCGTTGTACGAGGCGTCGAGGGCAGGGGTGCGGATCGATTTGAACATCCGCGGTATCTGCATGCTGGTGCCCGGCGTTGAAGGCATGAGCGAAAATATTCGAGTGGTGAGTATTGTCGACCGCTATCTCGAACACGCCCGGATCTTTTATTTCGTGAACGGGGGTAACCCCGAGGCGTACCTTTCAAGTGCAGACTGGATGGTCAGAAACCTCGAGAAACGGGTCGAGCTGCTCTTCCCGGTCGAAGATCCTGCTCTGAAGGCGAAAATTCTTCATATGCTGGAGATTCACATGGGCGACAACAGCAATGCGTTCGAGCTACAGTCAGACGGTTCGTATGAACGGTGTCGACCATCCGAGGGAGAAACCCGGATAAACGGACAGGCTGAACTTCATTACATGGCGCAGAGTGCGCGCTCACAACGCGATACGCTGTCTCCCGGTGATCTGCCGGTCAGACGAAAACCACCAACGAAGAGCACGTAAGCCCTTCGATCCCAGGAAGCTCTCATGCAGCGCAATACATTTCTCCGGGAACTGTTTACCGACGGTGCGTTCTTTACCACCCTCTTCACCATAGGCTGGCCTATTGCGCTTCAGCACGGTTTTGTCACGGCGCTCAACCTGCTTGATACCCTTATGGTCGGGCAACTCGGCGAGGTTCAGATCGGTTCGGTCGCCCTCGGGAATCAGCTGTTCTTCCTGGTCATGCTCTTTCTCTTCGGTATTGGCAGCGGCTCGGCTGTTTTCGTTGCTCAGTACTGGGGTAAGCGGGACATACCCGGGATACGGCGCAGCCTCGGCCTGGCCATGCTGATCGCGATTCCCGGGAGCCTTATTGCGGCGACGATCGTAACCGTTGCACCGCGCTTCCTTCTCCGTCTCTTCACGACCGACGGGGAGGTGGTTCGGCTTGGCGTGGGCTACGTCAGGATGGTCGCGCCGAGCTATCTCTTTACCGCGTTGACCGTGGTGCTCGGCTCCGCGTTGCGAGCGACCGGAGAGGTCCGGCTGCCGCTTCGCATGACCGTGATTGCGCTCGGGTTGAATGCCATTCTCAATTATATGCTCATATTCGGCGTCGGCTTCTTTCCGGAACTTGGCGTGTTCGGCGCGGCCGTAGGAACGACGGTTTCCCGCGGACTCGAGGCCGTACTTCTGATCGCCGCAATGGTGAAACGCAAGCATCCTCTTGTCGGGCCTTTTCGTGAGTACCTGCTGACGACCAGAACACTCACAAAGCGATTTTTCACGGTCACCGCGCCTGTGGTCATGAATGAGATTCTCTGGT
Source organism: Spirochaetaceae bacterium (assembly GCA_046542845.1). Taxonomy (GTDB): domain Bacteria; phylum Spirochaetota; class Spirochaetia; order DSM-27196; family SKKC01; genus SKKC01. Next base: position 4,509 of record JBKHAN010000026.1, read on the forward strand.
CCGGCGGGATGACCATGTATACGCTCGTCTACGCCCGTATGGGCACCGCTGAACTCGCCGCGAGCAACATCGCCGAGACCGTCATACGGCTCACGTTTGTCGCATTTATGGGCTCTGCCGGGGCGGCCGCGGTGATACTCGGCAACGATATAGGAGCGGGACACATCGGAAAGGCGTCCCGCGATGCGCGCCGGTTTATCCTGCTTGCTCCACTCGCTGGAGTCGCTTTCGCGATCCTGCTCGCGGCGGTCTCCCCGCTGGTTCCGCTTCTGTACCAGGTGAGCGAATCGGTACGAACGGACGTCACACGCATGCTCCTGGTTATTGCCTGTGTGGTACCCGTAAAATCGTTGAACCTGCACGGTATTGTCGGGATCATGCGGAGTGGGGGCGATACCCGCTTCGCAATGTTGACCGAAGGCAGCATGCTCTGGGGAATTGGAGTACCGATTGCCGCATTCACCGGCCTCGTACTTGGGTGGCCCGTCTACTTTGTTCTCGCCGCCGCGCAGGCGGAGGAAATCGGAAAGCTCTACCTGACGATACGGCGCGTTATAACGGCACGCTGGATACACCGTGTTACCGAACACGATGAGGAGACTCTCGACGTGATTCCCGCGTGAAATTCGACGATTCGTTGTAATTTGCCGGTTCAGGGACTACAATTCCCTGTATATGAGAAATGCAGCGTGGTTGCGGGGTACTATCATACCCGCCTGTGTCGTCAGTGTGTTTATCGTGTTCGTCGCCGGTTGTGCCACCGTTCCTCCCGCACAACAGGAAGAACGTGTGGAAGAGCTCGTCTCCTTCGTGAACAACGCGGAAGCCGAAGCGCTTCTCGAACAATCCGGCCGTCCATTTCTTCTGGACAGCGAAATCATTGAGCCATCAAATGATGTGTACGTCATGTGGCGAAACATGATCGCGGCAGGCTGGGCGCTTCCGGGGGCACAGATTATCGGGATCACACCGGTGAATGGGGAGACCTACACCAGTTACGGTTCGGGCCTCGAAATGGAGTCGTATTTCAGCCGCCGCGTACCGGAAGGCTCGACCGTCGTTCGGGTACAGACGCGCCAGGCGATCTGGGATCTTCTGCTCGGCGGTGAGCGCGAAGGCATGCCGCTGATCTACGGAATACGGGGGCCATTATGAGAACGCGTAGTCATGGTGCAGCCGTCGTCGCGGGCCTGCTTCTGATCGCGCCGGCGCTGCTTGCCCAGGATGCAGAGACGGTATACGTGGAGGGTTTCCCCGAGCTCAGAGATACATCGGGGCGTCTCAGCGAGCTGTTTTTTGGCGATATGGTCGGAGGTGGCGATCGTATTATAACCGGAGGCGGCGATTTCGTGGAACTGCAACTTGAAAACGGTAACTCCATAACCGTGGAGTCCAACTCCGTTTTCGACATGCAGGATTACGACGACGGTGGGGAGACCCGCACGGGCTTTTCAAACAGCCGTGGGGCGGTTACCTATCGGCTGGATGTTCTTACCGGGCGGCAACCACGCATACAGAGCGCAAACGCCGTCGCCGGTGTCCGGGGAACCGTCTTCACCGTGTTTGCGGGTGACGACGGGTCGAGCCTCTTTCTTGTCGAGAGCGGGCGAATCGCTGTCACCGCACAGGGGGAGGAGGTAGAGATCGGCGAGGATTTCGCGGTCGAAGTCGGCAGCGGCGAAGCCCCCGGAGAACCCTTTGAGGTTCTGCGCGGATCGCTCGACTTCTCCGGCTGGAACGGCGGCCGTCAGGAGGCGCTTCTGGAGAATCCCGTTGTCGCAGCCGAAGGCGCCTACCGGCGCTTGCAGGAACTCGTGCGGGAACTCAATGTGGCTGTCGCGGAGTACGAGCCGCTTCGGCAACAGCTTTCTGAAGCCCGCGAAGAAGCGACACGGATCTTCGAGGACGAGGGGCAGGACGCAGTCGACGCATTCCGTGAAGAAAACGTGAGACCGCTTGAGCTTGCGACCCCGAGGCGTTTCCTGAACGTCAGATACTGGGCCTTGTCGGCAGTCAGTCTGCGACGCAACGTGTTCGGGCGTATGTACAGTCTGCTCAAGTCGACCTACATAACCGAACCGGAGAACCCGGACTGGGTCGCGTATCAGCAGGTCCACGAGCAGGCGCTGTCGCTGTTTGAAGAAGCAGTGGTACCCTGGCTTGTGCCGGCAGATTTTTAGAGTTACCCACAAGGAGTACGAACATGAAACCTTCCAACACGACCCGACTTCGCCTTATTGCCATGGCTGTTTTTGTGGCGGTGGTCATTACCGCATGCCCCGATCCTGACCAGTTGATGGACGCACGGATACAGGATTTTCTGGATGACCTCGCCGAACTGGACGGAACGGCGGAGGACGAAACCCGGGTCGAGAGCATTGTAGACACTCATCTGCACCCCGACGCACAAAGCGGCGATCAGGCAACCGCCAGCTTCTGGAATGACTCGGTGTTTAGTGCCGACGAAGCTGAGGGTTACACCTGGACATCTGAATCGAGTACCGACGAGACGGATTTTGACGGTTCGACGCGAAGATCAGGAACTGTCGCGCTGATCCGCAGTGGCGGCGATACGACTAATTTGAGCGACATTAGGTTCTTCATGAAACAAAGCGGTTCCGATTGGCGCATTCGAGCTATAGCCGACGGCGGTGACGGTAATCTCTTCCAGAGCATCCGCTAACCCCATTACAGCTACCTGAACGCAGGCTGCCGTTCGAACCTGGACGGTAGCCTTTTTTTTTACGTCGGCAGTACCTTCGACGTGGCGGTGTCGCCGTTGCGCGCACTGCGAGCGGTATTTGTATACACAAAAGCTTGAAAACCCGGCGTTGAGTCGCTATTCTACCCTGCGAGGTGCTTATCGTGCGTGGAGTCCGCATCGTTATGATCCTGTGTGCCGCATTCGCGGGTATCGCGTGCGGGAACGGCTCCGACGAGCGGGCGGCCGAAGCAGCCGCGTTTCGCGAGTCCTTCCTCGCCGGTGAGCTCGCGTGGTCCGACGTGCTTGACCGTGCCGCCGAAGAAGGCTGGGTAGAGTTTTACCATTGGGGTGGCAGTGAAGCGCTGAACAGGTGGATGGAGACATCCGCGCGGGCGGCGATCGAAGAGTTCGACATCAGCCTGAATCTCCGACGATCGGATACCCGCGACGTGGTTGATCTGATCCTTGCGGACGACGCTGCCGGTCGCGGTCCGGGACAGGGGACGGTCGATGTTGTGTGGATCAACGGGGAGAACTTCCGCACGCTTCGCGACCGCGAGCTTCTGTTCGGTTCGTTTGCCAATCTGCTTCCGAACGCTCAGTACTTCTTTCTTGATCCGGCAGATCCGCGGTCTTCGGTTAATCTCTTCGATTTTGGCACACCGACCGACGGCATGGAAATGCCGTGGGCGTCGTTTCAGTTTACCTTCCGTGTGGATTCCTCGCGTATAGACGCCGGGGAAATACCGCAGACATTTGCCGAGCTTGAGGCGTGGATGCGCGTGAACCCGGGACGTTTCACCTACGTCGCACCGCCGGATTATATCGGAACGACCTTCGTTCAAACGCTCATGTATGAAACGAATCCGGATGGAAGCGCGTACGAACCGTTTCTGGTCGAACCGGAGAATCTTGATCCCGCCGATCTCGCTCGGCTCATTCGTCCTGCATTCGAGTGGCTGCGTCGTGTTGAGCCATTCCTGCTCGGCGGTGGCGGTCGGGCTGAACGCCCCGGCCGTCCGGTGTATCCCGCGACCGCTGGAGCGCTCCGGTCGCGCTTTGTCAGTGGCGAGGTGGACTTCGACATGGAGTTTGGTGTCTACGATGTGGACAGGGATATCCGGTCGGGTTTGTATCCCGAAACGGTGCGGAACATTATCTTCCCCCGGTCGGGCATGATCACGGACAAAAGCTTCCTTGCGATACCACTGAATGCCCCGAATCCTGCCGCCGCCCTCGTGGCGATTAACGCGCTGTCCTCTCCGGAAAGCCACCTGTCCAAGCTCGTGGACATCGGGTACGCTCCGGGTCTCGACCTTCCGCTTCTCGATCAGGGGACTCAGGAGCGTTTTCGTCGGGACGCGCCGGATCTGGGCGGTGTTACGGCCGAAGAGCTCGCCGAGCGTGAAGTACCCAATGTCAACGCGGGGCTCGTCGACATCATTGATACGGTGTGGCTCGAGTTCATCGCGGAACGCTCGACGCGCGCGTTTGAAGATATTGTCGCTGACGCCTGGAGGGATGCTGTTGAATAGCGCGCTCCGTCCCCAAGGAGTTGATCGCCGGTGGGGTGCTTCCGTGCGTCGACGTCGAACCGCGATTATCCTCGGCCTCGCACCTGCGGTGTCCGTTCTCGTGCTCCTCTTTGTCGGACCGCTCGTGCTGGCGCTTGTGCAGAGCCTCGGCTACGCGCCTGTCTACGGCGTCCGCCGCTTTCCGACGCTCGAGTTTTACCGCCTCGTGCTCGCTTCGCCACGGTTTCGCGGTGCGCTCGCGTACACCCTGCTGTACGCGCTCGTCCCAACCGTGCTCGCGACGATAATCGGAACCGGCCTCGCGGTTGCTGCGAGCGGTCGCCTGCGCGGGCTTCGCGTGTTGAGCTTTTTTGTTCGTCTGCCCCTGGTGATTCCCTACCTCGTGGGGGCGGCGCTGGTTGTCGCTCTGTTCTCCAACGGAGGGCTGCTGGCCCGCGCGCTGTACTGGCTCGGTCTGATTGAGAATGCCGGTGAATTTCCGCGGATCCTGTTCAGTTCGGGGGGCTGGGGCATAATGCTCGTGTACCTGTTCAAGCAGGTGCCCTTTACCTTTGTCGTGGTATCGTCGGTGCTTGCGGGAACCGGAACCGAGCTTCAGGAAGCAGCTCGTACGCTTGGGGCGGGTCCCTGGAAAGCCTTCCGCTTCGTCGTGCTGCCGCAGATAATGCCGGGAATCGTAACCTCGTCACTCCTGGTATTCGCGTTCAACTTTCAGAGCTACGAGATACCGCTTCTGCTCGGCCCGAGTTTCCCGGGTACGCTTCCAGTGGAAGCGCTGCGGCGGTTTCAGCTGCCGACCGTGTCCCGTCGGCCGGAAGCAATGGCCTATGTCATGATAATTACCGCGCTTTCGGGCGTTATTCTGTTTCTGTATCTCAGGGCCTACCGGCGCTGGGAGCGTTCGAGGGGAGGTGCATGAAGCGGTTCCTGCGAACGCGTCGATTCGTGCTCACAGTCGCGGCGCTTGTCTTCGGGCTTCCATTCCTTCCGCTGCTGATCGCGTCGTTTTCGTTCCGGTGGCACTGGCCCGATCTGCTCCCTGGAGCGTGGATGTGGGATGCCGGGCAGACGGCTCCCGTGCCGGTCGGCTGGGGTTATTTACTCTCTCCGGTCTCGGGTCTCGGCATTGCGTTTCTCAATACCGTGGGCATCGGTGTTGTGACCTCGCTGCTCGCAGTTGTGATCGCACTGCCTGCCGCGCGGACGCTCGCTCGACATGATTTCCGTGGAAAGGCAGTGGTGGAGTTCTTTCTGCTCGTGCCTGTCATTGTGCCGCAGATCGCGGTTGGTATCGGGACCCTGCTTCTGTTTCTCAGGCTTGGTCTCGCGCGTAGTTACGCCGGGATTATTCTGGCCCACCTCGTCCCGACACTCCCGTATGCGGTTCGGATTCTGACCTCGGTGTTTCAGAATCTTGATCCGCGCTACGAAGAGCAGGCGCGGACCCTCGGGGCGGGTCGGGTGCAGGTATTCAGGCGCATAGTCCTGCCAATGGCGTTTCCCGGTCTGATCACGGCTCTGCTCTTCGGGTTCTTGATAAGCGCGAACGTGTTTCTGCTCACCTTTCTGATCTCCGGAGGGCGCATCGATACGCTGCCTACGATGCTGTTTCAGTTTATCGAATCGGGCGCACCGCTTGACTCGACAACTGCGGCTCTGGTACTCGTCGTGTCGGTGCCGGGACTTGTGTTCCTCGTCATCTCCGATCTGCTAACCGGTGACCCCGCGGCTCTCGGGCGTACGTCGATGGCAACTGTATCACTGACCGACACATCCGCGCCGGGAGCGCGAAGGACATGAGCACGGTTACCATTGAATCGCTGAGCAAATCATACGACACGACGCCCGTCCTGCGGGACCTGAATCTGGAGGTCGACGACGGATGTTTCTTTGCGCTCCTTGGACCGAGCGGATGCGGAAAGACGACGCTCCTTCGGTTGATCGCGGGTCTCCTGGAGCCCGACGCGGGGGACATACGCTTCAACGGGACGTCCATCGTTTCCGTTCCGCCGGAGCGGCGACGTATCGGTATGGTGTTTCAGCAGCACGTGCTGTTTCCGCATATGACCGTGGAGGAGAATGTAGCCTTTGGCCTTCGGATGCGTGGAATGGCGCCTCGCGAGTCCCGCCCCGAGGTAGACACAGTGCTCGACATGGTGCAACTGTCCGGTTTTAACCGTCGTTTCCCGAGACAACTCTCCGGGGGACAGCAGCAGCGGGTTGCCCTCGCGAGAGCAGTCATCATTGACCCCGTCCTTCTTCTGCTCGACGAGCCGCTGTCGAACCTGGACGCGAAGCTGCGCGACGACATGCGGGAACTGCTCCGGAGCGTTCAAAAACGTCTCGGTGTGACGACGATCTGCGTCACACACGACCAGACCGAGGCAATCGAACTCTCCGACCGCATGGCCGTACTCTTCCCCGACGGGCTTGCCCAGACCGGGACACCCTCACAGCTGTTTGAACATCCTGCGAGTCCTCGGGTCGCCGAGTTTCTCGGCTCGACGAACCTCATCCCCGCTCGACTTGAGGACCGGTCGCATGCGGAGACACCGCTCGGGAGGCTGCGCATGCGTGAGTGCCCGCCGCAGCTGTTCTCTCCCCGAGCCGACGTGCTTCTGAACGTGCGCTGTGAACACATAGGGCTCTTGCCCCCGGCACAGGTCTTGGAGACCTCCGGATCTGCGAACCTGCCGGAAAATCACCTGGCTGCACGTGTTGTGTCGTCTGTCTATCGGGGCGGCCTTATTCTGTATCAGGTGAATACGGGTGCAATGACGCTACGCGTTATAGACCGCTCCGACCGGCAGTTTGTGCCGGGAGCAGAGGTGGTACTGCGCATGCCACCCGAACACGTCTCCGCGTTGCCTCCGGCATAGGCCTGTCTGCTATTCCTTGAGAACGTGGTACGCCCAGCCTATTCTCCATGCCACGCTGACGACGCAGGCTGCGGATGCAATCAACGCTGCAGGACCAATGGTCGCCGGAAACAGAATCATGACCGAGTAGAGGACGACGGTTTCACCCCCTTCTATCAATCCGCGAGGCATGGTAATGGAGGTAACCTCCTGCGCCGGCTTCAGGCGCCGTTTTTCCAGGAGCGCCGCGAGGTAACTCCAGGAGGTGATATTCAGGTAAAACGCGGCGAGGAGTACCACTATGCTGATCGCTACCGTCTCGCTTCCGATGCGAAAGGCAAGCGCAACCGGGACCGCGGCGTAGGTCGCTACATCCGTTATCATGTCGGCGTAGCCCCCGAAATCGTTCTGTTCCCCGCGCACCCGGGCAACTTCACCGTCGAGCCCGTCAAGAAGGCGGTTGAGGATCCACAGCGCGAAGGCTGTGGTCAGGGGGCCGTCAAGGCCAATGACGAGTGCGGATGCAAGGCCTGCGCCGAGGGAAAGCAGGGTCAGAGGAAGGGCTCCTGTGAGCCTCGCGACGACGCGCACCAGCGGATAGAGGGCGCGTGATTTCAGTGCACGGAGCGGCTCGTCGAACACTGCTTTACTCCTCGAGGGTCCTGTCGGTGTTACCCGCGCGTATGCTCGTACCGAATGCAACGTCGGTGCGCACGCCTTTGCCGTAGATAACACTGCTTTTCCCGATGACGTACCCGATGACGCTGCCGATGGTCGCGGGGACTGCGAGCCGCAGACCGGCGATCTCGACAGAAAGAATTGCCGCGCTCACCGGTACGTTTGCGATGCCCGCGAGCGTTGCCGACATTGCGCTGATCACCAGCGATGGCAGCATTCCCTCCGAGCCTGCGAGCCCCATCTGCGCGAGCAGTCCTGCGATCAGATTGCCCGCCGCGGCACCGATGAACAGAGCGGGGATGACAAGTCCGCCGCTTCCTCCGAACCCGACGGTCAGGCTTGTCGCGAGGATCTTCGCGCCGGCTAGAAGGAGGAGTGCCGCGGAGCCCCCGTACTCATTCAGAAGCGCCTGAATGACGTCAAGACCCGTGCCTGCAACCTCGGGAACGAGCCCGACTACGGCCCCGGTCCCGATAGCGCCGAGAACCGGCATGAACAGTGTCCTCCTGCGCGTGACGACGATGCTGCGTGCGATCGCGAAGACACGCATAAAGACCAGCGAGAGAAGCCCCCCTGCGATCGCTGCAAGGATGAACCAATGCACGTCACCGACATCGGGCACATAATCGGGTATGGAAAACAGCGGGTTCGTTGAAGCGAGGAGGCCGTACACGACAAAGCCCATGACCGACGACAGCATGGCAGGGAACAGGTCCCGGTAGGTAAGCGAGGACTTGTACAGGACCTCGACGACAAAAATACCACCGGCGAGCGGGGCGTGAAAGACGGCGCCAATAGCGCCTGCCGCACCGCACATAGTCAGAATTCTCCGGTCCTGAACCGAGAAAAGCTTCCGCACGAAGGGGAAGCGGTCTATCGTGTTCGCCGTAGAGCCCCCGATCAGAACCATTGGTCCCTCAAGTCCTCCGCTCCCTCCGCTTCCGATGGTGAACATGGTTGCAAGCAGCTTGGAAACGGCGATCCGCCGCGACATGTAACCGTAACGCAGATTCACCGATGTAATGTATCGGTCCGTACCGAAGCCGGAAGCCTCCCGGTCCCAGAGAAAAATGAGTGACGCGAGGAGGGCGCCGGCTGCGGGCGCCGCCCATATCGGAAGAAACCCGGCGTAGTGTTCGATAACGCTGATTCCACGGCTGAGCACAACCGCGCCGAGACCACCGGCGAAACCGACGACGGAGGCGACAATAAGCCACCGGAAAAGATACTTGACCGCTGTCGTAGTGCGAAGTCGAATGAGTCTCACAGCGGCCAAGCATATCCGAAACTCGCCGGTGTTGACACCAATCCGGCCTCGTCGTAGCGTTCCCCTCATGCGGGTATGGATACTTGGCGGAGGAACGCTCGGAGTACTGGTCGCCGCGCAGCTACGACGGGAGCTGCACGACGTTGTGCTTATAGAGCAGAATCCCGCCGTAGCCGATGCGATTATAAGCAAACTCGACTGCAACGTAGAGGTGTGTGACGGCACGAATCTTCACGCGATGCAGCGTTTCGCGATTGACCGCCCGGACTGCTTTATAGCTGTGACCGGGTCAGATGAAGTGAACGTGGTCGCCTGCGGACTCGTTGCGCATGGCTTTGGTGTCCGTCTGAAGATCGCGCGCGTGCGGAGCTCGAAGTACATGACGAACGGAGGCGTGGATCTGACGGGCTTCGGCGTGGATCACGTCATTAACCCGGAGATCGAGACCGCAGCTTCGCTCCTCCGGTCTCTGCAGCACGGGGCGGTGGGGGAAGTGGTGCCCTTCGGGGATTCCCGTTTCACGCTGCGCGATATTCATATCAGCGAGGACGGGGGGCTCGACGGTGTCCGTCTTTCCGAGCTCGGCCAGGTGGCACCGGGAAGCTTTGTGGTGCCCATAGTAAACCGCAGCCGCGATTTCCTTGTTCCTGACGGCAGCACGCGCCTTCAGGCCGAGGATACGATGTATGTGTTCTCCGAAGCAGATGCGTATGAGCGCCTCCTTGACAGGGACGGAGGTCGAAAGCCGGTAAGCAATCGACGTACGCTGATTCTCGGAGGATCATTCATTGGGGTTACCGTAGCGCGCGCACTGACCGGAGCGCGAGTGGAGGGCGGTGGTCCCGCGTCGATACGCGGACTGATCAAGGCCATCCGCAGGCGCATGACGTCGAACGTCACCATTATAGAACAGTCGGAGCAACGCGCCGAGGAACTTTCATCACTGCTGCCGTCGGTGGAAATCATACCCGCGGATATACGTGACGAAGAACGCATTCGGAGCTCCGACTACGCCCGGCATGATATCGTAATCGGGGCGATGAGTGACGAGGAGGCGAATCTTGTCGGGTGCCTTTACGCGAAGTCTATGGGCGTGGTTCGGGCCGCCGCGATCGTGTTCCACGATGGATACGCCCGGATTGCCCGGAGTCTGGGAATCGATGTCCCGATAAGCCTGAAAAATGCGATGGTCGGCGCCATTTCGCGGCGAATGCGGGGGGATACGGTTCAGAGTCTGCACTCAATCGCGGGGAGCGATCTCGTTGTTATGGAATTAACAATAGGCGTGCGGTCACCCGGGGTTGGAACCCGTCTTCGCGACCGCACGCTACCCGACAACACGCTTGTATTGTCTCTTTCGCGTAACGGCGTGGAACGTATTCCGACCGGAGACGACGTGCTTGAGTCGGGGGATGCACTTGTCGTCATGACCTCGCGTGCTCGAGAAAAGCAGGTTGTATCCTGCCTGTGTTCCTGATCGGATCAGACCAGGTCACAGGCTTCGGCGGGCATCCAGTGCGCCGGCTGTCCGAGCCATTTGACGTTGCAGCCGACAGGATTGGTAACAGGTGTTGTCACCGGTTTTCCGCTGGTAATCTCTTCAAGCGCGTTTTCGAGATCGTTCACCGTAATCTTCGACGGGTCGCGAGGACTGTCGACCGCGCGGCCTGTGTATACCAGCTTCCTGTCCTGATCGAAGACGTAGAAGTGCGGTGTGCGAAGCGCTCCGTATGCGAGGGCCGCCGTCTGCTCCTTGTCCCGGAGGTAAACCCAGGGAAAGTTGTACGTCTTCATGCGCTCGACCATGTGATCGAAGTCATCATCGGCATGTGTTTCTTCGCTGTTCGAGTTGATACCGACGAAGGCGACCCCCTTATCGACGAATCGGTCAACCGTTGTGCGGGTGACCTCATCGGAACCCAGGACAAAGGGGCAGTGATTACACGTGAAGAACACCACAAGGATGGGGCTGTCGGAAAAATCCGACAGGCTGTAGGTCTTCCCGTCGGTTGCAGGGAGCGAGAAATCGGGTGCCTGAGCACCAGGCTCAAGGGTAAATGCCATGTTCATCTCCTTGTATGGTGTTAGTGTACTCACGCCGGCAGCCGCACGTACAGCTGAATGGTGCCGTCGGCCGTGGTTGCAGCGCTGAATGTCAGTGTGGTGCTGTTGTCACGACGCTGTCCGACGGAGCGTTACGCTCCACCAGTGCACGTTTTGGAAGCAGTATCGTAAAGGTGCTGCCCTGGCCGACGGTGCTCTGCACGTCGACCGTCCCGCCGTGTGACAGCGCGATGTGCTTCACGATCGCCAGGCCCAGTCCGGTTCCCCCCATCGCGCGGCTTCGGGCGCGATCGACTCGATAGAAGCGCTCAAAAATCCGCGGGAGCGCCTGTGGCGGGATACCCGGTCCGTTGTCCTGCACCGACATGCGGAATGCTTCACCTGCGTCTTCCACCCTGATCTGTACCGTAGCGCCCTCGCCGCTGTACTTCACTGCGTTGCTCACCAGGTTGGACAGCGCCTGTTCAATGAGGCTTGCGCTGACGTGGGCGTTGCAGTCGCCGCGCGAACTGAACTGAATGCGTATCCGGCGGCTATCTGCTGCCGATTTATGGGTCGCGGCGACCCGCTGTGCAATATGGTAAAGCGATGCAGGTTCGACCGGGATCTCGGCCTCGGCCTGCTCGAGACGGCTGAGACTCAAAAGGTCTTCGATTATCGAATGCAACCTGTTCGCGTTTTGAAGGACGATCTGAAGGAAGCGCCGGGAATCTTCCGGACCGGGACCGTCGGTATCAAGTACCGTCTCGATGAAGCCCTTGATTGTCGTCACCGGCGTCTTCAGCTCATGGCTGACATTCGCGACAAAGTCACTTCGTATCTGTTCGAGGCGACGCAGCTGAGTTACGTCGTGCATGACAAGCAGGAGCCCCGGTCGCGGGTCGGCCTTGGAGCGCAGTATGGACCCGTGGACCTGTATGTAGCGAGGTTCCTCGCGGTACACGGTGATTGTCCGTTCCACGGCGTGCGGGCTGACTGCAGCCTCGTCGGCGATCTCCGCGAGCTTCGTACTGCGAAACACGTCAAGGAGCGATCTACCGGTGATCTGCGCAGTATCCATCTGCGCGAGCTGTGCTGCCGCGTCGTTTGCAGACCTGATGCGCCGCGCCGCGTCGAGCACTATGACGCCCTCGACCATGCTTGAGAGGATGCCGGCGAGCTCACCCCGCTGCCGTTCTACGGTGCCGATGCGGGCTTTCAACTGCATGGCCATGCGGCTGAGCTCCTGAGCGAGCTTTCGCAACTCTTCGGGCTCTGGAACCGAAAGGCGATAATCGAGATCTCCTTCTGCGAAGTGTGCTGCCGCCTCCTGCATGTGTTGCAGCGGCGTCCTGACGCGGCCGACGACCCAGATGGTGGCACCGCAGGTCAGCCCGATGAACGCAAGCCCTGCCGACGCGAGTACGGTCCAGGATATCCACGTAACCCGCACGAGCGTGCCAAGCGCAACGATGCCCAGGAACAGCGCCGTCGCGGAGATGACGATTCCGAGGTAGACCGGCAGTACACGATGCAGGAAACTCCTTTCCACGATTATCCCTCGATCAGTCGGTACCCGACGCCGCGAACCGTCTCGATGCACGAACAACGATCACCGAGCTTCCGTCTGAGACCCAGGACCTGAACGTCTACCGAGCGCTCGGTAACTGCATAGTCGGCACCGCGAACCGCGTCGATGATCTGCGTGCGGGTATACACCCAGCCCGGGTTGAGCGCGAGGAACCAGAGAATGTCGAACTCGGTCGCCGACAGCTGTAAGTCCCGACCGTCGCAGCGAACGTGTCGTCGCGCGCGGTCGATCTCGATGGCACCGACTGAAATTGTGGTCCCGGCAGGCTGCTGGCCGGTTTCGATGCGTCGTCTGAGTATTGCCCGAATCCGCGCGACGAGCACACGGGGGCTGAATGGTTTGGTCAGGTAGTCGTCGGCGCCGAGTTCGAGACCCGTGACGATATCCGAATCTTCGCTTTTGGCCGTCAACATCAGAATCGGAATTCCCGATGTCCGCTCGTCACCCTTGAGATTTCGGCATACCGACAAACCGTCTACACCGGGAAGCATCAGATCAAGAACAATGAGCCCTGGCGTGAAATCGCTCACAAACTGTATCGCGGCCTCGCCCGTTTCAACGGTAGAAACTTCAAAGCCCTCGCGACGGAGATTATATGAGATAAGCTCGAGGATATCGGTTTCGTCGTCAACGACGAGAATGTGCTGTTTTTCCATTGCGCCTCTTCCTATCGATCAAACTCAACGTGGTCGCCGGTACGCGCGTAGACGATCCACTCGCATATATTCGTGACATGATCGCCGATGCGCTCGAGGAAGCGGCTGAGCATAATGATACGCTGCCCCGCCTCGATCCCTTCCGCCCTCGTTTTCATAATATTCAGCGTCTCGCTCGTAAGGGCACGGTGGGTTTCGTCTATACTCACATCCCTGCCTGCGATTTCGCGCGCTCGCTCGTCGTCACGGTCCACGAGTGCGGTCAGCGAGTCGTGGACCATGGCGAGTACCCGGTCTCCGAGACTGCGTATCTGTGGGAGCATCGCGCTGTAATGCGTGCCGGCGACTTTGGTCAGCGTTCGTGCGATGTGCCGGGCATGATCGCCGATTCGCTCGAGATCGGTAACTGTCTTGATGCAGCAGATGATGTTGCGAAGCTCAGTTCCGGTGGGTTGCATCGTCCCGATCAAAAACGTGCACTGGTCCTCAATGTGTTTCTGCATGGCATCGATATGTGCGTCTTCCGCGATAACCGCTTCGGCGAGATCTTCGTCCCAGTTGGACAGGGAGATAAGCGCCTTTCGCAGGCCCTCCTCTACGAGTGAGCCCATTTTCAGCAGTTCGTGATTGAGCGCATCCACGCTCCGCACGGTGTTTTTATCCATTAGATGTACCTTTTCGAACGTATCACGAGCTGTGTTAGGTTTCTGTTAGTATTCCTCACCGGGTTCACGTCCTTCCTGCCCGCGTTTGTGTTATCGGGACCACACGTGATGTCTGCGTCGCCTCGTGCGTTGCGAGCGCGAGCATGTGGCTGTTGACCGCGAGATCCGCCGGCTCTGCGGCCTGCTGCCCGCGCAGGATGCGGACCCAGGTTTCGATCAGTGCACGATCTGCAGTCGAGTGTCCGACTCCGGGACTCGGGAAGCGCCGCGTTACGACCCTGCGTTCACCATGCCGGTGCACCGATACCTCGTTGATCCGGCCGAAGCGTGCGTGCAGCGTACCCTCCGTGCCGTCGATGCGCAGCGTACGGCCCTCCTCGCTGCTCTGACCGTGCATCCGGAAACTTGCGCCGACGCCCGAGGAGAACCGTATCGCTGCTTCAAGGTGATCCGGCTGGTCATTATCGCTGCGGTACACGCAGCGTCCGTACGATTCGTGCTCAAGGGCACGCAGAATGCCGGTCGGACTCAGATCGTCCGAAATGGTCCGGGTCGGCCACTCCGGCCACGGGGTATAGCGTGCGAGGACCGGTAGCCTTCGGGCGAGTCCGGGGAAACGGAGCATGAACCGGACCGCGAACGCGCGAGCGTCCCGACCGCGGGCGAGCGCCTGCTTGATCGGAAGGCCATCCCGATACATCTTGACCGCTTCGTATCGGCAGGTGGGTGCCACAGGGCAGCCGTCGGTGCAGCGCTCCGGCGCGCCGTGCGGGGCCCGCGACGCGGTGAACACGGTTCGCGCGGCCGTCGCCGAAACGGAGCTCGGCGGGCTTCCGGCAAACCAGCACAGCAGATCCAGATCGTGACAGCTTTTCGCGAGTATCATCGGCGAGCTTTTCTTCGAATCGCGCCATTGCCCCCTGACAAATGAGTGTGCCATGTGGTACCAGGCTACGTTCTCGGCGTGGTACAGCGACACCACATCGCCGACGGCGTTTTTGTCGAGCATCTGTCGAACGTAGCGAAACAACGGATCGTATCGAAGCACGTGACACACGGTGAGGCTGCCGCCCCGGCGACCGGCTTCGCGCGCCGCTTCCTGTACACGGACGATGCCGCTCCTGTCCGGAGCCATGGGTTTCTCGAGCAGGACGTGGTGTCCCCGCGATAAGGCCGTGCAGGCGGGCTCGACGTGAAGGTGGTCGCCGGTCGCCACGATTACCGCCTGTTCAGGGCCCTCGTCCAGGGCGTCCAGCAGGGACGGCCAGTCCCGGAACTGCATGGCGTCGGGAATGCCGTGCGTGTCGGAGAACCGGTGCCGGCGGGCATCCCGGGGTTCTGCGACGGCGTTGATCCTGAGATCCGGGGCCATCGTTTTCAGCAGATCCGTGTACACCTGACCCCGGTCCCCGGCTCCGATAAGTGCTACCTGCTGCATGCTCCCTCCGCGGTGTCAATCCTGTGCGCGCAGTGTTTCCAGCTCGCGCAGAACCTCTTTCTGTGGATAGCGCAGGAAGATGAAAAACCCTGCGAGGACGAATGCCGCCCCAACCGGCCCGACGAGCTCTACCCCATGAGGGTTCGCCGCGTCGCGACCAAAAAAACCGAGCAGGCCCGCGGTTATCGCGATTGCGATTCCGTAGTTCACCTTCATGAAAAGTCCCTGTGTGCCGAAGAACATGGCTTCCCGGTTCTGCCCTGTTTTGCGACCGTCCAGTTCGCTCAGATCGGCGATCGCCGCGTTCGGTATAACAAGCAGAATCGCGACTGGGAACCCCATGAGACCCATCTGTACGAGTGCTGCGGGCAGCGCGAAGGATCCGAAAAGCCTGATAGTGGCGGTAAGGCTCATGAGGATCGCAAAGCTCAGCATGCCGGCCAGCATGAGCTGTTTGTGAGTGAAGCGCCGGCTCAGCGCGGGAAGCAGCAGAAACACCAGAATGGCAGTTCCGAAAAGGGTCGCCATGAGCACGCTCTGGAGGTCCGGACCCATGCCCAGCAGGACAATGGGGTAATAGGCAATGACCGCACGGATCATGTTAAAACCGAACCAGTAGAGTATGGTGCCGGCCATGTACACAATGAAGTAGGGATTCACGATCGTCCGGCGGATAGAATCGAAGAGGCCGATCTGTGCCGCTCCACCGCGAGCGAAACGTTTCTCGTCCACCGCGAGGCCTGACAGCAGCATCGATAAACCGGCAATCCCCGCAAGTATCGCGACAGTCACACGAAATGCACCGCCCGCCTCCATGCCGCCCGCCTGCAAGCCTCCCCAGATCAGCGGGAAGCCGAGCAGGACGACTCCCGCCCCGCCTATGGTGAACGCCGCCTGGGCGACGGTGATCGAAATCCGCTCTCCGACGGTACGACTGAGTTCCGGTATCAGCGCGAGGTTCGGCGCCAGATAGTAGGTATACATGAAGAAGAACAACCCGAGCATAAGCGCGGTGTAGACGGCATTCAGTGTGCTGATTCCTGCGTCGGGAGGCGTGAACAGCAGCACGGCACTCAACGCAAAGGGGATGGCACCGGTGAGAAGAAAAAAACGACGGCGTCCGATACGGTATCGTGCATTATCGCTCCACCAGGCGACGAGGGGATCAGCGACCGAGTCGACAACGCGTCCAAAGATATTGATTAGTCCCACGACGGTAATGCCGAAAAGCAGCGGACTGTTGTCGACAAGCTGCGGCATGCCGAGTTCATCCGGCGGTATCAGAAAGAACAGCAGGTACGCACCGTAGATATTATCGAGTATCGAGAATCCCAGGTGTCCGTTTGCGTACAGGACGCGTCGTGGCCTCGTCAGGTTTTCCATAATCGTATGTGTTCGAGTGTATGCGCGTATACTCAGCCGTGCAACTCGGTAATGCTTGAACGCGGGATCGTCAGCACATATGCGGAAGTGGAAGTGCGAGGCTCGCGGCCGTCAGACCATACTCAGGTGTATGCGCTTCCGCATCTCGTCTACTTCGAGAACGGTAACCTCAACGCGCATACCGGTCTGAACGACCTCTGACGGATGGGCCACGTAATCGTTGGACATGCGGGAAACGTGCACGAGACCGTCCCTGTGAACACCAATATCGACGAAAGCGCCGAAATCGGTCACGTTCCGCACCACTCCCGGGAGTTTCATGCCGGGTTCGAGATCAGTTATCTCGCGTACCCCGTCGCTGAACTCGAAGGCTTCGAATGCCGGTCGGGGGTCGCGACCAGGGGCCTTCAGGGCCGACAGGATGTCTGCGACCGTTCCCTCCATGGTGTGTTCGTCGACGTAGCGCTGCGGATCGATCTTCGAGACTGCGTCGGGGTTCGCAACGAGCTCGTCGACACTCACGCCGATATCCTTCGCCATGCGATCGACAAGACCGTAGCGCTCGGGGTGCACAGCGGTACGGTCAAGCGGGTTCGGGCCCGTGACCCGGAGGAAGCCCGCTGCCTGTTCGAAGGTCTTCTCGCCTATGCCCGGCACCTTCAGGAGTTCGTGCCGCTGTGTGTACCCACCCGTCTCGCGTCGTCGATTCACGATCGCCTTCGCGCTGCGGCTGTTCAGTCCTGCCACATAGCGCAGCACGTGCTCGCTCGCCGTATTGAGGTCAGCCCCGACCGCGTTGACGCAGGACACCACCGTGTCGTCGAGGCGGGCGGAAAGAAGCGCAGCGTCGATATCGTGCTGATACTGTCCTACGCCTATCGATTTCGGATCGATCTTGACGAGCTCTGCGAGCGGATCCATAAGGCGTCTGCCTATGGAGATCGCGCCGCGTACCGTTACGTCCTGTTCGGGAAACTCCGCGCGAGCCGTAGGACTCGCAGAGTAGACCGATGCCCCCGCCTCGTTCACCGATATTACCGGCATACGCCCGCCGTCAGCCGTGGCAAGCCCCAGCCCCGCCACGAAGTCAAGCGCCTCCCGGCCGCCGGTCCCGTTCCCGATCGCGATCGCCTCGCAGGCGAATCGGGCCGTAAGGCTGCGGATGCGGGCGGCAGCTGATGCTGTATCGTTGCGCGGCGGGAGCGGGAAGATCGTCTCGTGATGCAGGAGGCTCCCGTGACGGTCGAGGACGACAAGTTTGCAGCCCGTTCGCAGACCCGGGTCTAACGCGAGCAGGGGAAGCGGACCGAGTGGAGGTTCGAGCAGCACCGCCTTCAGATTTCCGGCGAACACAGCGGCGGCGCTCTCGTCTGCACGCTTTTTGAGTTCCGTTGTCAGTTCGTTTTCAAGCGCCGGAGCGAGAAGCCGTTTCCAGGCGTCTGATATCGCGAGCTCCATGTGTTCGATCGCGACGGCCGTCTCGGTGTGCGGTTCCTTCCGCGCTCTGCCGGAGGGGAACAGAAGACGCGCGATGACCGCCTCCGCGTCCTCGGAATCCGGCAGGGCGTGAACCGACAGCACCCCTTCGCGTTCACCTCGGAACATGGCCAGAACACGGTGAGACGGTGCTGAGCGCGCGAGTTCGCGATGCTCGAAGTAGTCGGCGTAGGTCTGAGCCTCGGGTGCACGCGCGTCGACGCCTCGGGCCCGTTTCGCAGCGAGCACCGCACGCTCTGCAAAAAGCGTGCGCAGGGCAGCGCGGATCGCTGCAGACTCGCTGACAGCCTCGGCGATGATATCGCGCGCCCCCGCGCAATCCTCCTCACGCTGGTCGCGGAGCGGCACGGTTAACGCGCCGTCGCCTGCCACCTGCAGATGCGCGCCGGAACGCTGCGTCATGTGCAATGCGAGGGGAGCGAGCCCCTTCTCGCGCGCCGCGTCAGCTCGCGTCTTTCGTTTGACCCGGAAAGGGAGGTAGACGTCTTCGAGCTCCTGCCTGTGTACCGACGCCTCGAGTCGTTTCTGAAGCTCCCCGGTCAGAAGCCCGCGTTCGGTGAGCGATGAAATCATTGCCGCGCGCCGCTTATCCAGATCACGCAGCGTCTGAAGCTCGTCGCGGACGGTGCGTATCTGCTCTTCGTCCATGCCCTGCGTCTGTTCCTTGCGGTAGCGGGCGATAAACGGAACGCTCGCGCCTTCGTCGAGCAACCTGACAAGCGAGGCGACAGCGGTCGTCGAGCGCCCGATGAGGCGGGCGAGAGCGTGTACGTGCTGTTGGTCCTTCGCGCTCATAACGACGGATCCATTACCCGACCGGCAAAAAGAATACTGCCCGTATTATGATCGTATACCACGTATGCAAAGGGGCGATCGAATCGAATCTGAATCGGCTCGGGCGGAAGCGACCGCTCCGCGATAACCGCCGCGGTTGCCGCTGCGGCTTCGGTACCCGCCTCATCGACCTCGATCACACTCTGATGAATAAGGTCGGTCACGTAGAGGTCGCGGGAACCGCTGATACCCGACAGGTCCGCGCGGTTCTGATCGAAGGCATCCCGCATACCGAGCTGCCGCATAATGTCCGGCAGGCTCAGCGAGGTCTCTGCAGAGAATCGGGGCATCGCTACCGCCGCCTGTGTCGCGGCCAGCGATTCAAGCACCCGGTCGAACAGGGTGTGATCCAGTGCTTCCTGCCAGGAGGTCCAGGTTGATGAGTCGCGGGGCATGAGCGCGATGAAGGAAACGTCGCTTCCGGCGTATGCGAGCTCCACCGCGACCGTCTCGTCAACGCGCGACACCGGAAGGCGAGCCTCGAGGCGCATGAACGGTACATCGCGTTCGCGACCGTCTGCGGTGCGAAACACGCCAGGCTGCGTCGCGCCTTCCGGGAACGGATGCTGCCAGCTCGCGAGAAAATACACCGCGTTTGCGAGGACCAGTCGGGTCAGCGGTGTGATTGAGCCCTGGCCGAGAAGCTCGGCGATCCGGCCTTCGGTCTGGTCTTCGATCCACTCGTTGATTGCACGGCGTGAGACCTCGGGATTTCCTGCGAAGTCGAGCGATGAAAGCTCTACCCGAAACGTGTCAGAAAGCCGGGTCAGAAACGCGTCCTGTACCCGATACGCGGTATCTACCCAGATACCGTTGGCGATTCTCAGGGTAAACGGATCGGTGGCGTCGGGCAAGGCATTCGCCTCGTCGCGGGTGTCGCGCGTCAGCGAATCGTACAGGTCGCCCGCTGAGCGAAGGAGCGACTGCGGGGCGTCGGGTACGTGCAGGGTGTCGGCGATCTCGCCCGCCGTGTCGCCCTCCGCACCCGCGTACACCATGGTAACGGCTGAAGCTACCGAGTAGGGGCTTAAGACGATGTTCTGCCCGGGTTGTAGCGTTCCCGCCATGCGCAGAAGATCAAAGCCGAAGCGTCGGATGCCGAGCGAGAGATCCTCCGAGCTGATCTCTGATGCGTGCTCGACAGCCAGCGGTGATTCGGCCCTCGGTGAGGCTGACAGGGCTCCGGGGAGGAGAAACAGACCGCACAGGAGCGCTACGGTGAATGCGAACAGATGGTGTCTCATGGTAGCGATCAGTATACCCCCGCTGGTCGGGTTCCTGACAATCGTTTCAGGCGGGGCTGTTCAGCGTGTACAGAAGGCACTTGTAGGAGCGGGGGTCACGGTAACCCAGGCGTTCTGCGAGTCGCTTCGAGATCGTGTTGGCCGCATCCCACGCGATAAAGGTACCGGTATCGTAGCCCCATTGAAGGAGCGCTCGCGAGGCGAGGGTGGCGTAGCCCCTGCCACGGCGGTCGCGTCTCGTCCCGACTTCGACCTCGATACCACCCTTGTAGACGGCGTAGCTCGACGCGCCGGAAACCACCGCTCCGTCTTCCACGACGACGAATCCCGTCCCGCGTTGCAAAAAGTCCTCGGGGCCCGCGAACTGACAGATCAGCGCCTGAAACCAGGTTTCCCCTGCGTGGTGGTCGATGTGTTTCGCCGACAGACCTTCGACGTGAACACCTGTGGTCTCTTTAATGCGTCGTGCCTGTTCCTCCGCAGCCTCGAACACCTCCCAGTCGAAGCGCTCGGTATCGAAGGCGTATCGTGTGTAGCGGCGAGTCTTCGCGCCCGGATCCGCCTCGAGAACCCGCCACCAGGAATCATCGGCCGGCATAATGTGAAGCTCGTCATCGTGGTGCTCTGCAAGGTCCCGTACGAGCTTCGCGTCAGGGGCACCGGCAAGGTACACAAAATCGCCCACGACGACAGCAGAGCTCACCGCGTGTGATGCTTCATCATTCAGAATCGCGTATCCCCCTGTCCCGTCGTGAAAGGCGGTTATCAGGAGGTCCGTCGCATCCGGCTTAAGGTGTTCGGGCAGGCTTTTCGAACTGGTCAGGATTATCATGCATGCTCCGGCTTGAAGGGTGGTCGGATGGACAAGTATAGTTGAGTGATTATGGAAATGCCTACTCAGGAGGAAGTCCTCGGGGTGCTCTCTCTTGTAGAAGACCCCGAAGCACAGCGGAATATTGCGGATCTCGGTTACATCGAGGAGGTCCGCATCGCTTCACACAGCATCGATGTGACCATCAGACTCAAAAAGCCGGTGACACCCTTGCGCCGGGCCGTCGGAGACGACGCAAAAGCCAGGCTCCGGGATGCCTTTGCCGGGGTATCCGAGATCAATGTCGATGTCGTTGGACCCCCACCGGCTTCGGCACAGCGTGCGAGTCAGCAGGCGGCGTCGGATACAGGACCGGGAAAACTCGCCGGGGTAGATCACGTTATCGCCGTTGCGAGTGGTAAGGGTGGCGTCGGCAAATCGACGGTCGCAACGAACCTTGCCGTGGCGCTGGCCCGGTCCGGTGCTTCGGTGGGTCTGCTCGATACCGATGTGTACGGACCAAGCATTCCGACCATGATGGGGGTCGACGAAAAGCCGGGTTTTGCCGACGGCAAGGTGTATCCGGTACGTGCCCACGGCGTGTCGCTTATGTCGATTGGCTTTGTCGTGGACGACGACGATGCAATGATCTGGCGCGGCCCTATGGCAAGCGGTGCGATTAATCAATTTCTGTCGGATGTCGTGTGGGGCCCACTCGATTACCTGATCCTCGATCTTCCACCCGGCACCGGTGATATACAGCTCACCATCGTACAGAAAACCGAGCTCAGCGGAGCGATTGTCGTGACTACACCGCAGGAAGTAGCGCTTGCGGACGTGCGACGTGCCAATGGTATGTTCGCAAAGGTCAACGTACCGGTTCTCGGTATCATTGAAAACATGAGCTACTTTGTCTGCCCCGGATGCGGGCACCGCGAAGAGATTTTCGCCCATGGTGGCGGACGAATTTCCGCTGAGCAGATGGGGGTTCCATTTCTCGGCGAGCTGCCACTGGCCTACGGAGTGCGTGCCGCGGGCGATATCGGAATACCAGTGGTCATCGCAGAGCCGGAATCCGAGCACGCACACGCGTTTACCCGCATAGCCGCCGAGCTTTCTGCCGTGCTCGCCGAGCGGGTGTAGCCTGGCCTGGCTGATGATTCCTCCAGTGCTCGAACAGCTGCAGACATGTCTGCGAAGCGGTAAACTTCCCGGTCGTGTGTCGCATCAGCGGCTCGCGCCCGAGGGGCGTGGCGGCGACGACGAGGCGGTCGATGCTGCCACGCTCAGGTACGCCGCAGTCCTGGTAATCGTCTTTGACGCTGCCGACCCTTCGGTGCTCTTGATTCGACGGCCCGATGACGGCAGCCTCCACGCGGGTGAACTCGCGTTCCCCGGCGGGCGGTATGAAGACGGGGAGGTATTCCCGGTCGGGACGGCTCTGCGCGAGGCTCAGGAAGAAATTCTGCTGGACCCGGAACGCGCGACCGTCCTCGGTGTCCTTTCTCCGATCTATATTCCGGTCAGTAATTTCTGCGTCGTACCGGTTGTTGCATGGGTCGACTCGGTCGACGGTGTCGAACCGTCTGACTCTGAGGTCGCGGAGATCGTGACGCTTCGCCTCCGCACGCTCCGCACGCCTCCCCAGCGACGGGTATTTGCCACCCGCGCGGGTGACATAGGCGCGCCCTGCTGGGTTGTCAGTGATACCCGGCCGGATCTGCCTCCGCTGTGGGGCGCCAGTGCGATGGTGGCATCTGAGCTGATTGATGCATGCGGCGAGAGTTGGTAATCTCTTTGGCAGCTTGGCATCCATGACGGCATAGCAGGTGATACGGTCACCTGCTTTATTTTTGCCATGAACGTTGGAAGGAGCATCCATGCATACGATACTTGGTTCAAACGGTGCGGTCGGAACCGCCCTCGCAAAAGCGTTGAATGTGTATACCGAAAACATACGTCTGGTCAGCCGCGCACCGAGACGCGCAAATCCGGGCGACGAACTTATGTCAGTCAATCTTCTCGATGCGACGGCCGTGCAGAAGGCCGTTCAGGGCAGCGAGGTGGTATACGTGACCATCGGGTTTCCCGGACAGGGTCGTCAGTGGGCGGCGAACTGGATGAGCTTCATTCAGAACGTCCTCGCCGCGGCGCGGGAGAACGCCTCCCGATTGGTGTTTTTCGACAACGTTCTGCTCTATGACCCGGAGCACCTCGGTGACATGACCGAGTCGACCCCGATTCGCCCGATAACCCGCAAGGGAACCACGCGCGCGAAGGTCGCCCAAATCGTGATGGAAGCCGCCGAGGCGGCGAGCCCGCACGCGCTTATCGCACGTTCAGCCGACCTGATTGCGCCGACCGGTAGTCTTGTTGTCGAGATGGTGTATCGCAGGCTCGCAGCAGGGGAGAATGCCCGGTGGATCGGCTCGCTCGACAAGCCGCACAGCTGTACCTACGTTCACGACGCGGCGAGGGCCGTGGCTCTGCTTGGAAACACACCTGACGCGTTCGGCAGGACATGGCACCTTCCAACCGATCAGACACCGATCACCGGACGCGACTGGGTCGAACTGTTTGCGAGGGAAATGGGACTGACACCGCGCGTCGATCTCCTGAAAAGCAAATCGCTCAGGCTCTCCGGTCTGTTTAACGCGGAAACCAGAGAGCTCGCAGATATCGCCTACCTGTTCGATCGCGAGTACCAGTTCCGGAGTGCCGATTTCGTGGAGCGATTCAGCATGGAACCCACACCACCCGCCGGTGCGGTCAACGAGATCATTACCGCGATGCGTCGTTAGTCACCGACCGCGCGTGTCTCAAACAGGATATATCCGCGTCGGCGGGAGCTCTCACGCGCGTCCACGGTGATCCCTGCGTGCAGCGACAGATCGAGGAACACCGGGACGTGTCGGGTCCTGACCGTGATTCCGGTATCCCACGAAAACGATGTGTCGTCTGCCGCACGGTCCCTCCAGACACCCCGCAGTTCATCGAGCGTATCTGCTCCTGCAGCGGTCTGTGCACCGAGAACAGCCTCGATCGCCCAGTCGGTGTACCACCGGAACCGGGCAAGTCGGCTGCGTAGAGCGAGTTCTGCCCACCCGCCGGCAGCCCGAGGGAACGGCGTGGTGGGTCCTCGATCGTTTTCCGGGTATACGAGCATCCATGGCGAGCGCTCCGCGGCTGTTGCCCTGAAATCCTGCAGTTCGAAGACCTGTTCCGCCGAGCCTGAGGCCTCGATCATAAGTCTGCTTCCGAATACCGCGCGGCGCAGTGAAGCGCTGAATCCCGCACGTGGAAGCGCTATGTGAGGTGCCGCTCCCTGTGCTCCCGACACGACCAGCGAAGATCCGAGTCCGGTCCATGCCCGCACTTCTCCCGCGCTGGTCGCCCATGGAGAGCGATCGGGGCCGGACGAAAGGCGAAGGGTCAGCGTTGGATACAGTTCGACTCGAGTCGTTGCGTCTGAGACCTCGCGAAAAAACCCGTCCGCGGACAACAGAAGGTCAAGCGCTGCGGGCGCGTAGCGCCTGTCTCCTGCAAGTGTCTGTATAAAACCGGCACCGGTTTCGAGCTGTCGGGTTACGTCACCGCCGTTCTCGGGGAGCCCGGGAAGCCCGTCAGGATAGCGAATGCCGACCGTTGTGTACCAGGCGCTCTCGCGGTTCGGGAGCAGCAGATAGTAATGTGAGCGCGTCTGAGTTCCGATGGTAAACCCGTCCACCCCAGGTACAATACGGGGGAATGTCTGCTGACCCGAGAGCTCCGGCGCCAGGGCGCAGAACAGGATCATGGCCCACAGAAATGCCTGACGTCTCATCACGCCCCTCCGCCGTTCAGCATCATAGCGGGAATAATAAGCCTGCCGGCCGCATCACGAGGTATCCTGAGTTCAATCGCCTCGATTTCTCTGCCGCGGCGAAGTCCCTCGAAGGAGTCGAGAGGTACGTGCACCGTCTCGGGTATGTAGTGCCGGTTTCGACGGAGCAGGGTGCGCACCTCCGGGGCGGGACGAATACTGTGGCGCTCGTGCAGCGCGAGGGAGTATCGTTCGCCGTCCGCGCTGACAACATCGAGCCATATGGCAAAAGGCTCGTCGGAATCCCAGCGCGTCAGGACCAGATCAACCGAGATACTGTCGGCTGCAAAGGGTTGCGTCGCAGTTTCCGACCGAAACACGAGTTCCGAGTCGGATTCGGACCCTTCCTCCCAGCTCAGCTCCAGACCCCACGTGCCCGCATTGGCGGACGTGTCGTTGTCGGTATCGGTATCGTCGGTCAGGCCGAAACGGAACTCTCTCCACGACTCGGCGTTGTGTATGCTGTTCTGCCAGCCGGCGAGTGCTGCGGTCTCGAATCGGTAATCGTCTTCAAAGGTATTCAGGTACTCGACTCCGGGTCTTCGGAACTGTGTCCGGTACTCGGTGGCAGGAAGCCAGCCGGCGTCCACAGCGAGGTATGGCGTCTCGACGATTCCTGCGTAATCGAGGTTGCGATCGAAAGCTGCTTCGAGAAAGGCAGATATGAGTACCGAGCTCGCACGTTGCTGAGCCTCGGCCGGCAGCAGCAGACGCGGTGCGCTCGGGACCGGGTCGCGTTTTGAAGCCCATTCGCTGTTGAACGCTGAATGGTCGGCTCCGTACATCCATACGGCATGTCGCCGCGCGGTCGACGAGACCGGTCTGTGGAAAAAACGAAGCCCCATATACGTGTCCACATCACCGTCCTGACTGCCGTGGAGCACCAGATAGTGCACGTTCCCGGGAATCGGCAGCTTCCGGCCTGCCGGCCTGTACTGACCTTCGACCGGTGCAATACTGACAACACCTCGAATCGGGAGCGCGTAGTCGAGCTCTACCGTACCGTCTCCAGGGTAGCGGTCCTGCCCGTTAAGCATGGCTGCGAGCGCCGCCGCTTCGCCACCCCGTGAGTGACCGGCGAGCACGACACGGCTCGTGTCCAGTCGTCCGGCAAGTGGTGTGCCGGGATCGTCGTTCATCGAAAGAACGCGTCGTGCGTGTTCCAGAAGGAGTATCGCACGTGCTCCGTTTTCACCGCTGTGCCAGCCGTTGAGCATATTCTGATCGACGGAGACGGTTACGATGCCGCGGCCGGCGAGAAGCTCCCCGAGGTAGCCGTAGCCTGCCTCGGAGAATGCGGCGGGATCGTGGTTTCCGTGCACGATGAGAAACACGGGAAATGGACCGTCGCCGAGCGGATACCACACGATACCGTTTACAGGGGTGTCTGACGCTTCGTAGCCCCAGAACGATCGGTCGATTTCGTCGAAAAACGGCGACAGGTCGAACCCTTCAGTCGGCACCGCCGCGTGTGCGTATTCCGGCCTTCGCGGGTTGTGAGGGCTCCCATAGCGGAAGCTCGCCACCTCGTACGGGCCCGCCTCCGCGGGGTTGGACGACGGAAGGCGCAGCATCTCGCGCTCCCCGCGGGTGCCCCGGGCGGGGGCGC
Organism: Spirochaetaceae bacterium; assembly: GCA_046542845.1. Lineage (GTDB taxonomy): Bacteria > Spirochaetota > Spirochaetia > DSM-27196 > SKKC01 > SKKC01. The sequence goes on from JBKHAN010000026.1 coordinate 31,184, forward strand.
GCTCCGCCGGAGCGGGTACTCCGGCACAGGAAATGACAAGCGACGCGATGAGCGCCGCCGACGCTGCCGTTCGCACTGCGCGTATGAAGCTCACATGATCTCTCCCTATCGCTCCACGATGAGGCTTATTCCCTGGCCTCCGCCGATACAGAGACTGGCAAGACCGGTCCTGGCACCGCGACGGCTCATCTCGTAGAGGAGCGTCACGAGTATGCGGGTACCGCTCGCCCCGACTGGATGTCCGAGCGCGATAGCGCCGCCGTTCACGTTCACGATGCTGCGATCGATGCCGCCGAGCTCGTTGTCGAACCCCTGGAGCACCGCGAGTGACTGTGCGGCGAACGCCTCGTTCAGCTCGGCAAGCTCGATGTCTGCGAGGTTCATACCCGCGCGCCTGAGCGCCTCTGCGGTGGCAGGCACCGGACCGTAGCCCATCTCGGCAGGATCGACACCCGCGGTGCCGTACGATCGGACGCGAGCGAGAACGGGAAGCGCGTGTTCGGCAGCGAAATCCGCATCGCAGATGATCACGAACGCAGCTCCGTCATTGATGCCGGAAGAGTTCCCTGCGGTTACGCGACCTCCGTCCCTCCGAAAGGCCGGCTTTAGCCCTGCGAGGCTTTCGGCGGTGACGCCTTCTCGGGGAAACTCGTCTGTGCTGAACTCGATCGGGTCGCCCTTGCGCTGAGGGATCGAAACTGCTGTGATCTCCTCGGCGAAGGTACCTGCCGCGCGGGCCGCGCAGGCTTTATTCTGGCTCGCCGCGGCAAACTCGTCCATGGCCTCGCGGGTTATGGAGAAACGGTCGGCGAGGCGTTCTGCGGTTTCCCCCATGGGCGCACCGTCAAAGGCGTCGGTCAGCGCGTCGCGCATAACCAGATCGACGAGTTCGGTGTTTCCGAGTTTCGCTCCGTACCGCGCCTTTGGCATGGCGTACGGGGTCATCGACATGTTCTCGGAACCACCTGCTGCAATGACCCGAGCGTCACCGAGCTGTATGGCCTGTATACCGAGAACGACCGACTTCAGTCCTGAGCCGCAGAGCTTGTTCACTGTGTATGCCGGTACCCGGTGCGGACAGCCGCTGCCGATAGCAATCTGTCGGGAGAGGTTCTGTCCGAGGTTCGTGCTGAGAATGTTTCCGGTGATCACTTCGTCGAGCTGCTCCGGTTTCAACCCTGCTGCATCAAGCGCACCGGTCAAGGCCGTTATACCGAGTTTCACGGCGTCCGTCCCCGCAAACGCTCCGCCGAAGGCCCCGACTGCCGTGCGCTTCGCTGCTACTATGACTACATCGTTCATTGCATATTCCTTTTCGCATGAAATGCTGTGTTAGAGATACCCGAGCTTGCGCGCTTCATTGGTAAGTTCGGCCCTGAAGTCCGGGTGTGCGATCCCGATCAATGCGCGTGTCCGCTCGGCTACCGTACGACCGCGCAGGCGGGCAATTCCGTGTTCGGTCACGACATGGTCGAGGTTGCTGCGGTGCAGTGTTACGGCACTGCCCTGCGGGAGCGTAGGTACAATCGTACTGATTGTCCCTCCCTTCGCCGTGGAGTGGCAGGCGATGATGTTTTTTCCGAGCCCGTCGTAGGCTTCTTTCGCTCCGACCGCGGTATCGGTCTGACCGCCGGTACCCGAGTACTGCTGTGTACCGATTGATTCGCTCGCGACCTGCCCGGTGAAGTCAACCATGATGCAGGTGTTTATACTGACCATCCGACTGTTCTGCCGGATGACGCACGGGTCGTTTACCCACCTTCCACGTTCGAAATCAACAGCGAGATTGTCGTCGAGCCAGTCGTACAGTTCCCGTCCTCCCATTGCGAAGGTGCACACGAACTTGTCCTTGTTGAGGGATTTTCGTTTGTTCGTTATGACGCCGGCCTCGTACAGTTCCATCATACTGTCGACAAACATCTCTGTGTGAACACCGAGATCGCGTTTGTCTCTGAGTGCGCCGGCAACCGCGTTCGGAATGTTTCCGATCCCCAGTTGTATGGTTGCCCCGTCGTCGACAAGCTCGGCTATGTAGGCTCCGATCTGGTGATCGATGTCGGTAAGCGTCGGCGTCGGCAGGGCGGGCACCTCCTGATGATGCTCAACGAAAATGTCGACGTCCGAGACATGGAGGTGCGTGTCACCGAAGGTGCGAGGTAAGTTCTCGTTCACCTCGAGCACGACAATGTCGGCCGCCTCGATGACGTCCTTCTCGTACGTGATGCCGAGTGAGAGCGACACAAAGCCCTTCTTATCCGGTGGCGTACACGTTCCGACAAATACGTCGGGCTTTCGTGCATCGATCCGGTCAAGAGCGGCACGATGCAGCATGTTCGGCACAAAGGTTACCGTCCCCGTCCCGGCTTTGACCGCGGCCCGTGACCCCGGTGCGTGAAACCAGCTGCAGAGCGTGAAGTGCCCCTTCATTTCAGGTTTCATATAGAAGTCGTAGGGAGCGAGTGTCAGTACGCTGAAGACGTTCACGTTCTCGACTGCATCGGCGACAATATGAAAGCGTGACATCATTCCCTGGGGTTCCGACGCACACTGTGCCACGACAACGTCCCTGTTGCTCTTGATGACGCGTCGTACAGCTTCATCAATGGGAAGCAGTCGGCTGTTATATGTGTCTCTGTGCTTTTCAGTATTCATGTATAAACTCCTTCCTGATCCTGTTCAGAAGATGAATGCGTTCGCGGTCACCGCGAGCCCGGCTCCGGACGCAACAAATATGACCCGGTCGCCGCGCTTTACGCGCTTCTGGACGACCGCATCGGCAAACGCCATGGGCACGCACGCGCTGCCCGTGTACCCGAAGCGATCCATGATTGTGTGGCTTTTCTCCATATCGATCCCGAGAATCCCGTTTACCTGTTCAATGACGGAACGGTTAATCTGCGTGTATATGATCTGGTCGACCTTTTCGATGGAAAAGTTCGCGCGTTCGGCCACACGACGCACGACATCCGGCCAGAGTTTCACGTTTCGGTCGCCCGGAAGCCGCTTCAGGAGTTGCAGTCCGTAGGTCCCTTCATCGAGCACATCGTGTGTGATCGGTCGTTTCGTGCCACCGGCGTACACGCCTACGTAGTCCCACTGTGTTCCGTCACTCACACGTGCTGATGCCACGTATCCTGCTTCCTGAGCCTTGGTCAGTACAAAACTGCCCGCGCCATCGGCGAAAATTGACAGTCCAAATGCATCTCCATCGCGAGCGTAGGCCGGCATATTGTAAACCCCGGTCACAACGGCAGTGTGAACGTCCGGGTCGCTCGCGACGATGCGGCTCGCGGTATCAAAAGCGGTGGCAAACCCTGCACAACTCGCGTTCACATCGAAACTGCCGACGTTCCGCTGTTCGCCCTGTAACCGTCCCTGAAGCAGCACCGCCGTGGGCGGGCTGATATATTCCGGTGTATCGGTCGCGACGATAAACAGGTCGACGTCGGACGCACTGACCCCGGCATCGGCCAGTGCAGCGCGAGCCGCGTGCTCGGCGAAGTCTGCTGTGGTTTCCTCAAGACCGCGCAAACGTGCGATATGCCGTTTCTCAATGCCGATTTTTGCCCGGTAACGCTCTGCATCGAACTCGATGCCCGCGAGGCGCATCAACTCCGCATTGGAGATGGGTTCACCCGGTGCATACAGGGCGGTCCCTGCAATTCTCGCGTAGTTCATTCGATATCCTCCATCGTGATTCCATTTTTCAAGTGTCCGGCGATGCCGGAAATCAGTTTCTGTGCTCGATGCGTGTTTCCGTCATAGAGCAGCTCAAGTCCGAGATAATGCGAGATGCCCATGAGAATGTTGGCTGCGACGCCTGGATTGTGATGAGGAAAGTCCGTCGGGCGTTGGTGATACCCTGCTTCAAACGCATCGTAGTACTGCCGGACCGCATCCGGGACTACAAACTCTCCTTCTCGTACAATATTGTAGCAACTGCGGTCGATTGCCGTAATGTAAAACGAAAACAGCAGCATACCACGCAGCTCCCTGAGCATCGGGTGCTGCGAGGCGTGCATGTTGCAACGGATGAAGCTGCGTATCTCCCTGCTTATAAGGTCGATGACCGCCTCGGCGAATGCCTCTTTACCGGCGAAATAGTTGTAGAAGGTACCGACACCGACCCGCGCGGCGTGGGTTATTTCGTGTATGCTCACGTCGTGGTATCCGCGCTCACCGAAAAGTCTCCGTCCCGCATGTAACAAGCGCTGCAGCGTGTCCTGCGAAAGCTGCATAGCCGGGGGAGTAATGTCGCCCCGGAACACCGAATCGATGTCTACCGGTGCATCACGGAAAAGGCCTTGGGTCAGGATCTCGATGATCTCGTCCGTTTCAAAGGTGCTACCGTTCCATACCGAGCGAAATGCGAGGAACCGGGTCCCGGCGAGCACGAATACCTGCTCGCTCTGACTGATTCTCCTGCCCAGAATCTGCTGGATATGGCCCGAATACAGCTGGGACAAGCGGCGTTCGTATTCGTAGAAGCGGTACTGACCTTCGCGGAAAATGGATACGAGTTCACGCCGGGTATCGGTAACCCTGAACACGCAGTCTATGAACTGACGCAAACCGGCTACGCCGGTCGACGGCGCGAGAGCCATCAGTTCATCCGTGAGAACGGCCAGATACCGTTCAATCAACTCCCGGAAAATCGCTTCTTTGCTTCGATAGTATCGGTAAAAGATCCCGTTGGAGACACCGGCGGTTCGACAGATGTCGGCAACGCTGACTTCGCTGTACCAGCGCTTCGAAAACAGGACCGTTGCAGAATCGAGCAGCCGATCGATCGTCGTGCGTGTGAGAGATGATTCACTCATCACTCTTTTCGGTACCATAATTCGGATTATACGCGCGGAATTTTGAATTTCGCAAGGAGATATTTTGCTTCCAGAGCGGTATCCGTACGAAATCTGTGTTCCAGAAAAGGACATAATCAATTACACAGGCAGATAAAATCCAAAAAGTCCAGATAAAGAAGATGGGAGAGGGTTTCAGGCAGAGTGAAATGAGAATCAACTCTCATTCTCCATTACTGTCCACGACTCTGGTGGTAACGAATGCAATTCACCGCAATCAAGT
>JBKHAN010000089.1:0-8572 GCA_046542845.1 Spirochaetaceae bacterium
TGGAACGAGACTGCAAGGGCGGCGTCGTAGTACAGGTCGGCTACGAGCGGGCCTCTGAGGGTCGCGTAGAGGTACTGCGAGTTGAGTTTCTCGTCTGCGTCTCCGGTGTCAAAGCCCTGACGGAGGTCCGTCTGGGTGAGAACGCCGGCGGATACCGCCTGGCGGGCGAAGGCTTCGGGGACGGTGGCCTGCGCGAAGGCGAGCACGCGGTTCGAGGCGGTGGTCACTTCGGCGTCACCCGCGTCGAGGACGTCGTCTGCGGTCATAATGACACCACTCGCGGCCGAGGGCATGAGGCCGGTAAAGCCACCGGCGAACACCAGGCCGTAGTCGGGGAAATCGAGGCTCATGGATGCTCCGTCGATGCGGTCCGAGAAGACGAGGCCGCTGGACTCGGCGATTGGAAAACGCCCGAGGGAGGTCCGCACGAGGTCTTCCGGTGTTCTCCACTGCGGGAAGATGCCGTCTATACGCAGAATGTCCAGGTCGACGAGGTAGTCGGCGACCCAGTCGCCGTCGGTGTTCTGGCTCAGCGTGTTCGTGACGCTGGCCTCAAGAAGAAAGCGGCCGGTCGTTTCGCGACTTGTCACCGGAGTTCGTCTGAGAAAGCCCGATATGGTGTTGCGGAAGACGGGGTTTCCGTCGACGAAGTCAACCGGGCCGTCGAAAGCGCTTCGGCTGTTGAGGTTCGCGCCGTAGTCAACGGCAGCGAGGTTGGTTGCGAGTGCAGCGAACATAAGCGCGAGCACTGCGGATTTCATGATCGTTGTACTGAATGATTTTCTGTTCATTTTCATGGCGAACTAACCCTCCGCTTCTACTATGGTGAGCATTCGGCCGGTGAGCCTGAGTGCGCGTGAACCGGTGAGCGAGTCGCCCGGGTCGCCGCCGCCGCGAAGGACACGTTCGTAATCCAGTTCGCGCAAAGCGTAGCGCGGGCCGGGCAGAAGGCTGTACATGATGCCGCCTGAGCGATCGAAGGCCAGCATAAGCATGTAGGCGAACTGATCCAGCCGCGCGGGGACGGAGGGTTCGACTCCGGCCGGAAAACCGAGGTTTTCAAGCACGTCAAGCGCCTGCGCCGCGGTGGCATCATCACTTACCAGTCCTGCAGAAGCAGCGACCACAAAAGCGGCCGAGCCAACAGAAACCTGGTCTTCGTTTCCGATCTGTTCGATTCTCTCGGCGGTCTGTGCAAGAAGCGCGAAGGCGCTCGTAACGGCCAATAGAGCTACGAATAACGTCGTTCTCATCCTGTTCCCCCAAATCGATTTCAGTCTATCCCGGGACAGACGTTCTATACAGCTATTTTTTAATGAGGATCGTGTGTGAGACGCGGTGGCTCCCACGAGCGTAGTTGTTGTACCGGTGAGTTAAATCGTTTGTGTCGACCGTCGTTCAACATCGTGCACCTTTCCCGATAGACAATATCATGCGATAAGTCGTATTACAACGAAGCGAAACGAAAAACTTTGTGGTATGGTCAAGAGGGTTTAGGGGGCGGAGTATGAAAAAGGCACGTATCATTTCGAGTATACCGGTTCTGCTCGTAGGACTGGTGATTGCTCTGAACCTGCTGCCGGGATTTCGTGGAACAGATCTTCGACTGTTTGACTGGTTGCTGCCGCTGCGACCGGCAATAGAAGAGGACGAGCGGTTTGTGATTCTACAGATCGACGACAATGCGATCTCCATGGTGGGTGGATGGCCATGGAGTCGGGATGTTATTGCAAACGGTATGTGGACGCTTCGCGAGCTCGGCGCGGACCGGATGGTCTTCGACATCGAGTACATGGACCAGAGCCCGTCCGGGGTGGACCGTCAGCGCATGGAAGTAGAGGTGCCACGACTGATCGAAACAGAGATGTCACAGGTCCTCGGCTTTTCGCTGGAACTGATCGATGCCTTTGCCGAGGGACGGTTTCCGCCGGAAGAAGCTCGCTTCTTAACCGAAGATCTCGTTGAGGAAGGTGAGGCTATACAACGGTCGCTCATAGAGAACGTCCAGGGTATAGCTCGCGACAATGACTTGTATATGGGTCGCGCTGCCTCGGCGTTCGAGCGCGCGTTTTATACGGTGACCCTCCTCGATATCCCGCAACAGATTGCCCCGACGACACCGGAAGACCTGGAGTTTGCACGGGAAAATTTTGCGATTGCAGAAGCGCCGGAGGAGCACGGTCTGGAGCGAGCAGCGACGATACAGCCGGTCATTCAACCAATAGGGTCCCGCGCTGCAGGTGCCGGCTTTACGAATGTGGTCGTGGACCCCGATGGTGTTCGCCGACGAATCAGCATCCTTGCAGAATACGAAGGCGAACTACTGGGACAGCTGGCTTTTGTGCCAATGTGGGATTTGCTCGGACGGCCGGAGATCGAAGTTGAGGGACGGAGGATTACGCTTCGCGACGCAGAGATGCCCGGAGAGGAGAATCCGCGCGATATCGTGATTCCATTGACGACCGATCACCGCATGATCATGAACTGGCCCCAGAAGCCCTTCGCGGAATCGTTCCGGCAGGCAAGTTACGCCCAGCTTATTTCCTACGAGGGTCTTCTCGAGGACTTATATGTCGAACTCTCGAACATGGAAGCGAACAACTACAATCAGTTTTTCGACGAAATATTTCCTACCATCCTGTACGAGGAAGCGGAAGAGGTACAGCGCAGGTACATGATCGAAGAAGACGACAGCGTGGGTTTTGAGGAATACTCCGCTCTGCGGGAAGAGTATCTGGCCGTTTCGGGTCGTTTGCTCGAAGGGGAAACCGAGAACAGCATACTTGATTATATCGATGAGATTCGGGCAGAGACGATGGATCCCGATGATCTGGCCGAACTCGACCTTTTTGTCGATTTCGTGCGCGAACTGTTCTCTGATACCCGGGAAGTGTATGAAGCAGTCATCGAGCAGCGGGATGCGTTGAGCGAGTTTTTCGATGGAGCCTTCGTAATCATAGGCCAGACCGGTGTCGGAACGGTTGATATCGGAGTTAATCCGTTCGAAGGCGAGTATTTTAACGTGGGGACACACGCGGTCGTACCCAATACCATCCTTCAGGAAGACTTTATCGTCGAGGAACCCCGTTGGGTCTCCCTGGTGCTGGCAGCAATTCTAGGCCTCGGAGTCGGGCTTGGCACGCTTAAGCTGGACACAAAGCGCAGCATTTTCTTCGGCGTTGTGTCCCTGATCCTCGTTGGAGGCGGTGGCGCCGCGTATTTTGTCTTCACAAGCCGCTATGTGCCGCTTGTGACACCGCTCGGGGCGGTGCTTGTTGCTTTTATCTCTTCGAGTGCAATTTCCTCGGTCAGAAACTCTGCTGAACGGGCGTTTCTTCGAAATGCGTTCAGCCGTTACCTCTCTGCAGACGTAATAGGTCAGATCATCGAGGACCCGTCGCGCTTGAATCTCGGCGGCGAGAAACGGCTCCTGACTGCGATGTTTACAGACGTGCAGGGATTTTCAACGATTTCCGAGCAGCTTGATCCGACCGATCTGGTCAAGCTGCTCAATGCCTATCTGTCGGCCATGAGCGATATTGTGCTCGATGTGAGAGGAACAATAGACAAGTACGAGGGAGATGCGATCATCGCCTTCTTCGGTGCTCCCATTGAAGACCCGGATCATGCGGTTCACGCGTGTGAGTCGGCGATTAAAATGAAACGGACGGAACTGGAGCTGAACGAGCGCTTCCTGGCCGACGGAATGTCACCGACTCCGCTTGCGACGCGCATCGGTATCAACACCGGTGACATGGTTGTCGGGAACATGGGTACTGAGCGAAAGATGGACTACACCATTATGGGACATTCGGTGAACCTGGCCGCACGTCTGGAAGGAGTGAACAAACAATATGGCTCATTCATTCTGACAAGCGAGGCAACGCGGGCGAGGTGCGGGAATCGCTTCCTGTTCAGAGCGTTTGACCAGGTGCGGGTTGTCGGTGTCACAGAACCTGTGCAGCTGTACGAGCTGCTGGATGAACGAAGTGAGGCTTCGGCGGGTCTGATTGAACGCGTCGAGGCGTTCGAGGCGGCTCTGGAACTGTTTCGGGGACGGAGGTTTGCTGAAGCCAAGAAGATCTTTAGCGATCTGCTGAAACAGAACGCAGACGACGGGCCTTCGAAGACCTATCTGAAGCGCTGCACCGCCTACCTCGAGACGCCGCCTCCAGATAAGTGGGATGGGGTGTATAACCTGACGCAGAAGTAAGGGGCTACAGAGATGGCCGGGGCCTCGCCTCCGGGGTTCCGGATGAATATGCCGTGATCGAGCAGATCGCGAATGTCTGTGCGCCTGATTCCGGGTAATCGCGGGCATTGCCATTCATTCTCTGAAGGTTGCGCTGTCCGTACCAGATTCAGCGGTAGCCGTCGATCCGGTGTTGAAGGTGCTTCGGGGCGTACTCGTACTGCACGATATCGACCTTGAATGGACTGGTATCGGCAACTTCCTCAGCCGCGAGAATATCGCCACCCCAGACAGCAATATCGATGTCGAAATCGATTCGGCGCACGCTCCTGTCAGCAACTGAACCAAAGAGGCAGGCATCCGTGCACCCGGCGGTCTCTTTCAGCGCCTGTATCAGGCGGACAGCTTCAATGTGTGCATCCGTCAGCCGCTGCTCGATGTACTGCCGCTCACGAGCGTTGCTTTGCCGTAATCCCCCGGCGTAGCGCTCTGCATCGAACTCCGGCATTACAGCGCCTCAGCCACGGCAGTGAGCTTGTTCCGGAACCTCGTATGGATTTCCGGAAAACGGTGCAGTAGCTCCTGGAGACGGCCCTGGAGTCGGGAGACAAGTTCCGGGTTCAGGTCCTCGCCATACAGGTTGCGGAACCTATGCCGGAACTTCAGCAATGCGTATACATCATCCTGATCCTGCCGTTCAGTAAGCAGCGCCGGACGCACATTGGGAATATCGAGCGACATTCGCTCAACCAGCGTCTTGTGCCATGTGTCGGGGGGAAGATTATTTTCGAAAAACTTGGAAATGCGCAGAAAGTAGTTTTCCATGACCCCATATATACTGTGCATCGTAAACCCGAGGGCTGCATAGTCGAGAACATCGTGAGCCCCGTTCTGTATCCGGTGCCATGCACGTTCGTTCAGCTGACCTACCCGGCCGAGTTCCGTGACATCGCCATCGAGCTCGGCCATGAGGGTATACATGCCTTCGCGGGTTCTCATGCTATCCTCCAAGTGTGAAGTGTATCTGCTTTTTTCAGTATGGTCGCTAGGATGATTGCTGAAACTCAACAGCATAATGGTGATGATGACCACCCCGGGGCGCTTGTTCTGCTGAGAATGCTAATATTTCGCAAAACTCCTGATATCCCCGGGCTAATCGAATATCGATTCTCTTCTGCGATTCCTTTCTCTTGAGAGATCCAGACCCAATTTGGTTACGATTATTACGTGAAAAATGAACGATAGAACTTAGACCACCATGTTCAAAAAGACGTCACGCAGATGATACACGAACGATATTTGCGAGAGCCGTCACATCAGATTCGAAGCAGTTTCACGCATCACAGATGTTCTGTGTTCTGCCGATGTTCCTTTCGCACAAGCCGTGTCATCGCATAAGCCCAGACCGGACCCGCCAACAGAACGAACGTACTCGCATAAACTAAAAGGTCGATCGAATTAAATCCGTACTTCTGAAAAAGTGCGGTAAAATATACGACAACGAACACCGGTACTGAGAATCGTAAACCTTCCCGTAGATAAAACAGATAACCGATTCGACGACTCCGCCGATAGCGATACCCGCTTAAACATCCATCAATACCTGGTCACTCACTGGAACCACGTTCATACCTTTCTCCCGCATGCAAAACAGATAAAGCTATCCTGGGCCACGATTGTTTCTAGAACACCGCGATTTTTTCGCCTTTCGGCGCATGTATTATCTCCGTCAACAATTCAAGATCACCTACTGATGCAAGTACGCTAAACACGGAGAACGTCAAAAGAAAGTCGGCGGCTCTCTCGGCAAGTGAATCAAAAAAAAATAAATACGCTGTGAACGGAACAAAGCCCAGCACGAGCATTGGCAACGCAGCACAGAGCGCTGCACGAGGCCTACTCAGGTATACATACGACTTGAGTCCGACGAAATGCGGAAATCTTAACGAATAAAACACATGTATTACTGTATGTCGGGGTAGCATTATAACGTGTAGAAACTCGTGTATCGGGATGGAAAGCAGGACAAACAGCAAAGCCCACCTGTTCCCAATCAGATAAGGTATGTTTTCACCTGATAACCTCATTCGGACGAGTAAGACCCCAAGAAAAAACACGATAACAATCGAAGAGTACACGAAATACGATACAATCGAACTATCGCTGCTATCATCGTTGGCTGATCGGCCGCATTCAGCATTGGGTTTCTCGTAGCGTCCGCGAAATTGTATCTTCACTGTTAGCCTGTCTGGGTGGGCGACGCATTTCGGGTCGCCCGCGGTTTAATCACCTGGCGAAGTGAGTCGGGCCGTTTCGATATGCCCTGCCAATCTCTCGCGCTCTATTAACCTCATTTCTGCGTCGTTTCGTTTCACTCCGGTGGTAGGCGACGGCAGCACGTACACCTGTTTTCGCGCCATCATATAACAGACCTCCTGCCATGGCGGTCGCCGCGAGCTTCAAAAACCCGCCGCCATCTACTTCCATCAACTCCTGATCGCTTACCTGAACCAGATTCATACCTTTTCTCCTTAAAAAAGATTTGTTCAACCGGCAAGTTGTATTGGCAATTTACTCCCCCCACCCCGGAAAATCTGTCAACACACTACACGGCAAGCACGGTCTCACGTAGTCCGTCGTTACGAAGTCGATTGAGTCATATCCTGCGTAAATCCATATGCAATTGGTGTACGCCGTGTGGAGACATCTATCTTCCAGATGTGTCGGTCACTCGTGTCTCGGGCTACGCGTTCGGACACGGAAGACCCCGCTACATGTTCAATCTGACTTACTTACTTCGCGCTGCATCACAAAAACAGCGAAAGGCCCCAAGAATAAAAACGAGCCTGCGATCCAGACAAGCCAGACGAATGCAGGAAGCGTATCACCCGAATACAAAGTGACGTTCCAGAAAGCCCACACGAAAGCGAAATAAATCGCCCACGTGCATCCGCGAGTGACGAAGCGCATATACGAACACAAGCATCTCTTAAGGATTCCGACCGATCGAATCATAAAATAGCTCCTCTATGAAGGTCTGGGTAGACACCTTGAGCGATCTACCCGTAACCGACCGATAGTTCGTTTGTAGTGAGCGTTTTACCTACGCCTCGTTCTGCGGCTTATTGTCCTCGCAACACCAACATCAGCAGCTGAACCGGTGGCTCCCATTGTTGCCATACTAGCTCCTGCGGAGACCGATTTCTTTATGCCATATGTTTTCGCAAGGCCGACACCTAACTTCGCACCCATAGCAAGTCCTGCAGCAGTAAAGATAAAACCACCATCAACATCCATCAATTCCTTCTCACTCACTGGAACCATATTCATTCGTTTTCTCCTCTCAAAAGAATTTGAACCGGCTAGTTCGTGAAAATATTATCCCCCCCCCCCCGCACAAATACGTCAACAAATTTATTACACATTTTTCGTTACTGCAATATTATACAGAGTGATTTCGAGTCAGTCTCGTGGCCATTGCCGCACAAGCTCCCACCCGGCGTCCTGCAAGTCCTCGATAAACGCTCACCCATGTTCCGGGTCAATGTGACCAAGACCCACAGCCACGAACAGAGTCGGCGAACCGTTGCTCCGTTCGTAATCAGAAATTTCTGAGTCGAGTGTCTCAATCCATCGGCTCTCGCGCCGGTCGAAAATGATAGACCGCTGCAACTCGTTCGGTTCGAAGGCGAGCGAGTCGGGTGATGCGCATAGTTCTTGAGCTAACAATGGACCTGGATCAGTGGTGTCGCCGATAGACCATCGCCCGAACAGATCGGTAAACTGCACGCGCCGAGCATTGGCGGCCTCTGAACGCGTTGGCCTGAGCGACACCAATTCTTCCAGCTCGAGTAGGTACCGCTCTTGCGAAATGGAGTCAAATGGTTCGAAAACGTCAACGGGTCTCTCGAGGGTATGAACTGGTATCTGTTTCTCCTCAGCACGGTCCATAAGCCACGATTCAACCGAAACAGACGGGTCTATGCTCGCCATTCGATCAAAGAGAAACGCGATATGCATCTGAGCTGCAAATGGTCGCAGATCCAATGCGGCTTCGGCTTCCTCTGTGTGCTGCCCGGGGAATGCCAGAAAAGAAGACACATTGATCGTTTCCTCTGTCACACCCCAGGGAGACGTTTGCCCGTTTCTTGCGCCAGACAAACACCAAACTGTGCCGATTCCTCCATTCGGCGCGCGTGCCACCTCGTATAGCCCCGGTAGCTCCCGACATCGGATAGAGGATCTCCGTCGTCGCGAGGTTTTCGTGCGATATCGGCCTGCACCGCCGTTCTCTGCTCGCGCTCGGAGATAACTTTCCTTTGATTTGCAAGAGAACGGTAATCGCGGTAGTTCAAGGTCAGAGGGGAAAACCGTCGATGC
>JBKHAN010000090.1:0-8534 GCA_046542845.1 Spirochaetaceae bacterium
GTCCTCTTCTTCGACGACCGCGTCTTCGTCGGGTGACTGCGGGTCCTCTGGTTCGTCGGTAATGACAGCCCCGGTATCCTCATCCTCCGGCGGCAGCGGTCTGTCCTCGAGAAGATCGTCGAGTACAAAACGCGGTTCCTCGGGCTCGTCGGCGATTACCACCGGTGGAGGATCCGCCGGAGTCGTGCGCTCGATCGAGCGTTCTGCAAACGTCGGCAATTCCGGTATCTCCGTGATCTCCGCGACGTCTTCTGCCTCGGGTTCGATGCGCGGTAGCGAGGAATCGGCTGATTCCTCCTCAGTCGCGACCGCTTCGTCGCGTTCCGATCGTTCGGGAACACCCGGTTCATCGGCGATGAACACCGGTGGGGTGCTTTCCGGCGGCGTCAGGCGAGCCACATCGTCGGGTCCTCGCTCGCCGTAGGGAACCGCAGCAAACCTGTCCGGATCGCGATCGCGGAGCTCGGTTGCGCCACGGACGACCCGCTCGAGGCGATTGACCGGTTCGTCGCCGTCCTGGGAGACGAACTCAACGGGATCCGGCGTATCCGGCGATGGATCGACAAGTCGTAGATCCGGTTCGGGTAGATCGGCGATCGTGAACGCAGCGTCCTGGGGTGGCTGCACGAGTTCAACTCTCGGAAGCAAATCGGTTACCGCGGGCTCAGGCTCAGGCTCAGGCTCAGGCTCAGGCTCGGGCTCGGGCTCAGGCTCCGGCTCGGGCTCCGGCTCGGGCTCCGGCTCGGGCTCCGGCTCCGGGAGGCTCAAGCGTCGGGGACCCGGGGCGATTACCGATCGCTCGCTACGGTCAGGGTCTTCGGGAACAGGGCTCTCCTCGCCGGTCGCGCTGGCAAGGCCCGGAATCGAAACCGGCGAGAGCAGCACCCGGGTGAGGTCGTCATCATCCGAAAGACCGAGCACGTCGAACGCATCCGGGCTCAGAAGCGCAAGCAGCCCCGGCTCGGACGCCCGTCGGGTCACAATGACCCGAACCGTACGGCCGGTGTCGAGGCTCGTGAGTTCGACGACCGTGTTCCGGGCCACGACATTCGACGCGGCGAACAAGCCTTCATCGGGAAACAGTGCGGCTGCCCCGCGCGCAGCGATACCTTCCCACGCGTAGTCGGCGTGAATGGGCACCACCGCACACAACAGCACGACGGCAGCGATTACTGACCTGTACAGACATACACAACGGTTGCTGCTGGAATGCGCTCGCTTGGGCATGTTCCCTCCGCTATATTTCATTCAAAACGCTGTCGGCGAGTTCCCGGCCTACCCGTTCAACGGCGGCCATCCTGCTTTCCCCTCGCCGGGGATCAAGCTGTGTGCGAACAAACGAGCCGTCACGACTTGCAAGGTCCCCGCTGACGGACACTACGTTGTACCGGACACGTTCAGCCCTGGTAGAACCGTTGTCGGACGCGAGCTCAATCTCGACAAGAATCACCCAGTCGACACCTTCAGCATCACCCACCGTTCGCGCCGTATCGACATCGAGCGGTTCTCCATCATCCATCAAGTTAAATACGATATGCCCATGCTCGAAGAGCGGAGTCATGAGCCCGTCTTCGAAGGCGGTGGTAATCTGCAGTGCCGCGTCGTCGCGACTGAGCGCTTCGGTATTTCCGTGCACATGGACAAGAACGGTGTCGGCTGCCGTCGGCAGGACGACGGCCACCGCAAGCAAGACGCTCAATACCATGACGGGTTTTCGTCCGGATACAATCATCCCATACTCCTCTCGGTTCAAGTTTCGGCAGAATTGACCGCATTGTTGAATGGCGACGGACGTCCGTGGTAGCTTCCAGTGCCTATGGAAATGTATGTGATGCAGCTCCGTACCGGCTCTGAGGACAAGTTTACCGCCCTGACGCAAAACGACCTTAAGGAACACGGCGCATCCCTGTTTCGCCCACGCCGTGAGCTGACCATACGACGTGGCGGGAAACGGATCCAAAGTCTTGCCCCGGTTTTTCCCGGTTACGTGTTCCTCCAGACCGCAGACCTCAGCGAACGTATTCGCCGTATCGTACGTACGAGCGATGGTTTTATCCGCTTTCTCGACAGCACAGCAAAGCCCCGGCCCCTGTCCGGAGACGATCTCGAGCTTGTAAAGCATTTCATGGGATACGGCGAGATTGTCCGCAAGTCGAGCGTCACCTTTGACGCCAATCAGCGTATTGTCGTCGTGGACGGACCGCTTAAGGGACTTGAAGGTCGAATCATAAAGGTTAACCGGCGCAAAGGTCGTGCAAAGGTACAGCTTGATATGTACAATAACAGCTTCACGGTCGACTTCGGGTTCGATGTTCTCGAGTCGACTCCAGACACCGAATCTACGGAAGGTACATGAAGCGCACACCACGGGTCTATATTATCGGTGCCGGGTTCGCGGGTGTCTCGCTCGCCCTCGAACTGAAGCGAAAAGAGGTGCTTGGAGAGGTCGTCGCCTTTCTCGATGACGACCCGGACAAGATCGGCACCCGACTGGAGGGAGTGCCTGTTCTCGGACCCATAGACGCGGTCGTAACACTGCTCGATAAACAGCCGACCGACGAAGCGCTTATCGCCCTGCCCGCTGCCGGGCGGGATCGCGTACAGAAAATCTACGGGTTGCTTGAGCAGGCGCGATTTTCCCGCATACGTATTCTACCGAGTCTCTCCCAGATTGTGGACGGGAATGCTCACATGATACAGACACGAGAGGTCGATCCTCAGGATCTTCTCGGCCGAACGCCGGTACACATCGATCTCCGCGCGAGCATGCAGTATCTCAGAGGCAAACGGGTTGTCGTGACGGGTGCGGGAGGCAGCATCGGCAGCGAACTGTGTCGACAGCTTCTCAGCGGCGGCGCACAGCGACTGTACCTTTTCGGACACGGCGAAAACGCTATTTACGAGATAGACCGGGAACTGAGGCTTCTGCAGGACGAGGGAGTCGGTGAGCGCGCCTCAATTGTGCCGGTCATAGGCGAAATTCAGGACAGGGACTACATGCACTTTATTCTGAATCGCCTCAGGGCGGATGTCGTGCTTCATACAGCCGCGTACAAACACGTCCCGCTCGGCGAGGACAATCCGGTGGAGACCATACGAAATAACGTGTTCGGCACGAAAAACCTCATCGACGCGGCATCCGCCGCCGGAGTGGAACGGGTTGTGTTTATTTCCACCGATAAGGTCGTCGAACCACTCAGCATCTACGGTGCCTCCAAGCGAATCGCTGAAGAAATCGTGCTTTCAGCGACCGAAAACGGGCATACCTATATGGCTGTCCGCTTCGGAAACGTACTGTCCGCCCGCGGGAGCATTGTTCCCCTGTTTCAGAAGCAGATACGCAAAGGCGGCCCGGTCACGCTTACGCACCCGGATACGACCCGCTTCTACATGACCATTCCCGAGGCGGCGAGTCTCGTGCTGAAAACCGGAGGTGTCGGTGAACCGGGCGGGCTGTACCTGCTCGACATGGGAGAGCCGGTAAAGATACGCGAACTCGCTGAGCAGCTCATTACGATACACGGTTTCAAGCCCTACGAAGAGATCGATATCGAGATTATCGGCATGAGAAGAGGTGAGCGGCTGCACGAAGCGCTCCTTGCTCACGGAGAGACGGCAGAGCCCACGACTCATCAGAAGATTCTCCGTATAAGCAGAAACGCCGATACCCGACTCGAGGTACCAACGCTGATAGAAGAGCTCCGCCCCGTGTGTTACCTCGATCCGCTGCGACCCGGTCTCTATCGGAACAGAAGAGCGCTCAGAACAATTCTTTCGCGCTACATTCCGTCGCTGCCATCCAGTCCTGACGAACCGGAGTTCTAGGAGTACGGCCATGAGCGACTCAACAGAAATCCCCTTCTCACGCCCCGACATCGGCGAAGCAGAAATCGATGCCGTTACCCGTGTTCTGAAAAGCGGCTGGCTGACAACGGGATCGGAAGCCCGTCAGTTCGAGCAGGAGTTCTGCGCCTACACCTCTGCGCGCTACGCGGTCGCGGTCTCAAGTGCGACTGCCGGGCTGCATCTCATGCTCGAGGCTATGGGCGTCGGCAAGAACGATTACGTAGCGCTGAGCCCCTACACCTTTGCATCGAGCGCCGAAGTTATTCGCTACCTCGGAGCCCATCCACTGTTCGTCGATATCGAGGCGGACGGCTATAACATCTGCCCTCAGGCGCTGGAAGAAGCGCTGCTTCACGCGCAGCAATCGGGAAAAACCGTGCGAGCAGTCATGCCGGTTCATATCGCCGGCCGTGCCTGCGACATGGAGCGCATACGGGAGATTGCCGCGAACCACGATCTGCAGGTGCTCGAAGACGCGGCACACGCGCTCCCAAGTACCGATTCCACCGGGGTGCGGATCGGTGCCCGCGGGAACGCGGTCTTCTCCTTTTACGCAAACAAGCCGGTAACCTCAGCTGAAGGCGGAATGATTACGACCGACAACGAGGTCCTGTATGAGCGGGTCATGCGTATGCGACTCCACGGCATAGACCGCACCATATGGGACCGATATCGCCGACCTGGGGCCGGGTGGTCGTACGATGTGATCGAGGCGGGTTACAAGTATAACCTCCCGGATGTGCTCGCGAGCCTTGGACGGGTTCAGCTGTCAAGGTCCGACGAAACCCACGCCATGCGTTCAGCACTCGCCGTACGATACGCGGACCTGCTTCACCGCGTCGACGGCGTAACGGTGTTGAACAATCCGGCCAAGGATCAGGCTCGTGCAGGAGCGGATGCGTGGCATCTGTTCATGATCGCGGTAAACCCGGAACACCGCGACAGCATAATCGAATACATGGCGAAGGAGCGAATCACCTGTAGCGTACACTACCGTCCCCTCCATATGATGAGTTACTATAGAAGGCAATATGGAACAGCCGACAACGATGCCCCGCGCGCTCACGAGCGATTCCTGGGTGCGATCTCGCTGCCTCTTTTTCCAGGTCTGAGCGAACGTGAGCAGGACCGCGTCGTGTCGGTCCTCGGTCGCGCGCTGCGGGCATGCTGCATGGCAGGAGAACACGGGTGACAGTTAACAGACCGCTGCGAAGTCTCCTTCGCGACCGATCGCTGAATCCTCGAACGATACGGAACCCGGACGTACGGCAGGTGCTGACGATCCGGAGCGAACGGGCGCACGCACGCCTGATTCGCCTGGAGGCGCACGATCTGCCCGACGACGTCGTCTTTATTGACGCTGCGTCACTGGCGCCGGACGCGAAGCTGCGGGTTGAAGATGATGTCATGCCCATACTCGCCTCCGAGACTGTTCGCTACGTCGGAGAGCCGATCGGGCTGCTCGTCGGACCCGATAGTGACGCCCTGCAGGACGCAGTAGAGTGTATCCGATGCACCTACGAGGAGTTCCCGGCGCACCTCGGCCCCGATACCGACGCCGGCGACAGCGTCTATTACGAGACGGGCCGGAGCTGTGGGGACGTAGACGCGTGTTTTTCCCGGACGACCGATTTCCTGTCTACTCACATTGAAACCGGTTTGCAGGAACATTTCTACGCCGAACCCCATAGCGCGTTCGCTCGGGTTGCGAACGACGGGCGCGTCGAGGTCACGACGGCTACGCAGTGGCTGCATCACGTGCAGCAGACCGTAGCGTCAGCGCTCGGGCGACCCGAGAAGCAGGTTCGTGTCCACGGCCTCGAAGCCGGGCCGACGCTTGAGGGCAAGGTCTGGTTTCCGTCACTCATCGCCTCCCACGCGGCGCTCGCGGCGAGCGTAACCGGTTCTCCCTGTGTTGTCGCCTACAGCCGGTCCGAAGACCTGTTGACCAGTCCCAAGCGGCCCTCGGGTCGGATACGGATACGAACCGCGTTCGACGACACAGGGAACGTGCAAGCCGCGGAAGTACAGATTGACTTTGATGGGGGCGCCTACCCGGTGTTTTCCGCAGAAACGGCGCAGCGCCTTATGGTCGCCGCGCTGGGAGCGTATCAGATTCCGGCTTTGCGGGTTTCAGTCCGCTGCCATACGACCAATACCGTACCTGCAGGCCCGTTTTCCGGTATGGACGCGCTCGCATGGCTGGGCGCCGAACGCTGGATCAGCGACATAGCAACCCGTACCGGAGAAGAACCGGTCGAGCTCCGACTGCGCCTGCTGCCCGCCTCCGGCGCTCCCCTGATGTTTAATGACTTCGCTGATGCCCGCGATCACCTCAGGAATCTCCTGCATGAAGTATCCGAGCGATCAGATTTTCGCCGTAAATTCGCCGCGTACGAGCTGCAGCGAAAGCAACGAGCCGGGAGCATCATCGATGCCGCAGAGCCTGTCCGGGGCATAGGAATCTCCGTATCTGCTCAGGGTTCCGGATTCAGCGGACGCCGGGAGGAGTTGTACCCGAGCATGGTAACCGTTCGGCTCGATTCCGATGGGCACGCGTGGATCGCAACATCGGCACGCGCATCGACAAGCGTCATACACGGGTACTGGACCGCACGGGTCTGCGATGTCCTGGGCATCGACGCCGAGGCCGTCCATATAGCCGGATACGACACGGATACGTCACCCCAGAGCGGACCGAGCATGATCTCGCGGGTCTCCATGATACACACGAGACTGCTCGAACAGTGTCTGCAGGCGGTGCGTAAAAAACGGTTCCAGAAACCGTTGCCGATCGAAGTTACCAGGTCGTGGAAACGAACACGCAAAGAGACCTGGGATCCTGAAACATACACGGGGAATCCCTATCCGGAGCGCAGCTGGGCCGCCTGTGTCGTAGAAGTAGAGTCCGATCCGGTACACTTCGAAACCCGGGTGATTTCTGCGTATCTCGTCGCGAATATCGGCAGGATCATCGACCAGAAAAGCGCCCGGAACTCCCTGGCGACGGCTGCGGTCCATGCAATTACCTGGGCGGGCAGGGAGTCAGCGCTGGTCGGGCCGCGGGCGTCGGTGGCACGCGGGGGACGTATATGGTTCTCGGCGCCGTTTCGTCACGAACCTCCGGTAAAAGTCATCCTGAAGGAAGAAAGCTCAGCTGGGCAGCCACTGGGGCTTGGAGAACTCGCGGCCGGGTGTGTACCGTCTGCTTACGCGGCGGCGCTCTCGCAAGCTCTCGGAATACCCGTTGAACGACTTCCTTCGACCGCGAGCACTCAGTACTCGAGGATTCTGAGCGCCGCGAAGGCGGCAGGAGAAGAACAGTGAAGGTGCGATTCACGTTGAACGGGAAAACAGTCCAGCTTGACGCCGAACCCGAAGCTCGACTGTCGGATGTCCTGCTGCACACCCTGGAAATCGGCTCCATACGACAGGACTGCTCCGAAGGCCGTTGCGGTTCGTGCCTGGTCATTTTTGAAGGTATGATGGTCTCCTCCTGCATGATACCGATGTTTCGAGTCATCGGAACCGAAGTGACGACGATTGAAGGCCTTCTGGGCTCGAAAGACCTCCGCGATATAGAACGCGGGTTTCAGGGGTCAGGATTTGAACCCTGCAGATACTGTGCGGCGCCAAAAACGCTCCTGACGCACGCCATTATCAGCGAGAACACAAGCCCGCGAGAGGAAGAACTGGAAGTGCAGGCTCAAGCGGTCCGCTGCCGGTGTACGTCGTACCAACACTTTCTGGAGGCCATACGGAATGCTGCAAAGCAACGACGTTCACGCAGCTGATACCCGCGCGCGGTCAACACCGCGCGTGTATATACCGCGCAGTCAGAGTGAACTGCTTCAACTCCTGCGGCGACACCCCGGCGCCGGAATATATGCCGGCGGGACGGCACTTTCGGGTCTTGACGATACGCGCCGACTGAATATCCCGTCGACGCTGGTCGCTTTGTACGGGGTCGAGGATCTGAGGCGGATCGCACGAACGGATCGATACATAGAGATCGGCGCAAACGCTACAATACGCGCGGTATCGCGGGTCGGCAGTAACGTCATCCCGAGGACACTCTATGACTGCCTGCCCCACATCGTTCCACCCGGACTGCGAACCATCGCCACCCTCGTCGGGAACGTCTGCGTGCCAGGCACAACGACGACTTCGATAGCACCGTTGATCGCCCTTGGAAGCAGCATCGAAATCCGAAGAGTCGGTGGCAGTCGCTGGATGACCGTACAGCGCTTCCGGAGTGCTGAAAGCGGACATCTGCAACCGGGTGAAGTCGTTACCCGCGTGAGGATTCCGCTCGCCGTGTGGGATGCGCAGGTATACCGGGCGACCGAAGACGGGCGTATCAGTTTCGCGGCTATTGCGCGCCGATCGAAGGGCGGTGTCGATGCGGTCCGCATCGTAATCGGAACGCGGCTTCCCGAAGTCATTCACAACAAAGAGCTCGACGCGGAGCTGACCGGTCGAAAACTCCCCCTGCCGGATCGGGATATCCGCGCAGCCGCCGAACGGCTGCGGCGCACAGCACGTGAACACGATCCAGGGTTCAGCAACTTCGACTTGTACAGGATTGAACGGCTGGTTTCCTGGTTCCTTCGCTCGCTTACGAGAAGGAATCCGTAATCCGTCTTTACTGTCCGCGACCGTGGTGATTTTCTCGCTCTTTGCGGCAA
>JBKHAN010000091.1:0-8498 GCA_046542845.1 Spirochaetaceae bacterium
CCGCGGGACGGGGAAACGCCGCGGGGCGGGGAAACGCCGCGGGACGGGGAGACGCCGCAGGGCGGGGAGACGCCGCAGGACGGGGAGACGCCGCAGGGCGGGGAGACGCCGCCCACGCCTGCTTCTCCCGCCGAGGCAGACGCCGCATCCATTGCGCACGAGACCGGTTTGTGGACCGTGTACTTCGGCCCCGACACCGCCGAACTCACCTCTGCCGGCAGATCGGTGATCGCCGAAGCCGCAGCATCGCTTGAAGCACACGATACGGCGGTGAATATCGAGGGGCACACCGCATACGCGGGCAACTCCGAGGGCAGGGAAGAGCTTTCGCTGCTGCGCGCGCAGATTGTCGCCGACGCACTGCGCGATCAGGGTATCGAGGCGTCGCGTATACAGCGGGTAGAGGGATTCGCGGCGGAGTATCCCGTGAGCTCGACCCCCGACGAACAGCATCTCGACCGTCGTGCCGAGATTATCGAGTTTGTACCGGAGGATTAGACCGGATGGCGTATAACGGGAACGACAGACAATCAGATGGAGCGGGTGCGTGGCGACGGCACCGCCGTGCGCGGGGTTCACGGACGAATCCCCAGCGGCTCGGGTCTTCGACCCGTGATATACAGACCATGGCCCGTGTACTCGGGTTGAGTGTCGATCCGCACAAGGCCGCGCAGCTTGCCAGAACGGCCGCGCGGTTTCAGCAGACCTCCCGCCGACGGCGAACGACCCGCCTTGAGTTCGAACACCATCCGGCCCTCGCGCTCTCTATCGTTCCGCCGCCGCCCGTCTCGCAACAGCGCGGGCGCGACGGAGAGGGGGAAACTCCTCGCAGGACCGTTCGGTCCGAAGGCGCCGACGTCGCGAAGCCGGACGACTCGGACCTGTGTTTCGCTGACCTTCGTACCTTGCGTACCCTGCTCGACAGCGGCGCGGTAAGCAGCAGATATCTGACGGAGCTGTTCCTGAAGCGGCTCGATACGGAAGGGCGCACGCTGCACTGCGTTGCCGAGCTGTGCCGTGAAACGGCGCTCCTTGCTGCCGATCGTATGGACGCCGAACTGAAACAGGGGATCTGCAGGAGCCCGCTCCACGGGATACCCTGGGGCGCAAAGGATCTGCTCGACACGGCCGATATTCCCACACGCTGGGGTGCAGAGCCGTACATGGACCGCATTCCCGGCCGTGACGCAGCAACGGTCCGTGCGCTCGAACGGGCAGGCGCCGTGCTGGTCGCAAAGCTCTCGCTCGGCGCGCTTGCCTACGGCGACATCTGGTACGAGGATCGGACGCGCAATCCATGGAACACCGACACAGGCTCAAGCGGCTCAAGCGCCGGAAGCGCGGCGGCGGTTGCCGCGGGTCTGGTACCCTTTGCGCTGGGTACCGAGACCATGGGGTCTATTATAAGTCCGTCACTGGTGTGCGGTACCGCCGGTCTGCGCCCCACCTTCGGCCGTGTATCCCGTGATGGGTGCATGCCTTTGTGTCCGAGTTACGACAAGATCGGCCCGATTGCCCGTACAGCGTACGATTGTTCGCTGGTTCTTGAGGCAATCAGCGGGCACACCGATGCCGGGGCGGCGTTCGACCCTGATTGTGTCGATGTCAAGTACGTGAGCCCGAAGCAGGAGCCGGGTGCCCGACTCGATGGTCTGCGTATCGGGTTTCCCGCGGGGCACCGTAAACCGGAAATGGAGTTTGCATTTGCGGCAGCCGAAGAGCTCGGAGCTGAGCTCGTTCCCGTGAGCCTTCCCGACGTATCGTATGAAGTTCTTGCGCTTCCGGTATGGGCCGAAGCCGCGGCGACCTTCGAAGCGCTGACCGAAAGCCGGCAGGACGACTTGTTGTCCTGGCAGGCGCTTGAGGCGTGGCCGAACACATTCCGGTCGGTTCGCTTCCTTTCCGCAGTCGAGTATATTCAGGCGCAGCGCGTGCGACGTATATACGCCGGCTACGCGCACGACGCGCTGAAGCATGTGGATGCGCTCATGGCACCTTCCTCGGCAGTCGACTGGTTGTATCTGACCAACGGAAGCGGACATCCTTCGCTTACTATTCGTGTCGGCTTCGACGGACAGTCCATGCCGCTTGGTGTTACCTTGTACACAGCGCACTGGAACGAGGCACAGTTGGTTTCGATTGCAGGTCCGCTGGAAGAGCATCTGGGTGCGGTGGATCGGCGACCTTCGACGTAGGACGGAACAATGGCAAAACAGACAAAGAAAACGACGCCACGAAAGAAAACAACAGCACCGGAACCCGCTGCTGAACCCCCGGCGAACACCACGAAGCGAATCGATCAGATTACCCGCTTACTGCATGAACTCGACGAAAACGCGCTCGAATATATCGCATCGCAGGTGGCAATGCTGGTACAGCAGCAACGGCACGAACGAACGCAGGATGCCGTTGTGTCGGCACAGGATTCGGTTATGCACGGGGAAGCACCCGCCGGGGCAGGAACTGCGGCGTCCCAGGTCGATATAGAGCAGATCTCGCCCCAGTCTTTTGTGATCAAGGTCGCAGGAGAGCGAGTGTTCTTTTCAAAGGATGAACTTCGCGCCGTTGCAAAAATAGCGTGGGCTGCAGATGATCCTGCAACGGGAGCCGAACGCATGTATCGCTGGTTCAATCGTGAGCGCAGCGATTTTCTTCTGGACACGGGAATCGACGGCGTGCGGGATCGTGCACTCGAAGCACTGTACGAGATCATTCGCTCACGGTATCGGGTGAAGTAGTTCAGCGTATGTGGGAATATCGATATCGACGCTACGGTGGACCAGAGGTCCTCGAGCGGATAGAGTCAGAGGAACAGCCGACACCTGGAGCCGGAGAAGTCGTCGTACGGGTGCATGCGATCGGCGTTAACCCCGTGGACTGGAAGCTTGCGCGAGGCGATTTTCGCCTTTTGACCGGGTTCAGACCGGATCGCACGCCGGGCCAGGATTACTCCGGCGTTATCGAATCGATGGGACCGGGCGTGCACGGGCTTTCAATCGGACAACGGGTTTTCGGCATGATGCCGCTGCTTGGGTCCTCCGGCAGTTACGCGGCGTACGTGCGGGTACGCGCACGCCACCTTGCAGCCGTGCCCGACGGTTTTTCGATGACCGACGCGGCCGCAATCCCGCTCGCTGCTCTGACGGCTTTTCGGGCTCTGTTCCTGCACGGTCGAATTGCCCCCGGCGCAGATGTGCTTGTACACGGCGCTTCCGGAGGGGTAGGAAGTTTTGCCGTTCAGCTCGCGGTTATAGGCCGGGCACGAGTAACTGCTGTCAGCAGCGCACGGAATACGGACTACTGCCGCGAGCTTGGAGCGATATACACCCTCGACTATGCGGAGTCCGATCCCCTCCAGGAGGGGAATCTGTACGATTTCATTTTTGATGTTGCAGGGAACCTGGAGCACGGGCGAGCGATCGCGTGTCTTCGTAACCATGGGGTTCTTGTCTCTCTGCAACCGGACTTCGTTTCGATCATACGGTCGATGCTTCCGCGGAGGGACGGAAAACGCTATCACCTGGAGCTCGTACGGCCTGACGGACGAAGGCTGCATCGAATAGCCGAACACGCAGCGGCAGGCAGACTGACCGCACCTATTGAGCAGGTGTACAGTATCGACCAGATAGAAAACGCATGGCGTCGGAGCATGACCGGACACGTGCAGGGAAAGATCGTAATAACGGTCTGACAGGTTTGTACGTACTCGGCATTTGTTCGTATATTCTCAGGTACTATGATTACACGAGCACCACTTTCCGACGAAGCGGCCCGTTACGCGATCGAACATCACGAGTTTCCGTTGGATGTACTGAACAGTTCGCGTGCCGTCGCGGTTGTATCTACGCAGAGCTGGTGTCCCGACTGGAAACGTGTTGATCGCTGGCTTCGCAGACTGGCGGATACGCACAAGCCGGACGATTTTGATCTTGAAGTGTATACGGTAATATACGACCGGGAACCTTATTTCAACGACTACCGGGCTGTCAAAGAACGTGTCTGGAAGAACGGTTTTGTGCCGTACATCCGGTACTACGTCGACGGCGAATTCGTTACCGACAGCAACCAGCTTTCAGCAGACCGTTTTCTGGACACCTTTCGGTCCCATCTCAAGGAGACCGCGCGGTGAACGACAGCGTGGCCGATCGCGCTACACGAGAGGCGGAAATAAGCGAGCAGCAGATACCCGTGATTCTTCGGCGACTCGAGTCCGGAGCAGAACTTCACGCGATAGCGTCGGAGGTTTCAGAGTCGACGGGTATATCCGCCCTCACGACCTACAAGTGGGCTCACGAGATCGATCGCATTGTACAGGCGCGACGAAAACGCTATGCGATAGGAGGTGCCGTGTGCATGTGGGTCAGCGTTACCTTTGCAGCCCTTGCATTTCTGCTGCCGCTTGTTTTTGAGGTGGACAATCTTTCAGGTATCCCCTCGGCAGTTGCAGGCGCATCGGGCGCGATCGTGTTTGCGGTACCCGCCGTTGTGTTGTCCACCGGATCGTGGCGGCTTGCCGTTCGACGCGGAGTAGACCTTCCGTGACCGAAGATTATCCGCCCAACCTGTACACGAACACCGCCGCCTGGTACGACATGGACACATCCCAGTACAGCGCCGTGGATCTCGAATTCTATCGGGAAGCCGCTTCACGGACCGGCGGGCCTGTACTTGAACTCGCCTGCGGGACGGGACGAATTTCCATTCCGCTCGCTGCGGATGGTCATGAAGTGTGGGCGCTCGATCTGTCGGCTCCCATGCTCGCCGAGCTTGCACGGAAAGCCGCAGCGCTTTCGCCGGAGGTGCGAAACAGGCTGAACGTGGTTCAGGGAAGTATGTGCGATTTTACCATAGCCCGCCAGTTCGAACTCATTATTATCCCGTTTCGCGCGTTCCAGGCCCTTACGAGCGAACGGGATGCGGCCGCTTGTCTTCAGGCGGTACGGAAGCACTTATCGTCGGACGGTGTGTTCATTATAGACATTTTCAAGGTAGATGATGGCGAGACGGTCACCTGCTCGACTACCGAGCAGATCGACTGGGAGCGGGTGGATCCGCGAACCGGGCAGACAGTGCGGCGTGCGCGACGAACCCCGGTCGTCGACACTTCGAATCAGATTGTCTACCCGGAAGTGATTGTCTACACGAAGAATCAGGACGGAAGCGTCGCGCGACACGTCGACAGACTCGCGCTCAGGTATTATTACGAGTATCAGATGCAAGTGCTGCTGCTCACCAACGGCTTTCGTATCGAAGCCGTCTACGGCTCCTACGACAAGCGTCCGGTCGCCTCGGGATCCGAACTCCTCTATATATGTCGCCACAGCGTAGGTGTTCCGGCGCTCGGGTAGTCTGCTATACTCCAACGGATTATGTCCGGTCAGCAAAAGAAAGCAATTGACGGAAGTGTGCACGTCAGTGACGACGACGCGCTGAAGTATCACTCCTCTGCACCCGCAGGAAAGCTCGAGATAGCGGCTACAAAACCGCTGTCGACGCAGTACGATCTCGCGGCTGCCTATTCGCCCGGGGTAGCCGTGCCCGCGCGGGCCATTGCCGAATCGGAAGACGCATCCTATCTGTATACATCGAAAGGAAACCTCGTGGCGATCGCGACCAACGGGACCGCCGTCCTTGGACTCGGATCCATCGGTGCTTCGGCAGCGAAGCCGGTCATGGAAGGCAAAGCGGTGCTGTTCAAGCGTTTTGCAGGAATAGACGGCTTCGATCTTGAGGTCGACGAACGCGATCCCGACGCGTTTATCGACACCATGGTCCGGCTCGAACCCACGTTCGGTGGCATTAACCTTGAGGATATAAAGGCTCCCGAGTGTTTTTACATAGAACGGGAACTCAAGCGCCGGTGCAATATACCGGTTATGCACGACGACCAGCACGGAACCGCGATCATTACCGGCGCTGCCTTGCTGAACGCCCTTGTAATTGCCGGGAAGGACATCGACACGATTCGCCTCGTCGTGATCGGTGCCGGCGCCGCGGGTCTTGCCTGCACGCGGTTTTATCATCAGCTTGGTGTCAGACGGGAACACATCGTCATGATCGACGCCGACGGCGTCATTCGCGCCGGAGTAACCCCGGACGACCATCCTGCAGCGGAATTTGCGACCACGTCCGACGTGGCAAGTTTCGACGAGGCGATAGACAAAGCCGACGTGCTGCTTGGCGTGTCCGTGGGTGGTCTGGTCAAGCCCGAACATATACTGAAGATGAATGCCGACCCCGTTGTATTTGCGCTTGCAAATCCCGAACCGGAGATCGATTACGAGACCGCCGTTTCATGCCGGCCCGACGTGATTATGGCGACGGGACGAAGCGACTACCCTAATCAGGTCAACAACGTGCTCGGGTTTCCGTATATTTTCCGGGGCGCACTCGATGTGCAGGCGCGCGAAATAAACGAGGCAATGAAGATTGCAGCCGCTCACGCACTGGCCCGACTCGCGCGTGAGCCGGTTCCGGACTCGGTTGGGCGCGCTTACTCATCCAACGGACTTGAGTTCAGTCGCACCTACGTTATTCCGAAACCGCTCGATCCCCGCTTACTCACAACCGTGGCCCCGGCTGTCGCTCGCGCCGCCATGGAAAGCGGCGTCTCGCGCACGTCCATCAGCGACTGGGATGTCTACGAAACGGAGCTGCTTGAACGGGTTGGAATCGGGCAGAAACTGATATCGGGGATTCTGAACCAGGCCAGGCGCGAGCCCAAGCGAGTCGTATTTGCAGAAGCGGAAGACTATGACGTACTCAAGGCGGCCGACATATCGGCGTCCCAGCAGATCGCGTCTCCCATTCTGCTCGGACGCCGTGACGTCGTCGAAAAGCTTATCGCACAGCATGAGCTTCAATCACTCCGGGCGGTACCCTGCATTGACCCCCGCGCCGACAACGCGACGGTACAGCGCTATGCCCGGAGTCTGTACGAAAAGCGCTCCCGCAAAGGCGTTACGCGGCAGGAAGCCGAGCGGCTCATGCGCGATCGCAATTACTTCGGTCTCGGGATGCTCGAGCACGGCGATGCGGACGCTTTCATTTCCGGGAGAACCCGCGAATACCCGAGCGTCATTCGCCCGGCTCTGCAGATCATCGAACGCGAAGAAGGGGTCGCAAAGGTCGCCGGCATGTACATCGTGAATGCGAAGCGCGGCGTGTATTTTCTCGCCGACACCACGGTCAATGTCTCCCCAAGCGCCGACGATCTGGTCGATATAATAGGCCTGACGGCTCGTACTGTCCGATTCTTCGATCATGAGCCCGTGGTAGCCGTCCTGAGCTACTCGAACTTTGGTTCCGTGCGCGACGAGGAAACCCGTCTTGTCGCCGAGGCGGTGGAGAAGGCGCGAAAAGCGTATCCCGACCTGTGTCTTGACGGTGAGATACAGGCAAACTTTGCGCTCGCGCCGGATCTCCTCCTTGAGACATATCCGTTCAGCCGATTGAACGGCAGCCGGGTTAATACCCTCATTTTCCCGAATCTCAGCTCCGGTAATATCGCCTACAAGCTGCTTGGTGAGATCGGAGGGGCAGAGCTCGTTGGCCCCATTCTCATGGGCATGAAGAAACCCGTTCACATACTCCAGCTCGGATCGAGCATCCGGGAAATTGTGAACATGGTCGGGCTATCGGTGGTGGAGGCGCAGAGACGGCAGCAGAATAATGCGAGCATTCGGGAGGAGTTTATGCAGAAACCGGATCATCCAACCCCGAACAGCACCTTCATGTAACTGTCGGGGTTCTCGACGACCGAGGGAATCACGAGCGGAGCAGCTTCAAAGGGCAGTTGGGTCGATACAAGCGAGTCCACCCGAATATGTCCGGCTGCCATCTCCGCGAACACGACTTCAGGTGGCGCACCGCAGGATTGGCACCCGAGCACACTGAGTTCCTTCTTTACGAGACTTCGCGTGCTGACGAACGCATCGGGCTGCTGAGTTCGCGTATAGACGATACGCCCGCCTTCGGCCGCGAAGTCGGGGCACTGTGAGGCCACGTCGGAACGCCCGGTCATGTCTATCACGACGTCTGCCATATCACCCGATGTCGTCCATTCGATTTCCTCGGCCGCATAGGCGTTGAATGGGTTTATCGTGTGCTCGAAACCAAGGCCGCGGGCCAGATCGAGCCGTGTTTCCCCGGTGTCGACAAGGATCGGTGTACCACCAAGGTTTCTGACCAACTGTGCGGCGATTATACCCATGTCGCCCGCGCCTATAATTGCCACGTAGTCGCCGTCTGAGACTGCGCTCCGATGGACCGCGTACAGCGCGCGTCGGGAGGCTTGAAGGAACACCGCGTCGCGGGTCGACACGGTCTCGGGAACGGGCACACACTGTTCTACGGGCACCACCGCAAACTCGGCCAGCGTCCCGTCTATGTTGTGACCAAGCCGGGTCCGTACCGGTCTGTTGGGGAGTCCTCTCGTGCGAAATCGTGGCAGCCTGTTGCATCGACCCCCGGTGTGTGCGTCGACGCCGGGCTCGGTC
>JBKHAN010000092.1:0-8397 GCA_046542845.1 Spirochaetaceae bacterium
CTGAAAAACGGGCACTCCGGGGTACTGGAAATACAGGTGGGACAACTCGACAGCATTCATTGTCACCATCGTATTATTTTGTATTACGGCTCGTCAAGAGGTGTTACAATGTATTAAGTAGGAAAGTGATCGGCACGGCGGAACCTCCACGCCGCGATCCACGCGATACCGCAGCTCAGCTGCAGCGGCGAGTCACTCCCTGTGCCAACGCGTTGGGGTATTTTCGAGGATGTTCTGTGCGCCGGCAACGACACCGTACACACGTTTCTTTCAGACGTCTTTTCCGAGGTCTGCGACCTTTTTCCGGGTCCGTTCATTCACGTCGGAGGTGATGAATGCGCCGCCGACCGCTGGGAAGCGTGTCCAACGTGTCGTGAGCGCGCACGCAAGCTCGGCGTATCGAACATGAGTGATCTTCACGGACACCTTGTCGACACCGCCGTTCGCGCTGTGCGGCAGCGCGGACGAAAGGCAATCGGATGGGACGAAGTGCTCGACGGCGGCCTCACCGAGCCGATAACCGTCATGTGCTGGCGCGATATCGACCATCGCCGGCGAGCGCTTGATGCCGGACACGAGGTCGTTGTCTGCCCCACCTCCCACGCCTGCTACTTCGACCACAAACAACGCGACAACCCGGACGAAGCGGGGTGGCTCGGGGTCTGCACGCTCGAGGACACCTGCGCATTCGACCCGGGAGATCAGCACGGAGTCCTTGGCTCTCAGGGAAATCTGTGGAGTGAACAACTGCGCTTCGGCAGCCATGTGGAGTACATGGCGTACCCCCGAATGGCAGCGCTTGCCGACACACTGTCCCGCGGCGTACCCGGCACCGACGAGGGTCCATCCGGGTCGGCGCACGAGCAGCGCCTTGCGCGAATCCGCACGCACGCGACAGTCCTTCGCTCGCTCGGTGTCAACGCCTGTGATAGCGATGGATCGGTGGCTGCAGCCCGACGCTGACAACGCGGGGTTGTGCGCTTTTTCGGGACTCTTCCGTTGATCCCGGAACCCCGGACAGCATGGGTTTTCCCGGCGTATTGCGGTACATTACCGGTGCTATGACTGTCTTTCTCGTGGAAGATGATGAGCTTATCCGCACGAATGTGGCAGAATATCTGCGGCTTGCGGACTTTTCGGTTGTCGCGGTCGCCTCGGGAAACGAAGCTCGTGCGGTGCTTGATTCGTCTGAACACATAGACCTCGCGATCCTCGATGTGTCGCTTCCGGATGTCAGCGGCTTCTGGCTCGCCAAGACCGTGCGGCGCAGCCGACGCGCGGGGCTTCCTGTCATCTTTCTGACCGCTCGCGACGACGAGACATCGCGCATTACCGGATTTGAGCTCGGCGCCGACGATTATGTTGTGAAGCCCTTTTCACCAAAGGAGCTCGTTATGCGGGTGCAGGCGATCCTTCGACGAAGTACTCCTCCGGCGGCAGACCAGCCGGAAACGCGCGAATCCACGCTTCGCTATGAGAGCGACGGGCACATGCTGGAGCTGGAGATGTCCCTGAAACGGAGTCGGGTCGACGACAGGACGGTTCATCTGACCCATACAGAGTGGTGTATTATGGAATGGTTCATCGCGCATCCGGACATGGTGCTTTCGCGCTCGGTGATTCTCGAGTCCATTCTCGACTATGAGGGAGATCTCATGACGCGGACCGCCGACGCCCATATTTCCAACCTGCGCTCAAAGCTGACCCCCGGTACATGGATAGAAACGGTCCGCGGCTTCGGCTACCGCTTCTCAGGGACGCGTCGTGACTGACCGAAGAGGTAAGTACGGCGTGTCGCTCGCCGGATTTATGCTTCTGGTTTCCGGCATGGGCGTTCTGACCTTCCTGGTTCTGGGCCTTCTTGCGTCGTCCCTGAGCACAGCGCCTGTTTTTCGAGCCTGGGAGCAGGAAGAGGGTGAGCGGTTCCAGAGTGAGATTGTACAGGAGCTGATCTATCTCGCCGGTGTATACGGGCAGCTTCAGTCCCGTGACGTGCAGGAGCGCCTGCAGTTTCAACTCAACCGTGACGAATTCGTCATTCTGTTTTCGCCGGAAAAACACCTGATCCTGTGGGCTTACGACTCGTTGACGCACCGGGTTCCATTGTATTCAGCATCGTCTGCTATACGCGAGATTCACGACAACACCGCCGAGATCCTGAGGGAACTGCTGCAGCAGAGCAGGTGGAACGGGTTCGAGCTCGATCCGACGAACTCGTCGACGCTGTTCGACTATCTCGCCTCCGAACGGGTACTGCACGAAATCAGGGTGGATGATGTAACACATGGTTTCGTGTTTACCGGTGTGCGGCAGTTCCGTGATCGGGATTTGATCGTCGGTCTCGCAGGCCCCATCGGACTGTCGGTCGTGGGATCGCTCGGGGTAGCGTTTATCATAAGCCTCATATTGATCCTGGCATTTTCGCGAAAGGTCCGTACGCACACAGCAGAACTCGCCGAGGCTGTGAACCGTATTGCATCCGGGTCGCGGAACGTTTCGTTTCGAAGAGGCTCAATACGCGAACTCAACGACATCGCCCGGGCGACCGAACAGCTTCAGCGCGACCTTTCCACGGGCGAGCGGAGTCTGCACGCCTGGGCGCGACACGCAGCCCACGACCTGCGGACACCCCTGGCCGCCCTGAGTGTACAGCTTGACGCGCTTATCGATGGGATCGCAAGCCCGAGCATCGAGACGTATGAAAAGATGCGCGAGCGCACCGATTACCTCACCCGGCTTGCAAACGATTTTCTGATGTTCACGAAGATCGATAACCCGGGGTACACGATTGAACAGGTCGAGTGTAATACGGGGGAGATTCTTCTCAACGCGCGAACACTATTGGCGTCATACGACATACGTCTGCCCGACATGGAAGCCCCACATCTGTACGGCGACCCCGTTCTTATTACCCGGTGTTTTCAGAATCTCTTTCACAACGCGGTCACGCACGGAAGCGGGGAGGTCACCGTGGAGTGGATCCGAGATCAGGAACGCGGTTGGGTGACCTTTATGATGCGAAACCCCGTCGCTGTCGGAGCGCAGACAGATAGAGGGGGCGAGAGCGTGCACGAGGGATACGGCCTTGGATTATCCATTGTACGGACGGTCGTGCGGCTGCACGGTGGAGGCTTTGAATACCATTCGAGCGAGGGTCAGGTGAACGTTTCCCTGTCGCTGCCGGAGTGGTCACCCAGGTGACACGCGCGTCTTTACATACATTTTACACACCGCGTACTGCGTCTTTACGTCCGCAGAGTAGACTTTGGGCAACACTCAAGGAGAAAGGAAGGACATTATGAAGACCAGAATAATGGCATGCATCGTAGGCTTGACAGCACTGTCGGCGACGGCAACATGGGGACTGACCCCGCAGAATCTGGTGCGCATCGAACGTCGCGTTGCACGCGAATTTCCTGAGGCTCATGTACTCGAGATCGAACGGCAATCGGACTGGGCCAACAACATAGTAAGCGTATTTGTTTCGAACGGCCGCGAACTGTATCTCGACCTCGACGATCGCGTACTTGAAATCGAACGTGAAATCCTCGACCGCGAAGAGCGACAGATTTCCCGCGCTCTCGCAGATGATTCCACCTTTCCGGCACTGGCACGCATATACCGCCAGGTGCTGGAACAGCTCGCCGAAAGCGAACAGGGCTCCCGGGTCACACCCGAGTTCTTCTACAGAATCGAATACGAGCAGGAGCGAGGGCAAATGATTGTAGCAGTAACATTTCGCTCGGGCGCCGGAGGCTTTGGAGATCCGGACCGTCGGACTTCTCAAGTCACGGTCTACGCCAATCCTCGAAACGGAAATATTATTGCCGTACGACAAAGATAGGTGAGCGCTACCGTCATTCAGGTGCTTTCGTGTGCAAGATAGACAAGGAAGCACCGTAACCACTTTTCCGCGAACCGACCCTGCCGACCGAGGTGCTTCACCACCTCGGTCGGTTCCGCGCTATTGGATTGTCGAAGCAGGAAATCCGGACGGTCGGTGGCTATCACAGGATAGAATCAATCGTGGGTGGTTTGACTGCTTGTTTACCCAGGATCTCCTGCGCTGGGTCGACGACGACGAACTCGCTCGCGCTAAAACACATTCGTTCTGAGACCAAAGCCCATGCGAAACGCAGTACCTGCTTCAACGTCTGATGAAATGAACCAGAGCTGCGCCTCGGTATACAGTGAGTACGTGTTGAACATGCGCCACTCCGGCACTCGAACAATTGGAAACTCGAGCTGCCCGAGCATCCCCGCAAGCACCAGCCCTTCGTCGGTGAACTCGATGGTATCTTCACTCATGGTGTAATACGAGAAGTTCGCCCCGAGAGCGACCGCCGCTGAAAGCCACTCGTAGTCCGGACCCAGGAAGAAGCTCGCCGGAATCTGCGCAACATTCGCTATAAGTTTGGTACCGAGCACCAGGCCCGAAAAGCGCCCGGGTGGCGACAGGCCCACCTGGCCCTGTATGCGCACGTTATCGTCGAAGAAGGTCAGTCCTGCTCCGGCATCCCAGTAGGTCGCGCCGAGCACGCTCGCGTCCAGGTACAAGCCCTGTATAAAGGCAGGAACCTCGTAGCGTGACTTGTCGCCGGCTCGCAGGGCCACAGCCACGTCGGCGAGCATATTATCGTCTCCGGTAGCTCCGACCACGGTAATCTCGTTGCTGAACCGTTCCCGCTCACCCGGGGCAATAAGCCGGACGACGGGTGGCTGTTCGTCTATCGTGACGCTGTGGCGGCGGGTTACCACCGATCCATCGGCAAAACTCGCCCGCACGACCAGATTCAACCTTCCGTCGGTCAGTTCGGTTGTTTCGATGCGGTAACGCCAGTCTTCAGTCCCCTGCGCCTGCTCCCAGCTCTCTCCATTGTCGCGACTGACCTCAACGCGAACGACTTCGTGCCGTGACAGGATGTCCTCGCGCTCGCGCCGCGTCTGTCGATCATCACCCTCCGGCAGTTCTACCCGGTAATCGGCAGTTCCAGTGAGAAACGGGCGGTCCCGCACGTAGTCGAGAAATGCAGGGCTGTCGATCGATATCGATGGGCCGTTGCCGGCGAACGAAATCACAGTTTCATCGCCAGTAGCATCGGCATGCAAGGAGAGCGAAACCTCACCATCCGCAAGCTGGTCACTGTTCAACACGAAGGAACTTCGCCCACGCGAGTCAACTTCCAGGACTTCTGCCGGACGCCCGTCGACATGGAGTGTCAGTGGTCCTGAATCCGGCGGTGCGAGAGCGAGCCCCTGTACGCTTCCTGCGTGACTGCTGCCATCCTCAGGAAGGACGATCGTCGGACCAGGCACTTCGTCCACCTCGGGAACTGTCACCGTTCGCGAGGCGTAATTGACGTTACCGGCGAGGTCGTCCGCTTCCACGAGCAATGCGTATCTTCCGGGCTCCATCGTACGCGTATCAATCGCGTACACGAAAGGTCCGCACTCGCGAAACTCGGTCAGTACCTCGGGGAGGCTTTCAGAGTCAACGTGTTGCAGAATTATCCGTATGGACTGAATGTTGCAGTCGGCGATGCGCCCGTCCACGATAAGGGTCGCACCCGCCTGCTCTCCATCGACAGGAGATGAGAGCTCGATGCCCGGTTTCGCGTTGTCCACGTTTATGATCGTGGCGAGTATACCGGCATCGCCTGCGGTATCGTACGCTCGGACCAGGAGCGAATGAGTCGCGTCGTCGAGGAGACTCGAATCGACGTTTATCGACCACTCCTCGGTCCCTTCAGCACGCCGAAAACTCGCACCGCTGTCGAGGCTTACCCATACCGACTCTATGCCGTTCGGGTCGTCGGCAGTACCGTCAAGCCGCACCGTGCCACTCGAGAAATCGTCGATCGCCGGGCGTGCGAGTTCAACGACAGGCTCGCTTCGCGATATCACAATACGTCGGGTAATGGTATCGCTTGGTGTACCCCCAATGTCGTACCCGGTGAACGACACTGAATACTCGCCGTCGGGATAGTCCGACAGGTCACGCGAAAAATCAAAGAGTCCGTCGGTCTGTATTCGGACCGGCTCTGAGCCGCTGATCGCGACTTCGATTTCTTCCGGGCGGTCGTCGTCGAGAACGACACCGGATACCCGGAGCTCGTCTCGTACGGCCTGACCATTCTCCGGGACCTGTAGAATCAGCTCAGGCACATCGGCAGCTTCGTCGGTGTTGAGCTCGAAGCGTTGTTCAGACACAAGACCGGCGTGAGTCGTCACACGGAACACCACATCGTTCTCGATATCGGTAGCCGAGATCTGCCGGGTTAAAAGCCGGTCGACGCTCAGCTCGACCCACTCGCTACTTCCCGGATCCCGTGCCTCGATCGCATGTATTCCCTGAAGATCGTTCGCGACCGCTACTACCGTATTGCGCCCGTTTATCACGTCGTCGTCGGTGGGCGATACGAGGGCGAACTCAGGCACCAGCCTGTCGACAATGAACGGGACCTGGATAGAGGCCCGCGTACCCGTAGCGTTTGTCGCCTCGACCTCGAGGTACGCTCGACCGCTATCCTCCGGCAGCACCGGTTCGAGCGTGTACACCCCAGGTGAATCCGGGTCTGCTACCGTGCCGACAACCCAGCTGCCTTCCGTCTCTCCGATGACGACTCTGCTTCGGACCTGTGTAATATCAAGGCTGTCTTCTACCGCTACGTCAAACTCATCTATCTCCTCGAACCTTCCGTCGACGAGCTCACCGGGCACCGCGATCTCTGGAAGCGCCACACCGGGCACTCTGCGGTCCCAGTCCGAAGCGACCCGCGCATCGCGCTGTCGTTCGACCTCCGTCCTCGACCCGGCCTGTTCTTCATCATCCGGGGGAAGCTGGGCGTAGAACCCGCTGATCTCCACGGTCCGCTCGAGCTCGTTGACCCACTGTATCGTGTAGTCCACCAGGCCAGGCTCATTCGATCGAGGCAGGCTGATGGAGAACGACCCGTCGTCGGCAATGCTTTCGGTTGAACTTCGATCGCCTATGGTGACATTCAGACGCCCCGAAACAGTACCGTCCACGAACCCGGTAATACTCGCCTGTTCGCGCGCCTCGAGCGTGAACCCCGCCTCGTAGGCGGAATCCTGCTCGCCGACGACAATACGGTCGAGCTGTAGATCGGGTAGCGGCGTCGCAACGGTAAAGCGCACGCGATTCTCGCTTCCCCGGACGCCGTGACGGTCGATCGCGTAATAGGTGATCTCGTGTCGGCCGGGATCGAGTTCGGCGAGGGGTACGAGGAAGGACTGACTGACCGGAACCTGTATCGACTCCCCGCCGTTGACGCTGTACTCGAGCGCGACCACTCCGTCGTCGTCGGACACGTGCCCGGCGAATACCGGCTGCTCGGTGAGTGCCCCTTCACTCGGAGTAAGCCGATGTACACGCGGCTCATCTCCATCAGGATCCAGGGGCATGCGAAGACGCTCCGTGTGCTCATTACCTGCAACGTCGCGAACGGTAAAATCCGCGGTCAAGCGCCCTCGCGCGCCGGGTTCAAGATCAACCGCGAGCGTCCAGAACGGATCACCCGGGGTAAGCGGTATCTCACCGGACTGTCCGGTACTGAGGCTGTAGGACAAAGAATCGACACCCACCGCGTCGCTCACGCGACCAGCGGCCCTGAACTGTGCGTCAATGCGATCGCTTTCAGTCGGGTACAGAACATCGATATCGGGAGCTTCGGTATCGACAAAGAACAGGAGCGGAGTGGTCCCGCTTCGGCCAGTGGCATCCTCTGCGACGAGGTTCCAGACCTGCGCGCCCTGCGCGAGTTCCCGCGGGTCTATGCGGAAGGAAAACGTGTGGGGGTCGCGGCCCCTGAGGCGAAACTCCTCCCGCTCGCCGTCGCGGTCGAGCACGAGCGACGTTACACCGTTCGCGTCGTCGATCGTGCCCTCGACGGTGGTCGGTCTGGTGACAAAAAAGCCACCCTCGTGCGAGGTGAGTTCAAGCGTTGGCGCGGCCGTGTCTATCCGGAACCGCACCGATTCGGGGACGCCCGCGAGACCGTTGTTGTCTACCGCGCGAACCGTGACCGTATGTTCACCGTCTTCGAGTGTGCCCACAGGAATCCGCGCGGACCAGAACTCCGCGCCCTCGGCCCGCACGAAGCGACCATCGTTTATCTGCACTTCCACAGAGTCGACCCGCTCGTTATCGGTCGCGGTCCCGACTACAAAGAGCTCCTCGGTCGAACGCTGAAGCGGCTGCGGATACAGAACGTTCACCAGGGGCAAATCGCTCTCGGGGTCGACGAAGATATTATACGGCCCGCCTATACCCTCGTTTCCCGCGGCGTCTCTCGCCCTCACGAGAATGTTGTACATGCCGGGATCGAGATCCGACACGTCTATCGTGTGCTCCCAGTTGGCCGTACCGTCGACCGG
>JBKHAN010000093.1:0-8315 GCA_046542845.1 Spirochaetaceae bacterium
GGCGGCATGGGTCGTGGGCGTGTCATCGGCCCGGTGCAGCTCGCAGAACTCGTCGAGGAGAGAATCGGCGCTTCGAACGCCGAACTTCGCTCGCTCCTTATGGTGTATGCGATCGGTACGCTCGCCGCAGACATTACTCGTCCAGGAGGCCAGGTACTCGCTTCTCCCGAATCGCTATTATGAGTTCCAGCCTTCATTGACTACTTCGACTACGAGTTCTGGGAGGGAGACCGTTGGTGGTGAATTCAAATACAACGCCGCCCACTCCTTCCTGTAGATACGTGTTACTCTAGACACCGATATGAGTGAGTTCACGTACATCAAGACCGATGAGCAGTTCGGTGACTACCTCGCGCGTCTTTCCGCACGCGGCGTAGACACCGTGGCGGCCGATATAGAGGGCGAGTTCAACCTTCACGTCTACGGCGAGCGATTCTGCCTGCTGCAACTGTACGACGGGCACGAGCAGGTCGTCGTCGACCCCTTCACCGTGTCGGCGGACGCGATCAGGAAGCTGCTGGAAAATCCTGACCTCGCCAAGGTCACGTACGACTCGGCGAGCGATCGCTTGCTGCTCGCGAAGTCTCACGGGATCGCAATGACGGGTATCGTCGATCTGAGACCTGCAGTCGAGTTACTCGAGTTCCCGAAGCAGGGCCTTGACTCGGTCATTCGCGCTACGATCGGTGGAACCGAGTCGCGCAGCAAGAAGAAGTACCAGCAGTACAACTGGACACGGCGGCCGCTCGACCGGGGAGCGATCGAGTACGCGCTTGAAGACGTACTCCATCTGTTCGCGGTTCGGGATATTCTGTTCGAGCAGCTCCGCGCGGCGGACTTGATGCAGACCTACGAAGAAGAGAAC
Organism: Spirochaetaceae bacterium; assembly: GCA_046542845.1. Lineage (GTDB taxonomy): Bacteria > Spirochaetota > Spirochaetia > DSM-27196 > SKKC01 > SKKC01. The sequence continues at coordinate 866 of JBKHAN010000093.1, forward strand.
GCACGACGACAGGCGCGGTTACCCGATCTGAACCGCAAACCCGGCGTGTTCCGAACCGAACGCCACAGACGATTGACGCGCGAACAGAAGCTGGAGTTTGAACGGCTTCATGCGATCCGCGACCGTCACGCACGCGAGCTCGATCTGCCGCCGAATACCGTCGTGAAGAACGACGACCTCTTCGATCTGGCCACCGGCCGCATCACACCCGATCAGATCGGCGGTAACCGCCGTGTACCCGAGAAACGGCTCGGCCGGATACAGAGCGAATTCGCCGATCTCGGCGTGCGGTGAGTATGCCGCCTTGACCGTGCGGCCGTTCCCGCGCACCCCCGCACCATGCTTGAACTCGTTCATAACTCTTTCTATACTGACGATGTAGACACGAAACCCTTGCGATGTCGGCTGTTGTGTCCCTGCTGACGTTCGCATATCTCAACCGCAACACATCGGGAATAATCATGAGTACAAAGTCCAGCACAAAAAAACCAGGCTTTCGATTCGACTCCGCCCACAGCGTAGAAGACATCAAACTTTCAATTCTGAATCATCTCCAGCTCAGCCTCGCACGTGAACCGCAGGGTGCCGACAACAACGAGTGGTGGCTCGCAACGTGCGCAGCAGTTCGCGACCGCATCCTCCAACGGCACATGGCGACGCAAGCGGCGCACAACGAGAAACCCGTTCGCCGCGCGTACTACCTGAGTCTTGAGTACCTTATGGGCCGCCTGCTTGTGAACAACCTGTTTAACTCCGGTCTGATCGAAAACACCCGCGCGGCACTTAAAGAGCTCGGCATCGACTTCGACGCCATCTGCGAAGAAGAAAACGATATGGGTCTTGGCAACGGAGGGCTCGGTCGCCTTGCAGCGTGTTTTCTCGACTCACTCGCGTCGCTTAACTACCCGGCTATCGGCTACGGAATACGCTACGAGTTCGGCCTCTTTCGTCAGTCATTTGAAGATGGCCACCAGGTCGAAAAACCGGATAACTGGCGTCAGTTCGGAAACCCCTGGGAGATCGTCCGCCCGCAATACGCGGTCGACGTGAAGCTGTACGGTCGCGTCGAGCATACCGTGGACAATCGGGGAGACTTCCGGCCGATGTGGGTTGACTTTACTACCCTTCGCGGCGTGCCCTACGACGTGCCGATTTGTGGCTATACCGCCGAGACGGTCAACTTTCTCCGCCTCTGGGACTCCCGGGCCACCGAAGAGTTTGACCTCGAAGTCTTCAACCGCGGCGGTTACGTAGAGGCTGTGCGTGAAAAGGCGATCGGCGAGACGATTTCCAAGGTACTCTACCCGAACGACAAGACGGAAAACGGGAAGGAACTGCGCCTCGTTCAGCAGTACTTCTTCGTGAGCTGCTCGCTGCAGGACATTATTCGCCGCTACTTCCGACAGCACACTAACTGGAAAAAGTTCACCAGCGTCGTCACGATTCAACTCAACGATACCCACCCGGCTGTTGCTGTGCCCGAGCTCATGCGGCTGTTGATCGACGAACACGAGTTTACCTGGGAGGAGGCATGGGCTGTCTGCCGGAAGGTATTCAACTACACGAACCACACCCTGCTGCCTGAAGCGCTTGAAAAATGGAGTGTTGCGCTTTTTGAACGCGTCCTGCCGCGTCACCTTGAAATTATCTTCGAGATCAACCGTCGCTTCCTTGAGGAGGAAGTTGCCGTACGCTGGCCGGGCGACGAGCGGAAGCTCGCCGAGCTCTCGCTCATAGAAGAAAACGGCGAGAAGATGATCCGCATGGCGTACCTCTCGGTCATCGCTTCGGCAAAAGTGAACGGGGTTGCCGCGTTGCATACGCAACTGCTTCGTGACGATCTGTTTTCGAGCTTCGATCAGCTGTATCCGGGCAAGCTCGTGAACAAGACAAACGGAATTACCCCGAGGCGCTGGCTCCTTGCGTGTAACCCGCGTCTCTCAGACCTTATCAGCAGGACCATCGGCAGCACCGACTGGCCGAAAGACCTCGACCAGCTGCGCAAACTCGAGGCTTTTGCCGACGACCCGGCCTTCCAGGACCAGTTCATGGAGGTAAAGCACCAGAACAAGGCCGACTTTGCCGAGTACATTCGCGCACGCGACGGATACGAGATCGATCCGAACGCCATTTTCGACGTTCAGATCAAGCGGCTTCACGAGTACAAGCGACAGCACTTGAACCTTCTGCACATCCTGACGCTGTACCGCAGACTTCTCCAGGATCCGGCGTTCGACATGCACCCGAGAGTGTTTATCTTCGCCGCAAAGGCTGCCCCCGGATACGACCTCGCAAAGAACATCATTCGTGCGATCAACAAGGTCGGTGAGCGCATCAACGCCGATGAACGTATAGGCGGCAAGATCAAGATCGTGTTTCCGGAAAACTACGGCGTGACCGTGGCGGAACACATCATCCCTGCTGCCGATGTTTCAGAGCAGATCTCTACCGCCGGAAAGGAAGCATCGGGAACCGGCAATATGAAGCTGGCGTTGAACGGTGCGATTACCATCGGCACCCTCGACGGGGCAAACGTCGAAATCGAGGAAGAAGTCGGGTCGGAGAACATCTTCATTTTCGGGAAACGGGTGGAGGAGGTTCTCGAGATTCGCGAGCGCGGCTACAATCCACGCGATTACTACAACGCGAACGCGGAGTTGAAGGCGGTGATTGACTGGCTCAGCAGCGATTACTTTACCCCGGGCGAACACAGCGCCTTTGCGCCGCTTGTTCACAGCCTCCTCGACGGCGGCGATCCCTTTCTGGTCCTTGCAGATTACGAGGCTTACGTGGCCGCGCAGACGAATCTCGAGCAAGCGTATAAGGACACACGCACGTGGGCAAAAATGGCGATCCTGAACACAGCGCGTGTAGGCAAGTTTTCGAGCGACCGCACGATACAGGAGTACGCACAAGAGATCTGGGAACTGAAACCCGTTCGCGTGAAATAGGCTGCAACCGAGCCAGGTGGCGCGCCATGTGGCGGCGTTTGGGGTATACTGTCGACATGCGTGAGGCACTAGAGCAACAGATTCGGGCTGTAGCCCGCGAGACCTTCTCTCGCTCAGGCGGCCCGGGCGGACAGAACGTCAACAAGGTAAACACACAGGTCACGCTACACCTCCCGGTGGCAGAGCTCGATCTCACGCCCGCAGAACTCGAATTGCTTACAGCCCGCCTTGGCAGCCGCATAAACAACGACGGTGACCTGATGGTCCAGTGCTCGGAAACGCGAAGCCAGGTACGCAACCGCGAGATCGCCATGGAACGTGTGTGTTCGCTCATTGACCACGCGATCCGCCCCGGACGCAGGCGCCGTGCCACGCGTCCGACACGCAACGCTCGTGAGCGACGGCTTCAGGGCAAACGCATACGGGGCGAACGGAAACGCCTTCGGCGACCTCCGGAGGATTGAGGTCAGCGAGCTGATGAGTCAGGTGAGTGTACTACACACGGTCTCAGGCGAAATAATCTGACCTGAGAACGTGCACATTCCACGATGATACGACATAATCGAGCGTATGAAAGCACGAGGCAGCTCGTCCCGCCCGAACTTCGTTCTTCTCGTCGGCGAGGATACCGGTCGTCACCATGGGTGTTACGGTGATCCTGCAGGTACCACACCGAACATAGACGCGCTCGCAGCCTCCGGGCTGCGCTACACCAACGCCTGCGCGACCGGTACCGTCTGCGCACCGAGCCGTGCGGCTCTTGTTACCGGCCGCTACCAGTGGTCGTTTGGCGCTCACCACATGCGATCGACAGTCTGCGACCCGCCGCGTCTGTTCACGCAGGAACTGCGCGACGCCGGATACCACGTGCGCTGGCCGGGGAAGACCGATTTCAACTTCGAGCCACCGGAAGGCTTTGCCGACGGCACGGACGACTGGATCGACGACCTTGCGGCCGGGCGATTACCCGAGACCGGGTTTTTCGTCTATCACAATCTCGGAATTACTCACGAGAGCACGATGTGGCCCAACGACAGCCCGTATTCAGGGCAGGTACAACAGCGACTCGCCCGGGAGCACGAGCTGTCACCCGAAGAGCGGCACGATCCGTCCCGGGTGCCTGTTCCACCGTACCTGCCCGACACCGAGGCGGTACGGGAGAGCCTCGCGCGCTACTACGACGCGCTCACGCTGCAGGACCACGACGTCGCCCGTGTGCTCCAAGCGCTTCGGGGGTCGCCCTACGCCGGGAACACCTTTGTACTATACATGAGCGACCACGGGCGGGGCGTGGTTCGCGAGAAGCGATGGGCTTACGACGCGGGGATACACCTGCCGCTGATCGTTCGCGGCCCGGGAATAGCGGCCGGTGTCGACGAGCACATGGTCAGCTGGGTCGACGTGGCCCCGACGGTACTTACGCTCGCGGGTATCCCTGTCCCGGACGATTACCACGGCCTTCCCTTCCTGAGCGCCGACGGAGAACCGGCTGAGCGACGTCGCGACGTGGCATTCGCCGGCAGGGACCGCATGGACGAGGGCTTTGACCGCGTGCGTGCCGCCCGCGACCGCCGATTTCTCTACATACGGAACGATTTTCCACACATCCCCTACGCGCAGCGGCTGACCTACATGGAGCGGCACCCTGCAACCTTGGAGCTTCGCCGCCTTGCATCGGTCGGCAAACTCGATGCGGCACAGATGCTCTGGATGCAGCCACGAAAACCTGCTGAGGAGCTGTACGACGTCGAGGCTGATCCTGCGAACACTCGCAACGTCGCCGACGATGATACGTACCAGCCTCAACGCGAGGCACTCCGCTCGGCGCTCGAAGCAGAGCTCTCACGGCGAGGCGACCTTGGACAGAAGCCCGAGCGCGAGCTCATCGCAGCAGGTGTCGTTACCGACAGGCTTACCGAGTATAGTGAGCGCCTTGCACCGCTGCCCGCGGAGTTTGCCCTCGGCGCTACACGCCACACGGTACTCGAAATGCCGGAGCTGCAGTGACATAAACGGTAGGCTCGCAGGTATGCGTGGTATACTTCGATATTGATACGGACTTCGGGGGGTGTGACGATGGGACCTTGGAGCAGACGGGCGATCCTCAGCGTGCGTTGGATATCGATGGTCTCTACCCCGACTCCTATGATCTACCGGAGCGCAACCATCCCTGGCCGGGACCGGAGGTCTCACAGATCAACTACGGGATGACCGCCTGGATGGGCAACACGTATGGAGCTATCTAACGGGATGCGCGCCGGTCAGATCGGCGGTTCGCACCCTATGTGGCCGCAGTCGAGTTCGGGCTCGCCCTGGTTGCCTACGGAGCCGGGCAGCACGAACGTGACGAGGAACCAGAATGGGACGCAGTGTTGAATGGGATGGTGCATCCCGGTCAAATCGAACAGGCGGTGCCGATATGCGATCCGTCGCGGGTAAGAGACAGGAGCAACCGATAGGTTCTGTCGCGCGGGAAACGTTCTCGCGGCTCCTTACCGTGTATGGAACCGGGCTCGTTCTGATGTTCTTCTCTGAATACTATTTCTTTAATGAAGGTCCGGTCGGGGACCTTATGAACCTGTTTACCGGAGTGGAGGGCGCGGGCGTCATCGGTTACATTGAGTTCACGGTATTCTACGCGTTCTTTGCGGCATGGTTCCTTTTGCCCGTGTACTATTTTCGGGTTCGTAGCTTCTGGGCCCTTTACCTCGCAGGAGGCTTCTTTGGCATTGCAACCGAAGGGCTCGTGGTTCCGCTCATCTACACCGAGAGTCTGACATGGCCGGCATTATCATGGCATGTTTTCGTCGATGTTATTCTGGGCTGGTATATCGTTCGGGCAGTTCTTGCGAAAAACAATCCGCTCTATACCGGACTACTCGCCTGCTGTATGGGTCTGTTCTGGGCCTTCTGGGTGCCGTGGACACACATCGGCAGCGAACCCTTTATCCCGGACCCAAGCCAGTTCACGATCTTTGCGCTCTTCTCAAGCGCCGGACTTCTTTTCGGATACGTCCTCTTGAGTTGGACTCGGCGGAACCCATTCCGTCCGGGGAGGATAGAGTTTGGCGTTCTGGGTATTCTGACGCTGATGCTCTGGCTTCCAATGCTTATTGGAACATGGATTCCTATGATCGCGGAGAAGCCGGGGAATTCACTCGCCCTGCCGGCGTTTCTTGGAATATCTGTCTATACGCTTCAACGACACAGGAGGGTGGAAATAAAGGCGAACCTGATGTCCGTCTTTCGAGCAGGAACTGCGTGGTGGAATATGGCCCTCTTCACACTCATGCCGCTGACTGCGATTAGCGCATATCCGTTCGTATACCGAAGTCAACTGTTCCCACCGACAGCGTCCATCGTTACGCTACTCAATACATCAGCCTATATCATGATTCCCATGTCTGTGTTCATGCTGTGGCGCGATATCAACGCGCACTATGCGAAGCAGTCGCCGGTAACCGGAAAATAGGATACGCGCCGGGAGTTCGCTTTCCTCTGCAGAGCTTTTCCACTACTTTGAAAAACAGAGCCGGTACATGAACTACAAAGCGATACAAATACGCCTCGAAGCCGGAAAAACCGTGATCCTCGACGGCGGCACCGGCACCGAACTGCAGCGCCGCGGCGCGCGCATGGACCCGGGTGCCTGGTGCGGGCCGGCGTCCGCGGAGAACGGCGACCTGCTCGAGCAGGTGCACCGCGACTACATCGCCGCCGGGGCCGATGTCATTACCGCGAACACCTACGCCTCCTCGAGGCTCATGCTCGAACCGGCGGGCTACGGCGATCGCTTCGCGGAGATTAACCAGGCCGCAGTCGATGCTGCGTTTCGCGCGCGCGAGGCGAGCGGGCGCGACGACGTGCTTGTGGCCGGGGCCATCTCACACATGGCCCCCTTCGTTCCCGGCACCGCACGGGCCGACCTTTCGCGGTCGCCGTCTGAAGAAGCCATGCGCGCGGCCTTTTCCGAACTGGCGACCTTCCTGAAAGACAGCGGCTGCGACCTGATTATTCTGGAGATGATGTACTACCCCGAGCGCATGAGGCCCGCCTTCGAAGCGGCGCTCGCGACGGGGCTGCCGGTCTGGGCCGGATTCTCCGCGCGTCGAGGTGCTGCCGGGCCGCAGAGCTCCGCCAGCTCAAGCGGTTCTGCGGGGCATCTCCTCAGTTTCGCGCCCGACAGGGACCTCCCCTTTGCGGAACTCATCTCGATCCTCGACGACTACGACGTCGCTGCGGCGGGCATCATGCATACTCCGTCGCACCTCGTGGGCGAGGCACTCGCGATCCTGAAGGCGACCTACGCAGGACCTCTGCTGGCGTATCCGGACTCCGGGTTCTTCCGCATGCCGCAGTGGCAGTTTGAAGCGATCATTCCTCCAGACGAGTTTCACAGCTACGCCTCGCAGTGGATCTCAGATGGCGCACAGATCGTCGGCGGATGCTGCGGTCTGTCACCAGAGCACATCGAGGCGCTACGGCCGCTACGGTCCTGA
>JBKHAN010000004.1:0-86513 GCA_046542845.1 Spirochaetaceae bacterium
TAGCGCCGACGTTTCTGTCGGTTGGATCGCTGCTCGTCCGGCGCTCGGGAAAGCGTGCACCAGGTTGCACGTAGGAGATCTCGTAGTGCCGGAACAGAACCTCGTAGGCTCCAAACAGATCGCGGACCGCGATCTGGGCCTGCCCGTTCGGTTCCATTATTCGTTCGACACCGCCAATTCCCACGTTGTCTTCGGCGCTCACGCTACCCGAAAAATCAAGCGCGCGTTTACCGGTCAGCAGCATGGATGCATCTTCGGTCATGATCAGGAGTCCACGAGTGTGCATAAGCATCGTCGCCTCGGCGTTCCAGTAGCTCTGCGCCCCGACGTTAATGCCGCTGACAATGATGTTAATCTCCCCGCCATTCTGAGTGAACGTAATTATCCGCTTCAGTGTATCTGCGGTCCAGTCAAGGTTCTCCGTCCCGCTATTCATATCAATTCGAGCGCCCGCCGAAACGGGGATCCATTCGACAGGCAGGCTGCGCTGCTCGGCAAGATCGAGCGCTGCATTTATGCGCCGGCACTCCGCTTCGCTCAGTGAGCCCATGTCCGAGGTGGTGTCCGAAAGAATCAGCACGCGAGCAACACCTTCGGGCATACTATCCGGCCACGAGGTTATGATCCCGAAGACAATATTCGATTCGCTTTGACCGTAGGGGCGGCCACGTACCGAAACCGCCCGGGTCGTACCGTTTTCTACAGCAATATCAAACTCTTCGAAGTCACCCCTCGGGAATGACTCGGAGATCTGTATTCCAGTGCGGGTGAACAGTTTTATGAGCTCGTACGGATACACGGTCCCGCGCTGGCGCGCACGAACGACCTTCGCGGTGTATGTGTCGATCGGTTTCAGAAGTTCACGCGAAGGGACCCGGCCGCGAAGTGAGAAGTTGCGTCCTGAGATATTCTCGAAAAGCATCTCCACTTCCTGAGGACTCCGGTCGCGTTGAGAAAGCCTGCGATTGTAGAGCACAAACTTTTCGAGACCCAGATCTGCCGCGCGCGTGCTCAGTGCTCTCGCGTACAGCCGTATGTCCTCCAGACGCGCATCGACTACACTGCGCATATGGACAATGATACGATTCCATTGCAGCCGTCGTGCCCGTTTTGCCTGCTCGGCTCGCATCGCGTACACGGCTTCCATAAACACGTTTTCGAAGGCAACCATGCGCTTTATCTGACCCGTTTCGTCACGCTCAAACTTGGAACTCGGTACTTCGACCAGTGCAAACAGACGCTGATCGTGCGAGTTGGTCAGACACTCGGCATCGAGCAGGGTAACAAACTCACCGGCGTACGCAACCGAATACTTGAAGTTTACGAGTCGTTCTACGCGCAGTTCACGATACCGAAGTGGATTGAAGGGTCCGCGGTGCGTGTCCTTTTCGAGCCGTCCGTCCTCACCCAGTGTAAAGTTCCCGTACGTCGTACCTTCGTCGTGGAGAATTCCTACAGAAGCCGAGACGACCTGCGACTGACTGCCGCTTACCGAGGAAAACACCGCTTCGGGGTCAACGCCTCCATGCCGTCCGTCTATAAGCCAGAGCAACTCCACGGTGGTACCGACGGCGCGATCCCTTGTGATCTCCTCGGTGGTTTTCAGGATTTCGCCGATGCGTCCCGCCGAGGCGGATGTACCGACGGCAAGCGCTTGAACGAATCTACCGCGAGCGTCTGAAGCTTCAACGATTGCCCAGTCGGCTATCCCCTCGACGGCACGGTCTGCGATCCTGAGCGAGGATACTGTTCTGTCTCTGTTGAAGCGTCGGGCGAGCATCTCGGTGACTATAGAACGACGCGGTTTTTCTTCTTCGACTATGGTCCGGACAAGCTCAGCGTTTATGTTGTGTCCGCTGTCGGTGATCTGCGTCATGATTCCCTGTATCACGCCGCTTCGATCTCCCGCGCGCTCGATCAGCTCTATCGCCCTTCCAACCTGTTCGTGGCGCTCTTCTTTCAGCGACTGCAGATACTGTCGATCAATGAGTTGATACCGGGCGTGTATGGCTGCATCCCCGAGCGCGCGGGCCTGCATTCCGCACAGCACGGCGGTTTCGTCGAGAAGATTGCCGGTTTTGTCCGGAGAATCGGGAGGAAGACCTATGTCCTCCAGCACAAAAAGCGCATCGCGAAGCAGCTTCTGTTTGACGTCGCGTATAGCGTTCGAACGAAACATTCGGAGGAGGGTGCTTCGCTCTTTATCGAGACCACCGAATTCGTCCCGAACATAGTGCTTCAGCGCTCGATTCAGACTCTCGAGAAAGTCGTCGGGCATACCGCGTTCACGATCAAGATGCCGTTTGTAATAATGGATCAGGAGTTCGGCGTATGGAGCTGGTCGTGCAAAGCCCTCGGCCATCCCTTTTCTGTCGCCGAAAAGGTTTCCAAGCGCCACGTACGCTTCCATAATGTCCAGTACATCCCAGGCAGGATGACGCGTGTTCGCACCGTCGCCGGCTGTACGCAGCAGCGCCGGGCCCCTTTTCAGCACATCTGCACTGTAGTCATAACCGAGGAACAGACCGATAAACTCGCGGCGTATTCGTTCGTCTTCCTCGATACGCGTGGGCCCTTCGAACCGGAGCGGTTCAGTGTCAGCGGTTTCCGAGCCCGTTTTTCCTTCGGGTTCGAGCTGAAGGAGTACTTGCCCCGCGGCAACCTGCTCACCGGGTTTCACGAGGATTTCGCGTATAACACCTGATTCCGGAGCATCGACAATCATCTCCATTTTCATGGCTTCCAGACTCAGAAGGACATCGCCCTTCTGGACCGACTGGCCCACGGTCGTCGGTACCGACAGCACGATCGACGGCGACGGCGCCTTTACCGCCCCCGACGACTCGACCTCGACCAGATATGGTTGTCCGTCTATTTCGCACTGTATACTGTCGCCACGCTCGACGGTCTGCACGTTCAATCGTCGGGAACCGGCCAGAAGCAGCGCCTCGTGGTCGCGCTTCAGGTAGGTAATGCGGTGTATGGTATCCGACACCTCGATGTGAAACTCATTTGTGCCGACGGCCTTCACGAGCAGTTCGTACGGGTGGTCCATGTACTTCAGGGTACAGACTTTACCTTCGCTTCCCCGTACGTCGCGGGGATTGCCTGCCGTCGAAAGTTGCTGATTGAAGTTCGACAGGTCTTCCTGGCTTTCATTGAGGTAGTGTTCCACGGCACAGGAAAAAATCGCGTAGATTGCATCGGCACCACCGCTTGCGTGTTTTCGGTCCGCGAGCATCTGCTCCACGCAGCGTGTGTGGACCGCTCCCGATCGTACCTCCTGATTAGCCAGAAGTGCCAGCAAAAAGCTCCGGTTCGTCGTACCGCTCTCGATGCGAACTCTCAACTCCCGAAGCGCTCGTTCGAGACGCGCTATCGCTGCTGCCCGACTGGGTCCTTTCGCTATGATTTTTGCGATCATCGAGTCGAATACGGCAGGGATCGTCGACCCCTGTTCGACACCGGAATCCACCCGGATGCCGGGGCCCGCCGGCGGCTTGAAGGCGGAGACGTAGCCGGGTGCCGGCGTAAACTCCCGGTCCGGATCTTCTGCGTTCAGTCGGACCTCCATGACGTGACCGACGGGTTCGACAGACCGTGAATATATGCGGTTCCCAAGCGCTACATCGATCTGACCTTTCACCAGGTCTATTCCGTATAGCTCTTCGGTGACGCAGTGTTCGACCTGAAGCCTTGTATTGACTTCCATAAAATAGTACTCGGACCGGTCAAGATCGTAGAGAAACTCGACGGTGCCTGCTCCCGTGTACGCCGCGGTTTCCAGCAGACGTGCTGCCGCAGCCTCCATCTCCGGTACAAGGTCTTCCCGGACGTTCGGCGGGGGCGTTTCTTCTATGATTTTCTGGTTCTTCCGTTGCACCGAACAGTCCCGCACGCCGAACGTGGCAACAGTTCCGTGCCGGTCGGCTATGCACTGTACTTCCAGGTGCCTCCCGCGTACGACCAGGCGCTCCATGAACAGTATGTCGTTTCCCGTAATCCGTATTGTTTCGTCTCGCGCGGAGGTGAATTGCGAAAGAAGTTCATCCGGCTTCATAACGAATCTGATTCCCCGCCCGCCGCCCGCGTTCGCAGCCTTCAGGATACAGGGATACCCGATCTGTTCGGCCATTTGTTGAGCTTCTTCGATTGAACGCACCGGTCCCTTGCTCCACGGAAGCACCGGCACACGACTCTGTTCGGCCAGCTCTTTCGCCTGTATCTTGTCGCCCAGAGCGGCCATGGGTCCGGACTCAGGTCCGAGGAACACGAGTCCCTCGCGCTCTACACGCGCGACAAAGTCCGCGTCTTCACTGACAAAGCCCCACCCGGGCCAGACCGCCGTGCACGATGTCCGAAGGAGCCCGTTTATGAGCTGGTCGTGGTTCAGGTACGGTGTCGCGGCGGTCGTGTTGCCTTCCGGTATTTCGGAAAACGGTACAGCGTAATCTGCTTCCTTGGTAAACAGGGCTTCTCCCTCTTCGGGAATAAAGAAGGCGACCGTGGTCATGTGTGTACCGTGTTCGGCGTTGTATTCCTTCACTGCCCTGATAAAGCGCATCGCCGGTTCACCACGGTTCACGATACCGATACGGGCGTTCGCGCTCATTGTAGGTGTGCTCAAAGCTCTACTCCTTCTATATGTCGTCGGTCAGCGACCGATTGGAACATGCTACGTGTGCGTATCGCAACGGTCAACAGCATGTTTCATCCCCGTTGTCCTCCGGCACCGAGCCGAAAAAGCGACGAAAGAGTGCTTTCCCGAAGGTCGTATTCAGTCGCGCCTCGCTGTTCCTGTAAAAGTCCGCAAGATCGCGGCCGGAACCGACAGCTTCATAACGTCGCGCCTGTATCACCATATCGAGGAGATTCATGTCGCGAACGAACAGCGCCTCCGCGCTACTTGCTTCCATGTACTCGAGGCTCAGTTCCAGCAGATCCGTTGCCTCAACACCGAATACAGAAAGATCGCCGACTACACTTTCGGCGGCCCGGCGTTCGATGCCGTGTTTCTCACGCCGATCCGCGTCTGCGCTCCAGGGTATGTCTCCCGTAACGGACTCCGCGAGATCGTGCGCTATTGCCATGGACGCTGCTCGGAACGCGTCGACTCCTGCGGATGCCGCGTAACACAGACACAGCAATGCGGTGCCCCAGCTGTGCTCCGCGACCGACTCCGGTTGTATGATTCCATGCTGCACCCAGCCCTGCCGAACCGTTGACTTCAGCTGTGAAAACAGGTGTTCCGCTCTGTTCATGGCTCGCACTCCTCGTTACCCTTATATACATTATGTTAGGCGGGATATTTTACCTGTTCGTTTTTCTTTCTGCAGGAGAACTTGTCAGTCACGCGGGAGTACCACTCCCGGGCAATGTCATTGGCATGATCCTCATAACTATAGCACTCGCTACGGGCATGCTGAAGCCGGAACGCATTCGCTCAGCGTCTAATCTACTGCTCGACAATCTGGCTTTTCTCTTCGTTCCCCCCGGTGTCGGCATCATGGTTCACGCGGAGCTTATTCGGGATCACTGGCTCTCCATATCTATTGCGGTGGTTGTATCGACGGTACTGGTGCTCGTTGTCGTCGGCCGCATTCAGCAGCGGGTTGGGTCATGGAGGCAACATGAGCGCTCTGCTTGAAAGCCCGGTCGTATGGGTTACCGTGACCTTCGCAACCTTTCTCATCGGAAAGCACCTGTACTCGCGACTCCGCTTTCCCCTGTTTCATCCCGTACTCGTAGGGATACTCGGTGTGATTGCGCTACTCGTAACGCTCGATGTTGACTATGACACCTATAGTCGTGGCGGCGACATTATCTCCTTCTTTCTCGGCCCATCCGTTGTCGCCCTTGGATTGCCGCTTCACGAGCGGTTCCAGCAAATGAAGGCGCAGACGCCGGCACTTTTGCTCAGCGTGACTGCCGGAAGCCTCGTGGGGCTGGTAACAGCGCTTCTACCTGTCATCTTGATGTCGGCTCCCGATCTTATCGTCATGAGCATGGCGCCCAAGAGCATCACCACCCCGATCGCCATTTCCGTCGCCGAACAGTTGAATGGTGATGGATCGCTCGCGGCGAGTTTCGTCGTCATGTGTGGCATACTGGGGGGTGTTATTGGACCCGCGATTCTGAAGCTCGTCGGAGTACGAGATCCTGTGGCGTTCGGCTACGCCCTGGGAGCGGCTTCTCACGGCGTGGGAACCGCACGTGCGCTCGAGTCGGGACGAACCGAAGGCGCCGCGGGCAGTCTCGCTATCTGTCTGAATGGTATTGCGACAAGCATTCTTGCTCCCGCGGTCGTCAGCGCGGTCATGGGATTATCGGGTTAGGAGCGTTGAAGCTTGCAACGCGTTCGGCTACCATCGCTGGAATGGCTAACAGCAATGATTCGGTCGAAATTCGGGTGTTCGAACCCCGCGATGCTCCCGAGGTCAAAAAGATCGTTCGGAAGGTTTTTTCACTGTTCACTCGCGCGTCGTTCCATGTCACTCCGAACACGCTTGTTGCCGTTGATAGCGGACGGGTCGTCGGAGCGGTTGTTCTGAAGTTTCTCGAGAGCGGGCAACGGGGGCGAACGGGAATCGTATCGTGGATCTTCGTGGATCCCGATGATACCCGACGCGGCGTTGCGGCGATGTTGCGGGATGCTGCGCTTGACGTCTTTTCGAAGAATGAATGTGCGCACGTACTTGCCCGGATCGATCGCGACAACACCAGTGCAACGAATCTGTTCGCCGCTGCCGGTTTCGAGCCGACGGGGCCCGGTACTGTTTTATCGATCTTCGGGTTTCAATCGATCAGAATTCTCAGACATACTGCCCACATCTTTGACCCGGGGCACGCGCTGTTCATCCGAAGCGGGACCGCACCGACACCCGTCGCTACCCAGCCGTGGCTACAGCTCGTCGCAAGTCTGGTCCTGCATATACCCATTGTAATGCTGCTTCTGTTACGCATACTGGAATCTCCGGAGTGGTCTCCTGTCATGACATACAGACTCTCAGCGGTGGTTGCAGCTCTGATTCTTATCCGTCTCTCGGCTATGTGGCTTGTGGCTCGTTACCGCGGTATTCGGGTCCAATATCATATCTGGGAAAGCGGTTTTCTCCTGTCGCTCGGAGTCGCCGGAATTTTTGGCTTCCTTATGCCGGTCACCGGTTCATTGTATCCAAGAGAACCGTTCTGGAGCGTACGTGAGTTCAAGGGACCCCTGGCTTCAATGGCCGCAGCCGGCCTCATACTGCCGGCGGTAATCCTTCTCGTGGCAGTGTGGGCCACCAGCGTCGTGAGCGATCCACACGCGCTTGCGTGGCTCTGGTGGATACGACGCGCAGGTGCGTGGTTTCTCCTGACCGACGGGTTGCTCCCGGTCGAGCCATTCAGTGCGTATAACGCCGCGCGGATATACCGCTGGTCACGAACCGCGTGGGTATGTACGGCGGGGTTATCACTTGCTGTTTCGGTCGTTGCCATGACCTGGTGAAGCGTTCCGATGACGAGTTCACACGGTGCTCTGCGAAGCGCAGCAGGACACGATTCAATAACCGACCCGACGTTTGTGGCGGTAGATTTACACAGCAACACGGGATATGGTTCACACAAGGTGTATACATTGCGTAGCGTACGGAATTCATCGTTCCCTCTCCAGCTGGTCCGCTTTCTGTTCGTTTTTCTGTCCCTTTCGGTGCTTTATTCATGCCACCTCGGTACTGATGATCTGACGCTTGAGACACCGGTCGTTTCGGGCGACGTGGACGCACGGCCCTTTCTCAGTTCCTTGTCCGGCGCAGGCACGATCAACAGGGGCGTGTCCCCTGAAGCGCTTTCTGCGGGTATGCAATTTGAGGATGGGGACGTTGTTCAGCTCGATGAGAGCGCTGTCGCCTATATACAGTTCGAAGACGCAGCGATCGCCCGTGTCGAGGGCGCCGCCGATTTTGAGATCCGGCTGCACTCCCGCGGCACCGAGTCGGTTATGACAATTATGCTTGGATCGGGCACAACCATAGTCCGCCGCCGACCGGAAGCGAGCGGTAATACGATACGAGTCCGGACGAATGCAGGCATAATCGAGCCTGACGGTACCAGTTTCCGCGTCGCCCGCACGCCGGAATCTACCTCGGTCCAGGTAGCTTCGGGCAGAGTTCGCGTCCTCTCCACATCCGTGGATCCGGATGAACTGCGTGCGCTTACCGACATCGAAGAGGTGCTGTCGGTCCTCGACGAAATTTCCGATACATCCGTCTTTGTTGACGCCGACGGGATGGTTCTTCTCCGCCCGGAGGATGTGAGCACCGCCAGCGAAATCCTTGCGGACATGAAGGAGCAGCTTTCGGAGTTCGGCGTGGCATCGACCCCGGACGACGCAACGGTTCGAAGTATTCAGACGGTACTTCGTTACGCGGCAGATAGAATGGCTCAGGCGAGGCCCGATGTTTCAAGCATTACCGTGGCCGAGCGAACCGAAATTCTTGACCGTACGAGCGACCGGTTTTTGCCGTTGCAGCGAGAAACCGACGCTGAGGACAACGACGGTCCCGCCCGGCTTACGATTCAGACCGATCCTCCGGGGGCGGAGATACTTCTTGACGGAATACCCGTGGGTAATCAGATCTTCTCGGGTCTGTTTGAGTCCGGGGAAACGGTCACGATCGAGGTCCGGTCTTCGGGGTACATAAGCAGAGTTCTCGAGATCGAGTTCCGCCCCGACCTCGACGAACGGCTTCTCGTGACGCTCGAGCGGCGACAGCCGAATATCAGCCGGGGGGAGTTTTTTCGGCGTCTGCGGCAGGGCGATGTGGAGACGGTTCAGCAGTGGGTCCAGGACGGAGGAGACCCCGATATTCGCACGAATGGTGGGTTGTCCGCACTCGCAGTAGCCTTTGGCGCAGAGCTGTCACTCCAGGATCTCCTCGGGTCCTTCCGGCCTTCGGCTGATATTGTCACGGAGCTTCTGGACGCCGGAGCGAATCCTGACCCCAGGTTCGATGTCGATGCTTCCACATTTACGCCTCTGACAGCGGTTTTGCTTTCGGGTCTCTTTCGGGACGACCTTCGCCTGGATCTGGTCGAAACGCTGCTTGAGGCCGGGGCTTCCCCGGACATAGTTCTTGAGACGGGTGAAATGAGGGTCACCGCACTCGCGCTTCCGATTATCATCGGCATCGAACGCGGAGACGTTGACGTGACTCTGGTTAACCGTTTTCTGGAAGCCGGGGCAGACGTGAACGCAACAGTTGTGTACGAGGGACGGATTCTGAATCCGCTCGCAATGGCTCTTGTTCTTGGTGCCGAGTACGATTACGACCCAGCCGTCGTGGTGGAACGTCTCATTAATGCCGGAGCGCGTGCGAACGACCGAATCCGTGTGCAGGGAACAATCTGGACACCTATAGACTTTGCCGAAGAAGCAGGCCTGACCGACAGCGCCCGGGTACTCCGTGAAGTACAACCATAGCCGATATGTAATATTCGTGGTTCTCGGCGTCGCGCTTCTTGTAGCGTGCGAGTCGGGGAGCGGTGACGCCGAGGCTCGCCTTTCGGCACTGCGCGCCACCGTACAGGAACGCGGATTACCGGCGTACATTGAAGGGTTTTCCTCGTTCGCTGAAATTCGCGACGTCGATTTCGAAACGTCGGTACCGTACTACGCCCTCCGGGAACGAAGTCTTCCCGCCGATGCTGCCGACGCCGGGAGCGCAACAGATGTATCTATTGTCGATTACGGTCCCACGGGGACACTCCCCGCATCTATACGGCGTCCGCAGATCTATGTTGTGTTCGATCAGGCGATTATACCGATACGGTCTGTTTCCGACGGTGTCGTTCCTGAGCACCTTCTGCGAATCGAGCCGGAAATTGACGGGCAGCTACGCGCTCTCGGGAGTCGCATGTTCGTGTTCGAGCCCGGTGAACGTCTTGAAGGTCAAAACGAGTACCGCGTAGAGATCCGGCCGGACGCGGAGGCAGATGAGCCCCTTGGCTCGTTCACGTTCCGGGATGAGGCGCTCGAGCTTGTGCGTGTTCATGCGGGCAGCACCCGCAATCGGTACTGGAATGATCCCATGGACATACCTCCCGAACGAGCCCGGGTGTTCACTCTGGAGTTCAATTATCCGGCATCGCCGCAGGAGCTCCGCGAGTATATCACCGTTCTCGTCGGCGGTGCCGAAGCGGAATTCCAGCTCAGCCCGGGCGAACAACCGGAGTGGATGGACGCCGAACGCGCGGCTCACTACCTGCAACTGGAACTTGCAGACACTCCGGAGGTTGAAACACCTGTACAGATCGCACTTGAGCCTGGTGCTCGAACGACATCCGACTCGAGCGTTGTGAGTCCACAGCGTTCCCGCTTCGACTTCGCAACGGTGCGGCCGTTTCGTTTTGAAACAATCTCGACCACGAGCAACCGGTATCCAGGAGGCTGGGAGGACGAAGAAGGGATCGTGTATCTGGAGTTTTCGCATGAATTGCAGCCTGACAGCATTGAATCCCGCATATGGATGAACGGTTCCCAGTGGGTCGACATCAGCGATCATGCGCATGTGACCGGACGCGTAGTACGTCTCAGCAACCTTCCTGCCACGTTCGAGCAGAGCCTTGAGCTTGAGCTGCGCGAGGGGATCACAGACCGATACGCGCGCAGCATCGGCGATACACGCCGGGTCCGTGAGATCCTTCCTCCGGCATCGAGCAGATTCAGCATGTCGGAGCACGGGAATCGCGTCATGGAGTCGGCCTATCCGGCGAGTATCTGGTTTTCCTACAGAAATCTCGTTCGCGCGGAGTTTTCGCTGGGGTCTGTGGAGCACCCCTTCCTCTCGCCCCCTCGCGAGAACTTCAAGCCTCTCGACATGACCATGGCAAGGCGCAACGTCCCGCGCCTTGAGGTTATCGATCTTCGACCGTACCTCGGCCCTTCCGGCACGGGGAGCGTCGAACTCAGGTGGAACGCGTTCCTTCGCGCTCGTAATGAGAGAGAGACGGGGAACCGCTCGGGTGATCTGCGCGTTCAGGTGACCGACATAGGGGTAACGGCGCGGTGGGCGCAGAACCGCGTACTTGTGTGGGCAACGAGCATGTCCAGCGGTGCGCCCCTTGTGGATGCAGAGGTGTCGGTAAACGGCCTGTACGGTTCGCCCGTCGCCTTCGGCCGAACGAACTCTACAGGCTTTGCCTCGATTCCGCTCGACGCGCGTGCGTTCAACGAGGATTTCGTTCGTGAGGGCGGTCTCCAGCTGTACATCACGGTCCGAACACCCGACGACAGGCTGGTGCTCTCGGCGCCACAGTCGCACAGTCCGTACCGCGCGGGTGTCAACAACGTCACACGTCCCGGGGACGGATATCGACCCGGACCCGACGTCTGGATGGCGAGTGACCGCGGCGTGTATCGTCCGGGAGAAGAGATCCGGGTAGCGGGATTCGACAGGCTCCGCAACGGGAACGGGTTTCGGCCCTACCACGGACCGTTCGAGCTTCGCGTGCGCCACCGCCCGGGTGCGGGCGATGATTTGTTTCACATGTCCGCCGAAACCGATCGAGACGGAGTATTTGAGCTTGCATACACGCTGCCGGACGACCTGAATCCGGGTACCTATGCGGTAGAATACAGTCGCGATGGAGAATCTGCTGTCGCCTACTTCGATGTTGCGTTTGTCAGAGCAGCCGACCTGAGCGTGACACATGAAATTCCTGATCACCCATTCGTCGCGATGGATGTTCTGCCGGTGCAAACGTCTTCGGCGTATCTCGCGGGCGGGGTGCCGGAGGGGGCCGATACCCGTTTGACGATAACTGCCGAAGCCCATGTGTATGAACCCGAAGCCTTCGTGCGTTCCGGATACCAGTTTGGACCTTCGGAGTGGACCCCCGCTTTTTCGCTCGACACTCGTGGGGGCGTTCTTGACGACCGTGGTAGCGTCGTGCACGAAGTCGAGACCCCACCTTCTGCACAGGAGGGCCGCGCTTACCGCTATACGCTTCAGAGCACCGTCGTAGATGCGAGCGACCGCGAAACCGCACACAGAAGCAGCGTTCTTGTCCATCCGGCCGACCGCTATGTCGGGATACGCCTGGCTGATTCGCGATGGTTTTACGCCGAAGGTGAGACCGTTTCCGGGGACGTTGTGGTGGTTCGTCCGACAGACTCGAAACCGGTGAACAGCGGTGCGGTACTCGACCCCTCGTTCAACGGTGAGTACGAGTTGTCTGTGTACAGGCACGAGTGGCGGGTCAATACGAACCCGGGGCCTGCTGGTGCGTACTGGAGGACATACGAACGTGTCACTGAGATGGAATCATCCCGCCCGCTGCGCCTGCGGCAGGGGCGGGCGCCGTTTACGGTAGAGCCCGAACACAGTGGCAGTTATTCGATCGTCATCCGGGGCACAGACAGGGAAGGGCGGCACCTCGTCTCGACCTACGACTTGTACGTCACGGGCGCCGATGTCGGGGTCTGGAACTTCGACTTCGAAGGTCAGATACGACTTGACCCGGAAAAGCCGACATACGCCCCCGGCGAGACCGCGACCATCCTTGTCCGGAGTCCGCTGGAAGCAGGACGGTATCTGGTTACCGTCGAGCAGTCGGGTATTCTGGATGAGTTCTTTGTCGAACTCGATGGTACGACCACATCGATCGAGGTGCCGGTGCGCGAGGAGCACGTCCCGGTCGTCTACGTCGGCATATTTGCGGCGCGACCCCGCAGCGAGGAACCCCCGGACGACTTCGGCGCTCCGGACCTCGGCAGGCCATCGGGTTTCTTCGGTATGACGGAGGTCCGGGTTGCGACCGAAAGTCGACGAGTAGACCTCGAGGTAGACAGCTCGAACGTTTCGGTTGAGCCGGGCGATTCCGTTGACATAAGCGTGTACGCGACCCGGGACGGCGTTCCCGTTGAAGACCTGCGTGTGTTTCTGATCGGCGCCGATCGGGGCATCCTCGATCTGATCGATTACCGGATTCCCGATCCCGTGGACCATATGTACCGCAGTGAGCAGTTTCCTCTCTCAGTCGGTGGAGGAGACAGCAGAGATATGCTCATTTCGCCGGTGCTTTTTGAATCCAGGAATCTTCACGGTGGTGGCGGAGGTCTCAAGGCAGACTCGGAGTCCGCCCGCTTTGCGTCAACAGAGGATGCGGCACGGGTAGATTTCTCACGGATCGCCGTCTTCGACCTCGCTGGTCGAACGAACTGGGATGGCCGCGCGGAGTTTCGTGTGGACCTGCCGGATAGTCTCACGACGTGGAGATTCACCGCGGTGGCCGCCGGTGCCGACCGTTTCGGTATCGGAGAATACGAGATGCAGGTCGGATTGCCGGTGAACGTCCGCACCGATTTTCCGGCTGCTCTCCGTGTACGCGACTCCGCCGAACTTGGTGTCCTTTTGACCAATACCGGCGAAACCGACATCAGCGGTTCCATACGTTTGACGGCGTTAAACGGTCCTGCCGAAGATCGAGCGCTGTCGTTTCACAGCCCTCAGACCGTTCAGGTCGAACTTCAGGGCGGGGAAACACAAAGAGTCCCGTTTATGGTCTCGGTGCATTCGGAAGCCGAGATCCGATTCAGAATTGATTTTGAGTCGGATGTCTTTAACGACAGTATGGAAACGAGTCTATCGGCGGTAGCGCCGTCGGCACGTGAAACGGTCTCAAGCTCGGCACGTCTTGAACCCGACGTGGAGATCATTGATCGAGTTCTGTTTCCCATGGTTTCTGTTCCCGGGAGCGAGGAACTCCGCCTCACCGTACGGACAGACCGTCTGTCGGCGCTCGACAGCGCGGTCGCCCGGCTTTCCGAACCGACCGCCGGTTTAATCGAGCGTATCGTCGGCCAGGCTCACGTTTTGTCTGTGGCAGGGCCACATGTCGAGGCGGAGTCGTTCGATCATGCGACCCATGCGACTGCCTTTCGATCCATGGCGGAGTTTCAGCGCAGTGACGGAGGTCTTGCAGTTCAAGAACAGGTTCAGCGCTCGAACCCGACCGCAAGCGCACGAGTTGGCATTATGTACGCGGACATGAAGCATGCCGACCCCGATCGCGTCGAGCGTCTTGCCACCGAGGCCGGTTTCGACGAGGCAGCGTTTCGCGCCTACCTCGAGGAGCTGTTTTTTGACGATACAGCGCACCGGGTGACCAGGCTGACCGCCGGATACGCGCTGAGCATCCTGGGGGTGCTGGAGACCGAAGACATCGGGTGGATCGAGCGGCAACTCGGTTCGGATTACGGCCACGCTGAACGCAGCCTCCTCGCGCTTGCCTATCTCGAGCTCGGCAATCGGGAGCGTTCGCGTAGTTTGTACGAGACCATGAAAGAGTACGTGCTCGTTTCGGAGCGGTCGGCAGAGCTCAGGGACGATCCCCGATACCCCGCGTACCTCGACTCTCCGGTCGCGACACTCGCTCGAATGTTTGTGGCATCCATGATTCACGAAACCGATGAGGGTTACTCCGGGCGATTGGCGGAAACGCTGGAACTGCGCTGGGGACGCAGGCTGTCGAGCACGGATGCTTCCTGGATCGTGCACGCTTTCGCGCGCCTGGGTCCGGCAAGCCTCGACGTACCGCAACAGGAACTTTTAGCGAGTATCGGCGATGTTCAGTTGGGAAGCGCAGCGATCGGTGGAGGCGCAGCTCGAATGGTGGAGTTTCAGACCGTTCCAGACCATCTCGAAAGCGTTCCAGCGGGAAGTGAGCTCCCGATACGAATCAGCGGCTTGGTGAGTCCGCTCTGGTATCGGGTTCAGCTGTCATACCTGTTGCCGGCTGAAACAGTCGGCGCGTTTGATCAGGGTATCAGTCTGGTTCACCAGTATCGTTCCATTGACGGGGAACCGGTCGACCCCGAGCGTCTCGTAAGCGGGCGAACCTACAGAGTCCGAACGCTGGTAAGCACGGGCATTCGCCGATCAATGGTGCAGATTACCGTGCCCGTACCGTCGGGTATGGACATTCTCGATACACAACTGGAGACAACCGGCGCACACGATCCGGGGGAACTCGGTTGGGGCGATGTATTCGATAGCGAGTACCGCATCCTGCTTGAGGACCTGCACCCGGGAGCATTCGTGATCGAGTTTCTGGCCCGCGCCACGACGCCGGGGGTTTTTCCTGTTCCACCTGCGGACGCTACCCTCATATACGAACCGGAAGTATTCGGCAGATCGTCCGGCGGGCTGGTGCAGATTTTCGGCTCTGAGTAAGCGCGTGTGTAAAAATGGCGTGTATCTTCGACGTATGTTTCTCGTCCCGCTGAGTCTCGTCATTATAGTGTGGCTGACCGCGCGCTACACGCCGTATCCACAGCTTGTCGATTTCATGGAATCGCGCCCGGCGGTTGTGATCAGTGACCGCAACGGCGTCGAGTTTGACGTTCGCCTGTCCGAGCGGGGTACCTACCGCTTTGCTCGTTCCCTCGAGACCATTCCGGAACACGTTATTGAAGCTGCGCTTGCCTCCGAAGATCAGCGCTTTGTCTGGCATCCCGGGATCGACCCGGTATCAATACTCGGGCGATTGTATAGAGTGGCGACCGCCGGCACGTCTTCGCAGCCTGCGTACGGCGGTGCGACCATAAGCATGCAGCTTGCCCGAATGATCCGTCGGTCGGTTGCTTCATCACCCGGACGGTCTTCCGGCGTTAACACGATCTCCCTTTCCGATGTCTGGAACGCGGTTCGTTTGCGCGCCCGCCTGGAGCCACAGGGGTTGCTCGAACAGTATCTCAATAACATTCCATTCGGGTACTCCATTGAAGGTATTGAAGCGGCTTCTCGTTTCTGGTTCTCGCGATCGACCTCCGAGCTCGGGGTGCGTTCGAGCTATCTGTTAATGGCAATACCCAGGAATCCGTCCCGCTACACGCTGCAGAATACGCCCGAACGTGCAGTCGAGGCAGCGATTCGATCGGGGCGTCGTGTCCGCCTCGAGTTGTACCACGACGCCCTCTTCTCGGCTGTACGCGCTGCACGCAAGCCGAACGACAGGGCGACCGGAACAGCGAGCGTGCTGCTGGATAACCCCGAACCGTCGCTTGGGCTTGCACATTTCACGAACCGCGTCGTGGTCGATGCCGCTGATTCCTTTGTTCGCTCGACGCTTGATCTCGGCATACAGACGCTCCTCGTTCGGGCAACTGAAGAAGCGCTAAACGAAGCAACCGGAAACCGCATACAGGACGCCTCAGGTATTGTTGTCGACAATGTAAGCGGGGAAGTCCGCGCGTACCTTGGGGCAAGCCCCGATCGCACCGCATACGGGCGTTCATATATCGATGCGGTACGGATCGCACGGAGTCCCGGCAGTACCGTAAAACCGTTTCTCTTTGCATTGGCGTTTGAGCGAGGATACACCCCGGAGACGCGATTCGAGGATGAAGCAATACAGTTCGGCAGTGACGAGATATACATTCCGTTTAATTTCAATAATCAGTTCAACGGAACCGTAACTGCTGCGGTTGCACTCGGCTCCTCACTCAACGTTCCGGCGGTGAGTCTGTACGATCAGCTCGGACAGGATGCGTTCATGCGTTATATGGATGACCTCGGGATGTCGGTGTTCGTTCAGGAGATGGACCGGGCCGGTCTAGGAGCAGTGCTCGGAGCGGCTCGTTCCAGTCTGGAAGAACTTGCCGCTGCCTACGCCACGCTTGCGCGGGGCGGTATTTCGGTACCGCTGTCGTTTACGGCTGTCGACGAGGCTCGTCGCATGGAGCAGGCAGGGAGGCGTGTCATAGCAGAATCCGCCGCAAGGCAGATCGCCGAAATACTATCGTCGCCGGAGTACCGGTATCTCGGATTTCCGGCGGATTCGTTTCTGCACGAGAGCACCGGCGTCATGCTGAAAACGGGAACCGCGAGCCGGTTTTCAGATATACTCGCGGTCGCTGCAAACGAACAGCACACCGTCGCGGTGTGGATGGGAAATCTCGACGGACGGACAGTAATCGGACAACCGGGAAGCTCGCTGCCCGCACGCATTGCACTCTCAACGATCAACGGTATTCCATAAAAAAAGCCCTCTCGGCAGGAGAGGGCTTTGAACGCTACTGCGTGTCATTCTTCGTCGTCGTCCCACGTTCCCGAACGTGTTTCTCCGTCGATTGATGGTATTCGAAACCGCATGCCAGGCTGAATGAGATCTGGATTATCCGGGTCCTGCAGCATGTCACGGTTGGCTTCATATATTCGCTGCCATTCCCAGGGATCGTCGTATATGAACTCATATTCCGCGATGCGCCAGAAACTGTCCCGTCGCTCCGGTATTCGACGGACGACATAATACTGCGGGAGCTCATCACTGTCGTCGTCGGCTTCGGCTTCCCGCTCGCGCTGCAGTTCCTGAAGCTCGGCAAGCATATCGGCATCGATTATATCGAGAACCGACTCAAAACCGTCACGTGCATCCGCCCATTCTTCAGAATCGTACAACTCGTCCGCGTCATTGAAGGCCTCGAGTGCTTCCTCGTAGTCGTCCGGGAACTCGCGCTCGATGTCCAGCGTTTCAGCGCGGTTGAGGCGGGTTCGAGCGTTGCCGCGTGCTTCCGCACTTTCAAACCGCAACCCACCTATACGTCGCAACTGCCCCAGCACTTCGTCCGTAATTATTTCGTCGCGTACAGAAAGAAACGACTCGCGAGCATCGATAAACTCCTCGTCGTCATACTGATCCTCACCCTCATCGAACGCAGCCTGAGCTTCGTCCCAGATATCGGGAAATTCCTCCATGATGTTCAGCGACTCTGCCTGACTGAGCCGGTCGCGTGCGACCGTGCGTGCATTCGCTGCGCGAAAACCGTCGCGCGTCCGTTCCGCGATCTCCTCTGCTCTGTCCGATGCGGTCTCCGCCTGTTCGGACAATTCTATTGCGCGATCATAATCGCCGTCGTCGAAAGCTTCCTGGGCCTGCCGCTGCAATTCTCTCGCCTCGCGGAAAGCCTCGTTGTCCAGAAGATTCTGCGCTGAGACAACCCCGGAGAGAAAGAGTAATGCAACCGTGCCAATAAGTAATCGTTTGTAGTTCGTCATAATTCGTATGCCCCCAATTATTCGTCGTCGACTTCTTCGTCGAGTTCGCGCGCTCGGGCTTCCGATTCTTCGAGACGCTCTGAAGCGCGCTCAATCGCTGCCTGCGCACGTTCGCGGCGCTCCGCGGCGGTGTCACGAGCTTCGGCAAACTGCGTTGTTGCCTCGTTGAACGATGCAAAAGAGTCTTCAAACGAACCGTCGGCCCGTTCCGTTACCGCCTGCTCAAGCAAGGAATCGGCTTCGGTGAAAAGGGTTTCGGCTGCGACGTCTGCCCGAGCGTCGAGTGCTTCGTCCCTGACCGCTTCGGCCGTTGTCTGGCGTTCCTCAAGTAGAGCAGGAAAGCCTTCGCTTATAACGGTTTCGAAATGCCCGATCGCGGTCCGAAAATCCTCTGCGGACGCTTCCGGATCGTCGACGAGGTTTGCGGTACCTGCGCTGAACGCCGCATCGCCCGACTCAAACTCTTCCGACTCATATTCGTCGAGACCGTACTCGGTTATAGTGTCGAGTAGTGACTGTGCTTCCTGTTGTACAACCGAATCTACGTCGGGTTCCTCCGGTTCTTCTTCCGGAGCGGACGCGCAGGCGCCCACAAACAGTAACAGCGTACTGACTGTCAAAAATAGCAGTGTTTTTCGCTTCATATGGGGATACTCCTCCTACGGAAATAATTGCTTGCCCTCCTTCTCAGTATATCGCTTCCGTTCGTTCACGGCTACTATGCCTTGTCACCGCACTGCTCGGTCGCGTATAGTGTCAGCCCTGTATGCCGCGAACCGACAAAAATCTGGAAAATCTGCACATCCTGGACATAGAATACACAGGTCACGGAATCGCAAAGCCGGAGGGGGGCCCTGTTGTCTTCGTAGAGGACACATTACCCGGCGAGATCGTGAACGCTCAGGTACACAAACGCAAGAAACGCTTCGCGTTCGCGCACGTCACCGGCTTCGTTAAACGATCGGAGAAACGTATCGAACCATTCTGCTCACATTTCGAGCACTGTGGTGGATGTAAATGGCAGTTTCTATCCTACGAGGACCAGTGTCGCTACAAGAAGCAGTTTGTCGAAGAGGTTTTTGACCAGATTGCCGGCGTTGAACGTCCGGAGATCCCGGATGTCCTTCCGTCCAAAACGGATCGCTACTATCGAAACAGGCTGGATTACAGTTTTTCGAGCAAGCGGTGGTTGACGCCCGCTGAGATCAACTCGGACGAGCTGTTTGATGCACGTGACGCGCTCGGGTTTCACGTGCGCGGAAGCTTCGACAAGGTTCTGCAGATATCCGAATGTTTTCTCCAGAACGAGCTCTCGAACCGCATACGAAACTCTGTATGGGAGTTTGCGCGGTCAAAAGGCTTCGCGTTTTACGATCCGGTGGAACACACCGGGGATCTGCGATCCCTCATAGTGCGCACGAGCAGGAGAGGAGATGTGATGGTCATGCTCGTGCTCGGCAACAACAGAGCCGACATCGCGCAGGACTTTGAGGACCTGCTCCGCGACTCGTTTCCGGAGGTCACTTCGTTTTATATAGGATTAAACACGAGCCGCAACGACTCGCTTCAGAACGCTGAAATGTTCCACCGCTATGGACACAAAAATATCGTCGAGCGCATCCTGGGTGTGGATTTTGAGATCTCTCCCCAGTCGTTTTTCCAGACTAATCCCGAGCAGGCCGAGCGTCTCTATCAGCTCGTGATTGACTGGGCCCAACTCGATGGTTCTCAGGTTGTTTACGACCTGTATTGCGGTGCGGGTAGTATCGCGCTGCTGGTCGCGGCTTCCGCGGCTCACGTGTACGGAATTGAGACCGTACCCGCAGCCGTCGAATCGGCGCGTTATAATCAACAGGCGAATGGCGTTGAGAACTGCACATTCCTGTGTGCCACCGTCGAAGACGCGCTTGGCAGCTCGTATCCAGGCCAGTTCCCCCGGCCGGACCTGGTGATCCTCGATCCGCCCCGCGCCGGTTTGCACCCCTCTGTGGTAAAGACCCTGTTACGGGAGCGACCGCCGCGGATTATATACGTGAGCTGTAAGCCCTCTACCCAGGCGAGGGATATTGCGACCCTGTCGGAAGCGTATACGGTGGTGCGCGTGCAACCCGTGGATATGTTTCCACAGACATATCACATAGAGAATGTTGTGGAGTTGCGACTGAAGCCCTGATCACGCGGACTGCTTGCAAGGAGCCGGAGCTTCGTGTACGGTACGTAAAAATCTCCTCTTTTTCGGATACACGATGCAACTTTCACGATCTGTGATCAGATTTCTGGTTTACGTGCTGATTTTGACGCTAGTGTGGTGTTTGTGGAACGAGTCTTTTTCGCTCAGGCGTTTGATTGAGGGAGTGATTTTCGGTTCGATCTCTCTTGCGTTGACGTCCAGGGTTGCTCTTCGCGACTCGTATCCCGATCGATTCGTCGTCTCTCCACTCAAGCTTCTCCGCTACGCTGCGATTGTGTTCGTCCAGATTTATGTTTCCGGATTCGATGCGATTAAACTTACGCTTCGTGGCGACCTGAACCCGGGCATCGTGGATATTCCTACCAAAGCGCCTGACAGTCTTTCGGGTGTTCTGATTGCCGACGCAATTACACTGACTCCCGGCACGGTTACGATAGATTATGACAAGGATACCATGAAGGTAGTATGGATCGACGTATCGGCTCGAACTCCGGAGGAAGCCGCGCAGAGCATCAAGGGAAGTTTTGAGAACGTATTTGTCGAACCAACGGAATCCGAGCGAGGTCCACACCGATGACAACGGCTGCAGTTGCGTTCATTGTTCTTGCGTTCCTCCTGACCGGGACGCTTATTCGCGTGGCGTGGGGACCGACCGTCTGGGACAGGCTCATTGGAGTAGGGCTGATCGCGAGCAAGGTGACCATGGGCGGCGTTATCGTCGCACTCGTAGCGGGTGAAAGCTATATTCTCGACGTTGCGCTCATTTTTGCGGTGATAGGGTTTCTGGCTCAGGTACTGATTGCCCGGTATATCGAGCGCAGAGGTGACGTATGAGTACCATTATTGCGTACGTGGGAGAAGGAGTTATCTACGCGGGCCTGGCGTTAAGCGCCTTCGGAGTCTACGCGCTGCTTCGGCTCGACAAGTTCTATTCCAGACTCGTAATTACATCAAAGGTCGAAACTATGGGGTTCCTGACACTGATTATCGGCGCAATTGTCGTGTCGGGTGTTTCGACCTTTTCGGTAAAGCTCTTTGTCATCCTGGTGTTCGAGCTTATTACGCTACCGGTCGGCGCACACGCCATTGCCCGATCTGCATATCGGAACGGGTTTCGCGCCAGAGAGGGTCTGTATCCGGAAAAGGAGCCGGAGCAATGATTGAACTCGTTGTCGTTACTGCGATGGGGGTGTTTGCGGTTTTGGCTATTCACAGCCGCCTTCTCCGTAACGCGGTCGTGTATCTGGCGATTTTTTCGCTCATGGCCGCTTTCCTTTTTCTCCTTCACGCGGCGCCCGAGCTGGCAATTGCCGAAGCGGTAATGGGAAGCGGGCTGGTTACGCTTCTGTATCTGACTGCGTTGAAACGCTACCAGGTATTCACGATCGCGGTTGTGACAGATTCGCCTGACAGCATCCATGACAGGCTTATTTCGCGTGTACAGCGCAGCGACGCTCTGCAGGAGATACGGAATTTTCTTGCGAAGCGGGAGCGTGAGGCGCAGATCGTCTTCGTTCGTGACACGAGAGATGAAGCCTTGAAAAATCCCGGGTACGATCTGGTGCTTGAGGTCGATGGTTCGACGCTCGTTATATTCGGTTCACAGGATGATTACCTGTTCGTGGAACTCGAGTTGATGTTTGGAATGAGGGAGCTCGGTTCCGACATGGGCGTGCGTTTTGAGTGGATTGAGGCGGAGGTTCAATCGTGAGAACAATCGTTTCTGCTGTGTTTCTGTCTATCGTGTGTGTGGGCGTTATCGCATTCACAACCGGACACGATGAGGACCTCGATCCCCTGCTGTACGACTACGTGTCCGAGAACTTTTATGAAGACACCGCTTCGAGAAACGCCGTTGCGTCGGTGCTTCTGAATTATCGCATGTACGACACCATTTTTGAGGCATTAATACTCCTCACAGCAATCGTAGGAATGATGCAGTTTCTTCCGGGTGTCGAGGGAGACATCGGTATCGATCAGGAGGATGAGGAGCATGAGTAAAGAGCTATCTGAAGAATCCGTGATCATTTCGGTTGTGATCGGGTTTCTCTATCCGTTTATGCTGCTGCTTGGGTTTTATGTCATCATAAACGGCCACTATACCCCTGGAGGTGGATTTCAGGGAGGAGGAATTCTGGCTTCGGTATTTATCGCGAGGTACGTGGTTCATCCAATCGAGGATATCAGCGACACACGGTTGCACGCGTTTGAGCGGCTTTTTCTCGCTCTTATCCTGATCGCTCCAATGCTTTTACTGTTTAACGGTTTTATTAATCGTTATCCGGAACTCCGAGTGCACTATCTGACGCTTATGGACATTCTTATAGGGTTGCAGGTGGGACTCGGGCTCGCGGTCGTCGTAGACCGGTTTGCTTTCTTCAAAGGAGTTGGACCGTCATGGAGATAATCGGCAGTATCTCTCTCTCCGACCTGACCGTCGTGCTGTTCTTCATTGGGTTGTACGGAGCCATTACTCAACGGAACATAATCAAGACCATTATTTCCATAAATATCATGGATATCGCTGCAATTGCGTTTTTCATGCTGGCAAATTATGAGCTTGGAGCGACGCCGCCCATACTCGGTTCGACCGGCCCGGTGATCAGCGACCCGGTACCCCAGGCACTCATGATCACCGCCATCGTCATAGGGGTTTCCGTCACGGCTATGTGCCTTGCGATGTACATGCGCGTAGCGTACCGATACGACACTGCGGACTGGGATATTCTCATTCGCAGGAATCATTAAACCCAACGGGAGTTTCTGAAGCCTAATGAGTTTTTTGCCAGATATACCTTTACACGTTTTTACACTCTTCCCGGTGACCTCAGCAGCGATCGGTTTCTTTCTGCCGCGAAAATGGTTCCATCTGATCCTTATCGTGACCCAGACCGCGGCGGTCCTGTACGCCGTTGATCTGTTTATCGAGGTCCGGTGGGGGCAGGGAGTGTTCGAACACGTTGCCGGCTGGCCCGGCGGAATCGCGATCCGCCTGGTCGCGGATAACCTCTCGATACCGCTGGTGCTGCTTGTGACGGTGTTCTGTGCGGGAGCCTTTCTCTTCAGTACGCGCGCGGTCTATATGGACAACACCTTCCTGTTTCTCGTGCTTCTGCTCGAATCGGCGATGCTCGGGGTATTCCTGAGTGGCGATCTGTTCAACATCTACGTGCTGTTCGAGCTGGGCATGCTGTGTATCGCTATCCTGATTATGTACAAACGGGATAAGCAGTCGGTGTACGACGGTATCTTCTACATCATGATGAACTTTATCGCCATGGCATTCATGCTGCTCGGCATCGGGTACATCTATAGAATGACCGGGACGCTGGACCTTCAGATCCTCTCCGAACGACTCGCGCTGGTCGAGGATCCCTCGACGGTTATCGTTCCGTACGCGCTCATAATGACCGCGATCGCGCTTAAGGCGGCTTTATTGCCGCTGTTCGGCTGGCTGCCACGCGCACACGGTGCCCCAAGCGCGCCGAGTATCGTATCGGCGATCCTTTCCGGAGTACAAGTGAAGGTTGGAGTGTATCTGTTGATCCGTTTGCAGGCTGTCTTCCTCCCGGTTGCCGACGCGTCCACGTTCTTCGCGGTTCTGGGTTTTGTGACATCCATAGTCGGATTTTCTCTGGCCGTCGCTCAAAAAGATATAAAACTGATTCTGGCGTATCACACCGTCAGTCAGGTGGGACTGATCGTCATGGGTCTGAATATGGGGACTGAAACCGCGTACTGGGGCGGGATGATGCACATTATCAATCACGCGTTTTTTAAAGGACTGCTCTTTCTTTCCGCCGGTGTGATTATTGAAGAGTACGGGACCCGCAGCTATACCGAGATCAGAGGCGTGTTCCGACGCATGCCCGTGGTCGGAATCGCGACGCTGGCCGGGGTGCTTGGTATAACCGGCGCACCGTTCTTTAACGGAAGCATATCGAAATATTTTATTGAGTCCGGTCTTGAGGGTAACCTCTGGCCGCTCGGGATGTACCTCATTAACTTTGGAACGACATTATCCTTCGTCAAGTACTCTACGATCCTGTTCGGAAAGTCTACCGCAAAAAGTCCGCCCGGAAGAGATCCGTTTGTCGCAGGGGTTTCCCTGTTGTTTGGCCTTGTGTGCCTCGCCGGAGGACTGTTCGGAAGCATGGCCGTGGAACTGCTTTTCGGATACAGCTACGACGTCCCGGGTGCATACAGTCTTACAAAAGTTTTTACGTTTGTTGCAACGCTTGCCCTCGCGGTTGCCGCGTACGTCGTCGTTGTGCCACGAATGTCGGGGTTTCTATCCAGGATCCGCGAATACCGGTTTAACTTCAACCAGGTGACGGTTTTTCTTACCTCATTCTTTGTTGTATTTGTCGGGTACCTGTGGTTTCAGTGACAGCGCGGGTCACACGGTGTAGGTGAGCCACGCCATGAGCGCTGCGAGGAACACGATCAGCAGAAGGGCCATGTCGGGGAAACTCAGACGGGCCTGACGAATAGTGGTCAGGAAACCTGCTTTGCGTACACCGAAGGAATAAACCGGTATGGCGATCGAAATGGTCAGGACCCACGCGACAAGCTTTTCGGCGTACAAAGCCCCCGCGACGTCTACGTCCACGGAAAACAGGTAGCCTATGACCGGACGCGCGGCTATGCCCAGTCCAAGGATGGCAACACCCATGACAAGCGAAACGGTGTTGACGAAGGGGTCCCGTTCCGTCTTTCGTGGAGCTCCGCTGTCGCCAAAGAACATGGCGGCGTACTTCACAAAAACAAGCGTTGTCCCGAAGTTTATGAGATATATAACCGCCTCGCTCGCTCCGCTGAAGCCGCTTTGAATAAGATACTTTGATATCGCACCGTTGAAGAACGGCGTCCCGATTATGCCAAGGATTGCCAGAAGTGCGGCGATGGAAACAATCGGAACACGCCGTAGTGCCCCGGTAATATTCCCGATATCCTTCGTACCGTATTCCCTGGCAATCGCTCCTGCGGTAAGGAACAGCAGAGCCTTGAACAGCCCATGATTCAGAATGTGAAAGATGCTTCCCCAATAGGCTTCAGCTACTCCGCTATTAAGGCCAACCATTATCAGACCGATCTGGCTGACCGTTGAATACGCCAGAATGAGCTTGATGTTGCGCTGCGTCAGAGCCAGCATAATGCCAACGAGCGCTGTCCCTGCTCCCACGACGACGAAGAACCGGTCAAACGTGATCGCGGCGGAAAAAATGTCCTGTAATCGGATATAAAGGTAGACACCAACCTTGACCAGCAGGCCGGAGAGGACTGCGGAGACGATACTCGGCGCGCTCGGTGTCCCGTGAGCATGAGGCAGCCAGCTGAACAAAGGCATAAGGGCTGCTTTCAGCGAGACGGCTGTCAGGATAAAAGACAGCGGCAGTATGAGCGCTCTCGGATCGGCCGTTCCCGAGGAATAGGCTTCGAGCGCCTGAAAACTCAATACTCCGGTCGTTCGGTACAGCAGTCCTATTCCAAGAAGAAAAAAGCTCATGGCAAACAGATTAATGAGCAGGTAGACCGTACCATCGTATAGCGCTTGCTTATCGCGCTTCCACATTATCAGCACACTGATCATGATGGTCATGACTTCAATCAGCACGTAGAGATTGAAAATGTCTTGCGAGAGGAAGACGCTGATTGTCACTCCCTGCATGACGATATACAGGAACTGAAACATATTGTCGGTGTACTGCTTTCGGAAGCTGTAGAGAAACAGGAACAGGTACATGAGTGTGGTAAAAAACACCATGGTTGTTCCAAGAAGGTCGGCGCGCAGGGCAATGCCGACGGCGGGCGGCCAGGAACCGACCTGCTGCAGGATCGTTCCATTGCGTCGAACGATTACCATCAGATATCCCGCAAGCGTGGTCTGGGCGATCTGAAAGAAGAGCAGCAGTGCTCGAAAACCCCGTCTCGGTAAAAAATAACCGAGCGTGGCGACCAGTATCGGTCCGGTTACAAGAAGGTACAGCTGCATTACCGACTCTCGATCCGGTGAATAAGCTTCGTCCAGTCCGAGGAACCATGTTTTCTGAACAGACTTATAAAGATCGTCAGACTCACCGCCGTCACGGAGATCCCGATAACGATAGCGGTTATCATAAGTGCTTGAGGCAGGGGATCGACCATTCTGCTCACGTCTTCAGCACCCACCGGAGGAATATCAGTCGGTGACACGTTAACCGTCAAAAGGAAGAGAATGGTTCCCACATCCATAATATTAATGGCGATTATGGTTTTGAAAATGTTGCGCTGAGTGACCACGCCCAGGACACCGACGAAGAACAGAGCGAGGCTCACCGTCTGTCCGTTAATGAAGTCTGGTCCGAAAGGAACGTCGATCATGGTTTACCGTCCTTCAAAAAAGCCGAAGCGGTACACGACTATGGTGAGGCCGAGGGCAACTTTCAAGCCGATAAGTGCATTCATGAAAATCAGGTACGCAACTCTGAATTCCGGAACGTACAGCTGCAGTCCTGCGAACACGAACAGGCCGGGAACGATCAGTAGAAGCGCAAAGAGGACCTTCTCCAGGCTGTGTGTCACGTGAAGGTTCAGGTCGTTCTCGTGGGCGACGATAAATCTGGCAAGGAACAAGGCAGCAAGTATTGCTCCCCCCTGAAATCCACCACCAGGGGTATTGTGGCCGTTGTACACCACGTAAAAGCCGAATACGGTTATGAAAGGGTACAGAAGTCCGGTCATTATGCTGATGAGTTCATCTGAGTCATTCCGGCTTTGATTGGTCATGAATCGCTGGAGCCTCCCGCTCTGAAGAAGTGAAGCATGGCAATAATGCTTGCAAGAAGAATAAGCGCTTCGAAAATCGTGTCGTACATTCGGTAATTCAGATATATCGCGGCAACCGCATTACCTGCTCCGGTATCCGCCGCGAAATTCTCGAGGTAGTAGTCCGATATCTCGGTGTCGGACCTGTCTCCGTAGACCATAAAGAGAAACACCACAGCGGCGAACAGCAGGAGGACAAACACACGTACAGCAAATGTTCTCACGGCGCTAATCCTCCCCGGGCAGGTTGTCGTCACCGTACTCGGGCGAACTGCCGTAACGCTCGACCATGATCCTCAGATCCTGATATCGAAGAACCAGGAGCACCTCGAGTTCATCGATCACATAGTTTTCCCGGTTCCCCAGTATCGTAATCGAACCGCCACTCTGGTGAATAATCAGGTCGTGCCGGCCGCTTTTCAATATCTCTCGTACCGGCTGCGGGGTGAACACCAGCTGTGGTTCCAGTTCACGGGCAAAACAGAACGCTTCTATGTCCCGCACAAGTTCACCTTTACGGGTCCCCTCAATAATGTCTCTGTCACTCACCGTCGGAAAATCCGTATTTGTGTAACAGATGCTGTACACCCGGTAGCGTTTTAGCGCAGTCAGATAAAGCAGGGTTATAAGTCCGCTGCCCATGACTGCTTCGGCAATGGCAACGTCCGGCGCCTGGTAATACAGATACAGAAACGAGCAGATCAGGGAAAACACGCTGAAGTACACGACCGCCACGCGGAGATTCTCGGTCCGGAGTGAGAGAATGGCCAGCAGTATTACGCAGCCCAGGAGCAGGAGTTCAACCATGGCCGAACTCCCGTTTTACCCGGAACCCGCTTTTGTAGGCCGAATGGGCAATTCCGGTGGTCGCAAGCGGACCGGTGAGCAGGTCGAAAATCAGGAGCAGAAGAATTTTAAGACCGACAGGCCAGGACCCGCTCACGAGCATGACGCCAAACAGCACCGTAATGAGTCCCATGGTATCAACTTTGCTGGTAATCACCACCCGTGCGTAAAAGTCCTTGTAGAAGAGTATGCTGTAAATACCAATGGCACAGAACGCCAGGCCGATTCCAATAAGCACGTAACCGGCAATGACGATCATACCTGTCCCTTCTTTTCGATAAACCGAGAAATAAGAATGCTTGCGATAAAACCGAGGAGGGAATACACGATCGCAATGTCGATCAGAAAGCTTCGGTCGATCAATACTGCAAACACTGCAACGGACATCACGATTTTTGTTGTAACGAGATTCATGCCGAGCAGACGATCCCAGATTGTGGGCCCTATCAATATGCGGATCATGCTGAGCAGCAGCAGCAGGGTCAAAGCGACAAGGGTATACACGAGAAAGGTCACTGCGGTGGCTCCTGCATACCGCCGCCGGCGGGAAGGTTGGAACCCTCGGACGACAGGAGCATTTGCTCGAAGGACCCCATGATTTCACGTGCGGCTACGGAAGGATCCGTCGTGTGAGCATCGATCCAGATTACCGTAAGATGTCGGCCATCCTTTTCCATTGTCACGGTGCCCGGCGTAAGGGTAATCGAGTTTGCGAGAAGTGCAATGTGAAAATCATTCGTGAGTCTGGTGTCGAACTCCACAATATTCACATTGATCCGCCCGGTCACGATTTTTACCATAGCGTGAAATCCCGCGACATAAATTTCTTTCAACAGGACGCCGCAGTAGAAAAGCAGGGGCACGAATCGTACGTGATACCGTTTGTGGTAATCTGATTTCAGAACAAGCCGGTTCGTGACGTAGAGCGCGGTAGCAGCGATAATCGGACCACTGATTAACACGGTGAAGTCGAGGCTTTCATTGAGTATGAACCAGACGATGGAAAGCAAAAGCACGAAGCCCACATTATCGAGGACGCGTTGCATAGCGAGGTTCTATCACGTTTCAGCTTGGAGCTTCAATCTACCGTGAATCTTGACAATGTGCGTCAGGACTGCCTACGCTCTGCCTACCATGCTGCGTGAAGTACTGACAGAGAAACTTGTTACCATAGACTTGAAAGCTCGCACGAAGAACGAGGTAATCGTACAGCTGCTCGACATGCTTTATGCGAGTGGAAAGGTGAGCGATCGTGAAGCAGCGCTTCACGCGCTTATGGAGAACGAGAACCGTATGTCGACGGGCATGGAGCATGGGATAGCCATTCCTCATGCGAAGACCGACGCGGTCGAAGAGCTGCTTGCCTGTGTTGGCATCACGAAAAAAAAGGTGGACTTTGAAAGTCTGGACCGCAAACCAGCTCGAATTTTTATCATGACTTTGTCGCCGAAGGGTCGAACCGGTCCCCATATACGATTTCTTGCCGAAATCAGCCAGCTCTTAAAAGACGAGAAGCGCCGGAAACAGGTCCTCTCCTGTAAGACAGATTCAGAGCTCCTCTCGGTTCTGCTCGAATAAGCGGCGGCAGGATCTCTCGAATACAAAAATCCCGGTTACCAGAAAGATTGCCGCAACCAGCCCTGTTATCATGTGAGTGGTCAGCGTAACTTCATCGCGTGGCAATGCTTGACCGACGTCGGGGCGTATAACGAGGACCGCGAGGTTTGCCGCAACGTGTCCCCAGATCGCGGGGAGCAGTGAACGGCTACGTTCCCGGATATAGCCAAGGGACAGCCCGAGCAGCGAAGCGGCTATGATCTGTATCGGAAGGATGTGCACGAGGCCAAAGATACCGGCGCTCAGTACGATACGGCCTGCAGGCTTCAGGTGCGGGGCAAAGCCTCTTTGTACGACGTGCCGGAATACGAACTCTTCGATAAAACCGGGTAGTAACGCAACGCCCGCAATAGTAATCGGCAGTGGGAGCGTATACAGCGCCTCGGCGAAAGCGCCATAGGCACCTGCATCGATATTGAATCCGGTCAATACCAGCGATACAAAACCCTGAGTACCGAAAACGATAAGCACCACCGGTATCGAAAGCCGAGCCGTCAGGAGGCCATCCTCCGGGAGCGATTTCCAGAGCAAACCTCGAATAGCGCGTCTTCCCGCGAAAATCGCGACCGCGATACCCGCTGTTGTAAGCGCAAGAGAGTTCAGGATCAGTATGGACAGCGCTTCTCCCGCCGTACCGTCTGACAGTCCCGGGATCGCCCGAATCAGAACTGCCGATGCTGCCTGGACTGCGATAAACAGCGGAGCGGCGAGCACGGCTCGAACAAGGCGGCTTCGGCTTTCGGGGTCGGATAGTGCCCCGAGCGGATGGTTCTCCTTCATTTCCGTTTGTATGGTAGTGCTTCGTATGCGCAAAGACAAGGACGGAGCGTATATGCTCGCAGGACTGAGCGTGTATTTACTTGACGCCCGTGAACGCCGCACACATAATGTGCGGTAATCGGTCGCGAACCGATAAACACAAGGAGTTACAGTACATGAGAGAAATGATGGGGCATCTACCCGGCAAGCTGTTTCTCGCGGCTCTCGGGCTTTCCATAATCGCTTTTATCGCGGTGTCGTTTTCGGGCTACCTTGAACAGGGTGGTCTGATGCTCGGCTGGATGACGCCACCGCTGGTCGTCGGAGTGCTGTTCGTGGTTTTCTGGCTGATCTGTTACATGATCTATTTCTTTTTCTTCTGGCCGTATCGCTGATAATCGGCGACGAATCATCCATAAGGAGATCTGAATGGTTTTTACACTTGTTTCGTTGTTGATTTTTGGTGCCATAGTTATCGGAATGGCAGCGTACGGGTACCGCGTTTCAGCGAAGACCGCGGAAGACTACATGCTCGGGGGCCGGACGATCGGTGTTGTCGTCATGTTTTTCTTTGTACTCTTCGCGATCTCGAGCGCGTGGACCTTCTACGGGTTTCCGGGGCTTCTGTATACGGAAGGGCCGGGGTATGTAGCCTTTATCTGGGGGTCGGTACTCGGGTTTGCGGTCCTGTACATGCTGCTCGGACCAAGACTCTGGGCCATTTCCCGAATTAACCGGTTCCTCAGCCCGGTCGAGGTGCTTGCCGAACGCTACGAAAGCAAAGGACTGCGTCTTGTGCTTTCTCTCTCGATACTCGCCTTCGTTGTTCCGTATATCGGTATTCAACCGCTGGGTGTCGGGGTCGGCTTTGAGGCACTGACGGGACTGCCGGCGATTTATGGGGCTATTTACACGGTTGTACTTCTGATGGCTATCGTCGTGCTTGGCGGAATGCGCATCGTCGCCTGGGTCAACATTTTTCTTGGTACCGTTTACGTTACAGCCTTACTGGGTTCCCTGATTGCCGTCGTCGTCACCGTGTTCCCTGGAGGGCTCTCGGAAGCAGCAGCAGTTGTCGCAGAGGTCAGTCCGGAATCGCTCTCAAATCCCGGCCCCCTCGGTAATTACACGCCGGTGCTGTTCGCGGGAACCTTCGTCGTCGGGCTGCTGGCATTCTCATGGCCCCATGTTGTCATCGGAACCATGACGGCTCGCGACAAGACTCTGTTCAAGTGGTTTCCGCTGCTGATTTTCGTTTTCGGTGGTCTGTTTTTCTATATTATTCCGTTCGTCTGGGGATCGCTCATTGCTCCGGCGATCATTCCTCCCGCAGAGCTGGCCGAACTGGCCGCTGCGAACGGTGTTTCGATACAGGAAGAGGCAGACCGGGTGGTCCAGACGATCATACAGCGGGTCCTTCCCGACTGGTTTGGTGTTTTTGTGCTCATGGGTGTCGTCGCTGCGGCAGTCAGTACCGCGGCTGTACAGCTCATGACTTCCAGTGTCATCGTAGCGAGGGATGTCGTTCAGGGTATAATCAAACCGGATGCGACGGACAAGGAAGTGGCCGGCTTTGCACGCGGAAGCGTTGCATTCATTGTCATACTGAGTCTGGGTTTTTCGGTCTGGAATCAGGGAGCCATGGCCTTGTATCTGACGGATGTCAGCGTACCGGGTTTCGCCCAGTGGGCGCCTGCTTTGGTCGGCGGATTGTTCTGGCGTCGAGCCACCAAACAGGGAGCCATTGCTGCCACGAGCGCGGGCGTAATATACCTGATTCTGGGGCTGTTGGTTACCGTCGACGGGTCGCGCGTACTGTTACTTGACCTGCACCCGGTCATCCCGACCATCCTGTTGAATACTATTGTTTTTGTTGTGGTTAGCCTTCTCACTCCCAGGTCTTCGGATGCGGTAATTGCGCAGTATTTCGAAGAGCCCGACGAGTACCTGAAGGTCGAAGTGTAGGAGTATATGGCGAACTGGAGACTATTTTTTAATCCCGACGGAGACGCCGGAGACGTTGTATCGTACGGTGCGGCCCTCGCCGAAGGCCGCATCGTCGGGAAGTATCAACTCTCCGGCGAAGCGTTGTCGAACACCCTTGTAATACAGGGCGTTCGACAGAAGGCCATTGTTGCCGGTGCAGATGTTACGATAGACAAGGAAAAAGCCGCAGCCGAGAATATCGATGTGGCGTTTGCTGCTCGCCAGGGCCGTCGAGGCGCTAAACCCGTGGGTAGTATTAATCTGTCGGAGCTCATGTCACAATCATCCTCGTCATTCGAGGCAGTAGAACGTGACCTCGACGACCCTGCGGTGCTGATTTACACTTCCGGAACGACGGGAAAGCCCAAAGGGGTTATGCTGACGCACCGGAATTTTCACAGCCAGTGCGCCGAGGTGTGCACCAGCATCTTCCCTCTCAATTCGAGCGACACTGTTGTGCTCGTTCTACCCCTCTACCACGTGTACGGCCTCTCAAACGGTCTTGTGCTTGGCGTATTTAACGGGACGCGACTCGCCCTGGTGCCTCAGTACAGCCCGCAAGCTCTATACGATACAATCGAGAGTACCGAGGCAACGGCACTTATCGCGGTACCGGCCATGTATACCCAGCTGGTTACGCTCTCAAAGCGTCGAAAGGCCGAGATGCCAAAAAGCCTTCGGGTTTGCGTATCGGGAGGTGCTCCGCTACCGCATCAGGTACTCGAAGATTTCGAGAAAGCCTTCGCTACGCGCATTGCTGAAGGGTATGGCCTGACCGAAACCACCAGCGCTGTCTGCTTGAACACGTTTGGGGAGAACTTCAAACTCGGAAGCATCGGGCCCCCCGCTCCGACAGTCGAGATGGCCGTCTTTGACGACGACAACAACCCGATGCCTGCCGGCCAGGAGGGTGAGATTGTCATAAAAGGCGATGTGGTCACGAAAGGGTACTGGAACCTTCCCGAGGAGACCGAAGCGACGGTTATAGACGGTTGGCTCCATACCGGTGATCTCGGGTATGTCGATGAAGACGGTTTTTACTTTATCACCGACAGAAAGAAAGATCTCATTATACGGGGTGGCTACAACATATCGCCCCGTGAGGTGGAAGAGGTTATCTACACGCATCCGAAAGTCTCGGAGGCGTCTGTCGTCGGGGTTCCCGATAAACGCGGAGAAGAAGCTGTAAAGGCCTTCGTCGTGGTTCAGGAAGGCGAAACTGTCACCGAGCGCGACATTATTGAGTTCTGCGAAACGAATCTGAGCAGCTACAAGGTGCCCAAGTACGTCGAGTTTATTGAACAACTGCCGAAAAGCGCGACCGGAAAGGTGCTGCGTAAAGAGCTTCGCGGCGAATCCGGCGAACGCGACCGGATGATAACCAAAAAATAAACGGAAACTGGAACATAACGAGGTTCATACATGCCTTTTGGATTTTTTAAGAAGAAGACCGACAGCTCCTCCACCGACGGTATGGTCGTAGAACACCCCGAGGCTAAGGCCTTGGGGCAGATTCTCGAAGAGACGGCGGCGAGCCTGAAAAAGAAAGAAGCGATTACCTTCGAAGGAAAAACCTATTCATTCAAGGAGCTTGACGAGCAGGCGAGCAGGGTAGCGAACGGTCTTCGTTCCCTTGGAATACAGGCCGGTGACAGGGTTGCCATGATGCTCCCGAATATCCCGGAGTTTGTATTTTCCTTTTACGGAATTCAGAAACTTGGCGCAATCGCAGTCCCCTTTAATACGCTCTATAAAGGCCGTGAAATCATTCATATCCTGAATGATTCAGGGGCGAGGGCCATCATAACGCTTACCAACTCCGCGAACCTGTTCAACGAGATACGCGAGGATTGCCCGTCGCTTGAGCACGTTATTGTTACTGGACAACGCACGCTCGTTTTTCTTGATCCAAATGGAACTGCAAACGTTCAGGCGGTTGTGTCGCGGGACACATTCTCAAGCCCGGATGAAGCGTTCAGAACGTTCGGCGAAGTCTTCGTAGAAACACTCAAGGAGCTTGGCGTATCTGAGGCGTGGTACAAGCATCAGGGAGCGGTGCGCGTCGGGGGCAGGAAAATTGCCAATATCGTTATACAGGAGATTGAAAACCTGTATATCGTAAACTCTGTCTGCTTCCTCGACAACCTTCAGATGGACGACTTTTTCAAGGTGATCTACGTGACCCCGGAACTCAAGGAC
The DNA here is from genome assembly GCA_046542845.1 of Spirochaetaceae bacterium. Classification (GTDB taxonomy): domain Bacteria; phylum Spirochaetota; class Spirochaetia; order DSM-27196; family SKKC01; genus SKKC01. The sequence continues at coordinate 34,444 of JBKHAN010000004.1, forward strand.
AAAGTCGTTGAACCCATGTCGAGCGTGCGCGAGGTCACCGGTTCACTCCCGACGCTTGAAATGTTCAAGAATGCGTTCACGTCGAGTCTGCGCGCCAGACTCGGCATCGAGATCGAACCGGGACAGTTGAAACGGGACGAGAAGTTCGGATACGAGAAGAATCGCGCGCTTGCCTACAAACATTAGAGCCGCCACCGATCAGCAGGGGAGTGTCAGGTGAATTTCGACCAATATCAGTCACGATCGAGGGATACGTGGAACGTTATTTCCATGGATCACCCTATTGTATATCCGACCATCGGACTTGCAAACGAGGCGGGAGAAGTCGCAGGTAAGATCAAGAAGATTTTCCGTGATAAAGGCGGTGTCATTTCCGAAGAGGACCGCAGTGCGCTCAAGAAAGAGTTGGGCGACGTACTGTGGTACCTGACGCAGATCTGCACGGAGCTCGATCTCACGCTCGAGGAAGTAGCGGAGTATAACGTGGAAAAACTCGCCTCACGACTACAGAGGGGTGTGATCAAGGGAGACGGAGACGACCGATGAGGGTAGCGCTGTTCGGCAGCACTCGAGGCGTCGGTCGGCAGATCCTCCTGCGTGCCGGTGACGCAGGTTTCGGTGTAAAAGCGCTTGCGCGAAATATACAGTCCATCCCCGAAGTTCCCGGAGTCGAGTTGGTCGAGGGCAACGTTCTCGATCCTGGCGCCGTTTTTCGTACGGCGACCGGATGTGACTCTGTAATCATCGCGCTCGGCAACACGAAACAGAACCCCGATTACGTTGTTTCTTCAGGAACTGAAATCATACTGCAGGTCATGAAAAAGCTTGGTATTTCGCGGGTTGTGGCTATAAGCTCCCTTGGTGTTGGCGACAGTCATGATTCTGTACCGGTTTTCTTCAAACTTCTCATGAACACAGTGCTTAAAAAAACGATGCGCGATAAGGAACGTCAGGAAGCGCTGCTTCGGGAATCCGGTCTCGACTGGACCGTCATCAGACCCGCGGGGCTTGTTGACGGTGAACCGAGCGGCTCTGCGCGTTGGGGTACCGGTCCGGACGTGAACGCATCCCGCGTTACCCGTGCCGATGTCGCAATGTTTGCCTTGCAAGAGTTGAAGAATGCCGAGTACCTTCGCCGGACACCGTGGATAACCTGATACCTGAAGAGGGCTCACCATGACATCACATCATATGGATTGGGAATCATTCAGACAGGCCGGCTACCGTCTGATCGACGAACTGGTCGACTATCATACCACCATTGAAGACAGGCCCGTCCTGAGTCGAAATAAACCGGGCGATGTGCGAGCCGCGCTGCCGGCTGCGGCGCCTGTAAAGGGCGAACCGTTTGAGACCATACTCGAAGATGTACGCAGCATCATATACCCGGGACTCACGAACTGGCAGTCTCCGGGATTCTTCGCCTACTTCCCCGCAAACACCAGCGGACCGTCAATCCTGGGTGAGCTTCTCTCAGCCGGCCTCGGGGTTCAGGGCATGCTCTGGCAGACCAGCCCGGCGTGCACGGAACTTGAAACTCATGTCCTTGACTGGCTCGTCGATCTTCTCGGATTACCGGCACCATTTCGCTCGGACGGCACAGGGGGGGGCGTCATACAGGATTCCGCATCCAGTGCCTGCCTGTGCGCGCTTATTGCCGCACGTCACAGAGTGACTCAGGATACCGGGGTGGAGGTGAAGAAGCTTGTCGCGTACTGCAGTGAGCACGCACACTCGTCGGTGGAGAAGTCCGCCCGGATTGCCGGCATCCCCAGGGATAATCTGCGCACGATAGGCACGAACGACGTTTATGCGCTCGACGCTGCGGAACTCGCTCAGCAGATACAGGCGGACAAGGCGGCGGGCCTTGTTCCATTTTTCGTGTGTGCGACCATCGGCTCTACATCGTCTCACGCGATCGATCCGGTCGCTGCCATCGCTCGAATCAGCCGAAAGCATGCGCTCTGGGTGCACGTCGATGCCGCCATGATCGGAACGGCCGCGATATGCCCGGAATATCGCTACATCCACGACGGTCTGTCGGAGGTAGACAGCTATTGCTTCAATCCACACAAGTGGATGTTCACGAACTTTGACTGTGACTGCTTCTACGTATCCGACCGATCAGCTCTGGTGAATGCCTTGAGCATCCTCCCCGAATACCTGCGCAACACCGCGAGTGAGGAAGGGTCGGTCATCGACTATCGTGACTGGCAGGTGCCGCTTGGCCGCCGGTTTCGTGCGCTGAAGCTCTGGTTCGTGATTCGGCACTACGGCGTGGAAGGGTTGCAGTTTCACGTTCGTGAACACATACGGATCGCGCACATATTCGCGAAAGAGATAGAAAGGCACCCCGATTTCGAGGTATGCGCCCCGTATCCCTTTAATCTGGTTTGTTTCAGACATCTCGCCGGAGATGAGGCTAACCGATCGATCGAAGACATGATCGCGCGCAACGGGCATTTCTATCTGACTCATACGGTCCTGGACGGCGACTACGTTTTACGGCTATCGGTGGGTCAGACACACACCGAGGAACGTCATGTGCTGGGGTTCATTGACGAACTATTTCAGTGCGCGAGCAGTCTGAGTCGCGTCTGACGGTTGCATCTCCTCTCCAATCCATGGATACTTGATTCACTGTACGTACGTATATCCGTGCGATCCCCAGGCTTCGTCAATCAGTCCGAGGCTTTTCATTGATCCTGTGACGCACATGTTCAGGTAATCAAGCGATACAGAGGTGAGACTCGAGTAGACCGTACAGACTCCGGCTTTCGGACCTTCCCACGGCTTTGTCGGGAATGTCATGCACTGAATTCGCCGGATACCATGCCACATAATCGAGAGGAGTACATGTATGGCAAAACGATCGTTTAAAGGCGATAAACGCCGAAAACAGCTGGAAAAGAAGAAAAAGCAGGACCTTAAGCGAGCGAAACGTCTGAATCGTACGGATGAGGAAAAGGAAAACGAGACCGAAGACACGTCATACCTCGAGTACCTGAATCCGGGTGGCCCCATGGATGAACGATTCGTGGAAGGTGAAGACGGCGACGAGGCCGATGAGGCTGACGAAGACGAGGAATAGAGTCGAACGCCGTCGTTTCTGAAGTACGATAACCCGCCCTCGAGGCGGGTTTTTTTTACTCTATAAGCGCGGTAACGGGGTACTGAAAGAGTTTAATACCTTCATTCGGGAAACGGTGCTTGAGTTCCCGCACGGCCGTAACAACGAGTGCCGACTCCGTTTCAGGCAGATAGAAGAGCACTACTATGTTTTCCTCTGGCCATACGTGGTCGCCCCTGCGTTCGCCGCTGGAGCCCACACCCTGGACACCAACAAACACGGTGTAACGCGAAGCGACACCGTGATGGTGCAGACGCTCCATCAGATCCTCTTCGATTGCTCTGTTCAGCACCACCTCGGTCCGCAGGGTTACCGGTACATTCATTCCTGAACTCCTGTTTCCTCAGCCGTTGAAGAAGCTTCATATTTCTGCTCGATCCGCTGTGCCCGTTTCGCACTGCGTCGTTCCGAAATCCGATTAAACGATGCATAGAGAACCGGGACGAAGACAAGCGTCAATACAGCGCTCACGGACAAACCTCCGATGACCGTAAGTGCTATCGGTCGTATAAGCTCCGATCCCTCGCCGTCGAGAAATCCAATCGGCACGAGACCGAGAACGGTGGTCAACGTGGTCATGAGTATCGGGCGAAGTCGGTTTCCGCCGGCCTCCACGCAGGCTTCGATGAGCTCGACCCCGCGAGCACGCAGCAGATTCGTATAGTCAACGAGAACGATTCCGTTGTTCACGACGATTCCGACGAGCATAACGAGCCCGACCGCCGTGAATACGCTGATATTAATGCCCATAAGAAAGTGTATACCGAACACACCGATCAAGGTTAACGGAATACTCAGAAAAATTATGAGTGGATCTACGAACGATTCGAACTGGGCTGCCATTACGCCAAAAACAAGCAGGACAGCCACCACGAGAATTCCAGCGAAGGTCTGACCGTAGCGAAGTATGTCAGCAAACTCGCCGGAAAATTCGATTACAAGTCCGTCTTCCAGCGGGATGCGTTCACGGATCAGCCGCTGAATCCGCTGCTCCACTTCGGCGATCTGTGCTCCTTGCGCAAGTCCGGCAGTTACGGTGAACTGCCGAGCCTGAGCTTCGCGGAGAATGCTGACGGGGCCGGTAGTTCGTTCGAAGTCCGCTATGCTTGACAGCGGAACTCTTCCGCCCCGCGGCGACGGTATCTGTATTCGCCCGAGGTCGGGTATCTCGGTTTTGTCCTGTTCGGCAAGAATCAGTAGAATGTCACGTTCGAGACCGTTGGTTCGCAAGCGCGACGCGGTAATACCGTCTATCGAAGCTCTGACTTCATTTCCAATCGTGGCAACATCAAGGCCTAACGCGTATACGCGTTGTCGATCGATCTGTATGCTCGCCTGCGGAAGGCCTTCGGACACGTCGGTGCGGGCATCGACGGCCTCGGGAACCTCTGTTTCGAGTAACTCCCTGATCTCCTCTGCGGTGCTTCGGCCGAGGTCAATGTCTTCAGTTCGGATGCGGATATCTATGGGCGCACCACCACCGAGTTGCGGGCCGCCGGCGTCTCCAAACTCAAACTGAGCCCCGGGAAACTCGTTGAAATAAGGCCGAAGCGCCGTCTGTATGTCGGTCTCGGTTTCGACTCTCTCATCAAAAGCCGGAAGCGTTATCGTGATGCTTCCGCTGTTGCTCGAGCCACCACCCCCGAAGCCGGCGATACCACCACCGCCTCCACCGACACTTACAACGATGCGCTCGTAGGTCGTGATTTCACTTCGAATGATATCCTCAAACTGCGCCAGGACATCCCGTGTAACCTCAATGCGCGTTCCCACCGGCATGGTCACATTCAGCTGGACATTGTCCTGTTGTTGCGCAGGCAGAAGCTCGAAGCCAATGTAGGGGACGAGGAACAGTCCGCCGATAAACGCGAACAGCACGAACAATACCGACACGGTTCGGTGTTTCAGGGCGACCGAGAGAAAGCGCTTATACCCGCGATCAACGGCGCCAAAAAAGGCCTCAAAGCGCGAGTCGATAAACCCCATAAGACCTTTCAGCGGTTTTTGCGTGTGCGAAGAAAGGGGAAAGTAATGGCTGGCGAGCACGGGTACAAGAAAAATCGCCACCAGCAGCGAGGCGGCGAGCGAGATGACAACCGTGAATGCGAGTCCGCTGAAAAGCTCACCGATAAAATCGAGCTGATTTCGAAAAAGAGCGACCGGCAGAAAGACACAGACGGTCGTGAGCGTTGCCGAGACGATAGCGTTAATCATCTCCTGTGTGCCAAGAATTGCTGCAGGCCGGAGCTTTGCTCCCTTTTCCCGGTATCGATAGATGTTTTCCAGGATTACGATGGAGTTGTCGACAAGGAGTCCAACTCCAAGTGCAAGTCCTGCGAGTGTCATAAGGTTCAGGGTCAGACCGCTGAAGTACATCAGGCTTACCGTGAAGACAATGGATGTCGGGATACTTACCGCTACCACGAGAGTCGCCCGGATACTTCTGAGAAACAGAAGCAAAATGATGATCGCGAGGACCGCGCCTCCAACAGCCTGTGATGATACGGTCGCCAGCGAGTCGCGGATGATCTGTGTCGTGTCAACGAGCACCTCGATCTGCACGCCGTCCGGAAGAACCCCGTTAATGGAGTCCAGCGCTTCCAGTACGTTGTCAGCCGCCTCGACGCTGTTGGCGTCGCTCTGTTTCTGTACGGATATCGATACGCCGGGTTCTCCGTTGACGTACACAAGACTGTTCGTCGGTCCGAAACCTTCGCGAACGTCGGCAATGTCACCGAGCCTGAGTGTCGTCGACGTGGGTGCGGCGTTATCACGATCCACCGTGAGAGTCGTTATAACGACATTCCGTACATCGTCTATCGAACCGAATTCACCGTCAGTCTGAATAACGTAGTTGCGTTCATTTTCGGTTATCGTTCCACCGCCGATCTGCAGGTTCTGTACTCGCACGCGCTGTGCGATCTGGCTGAAAGTCAGACCGTAGGCGTCGAGTCTGCTTTGCGGAATTTCGACGCGTATGACTTCCTGGCGGCCACCCGATACGCTGGTCAACGCAATACCTTCAAGCTGTTCAATCCGTGGCTGTACGATGTCTTCAGCGATTCGTCGCAGCTCTTCGGCACTTCGATTACCGGTGACGCGTAACTGGAGAATAGGCAGCAGGGAAGGGTCAAAACGAAATATGCTCGGTGAACCGGCGTCATCCGGAAGGGCATTTCTGACCAGCTCGAGGCGATCGCGGACTTCGTTCGTCGCGGCATCCATGTTCGTTCCCCAGGTAAACTCGAGAATCACCTGGCTTGAACCCTGCGAGGACGTGGAACTGATCTGGTTAATGTTACTGACGTTGCTGAGAGTTCCTTCAATCGACCGGGTGATTGTTCTCTCAACTTCCTGAGGCCCTGCACCCTCGTACGAAGTCTGAACGACGAGCACGGCGGGTTCAATCTCCGGAAACAGGTCTACCGGGAGATCCAGTGCCGTATAGAGTCCGAAGGCAGTCAGGAGTGCGAAAATAACGAAAAACGTGGTCGGCCTGTTTACTATTGTTCGGGTAAGCATGTGCGGACCTACCGTATTACCAGCACGGGGGTGCCGTCTTCGAGGAGGTTCTGCCCCCGCGTCACAACCTGGTCGCCGGCCGTCAGACCATCGATAATCTCTACGTTTCCATCGGACTCGATACCGGTTTCGACGTCTCTTCGCAACGCGACGTCACCGCCGTCGACTACGTATACAAAGGTTTCACCGTCTCGTCGTATCAGGGACTCCTGGGGCACGACCAGGGCGTCGGTTCGTTCAGTAAGAACAAGTTCTGCACGGGCTGACATACCCGTGAGTATGCGTTCGTCAAACCGATCGAACCTCGCGCGAACCTCAAGCGTCCGGGATGAAGCATCGAGCTGTGGTGCACGACGTCGAACCCGGGCGGTGAAAACGACGTCCGGATATGCATCGAAACGAGCGCGTACGAGCTGGCCCTCGCTGACCTGGCCGACGAATCGTTCCGGTACGCGCATGACAAGCTCCGCACGCTCCAGCGCGGCTATACGGGCGATCGGCAGCTGTGGTGTAACCTGCTGTCCGGTCTGGGCCGGGACGCTGACCACTGTACCGTCTATGGGAGCCTGGACCGGGCTTTCTGAGAACCGCCGACCGGGCTGACTCGGATCCACCCGTGCGATCACCTCGCCGCGTTCTACTCGGTCTCCCGTCGAAACGCCAAGGAAGGTAAGTTCTCCCGCGGTATCGGGCAGTGCATCTACCGCTGCGGACGCCTCGATTTCACCGGCAAGGGTAATGACGTCCCGTATGGTCCGCGGCTCCATAACCAGTGCCCGGACGGCAATCTGTCGCTGCTCGTCATTGTCGGTCGTGGTCTGTTCATCCTCAGGTACTCCGCATGAAACGAGGAGCACAAACGGTATCAGCAGGATCAGATAAGGAAAAAAGTGTTTCATTCAGCGTTCTCCAGTTCTTCAAGGGACATGCCAAGGAGGTTCTCCAGGCTCAGGATATTCTCGATGTAGCGCGATTGTTCCTGCAATAGCTCAAGCCGAGCGTTCCGAAGATCGAACTCGGTGTCCTCAACAGTTGTGATTGTCTGTAATCCGGCGGAATAGCCTTCCTCGGCAAGATCAAGCGCTCGTTCCGCCAGTTCGACATTGGATTGAAGAGACTCAATGCTCGTGAGCGTCGTTTCGAGCTGTTCGATAATCGCGAGGATTTCTACTGAAGCATTGCGCTCGGCTGTCTCCACGGACAAGCGCGCCTGTTGTATCTGGTCGGCCTGGTCGTCGAGACGCGTGCGGGTAGTCGACCAGCGCAGAAAAGGGTCAATGGGCCAACCCAGCGTTATTGAGAACGCGCCGCTATCCGACCAGTTGTCGGCGTCGAATACGTCCTCTGCGTCAAATGGATCACCTTGCAGCTGCGGATTCACACCCGCACGGAAAGTCAGCGACGGATACAGGCTGCTCACCGTTGCCTCTCGCGCAACCTCAAGTTGCTGGACTTGCTGCCGGGCTTGACGCACGGCGGTCGATTGGGTCACCAGGTCCAGAAGACGGTTTGCATCGGCTACGTTAAGGAACGTTGCATCAATATCGCCGTCCAGCACAATCGATATGCCCGGGTCGAAGCCAAGAAGATCAGCAAAACGCCGCAGTCCCGATTGTATCGCATCCTGCTGTCTTCGTATGGCCGGGCGCTGGTTCTCGACCGAGACCTGCTGCGTGAGCAGTGAGAGTTCGTCGACGAGTCCGGATTCGTATTGTCCCTGGAGATCTGCAATTCGTGCTTCGCTCGCGGTAAATCGATCCTGCGTCACCGATAACTGTTCCTGTTGTACCAGCAGCTGGTAGAATGCGGTCCGTACACTGATCTCGACTTCTTTTACAGCGCTCTCAAACGACAGCGTTGCATTCTCGAACGAGAGCCGGCTCGCTTCAATCCCATCGAGAATTTGCAGGCTTAATGTAAGGGACGCGTCTACTCCTGCGCTCAGGTTCCATCTCGGCAGTTCAGGTGTAAGCGGAGGCGTTTCCGGTTCACTGTTGGGTCGGACGAGCGTCAGATTCGAGGAGATCGCCGGAATCAATACATTGAAGCGGTTTCTATAGGCGCGTTCCTCTATTCGGGTGGAGAACTCCTGCGACTGCAATCCCAGATTGTGCGAAAGCGCCCGATCGACTGCCTCGTCGACGGACACAACGATGGTTTCGCTACCGTACGCACTGAGAGTGGTCAGCAAAAGGATACACAGCCACCGAAAGACGCTTGATGAGCTTTTCTTCATGATGTGAGCTACATTATCGCTTCTATATTATGTATATGTTACGCCAAGGTGAATAATTGATCAGCCATTCAGGAATATGACGGCTCAGGGAAATTGTGCGAACATGTCCGACGTCCTGACGCCTGCGACCTCTGTTTTTGCCGAGTATACGCTGCGCAGACGTGCAATCCCCTCCTCAAGAACGGGAGACGAAACTCCGAATTGAATAGACTGCCACGCTTCGAGGAAGGCGGAAAACTCGTCCGCGACGCGAATCACTTCGCCGTCGATCGGGTTGTAGCGGTCGGCATTGTAATGCTCCTGTAATTCAGCGAACGAGGTGACAGTGACTTCACCGTCAGTTTGTATGCGACTCGCGAACTCATTCTCCGTGAAATAGCGAATTTCCTGACCGGCACTCGCGCTCATGTGAGGATAGATTTCCGCTGCGACGGTTCGGTCCTCAATGGTCTTAACGATCTCGGGGAGGCCCGGTGTAGCCGTTTTTGTCGGAGCGACGATATCGCGCGTAACTGCCTCGGGCAGGTCATGAAAAAGCGCACCGAAAAAATTATTGTATCTTCGTCGCGGGCAGGCACTAATCTGGTACGTGAACAGGTAGACGAACACACAGACCATGAGCGAATGCCCGAGTACCGCCGTTTCAGGTATTCGCGGTGTACGACTCCAGCGCGCCTGATAGCGCAATCTGTCAATGACGCTGATCAATCGATAGAGATCCAGCTCAAGCACGAGTTGTCTCATTCCTGTGAGGTCAAGAAACGGCTCAAGGCGGCGACGCAGATCGTCTTCGATTCCGGGTACCCGCGGATCGTGGTGGTTGACTGCCTTGATAATCTGAAACTCGCGGTGGCTTGAATAGGTGCGTGCTGCTTCAAGAATGTGTCGTGAGCGACGCTGGGTTGGACTCCAATGCTCCTCGCCGCCGAGGAGATAGGTGTGGAACGATTCTGCGAGTCCGTAACGGTCCAGCATGGGCGATACGGAGGAGGCAACCCATTCGTTGAGCTTCCGGTATTCGACTGGATAATTCGTCCGGATATCGCGGTGCACGGATTCTTTGATATCGGATATCGCGATTTTGCGCAGAAGGTCAAAGACAGAATGGTCAATGATGATATCCCAGTCCACCTCGTGGCCCTGTTCTTCCTCGAGCTTCGCCATAAAGTACGCGGTTATAATGGCAAACGCCCGCCGATCCATTTCGTTCAGCTCCATAGGGCGAACCAGGTCGTTCCACCGCTTGATGCTGAATCCGGTAAAAAGATGCTCTGCGATATCTCTGTGGATAATCACGACGACCTCACGACTGGAGTATGATTGAATACGACCGCTGTGTCACGCGGACGTGCCACAGCGGTCGCGGTCGTGTTTTCCAGAAGACGAGTCTGTGGATCGTGTGAGACGTGTCTTACGATGCGAGCTTGCCGGCTATCTGAGCGACGTACTTGCCTTGAAAGGCGGCCCCGTCAAGCTCGTTCTTGCTTGGCATGCGGGCTCCGTCCCCACCGGTGACCGTACTCGCGCCATACGGACCGCCACCGGAGACTTCATCGACACCTTGCAGACCCGGGAAGGCGTACGGAAGCCCCGCGATAACCATGCCCTGGTGCATGAGTGTGATCTGGGTGGAAATAATGGTGGTTTCCTGGCCTCCGTGCTGAGTTGCTGTGGATGTGAAGACGCTCCCAACCTTACCGACCAGCTGCCCGCCTGCCCACTGTGCACCGGTGGCGTCCCAGAACGCTCGCATTTGCGCACTCATGTTGCCGAAGCGGGTAGGTGTTCCCACAATAATCGCGTCGTAGTTTGGGAGATCTTCGGGCTTCGCTGTCGGAATGTGAGCGATGCTTTTTTTGAAATCCTGGCCACCGAGCTGTTCAACCAGCGAATCCGGAAGTGTTTCCGGAACCTGCATAATGTCGACTTCCGCACCTGCTTCCTTGGCTCCGGCGGCCACCGCCTCAGCCATCTTGTAGATATGACCATACATCGAATAGAACAGAATAAGTACTTTCACGTGAATCCTCCTGTTGATTCCGGTTTATGCAATTTGTCTAGCAAGGTAATCAATCTGCACCGGGAAGGCAACGAAAAGTGCAATATTTGGTATATAAGGGTATGTCTATACGGGCGGGAACCGGAACGGCCGGCTCCCTGCCGATCAGCCTTTGTTGAGCAGTGAGACGCCTGTCATCTCCTCGGGTTTGTCGAGCCCTAACAGGTCGATGACCGTCGGGAACACGTCTGCGAGCCTGCCTCCGGAACGCAAAGCATCCGATTCTGTGTCGGTACTGCCGCTTGCAAGCTGCTTTCGGTCGTCATCGACGATAATGCAGTCAACGTCGTAGGTCGTGTGGGCTGTATGTGCGCTCTCGTTCAGCGGTTCGTACATCTGCTCCGAGTTACCGTGATCAGCGGTGACAATCAGTTTGCCGCCGCGTTTGGTAACGGCTTCCACAAGAGCCTCGACGCAGGCGTCGACCGTTTCACATGCTTTGATAGCCGCATCGAGTTTGCCGGTGTGACCAACCATGTCTCCGTTAGCGAAGTTCACGAGAATAAAGTCTTCGCAGTCATCTGCTCTTACACGGTTGAGGACCACGTCACGTACTTCGTATGCACTCATTTCCGGTTTCAGGTCGTAGGTGGCGACCTGTGGAGACTGTGGCATCTCCCGGTGTTCGCCCTCAAACGGCTCGTCCCGATAGTCATTGAAGAAAAATGTGACGTGGGGGAACTTTTCAGTCTCCGCGGTGCGGAACTGCGTCAGCCCCTTCGATGCGAGGAACTCGCCACCGATGTTTTTCATTTTTGGCGGCTTCGGAAATACTACGTTGAGCATGGAATTGAGTTCGGTCTCATACGCTGTCATGGATAACCAGTACACGTCGCGCCTCGGGCCTCGGTCGAAGCCCTTTTCTCCGCTGTCGGGACTGGCTTTCACGTGTCCATAAAAATCATCCATCACGAATGAACGCAGGATCTCGCGAGGACGGTCACCGCGATAATTGTAGAAGATAGCCGTGTCGTTATCGCTGATACGTGTATCATGCCAGTCCGAGCCTACGTATCTGGGGGTGACAAACTCGTCCCCGTTCTGGCTGTCGTTACTGGGATTGTCGTAATAGTTCTGCATTGCCTCGTCGGCGGTCTCGAAGACAGGTAGATCTGTAGCCCGTCCCGTGAGCATGTCGTAGGCCATTTGCACACGTTCCCACCGGTTGTCACGGTCCATGGCGTAGTAGCGGCCACAAATGGAGACGATACGACCCACGCCTATAGTGTCGAGTTGTTTCTGTATGGTTTGAATAAACGTTATCCCGGTATACGGACCGGTGTCCCGACCGTCGGTGAACAGATGTACGGCCACCTTCGAATGATCGGCGCGCTTGCACGCTTCCACGCACGCAAACAGATGTTGAAGCAGCGCGTGAACGCCGGCATCGGATGCGAGACCCATGACGTGCACCCATGAATCGCGCTCCTTTGCGCGTGCGATGCCTTTTGCGAGTGTTTCTATGGAAAAAAACGATTCGTCCCGAATTGCCTTCGTTATGCGAACGGACTCCTGGTACACAATTCTCCCGGCCCCCAGGTTCTGGTGTCCAACTTCCGAATTACCCATGGTCCCGTCCGGAAGACCAACGTCCTCGCCGGAGGTGTGTATGGTCGTCCACGGGTACTCGCGAAGGAGCCTGTCATTGCAGGGCGTATTGGCTTGTGCAACGGCATTGTAGGATTGTTGCTCGGGATTCGGGTTGCGTCCCCAACCATCTCTGACAATAAGTACGACTGGCTTTGGTGTCTGTTTCATTCCTCGATTATACGCAGGAACGCGTCGTAACGATAGGCTGTAGCGGTCTGGTGCCGGTTCATCTGCCCGGGTAGCGGTGTCACTTGACAAAACGCCTGTATAGCCGCAGTTTCGCTCTTAATGTACGGGAGGGTTATATGCGGATATGGTCAGGATTATCATACCCGATGGGCGCAACGTACGACGGCGTGGGCGTCAATATCTCACTGTACTCGGAAGTTGCGGACACGGTTGAGTTGTGCCTCTTTGACAAAGACGGGCGGGAGACCCGCCATGTCCTGCCCGAAGTTACGGGACACTGCCACCACGGGTATTTCCCCGACCTGGAGCCCGGCCAGTTATACGGTTTTCGCGTGCACGGACCGTGGCGGCCGGAGGACGGCATACGGTGCAATGCTCACAAACTTCTGATCGATCCCTACGCTCGTGCGATCGTCGGAGATATCGAGTGGGACGAGAGTGTGTTTCCCTACCGGTTCGACGATCCCGGCGGCCCGCCGGATACACGCGACAGCGCACCCTGTGTTCCGAAGGCGGTGGTTACCCAGCCGTATTTCGATTGGAGCGGCGATCGCAGGCTCAACATACCGGAAAACGAGTTGATCATATACGAGACGCACGTAAAGGGCATTACGGTACAGCATCCGGAGATCCCCGAGGAAGAGAAGGGCACCTACGCCGGACTCGCGAACCCCGTAATGATCGACTACCTGCAGAAACTCGGTATAAACGCCGTCGAACTCATGCCTATTCATCATTTTATTCATGACAAACACCTGATCGACAAAGGACTGAAAAATTACTGGGGCTACAACAGCATAGGATTTTTTGCCCCGTACAGTGAGTACGCGTCGGATCAGAGGCCCGGCATGCAGGTAGCCGAGTTCAAGACCATGGTAAAAGCGCTTCACCAGGCAGGCATAGAGGTAATTCTCGACGTGGTCTACAACCATACCGGTGAGGGAAACCATCTCGGGCCCATGCTTTCGCTGAAAGGAATCGATAACGCGTCGTACTATCGGGTACTAACCGAAGACAAGCGCTATTACATGGACTACACCGGTACCGGAAACAGCATGAACATGCAGAACCCGTTTGTCCTGCAGTTGATCATGGACTCGCTTCGCTACTGGATTGAAGAAATGCACATCGATGGCTTCCGGTTTGATCTCGCGTCGACGCTCGCCCGTGAGCTCCACGACGTCGATCGTCTCTCGGCGTTTTTTGACATCATACATCAGGATCCTGTCATCCGAACCGCCAAGCTCATCGCAGAGCCCTGGGACATTGGCGAAGGCGGCTATCAGGTCGGCAATTTTCCGCCTGGTTGGGCCGAGTGGAACGGAAAATACCGGGACACGGTTCGCGATTTCTGGAGGGGCGAAGATCAGACACTCGGGGAGTTTGCGACACGATTTACCGGTAGCTCTGATCTGTACGAAAGCTCGAGTCGCAGGCCATTTGCCAGCGTGAACTTCGTTACTGCTCACGATGGCTTCACGCTTGAAGACCTGGTCTCCTATAACGAAAAACACAACGAAGCAAACGGAGAAGATAATAACGACGGGGAGTCTCATAACGGATCCTGGAACTGCGGGGTAGAAGGCATTACCGATAATCCGGATGTCCTTCGACTTCGCAGACGACAGAAGCGGAACTTTCTCGTTACGCTGACCCTGTCTCAGGGGATTCCCATGCTGCTCGGTGGCGACGAAATCGGCCGTACTCAGCTCGGCAACAACAATACATACTGCCAGGACAACGAAGTCTCCTGGTACAACTGGGCCAAACGCGACGAGTCCTTTCTCGCCTTCACCTCCCGGCTCCTGGCATTTCGACAGGAACATCCTGTATTCCGCCGGCGACGCTGGTTTCAGGGACGGGAGATTCGTGGCACAGAGGTACGTGATATCGCGTGGCTTACACCGGACGGCAAGCACATGGATGACACCGCATGGAACGAAGGGTTTGCGAGATCGCTCGCGGTGTATCTGAACGGCGAGGAGTTGCCTGGTCGAGATGTGCATCAGGAGCAGATGCGCGACGATACCTTCCTTATCCTGTTTAACGCGTTCTGGGAAGAACTGGAGTTTGCGATGCCGCCTGAGGAGTGGGGGCAGGGATGGGTCACCGTGCTCGATACTTTTCTGGAAGAACCATTCCTGATCGACGAAGCAGACCAATATCACGCTGCCGGGACGACTGTCGTTGTCTCCGGAAGATCGGTCGTGGTGCTCGTGCAACGATCAGGTTCGACGACGCCGGAGAGTCGACGCCGGTAAGCGTGTTTGTCGATCGACGGTTGGTGAGCGTATATTCCGCTCATCATGAATTCTGAACCACGTATCGTTGTTGTCGGTGGGGGATTCGCCGGGTCGCAGGCCGTTCGCACGCTTGTGCAGAAGCTACCCGGCGCAAATATTACGCTCATAGACACGAATCAGTACGCGACGATGCTCCCCGCACTGCCGGATGTCCTCTCGGGTCGTGTGCGGCGTGATTCCATTGTCGTTCCCTTTACAGACATCTATGGCACGACGGTTCGTATCGTGGCCGAACGGGTTACAAGTATTGATTTCAGTGAGCGCGTGGTGCATCTGGCGACGGATAGCCATGCCTACGATTTTCTTGTTCTCGCGAACGGCTCGGTCCCTGCTTTTTTCGGTTTTCAACCGGAGGCCGGACGTTTACATACGATGGATTCATATCAGGCAGCAACCGCCTTGCGAACGGAACTCGAACAGAGACTCTCGGAGACAAAAGTCGGGCAGGAGTGTACCCTCCTGGTTGTCGGTGGCGGGTACACCGGGCTTGAGGTTGCAGCGTGTGCGAGAGAGGGATTTAGCGAGGTCAAGGAACGGTTCCGGGTGGTCGTCGTCGAGCGCGCACCCGAGATACTCGGTCCAATGCCCGACCGGGTGCGACGCCGGGTGACAAAGTATCTTGAAAAAGCCGGCGTATCGGTCGTGACCGGCACGTCGCTTGAGTCCCTGAGCGGCAGCACTGCCACCTTGAGCGACGGTACGCGGGTGGATAATGTCGTTGTCTGCTGGAGCGCCGGCATGAGGGCCGCGACTCCGGATACGCCTGCCGAATTGCCGACTGCTCGTGACGGTCGCATTCTTACCGAAGAAACGCTCGCGATGCCCGGCTACCCGGAGGTGTTTGTGGCCGGTGATGCTGCGCAGCTCCGGAAAAAAGACGTGCCCGTACGCCGTGCAGTTAATTTTGCCTATTACTCGGGGCGACGCGCCGCGGAGAACGTCGCAGCGATGGTAAAAGGGCGCAAACCGAAAGCGTTCAAACCCGTTGATCTCGGTTGGGTCATTCCGCTTGGCGGGACGAGCAGTGGGACCGTATTCGGATTTATTCCGGTAGCAGGACGGTTTGGTCTGCGGCTGCATTACATCATGTCGGGATTCCGGCATTTTTCCGGTCGCGCGGCATCGGAGTTTTACAAAGCGGCGTTTCACCTCGCCCGTCGCGTTGACCCACCGGCGGTTGCGGAATAAGCAAAGAGAAGGGAGTTATACCCATGTCAATACCACACGAAAACGCGGTTCGAGGAGTACCGGGACCCGGATTATGGTTTCTTTCGTTGCGTCCTTTTTCATTCACGGCTTCGATTATGCCCATGATGCTGGCTCTGGTGTTGAGTTTCGACGCCGGCATACAGTGGTGGATATTCATCTGCTACTTTTTTGCAGGCCTTCTGCTACACGCCGGAACGAATGTGTTGAACGACTACTACGACTTCACGAACGGCATAGACGGGGAAGGTGATATAGATCCTTCGCATCTTCTGCCCCGGAAACTGGTCTCGCCACGCTTCATGAAGATAAGCGGACATGCCTATTTTGTCGCTGGAATAGCGATCGGGTCGCTGATCGGGCTTGAGCGAGGCGGCGCTTTTGTCGCGCTTGGAGTCGGTGGGGCAATTCTTGCGTATCTGTATACCGGTGCGCGAGTCAGTCTGAAGTATATCGCACTCGGTGACGTGCTTGTTTTCTTCCTTCTTGGTCCTGCGATGGTCGCCATGGGTGCGTGGGCTCTGCGTGGTACCGTCCTGTTGTCAGATATATGGATCAGTTTGCCGATGGCCTTCCTGGTCGCCGCGATTCTCCATGCGAACAATGTTCGGGACATTCAGAGCGACCGGGTAGCAGGTGTTCGTACGCTTGCCGGCCTCATAGGGCTCACGTTTTCGCGTCACCTCATGGCCGTCGTGCTTCTGATGCCTTTCGTGCTGGTGGGTACGCTCATTGTGTGGGGTATGCTACCGATCTTCAGCTTGATTTCATTTCTGGCGATCGTTCCTGCTGCGCGAGTTCTGCGTACCGTGTATACCGGAAGCGAACCGTCCGCGTTTTCCGACCTGACCATGCGAGCGGCAATGATTCACCTGGTATTCAGTATGGTCTTCATTGCAAGTCTGCTGGTAAGCGAGTTCACGGGGATAGGATGATCGATGAACAGTCGTTTCTCACGTCGGTTGAGAACCGCATCGATACGCTCCTGACCGAAGTCGAGACGGACATACCCGTATCTTCCGGTAACGACGTGCTGTGGTATGTACGGCAGTACACCGCACGCAGGGGTAAACGTTTGCGACCGCGGCTGTTGGCTCGTGTTGCCGGTGCCGACGGTCACATTTCGGACGCTCTTGTCGACGTTGCCGCGGCGACCGAAATTCTTCATCTGTTCGCCCTTCTTCATGACGACCGGATTGATCGGACAAATCGTGTGGACGTAGATCCCGAGCGAATTGTCTCGGAAGAGCGCCATGAAGGTCTCCGGGTTCTCGGTGGGGATTTTCTCTATACCGTCGGTATGCAGCTTCTCGATCATGCCGTTGCAGAACATTCGCTATCGCCTCGCATTGTTCCGCTTGTGCGGCGCGTTTCATTGATCACAATCGCAGGGCAGGCAGACGATATGGTGTACCTGCAGCACCACGACAAAAAGCCGGGTCTTGATCGACTGTACACGCTCTATGACGCGAAGACAGGGTATTATTCTTTCGTCGCCCCGCTTACGATCGGTTTCCTGCTCAGTCACCGTGGTACAGACGCGTCAGACTCCGGAATCGCAGGGGAGCTTGCACGCATTGAGCGACTTGGCCTTCTCCTCGGGCGCCTGTATCAGCTCAAAGACGACCGGGGCGATGTGCTCGACGCGCTTGAGAGCGAGCGGCTTGGAACAGCAGACGTAGCTCACTGGGAATACAATCTGCTCGGCACATGGCTTGTGGACGGACAGCGCTTCATGAAGCCCGAGTCGCTCGTTGACCGGAACGCTCGACGGGCTGTACTTGAAACGATCGATACCGACGGCTTCCTCGACTGGTGTCGGCTCCACGAATCCGAGCTGTATACAGAAATATGGCAGTGCAGCAGACATAGCCCGGTGCCGGCCGATGTAGTTAAAATGGCGGGTGAATAATTCATGACACATTGCCTCTGTTCAAGAGATGGACGTATGTTTCGATGGTGAAACGACCACGAACCGCCGGAATATTGCTTATCGTTTTCACCGCTCTGGTGTTCGCTGCAAGTGCGTTGACCGGGTTTCTGTGGGTGGATGGGGGGCCTGCCGAGCCGACGCGCCCGGTGGACGCTCCACCGGTAGAAGAACCATTAGTGGACGATCACGAGACAGAATTCGTCGTGTACCGTCTCGTACCGCAGGAGTCGACAGCTTCTTTTGTCGTGGACGAGATTCTGCGGGGTGAGCCTAATACGGTTACCGGTATAACAGATCAGCTTGACGGATCGGTACTCCTGTCGTTCGAGTCCGGCGCGATCGTCATAGCGCCATTTGAAATAAACCTGCGGACTCTGCGGACCGACGACGAGTTACGGGATCGAACGATCCGCAGCCGCATACTCCAGAGTAGCCGCGATGAGTACGAGTTCTCTGTATTCAGCCCGCAGGAGGTAACGGGCATGCCGGACTCTCTCGCAGTCGGCGATCAACTGGAACTGCAGGTTTCAGGGGATCTGCAGATACGCGATGTAATACGCGAAGTCGTATTTGCGATGGAGATTCTCATCGAATCTCAGGACCGGATACACATAACCGCAACAACCGACGTGTCGTGGAACGATTTTGATATCACCGTCCCCTATGTCGGCGGAGATTCAATAGTTTCCGCCGTCTCGGATACCGTTGAACTGCGCCTCGATATCGTTGCGACGACGGGCGGCTGAAGACCGCTTCCGCTTAATCCCACCGAAACACAGCGGCTGACGCTGTCATGAATGCTGCGGAAAAAAGAACGAGTACCATAAGGTTCGGCAGCACTTCGGTCAGACCCGCTCCCTCGATCATGACCGCACGGGCCCCGTCGACAAAATGCGTCAAGGGAAGAAACCGAGACGCCAGTCTCAGTGGTTCCGGAGCGCTTTCAAGAGAGAAGAACACCCCGGAGCCGATAATCATGGGGAAACTGACGAGGTTCATAATGCCGCCTGCGAGTTCTTCACTGCGAAGCCTTGACGCAAAGAGCAATCCGATAGAAATCATGCAGATGATCGCGAGTAGCGTTAACAGGATAAGGATCACATACGACCCCTCCATCGTGAAATTGAGAATGGCGTTCGTACCGATATATACAAACAGAGAGGTCAGGAACACGATCGCAAGTCTGCTCGCGGCTTGTGCCGAAACGAAGGAGAATGCGGAAACAGGCGTCGCTTTAAGCCGCTTGAGCACCCCGTTTTTCCTGTAGCGTACAAGCACGAAACCGACACCGAACAGGCAGCTGAAGAGCATATTCATCCCGATTACGCCTGGTATGACCCAGTCGACGTATCGGATCGGTTGTCCGCTTGTCTGACGTTCGGTGAAGCTGTTCTCGTTCCCGTCGCGAGCGAGGGAGTCTTCGAATACGCGCCGCAGCAGCGGCGAGGTCTCGCTCTCCGTGTTCAGATAGTAATGGAACGCTGAGAGATCAATCACCATATCCAGTTCATGTCGGCGCACCCGTTCGACGACGGACTCAAGCGTCTCTCCGTTTCCAAGGTCGTATGGAATAAAATCGATCTGTTCTATCGAAAGAAAGTCGAGGGATTCCTCGGTTTCGCCGATCAGACCAACCGTAAACACCGTCGTCTCGGCGTCGGAGAACGCAAGTGCAAACCCGAATACGAGAATCATAGGGAAGAACATGTTCCAGAAGAACGTCCCTCGATCCCGCACAAACTCCAGCGTGCGTGCCCGAAACAGGGCTGTAAAACTCTTCATAGTCTGCATCCTCGTATTCTCATGCGCGAAGGGTGTTACCGGTCAGCTTTATGAACAAGTCTTCAAGCGTCGGTTTGTGAACCGAAAGCCCGTCCAGGCTTAAGCCGACACCGATCAGGTTCCGAACCGTCTCGTCCAGCCTGGTCGAGGTGAGTTCCAGGGCGTTGTCGCGTATCACAGCGCCCTCGGGAAGCGGAAAGTCCATACCGTTCGGATTGCCGACCGGTATACGCACCAGGACGCCGTCAAAATATCTGTCGATCAGCGCCTGAGGGGCGTCGAGTTCGAGAATGCGTCCGTGATCCATGATCGCGATTTCATCGCACAGCATATGTGCTTCATCCATATAATGAGTGGTGAGGACGATCGTCGAACCTTCGTCCTGTATGCGTCGTATGAGATCCCAGAAATTTCGTCTTGCTTGCGGATCGAGTCCGGTCGTAGGTTCATCGAGAAACACAATATCCGGCTTCGGAACGATGGCAATTGCGAGAAGCAGACGCTGCCGCTGCCCACCCGAGAGCTTCTTGTTGTCGCGAGTGAGTATGTCGGACAACGAGCAGATTTCCACAATATCGTCAAATCGACGGGGTTCCGGGTAGAAAGACTGAAACAGCCGTATCGTTTCTGAGACGGTCAGATAGTCGGGAAGCGAGGTGTGCTGAAACTGAATCCCTGCGCGCTTTTTGAAGTCGGCGTCAATTGGACGGCCCCTGTAAAGGATGCGGCCGCTATCCGGGGAAAGAATTCCCTCCATCATTTCGATGGTTGTCGTTTTACCCGCACCATTCGGACCTAACAGACCGAAACACGTACCCTCAGCCAGCGAAAAACTGACGCCGTTGACGGCTCGGACCTGACGAAAACTCTTTACAAGATCCTGAACCACGAGAATGTCCTGCATTGCCCAAAAATACACTTGAAACGAATCGTGGACCATAGACTGAACATGAAATCGCGGTAACGTGGATTGAGGACGAAGCTGGACATGAAAACCGGAGAGACGCTATGCTTCCATGCGTGAACTCGCGAATAATTGTAAGCGTCATTGCTGCCCTCATAACCGGAATTGCGATCGCTCTTCAGTCTTCTGTCGGTGGACGCGCCGGGCTGGCTGTTGGTTCGATCAGGACCGGACTTTTGATCAACTTAATGGGAGGGGCTACAGCCCTCGTCGTGATTATAATCTTGTGGTTAACCGGAAACTGGCCGGCGCAGTCAGCGTTTGTATCGCAAGACGGTTCGCTCTGGACGAACGTGTACCTTCTGACGCTTCTCGGTGGCTGGTTCGGCATTACCATCGTAAGTGGAGTAACTTTTTCCGTTCAGGGAGTCGGGGTCACCGCCGGCCTGTCCGCTGTAATTCTCGCGCAGCTGATTGCCGGGTCCATTCTCGACGCAGTCGGTGGCGCAGGTGTGGCAGCCGCGATCGATGTTCGTCGCGTGCTCGGATTAGTGGCTATGGCGATAGGAGTGTGGTTACTCGTACCGCGCTCATGAGCTGTCGCGAATATCCGTATTCGCTTTTCCTCGCGTTCGCTCGGCGCTCATTCACGATCAAGTCCTCAACAAAAAAAAAGCCGACTGACCTGAGTCAGTCGGCTTTCTATGCGGCAGAGAGGACTTGAACCTCCACGGCATTGCTGCCACCAGCCCCTCAAGCTGGCGTGTCTACCAATTCCACCACTGCCGCTGGATTGATGACGGCGCTTAAAATAGACTGGAACGCTGGAAACTGTCAAGGAAAGACATAAAAAAAACCGGCCGCTAGGCGGCCGGTTCCATCCTTGAGTCCGTCAGAACTCGTCCGCGTAGTCTTCTTCGATTATTCCAGCAGCAAGTGTGTTCAGCTCTTCTGCGAGCTCGTTGTCCTGGGGTACGGCCGCGGCAATCTCGTTGAATCGTTCAACGGCGAGGTCCTGGTCGACAACCGCATCTTCCATATCGGCGGCCGCGTCCATTTCAACGTCCTGTATCTCGTTTAATACAGTTTCGTACTCCTCTTCTTCGCTCTCGTCGACGTTCTCCGGGAGGCCTTGCTCCATCATCATAGACTGATGGATTTCCTGGAACCGCATCATGTCAAAGTCGGACTCGTCGAGTACTTCCTGAATCGCGACCTGTGCGTCCTGCTGTATAATCTGCACTTCGATCAGTGCCCGTGCGAACTGCTCAAGCTCTCCATCTTCAAGGGTTACTTCCACCGGTTCGGGAGAGGGGGCCAACCCCGGCTGTGGGGGATTTCCCTGAGGTGCCTCACCTTCCGGCGCAAACTGTGCAAATGCTCCGCCTGCCGTCAGGGTAAGCAGTACCAGTATGACTATAGTTCGGCGTATCTTTCTCATAACGATGTACTCCTTGTGCCGGACATAACGTCCCGGCGATGATTGTTTCTTACCATGAGTGTACGGATGCTCTGTCCAGCGGACGGGAAGGTCGTGTCAAGATTGTATGAAGACACAGACAGGATTCAAGATGACCAGTCGGCCGATAACGCGGCTGCGACCGAGCCGTCCTCGATACGGGTTACCGAATGGACCGATTGCTGAGTGTCATTATCAATCCTGCCGACGACGCGCACGCTGTCTTCAGCTGTGCATTCCTTGACAAAGTTTACAGTCAGCCGGCGGAGCCAATGTGTTCGGTGCCATTCGGCGTCGAGTCCGTCGAGCATCAATGAAACATAGCGTGTGTTGTTTGCATGGCCTTGCGGGTCAATGTCCGAGTATCGAATACGGGTATCGTACTGGAGTGGCCGTTCGGCCTCCCATTCGACTGGGGCGAGCTTCTCCGGTGCGTTCTGAAACTGGCTCGGCATGGAAGGAATAGACAGCTCTGAAACGATCCGTTCCGGTCGGATGGGGCGACGTGTTTCCTGGTCAACGACAAGCCACGCGGTCACACTTTTCATGAGCTCCTTTTCGTCGTCGTCGTACAATCGAAAATCCCGGAGGGCGAACAGTCGGCTGGTACCGGATGTCCAGCTTTCAAGGCGTACGGTTTCCCCCCATTGTGGATATCTGTTTACGTGCATGGAGAGTCGAGAGAGGACCCAGAACTGATTCCTTGCACCGAGGTCCGAGTATCCGAACCGCAGCGCCTGTGCGTGCTTCCACGCGACGTCCTGCATCATCTGCAGGAGTGCAAACGGAGACGCAACACCGCTCATATCCGCCCAGTACGATCCGACTTCGAAGGTTTCGTACCACGTTGCTGCAGCTCTTTCGGACAGACTCAAGACGCATCCCCGGTGAGTGATTCGAGTTCGCTCAGTCGTTTCTCAAAGACGAGCATTGCCTGGACTACGGGTTCCGGCGTGGACATGTCGACGCCGGCGATCTTGAGAGATTCGATAGGAAAACGTGAACCGCCGGATCGCAGGAACTTGAAGTATTCGGCTCGCTCTTCAGTGCCACCGCTCAATACTCTTCGGCTCAGCGAAATTGCCGCGCTGATTCCGGTGGCGTACTTATAGACGTAATACGCCCGGTAAAAGTGGGGTATGCGAAGGCCTTCCAGATCGCTTTCTGCGTCTATCGTAACATCCGGGCCAAAATACTTCTCAAGCAGTCCGCGGTAGGTCACTCGCAGGCTTTCAACGGTCAGCGGTTGTCCCGACTCGTTCATCTGATGCGCTGTGTGTTCGAATTCAGCAAACATCGTCTGTCGGAACAGGGTGGCCAGAATATCATCGATGTGCTTGTTGATCAGGTACGCGCGCATCTTCGTGTCTTCAGTCCTGTCGAGAAGGTATTTGAGCAGAAGCTGTTCGTTAAAGGTGGAGGCCACTTCGGCTTCAAAGATCGTGTAGTCGTACTGAGGAAAGGGATTGCTCCGCGAAGAATACCAGGAATGCATGCTGTGTCCGCCCTCGTGTACCAGCGTGAACACGTCCCGGAGTACGTCTTCCTTGTAATTCATAAGGATGTAGGGGTCACCGACATAGCTTCCGGCACTGAAGGCGCCGCTGCGTTTGCCTTTATTCTCGTATTTATCGACCCATCCTCCGAGCAGTCCCCCTCGGAGTGTGTCGACGTATTCGCTGCCAAGCGGCGTAAGCGCGTCTGTGATTATGTCTACCGCCTGGTCGTAGGTGTGGCGAGCCTGTACATCGGCAATCAGCGGAACGTAGTTGTCGAACATCCGATAGGTATCGAGGCCGAGAAGCTTCTTGCGAAGTCGGTAGTAGCGGTGCAGCGTTGGCAGATGGTCGGCAACGGTTGAAATCAGGTTGTCGTACACGACCTCGGGCACATTATCCGGAAATAAGGCGGCCGCACGACTGCTGCTGAAATTGCGGGCGCGTGCCTTGTATGTATCGAGATGGACGCTGCCGGCGTACAGCGTTGCAATCGTATTTTTGTGGGAGTCGAAAACAGAATAGAACTGTCGGTAGGCGGATTCGCGGATCGTGCGGTCCGGATTCATCAGAAAGCTGGACAGGGAAGACTGACTGAGCGGTTTCGGTCCGTCCGGTGTGTCTATGCTTCCGAAGTCGAAGTCCACGTCGGTAAGCGAGCTGAAGGCTTTCTGAGCCGTCTGATTCGCCTCAATCTGCATACCGAGAAGTCTTTCCTCGGCTTCCGAAAGGATATGCGGCTTCATGCGAAGCAGCCGATACAAATACACGGTATAGTCGCGCAGAAGTTCATCGCTCATGAACGACTCGATCGTGGCTGTCTCGATTGACTGAATTTCCGGGTCGACGAAACTGCGCGCGGTTGTGGCTTTTGAAGCAGCCTGCATAAACAGCGATACCCGTTCCTGGTTTTTGGAGTCGCCCGCATCCTCAGAAAAGCGAAGCTGTGCGTAGTACCCCAGCCGTTCAGCGAGAATCTCGAGCTCCGTGAGAAAACTCAGGCATTCGTACAGAGCAGTTGCAGAAGTTCCGAGAGTCCCCTTAAAGGTCTGAATTCGTGGAATTCGGGAATTGAACTCATCGAGTCCTTCGTGCCACGCCGCGTCGTCAGGAAAAAGCTTCGACAGGTCCCATCGGTCGGTTTCCGGAACATCGGCCCGTGTGGGTATGGTTATTGGTTTTTCGTTGTTCATGCGTATCTCCACTGGAAAAAGACGGTATCGTAGACGCATATCCTATGAGCTGCAGGTACAGGCGTCAACCGAGCCCCGGATCGGCAAGAGAAGGTTCTTCATTGACGAAGGCAGGTGTGCGTGTTACATACAAGCTATGAATCCGTGGCATGACGTAGAAGCTGATCGTATCAGGCCGGAGAACTTTCTGGCGGTTATTGAGATCCCGAAAGGTAGTAAAAAAAAATACGAGCTCGACAAGACGACGGGTCTGATACGTCTCGACCGTATTCTGTTTACGTCAACGCACTATCCTCAGAACTACGGGTTTATTCCGCGAACACTTGCCGGCGATAACGATCCACTTGACGTTCTCGTCCTGTGCTCCGAAACGCTGGATCCACTCGCGATGGTCGAATGTTATCCTATCGGCGTTATTAAAATGGTCGACGACAATGAGGTCGATGAGAAAATCATAGCGATTCCGTTCAAGGATCCTGTGTATTCAGGGTACCGTGACATTTCGACCCTTCCGAGGCATATCCTTGAGGAAATTTCTCATTTCTTCGAGGTATACAAAAGTCTTGAACACTCCGAGACCTCCGTGAAAATGAGTGTGAACCGTGATATGGCGGTGCAGATTATCGAAGAAAGCCTCCGAGTCTATATTGAAAAGTTCGGCCCCAAGAAAACGAAGGCCACGGGCAGGAGTCCGTCGAGCAAGAACAACAAAAACGGTGGCGGTTCCTCACGTAAGTCATCATAGTTCCGGAACTATCAGCACAGTCGCCTGGAGCGCAGCGAGAAGTCTTCTGGTTGCTTTCCCCCGGTGACTTACCGCGTGTTTCTGAGAAGTTGTCATATCGGCGGCACTTGCTTCCATACCCTCTGGTATGAAAATCGGGTCGTAACCGAAGCCGCCGGTTCCGTTGGAGATGCTCCGGGCAATTCTGCCGTTCCAGTGTTCTTCGACTGTAACGATCGTGTCACCCTCAGTCACCGCAGACATAACGCAGGTATAATGCGCCGCCCGATTCGTCTCGTTTGCGAGGCGGTCGAGTAGCAGCTGGTTCTGCTCCTCCTGTGTGGGTTGCCTGCCGAACTCTTCTATTCCGAAGCGCGCGGTATACACACCGGGTGCACCGGCGAGCGCGTCAGCACAAATGCCCGAGTCGTCGGCTATGACGGCGGTCACGGGTCGGGTTATGCGGCTGCCTGCCTGTGAAAGGATTGTGGCAAGCGTCCGGGCTTTTCCCATCGAGTTTTCGAGAAACGTCGTGCCGGTCTCATCGTGCGAAAACTCAATGCCGAAGTCCCCGGGAAGCAAGACTTCATGGGGGCGGCAAATAAGTTCCATCTCGCGTTTCTTGTGTTCGTTATTGGTCGCAAGCAGAAGCAGCATACCCTCATGTATATCATGAACGCCGGTATTCTTCCACGAGCGCTTCCGAGAGGGCAAGACGCACCGTGTAGACGGCATTGTCAACCGTACCCTTGGCAACGTGCAGCAGGATGGCTATATCGCGATTGGTCGGACGAAGCGCAAGCTTTCGCGCTCGAGTACAGTTCCGCTCGTACTGCGAGCGGACGTTCAGGATTGTCTGTTCGAGTGACTTTCGTTTATCCGGGTCCGTTTCCGTATAATACTGTTTCTCAAGCTTGTACATACGCGCGTACAGGCTGCCGATGCGAGCTCCCATTCGCATTCTCCGGCGTCTCCGCGGTCCCATGCCATCGAGCAGCAGGTACTTGCAGTGGACAAGCCAGTTCGGATCGGTCGCGCACAGTCGTGCCATTCGTACTATCGTGGCTTCGTCCGCGTCACAAATTGCTTTCAGGCAGAAACACAGGACGCTTTTACGGTTCAGACGTCTCAAGGTACGTTCGATTCGAGGGTGAAGAAGCGCAGTGCTGCTCGCATCCCTGATTGTCGTTATCAGTACTTCGGGTGCAGCCGGCATATCACGGACTTCCCAGCTACCGATATGAGTTTCAGCAGGGTGGTAGCTGCATGTGCGGTGTCGGGACACGAGATAGCTCATGATTCGATACTTCATGCACATTCGAAGATACGGCTCGAACTCAGCTCGTTCGGGCTGGTAGTTCACAATGATCTGTTCCAGTTTCGGAACGAAGTACAGAAGAAAGTCTCCCTTATCGTCTTCGGTCAGCGCGCGCAGCTTGCCCGGGTAGGCGTAAATAACCACGGATGCTTTTTGAACGATCTCGTCGTAGCCCGACCCGTCGTTCTGATACCGCATCACCAGCCTCGTCAGTTCCGTCATTGTCGTACGTTCCTCCCTCGTATCGATGTGTCGTATACAATTACAAGAAGCGTGCCGAGTTTCGTGTGCGAGAAAATGAAACAGCGTACAGCCTGACGGACACACCGCTGCGAAGTGTCGTACGGGACCCGGGAGCCGGGGGGTAGTGTGGCGCCGCCTGCTGAGCAAAGGCTGGTACACAAGATGCGTGGTACACGCCCTTCGGGACGTTTTTCGACCGCTATGGCGATCCCGCTGTAAAATGAGGCTTCAGCGGAAGACCGTATCCGGTTCTGCACACGGGCCGCTGCCGTGTATCGCGGGTGAACGCTGTCGCCGCTGCGGCTTCAGGCGAACGTTAGCGTCGGACCGAGTAAGATTTTACTTTCAGGCGTGGTTCGTGGGCGCGAACAGAGGCTCAAATTCCTCGACCATGCGCGTAACGAGGTCCATGCAGTCGATTTCGGCAAGAAAGCCTGCGGCGTTTTTGTGACCCCCACCACCAAACGACCGGGCAATGGTGCTCACATCGATGTCCTTTCGCGAGCGCAGGCTGCCGGTGCATCGTCCTGGCGCTTCCTCACGGATCAGCACAAGCGCCTCACAACTGCCTATCGCAAACGCGAGCTGGTAGAAGGCGTCACTGTCACGGTTCGCTTTTCCGACACGTCGCGTGTCTTCCAGACGCTCCCACGTGACAAGAAACCTGCCGTCGAAATGGCTTTGCATTCGTTCCAGGAGCGTGCCGATGAGCTTCCGGGACTCCAGGGTTTTGTGCCCGAACATCTGAGCGTGAGCGTCCCGAGGCGATGCTCCGTATGAAAGGAGCCTCGACAGAGCGGCAAACGCAGGCGCGTGTGTTTCGTTGGTATGCCGGAAGAAACCGGTGTCTGTCGAAAACGCGAACAGCAGACGTTGCGCTTCGTCGCTCGTAGGCGTCAGGTCGAGCGATTCGATCAGAATCTGTACCAGCACCGCTGTCGCCGGAGCATCAGGCACAACCCACGCGACATCTCCCATAGGATCACCTACGGGATGATGATCGACGACTACGGTCGGCAGGGCTTCGATCTCCGTCGCGAGCGCGTCTATCCGTTCTGGAAGGGAGCAGTCGAGAATCACAACGAGTCGCCCCGTTTTGTTGTGCCTGAGGTGTTCGGGTACGTGGGGCAGAAAAGAATCCCGGTAATCCTGTATCTCTGATCGGTCGAACGGCCCCGGGTTGAACTGATGCACCTCTTTTCCTGCCCGCCTGAGAGCCGAGGCGAGGGCGAGTGAGGATCCGACGCAGTCGCCGTCAGGTTCCATATGTGTGCAGATCAGGACTTGTGATGAGCGCTTTATGCTGTCCACCAGGGATGCTGGTGGACGGGGTTCGTGTATCATGTGTGTGTTTTTAACTCAGTACAACGGTCGCTCCGAATCTACAGACGCAGAGCAGGTTCTTCCACATCAAACAGCTCGTCCGCGTTATCCGGAGCTATCCAGCGCCCCCACGACTCATGCCTGATGTTTTCGCGAACGTAGAGGCGTATCTGCGAAAACTCACCGTCTCTCCACAGCACCTGCATATACGGGTAAGCCGGGTTATCGCCTTCCAGGAAGACTCCGCGTCCTCCCGATCGCTGAAACCAGTCGATCGGCAAATAGGTCTCTGCAGGAGCCCCGCTGTCTGTCCAGTACTGAACCCGGTATCCGCGTTGATTGGGAAAGATACGATATATCAGGAAGGAGCGTGCATAAAACGCCCCTTCGTCGTCGTTCTCCTGAGCGCCTACGCTCACCGTAAGCGCCATAAACACGGCACACAGTACCGTAATGGCCAGGAATCGTTTCACTGCTTCTATCCCTCCATGGATTTCCACTTTCAAGTATAGTCGAGGCCGCCTGTCGATGCAATTATAGTCCGAGTGTTTCGAGAATCAGGGCTCGTATCGTGTGTTTCCGGTTCTCCGCCTGCTCGAATACCCGAGAGCGCGAACCCTCGAAGACCTCTTCCGTGACTTCATTGCCTTTCACTGCGGGAAGACAGTGTAGAAACACCGCATCTGCCGAGGCGTATTGCATGAGGTCCCGATCGACCTGATACGGACGAAGCAGTTTCAGCCGTTCGTCTGCCTGCGATTCTTCGCCCATGCTGACCCATACGTCGGTATACACGACGTCGGCTCCCTGCACGCCGGTGCCGGGATCGTTCGTAACGCGAAGCGTGGTGTTGCTGTTCAAAGCGAGAGATTGTGCGGTCTCAAGGACGTCCGGATCAGGTTCGAGTTGTGGCGGACATACGACGGCACAGTCGACGCCTGCGAGAGCGCAGCCAATGAGGAGCGTGTTCGAGACGTTGTTTCGCCCGTCTCCGACGTAGGCGATTGTTCGTCCCCTTGGCGTTCCGAACTCCTCGCGCACCGTCATAAGATCGGCGAGGATCTGCGTAGGATGGTATGTGTCCGTCAGGCCGTTGTATACGGGTACTCCGGAAAACGAAGACAGGGCTTCGACGGTCCGCTGACTGAAGCCGCGAAACTCAATGCAGTCGAACATTCGCCCGAGAACCCGTGCCGTGTCTTCGACCGTCTCCTTCGTTCCGAGGTGTATGTCCTGAGGACTCAGGAAGACCACGTGTCCGCCTTCTTCACCGAAAGCCGTTTCAAATGCGCAACGTGTCCGCGTACTGCGTTTTTCGAATATAAGCGCGATGCTGTGTCCGGTGAGGCGTTGCGGCCTGTTTCCGGAGTGATACTCCGACTTCACCTGGTCTGCACGATCGAGCAGCATGGTAAGCTCGTCGGGCGAGATATCGGCAAGGGTAAGCAGACTACGACCTTTTAATGAACCGTTCATAACCGGCCAACCATACCATACCGGGGAGGGAAGTGCGAGGTGCAGGAAGCGCGATTGCTGCGCTCAGGCCGACTTCCGCAGCGTAATGACTTCGGGTTTCTCGCTGTTTTCGATCACGTCCCTCGTAATGACGACCTTCTTTTTCCCTTTTATGGACGGAATGTCGTACATGATATCGATCATGACAGATTCGACAATGCTACGAAGCCCGCGAGCTCCAGTTCGTCTGCTGATTGCCTGCTCGGCAATGGCACGGATCGCGTCGTCCTGAAATTCGAGCTCAACGTCATCGAGCTCAAGGCTTGCCTGGTACTGCCGGATAATCGAGTTTTTCGGCTCCAGAATGATGCGTTGAAGGTCATCCACCTGCAGCTCGTTAAGGGTAACGGTGATCGGCAATCGACCGACAAACTCGGGAATAAGCCCGAATTTGATGAGGTCTTCCGGATGAACGTGGCTGTAGAGCTCGGTAAGATCGCGTTCTGCCGTGGTTCGTATATCCGCACCGAAGCCCATCGCGTGATTCGAAATGCGTGATTCAATGAGCCTGTCGAGACCGACGAAGGCACCGCCGCATATGAACAGTATGTTGCTCGTATCGATCTTGATCATTTCCTGGCTCGGGTGTTTTCTGCCACCCTGAGGCGGTACCGACGCGACCGTGCCCTCGATAATCTTAAGCAGTGCCTGCTGCACTCCTTCGCCGCTCACGTCACGCGTAATGGATACGTTCTCGCTTTTTCGCGAAATCTTGTCGATTTCGTCTATGTAGATTATCCCCCGCTCGGTTGCCGCGATGTTGTTTCCGGCAGCCTGATAAAGCTTCAGAAGAATGTTTTCCACGTCTTCACCGACATACCCGGCTTCGGTAAGCGTTGTCGCGTCTGCGATCGCGAAGGGCACCCGCAGCTTCTGCGCGAGCGTTTTCGCGAGCAGGGTTTTGCCCGTACCGGTCGGTCCGATCATGAGCACGTTCGCTTTTTCGATTTCCACGTCTGAGCTCAGGTGGCCCTTCTGGGAAATACGCTTGTAGTGATTGTACACCGCGACACTGAGATACTTTTTGGCGGTATCCTGACCTATGACGTAGTCATCTATGTATGCCTTAATCTCGTGAGGGGAGGGGACGTCTTCCATAAACTCGCTGGTGACGACCTGGTCTTCTTCGTCGAGGATTTTCTTGCATACGTGCACGCACTCGTCGCAGATGTACACGCCTGGACCGGCTATAAGCCGGCGGGCGAAGTCGGCGTTCTTTCCGCAGAAAGAACAGATCTTTGTGTTCGAATCAGGTTTTTGTTTGCTCATTTCGGTTCCGTGTCAGGACTTTGTCCAGTATACCATAGGTAACGCTTTCTTCGGCAGTCATAAAAAAATCACGTTCGGTATCCCGTTCGATATCCGCTTCCGGTTTTCCGGTATGCCGCGCAAAATACCCGATCAGAAGCTTTTTCAGCCGTACCATTTCCCGGGCCTGTATGCTGATGTCGGTGGACTGGCCCTGAACGCCGCCCCACGGCTGGTGGAGCATGATTCGTGCGCTCGGAAGCGCCATGCGTTTCCCGGGTGATCCCCCTGCGAGCAGGACGGCGCCCATGCTGGCCGCCTGTCCAAGGCATATGGTGCTGACATCGGGGCGTATGTGCTGAATTGTATCGTAAATGGCCAGGCCGGCTGTGACCGAACCTCCCGGGCTGTTTATGTAAAGATTGATGTCCTTCTCGGTGTCCTGACTTTCGAGAAAAAGTAGCTGCGCGACAATAAGGTCTGCGGTGACATCGTGAATCTCCCCGTCGAGAAAAACGATACGGTCCTTCAGAAGTCGTGAATAAATGTCATATGCTCGTTCACCGTTTCCGGTCTGCTCAACAACATATGGTACTAAGGTATTGCCTTGTTCGTTCATTAGTTTTCCGTGTGTGTGTGGATAGGCAGCGATTCGCATACGAATTGGTGTACCGCCTTCCGCTAGAAATTACTCATTCCGACCCAACGCGTCCATAAGCGATGTTTTCTTTCCCTTCTTGATTTTTGATTCCGCTAACAACGCATCGAAGAGTTTGCGTTCCTGTACCTCATGCCGGATGTAATCCAGCATGTTATTTTTTACGTAGTGCTCCTTGACCTCTTCGGGGTTCATGGAGCTCGTATCTGCCTGTTCGGCGATGTACGCGTTCACCTCGTCCTCAGAGGCCTCTATTCCCTCTTTTTCGATCAGCTTCTGGGTCACAAGCTGACTCCTGAGCCGGGATTCTGCTCCCTCGCGCCACTCTTCGAGAAACTCTTCCTTTCCACGGCCCTGGGCCTGAAGGAGCCCCAGGATCTGCTGCTCATTTCCGCCGAATTGACCGAGAAAATTTCTCCAACTGTTTTCGAGCTCCGCCCGGACCATGCTCGCCGGTAACTCCACAGTTGTGGATGTCAGGATCTGCTCAAGAAGACCCCGTACGGTCTGCTCGCGACTCCTCGATTCTGCGGTTTTCTCGAGACGTTGCCTGATATCCTTTTTCAGGTCATCGAGCGTCTCATAGTCGTCGCTGACGTCCTGGGCGAGTTCGTCGTCTATTTCGGGCAGATCGCGTTGCCGAATGCTTTTTACCGTTACTCTGATCCGTTTGGACGTGCCCGCAAGCTCGGCATCCTCAAAGTCGTCCGGCCAGCTCTTTTCTATCGTTTTTGTCTCATCTGCTTTCATGCCGATGATGTCTTCGTCGATCCTGAACACGTTCATTCCACTGCCGACGGTAAACGAATAGTCGGAGCGCTCTTCGCCGGGTACAGGATTATCCGCGTCGTCAAGTACGGCGTAGTCAATGCTTACTATGTCGTCTTTCTCTACGGCACCATCATCTTTGTCCATGACGATTGCGTTCTGATCCTGAATCGCCTTAAGCTCACGATCGAGGTCCTCGTCGCTCACGACGATATCCGGACTTTCAACCGTCAGACCTTTGTAGTCTCCAATCTCGAACTCGGGATACACGTCGTAGACGACCGAGAACGAAAGATCGGAATCGAACTGCAGTTCCGGTGCGTCGTCGAGTTCGGGCTGTGCGTATGGGAGCGGTCGCTCCTCGATTTCTTCAAAGACGGTTCCGAGGCTGCTTTCGAGAATCTTCTGCATTGCTTCAGCGCGTAACGATTCGCCGAATTTTTTTTCGAGCACCTGCGGAGGGACTTTTCCCGGACGAAACCCTTTGATCTGAGCTTTTTTCGCGTATTCGTGGAGCAGATTCTGGTATTCCTGCTTCGCGTGGTCCTTTGAAACGGTAACCGAAAGCTTGACTTTTGACTGGTCCTGTCTTTCTATTTTTTTGTCGACAATCACTTGAGATCTCTTCCTTATGGACGGTGTAGCCGGACAGTCGCATGAAAACGATGGTCCTGAGTACGTGTCTGTTTAATCGTTTCGAATCGTTACACTACACTGAACGTGCCGTATCTGAAAACCTTATAGTGTACACAGCGATCGCAGTGGGCATAAAAAAACCCTGGAGCCTTCCGGCAACAGGGTTTTCGTGCGAGCGGGAGACGGGATTTGAACCCGCGACATCCACCTTGGCAAGGTGACGCTCTACCCCTGAGCTACTCCCGCAGACATGGCACCGCTATGTTTGTGACGAGTGACCTCGTGCCGGCCAGTGATGCCTGACTGTACGGCTCGTGCGGCGTGCCCCCGCCTCTTGCGAGAGAAGGGACTCGAACCCTTAAACCCGAAGGCACCAGATCCTAAATCTGGCGTGTCTACCAATTCCACCACTCTCGCGGAACTTTAGAGTATAGTTCCCGATTACGTCAAGAACTTTCTCTGCCGTCAATGCACCTCAGTTTCGTCACGTTCTGAGCCGTGAAGGGTTCGAACCTTCGACCCGCAGATTAAGAGTCTGCTGCTCTACCAGCTGAGCTAACGGCCCAAAAAAACACGCGCCCGGCAGGATTCGAACCTGCGACCCACGGATTCGAAGTCCGGCACTCTATCCAGCTGAGCTACGGACGCATTTTTTTGTATCGGCGTGAACCGATCGAACGGGTGGATGACGGGATTTGAACCCGCGACCCCCTGGACCACAACCAGGTGCTCTACCGCTGAACTACATCCACCGTGTATTTGGAGCGGATAACTTGCACGA
Source organism: Spirochaetaceae bacterium (assembly GCA_046542845.1). GTDB lineage: Bacteria > Spirochaetota > Spirochaetia > DSM-27196 > SKKC01 > SKKC01. The sequence continues at coordinate 68,660 of JBKHAN010000004.1, forward strand.
TTTCCGTTGCATTTGTCAAGTTCAGACGTGATATAGCAGTGTGTTTGGCGGACCGATCAAAAAAACGACTCCGGATTTGCGAGCCGGCCCTCTTTGTAGTACATGATGTTAACAGTCCCCGTAGCGTATGCCACAATGTCGCCGGGATACACGACGTCTCCGAACTGTACCTGAATGTCCTTTAGTGAACCGGAAATCAGAACAGTCTCATCGAGGGGTCTGTTCGTTACTTGCACCCGCATTCCAAAAACCGGACTCCGATGCACCCGTATTTCGCCGATCAGCGGTGCGTAGATCGGTGCCGGGAGGTCAGACACCACCTCAAGATCCACCGATGCGGTGTCCGAAGAAAGGGTGGACGACTCGTCAAAGGTGCGAATAATTCTGGTTTCGGCTCGAACCGGTACGCCGCGAGGTATGGATGCAGGATACTCTTCGATCTCAACAGTATCGGCGTAGTACCCGAACTGTTCACGCAGCCAACGCGAGGCTTTAATATCTGAGACGAAAGCCTCGTTGTCGTTTGCGGGGGACGAGACTTCGAAATGAAGGTGCGGCTCGATCAAGCGTGCGCGGCGACCGGTGTTCCCGATCCGCCCGAGCGCCTGTCCGGCTCGGACGCGGGTTCCCGACTCGATAAAAACTTCGGAAAGGTGTGCGTAATAGAAACGGTAGCCGTTACGCGCTTCGAGTATCAGCGACCGTCCGCCTCGTTCATTGTCAAAGCGCCGGACCGTACCATCGCTGACCGCAAGAATGCGACTTTCGGAGAACGAGACAAAATCCGGATCATCCAGATCCATGCCAGGCTCGAAGAAAATGTCAACTGCGTTGCTGCCGTCCCAGTGGTCTGCCGTCCAGGTCAAACGTGATATGTCGTGCGTTTCTATCGGGAATACGTATGCCGAGTCCTGATCCTGAGCCGTCAGTTGGATCGAGGCGAGAAAGAACATGTGGATGAAAAGCGACAGAAGTTTCCGGTTACCGATGTATTGTCGCATATGGCTTGCCTTCGTTACTATTCGTCAGACTATACCGCAGTTTGTAGCGTGTTATTAAGGATTTACGTGTTTTATGGCATCACGACGCATTCTAATTATTACCGCCGGGTTTATCGCGACCGCGCTAATCGCCGGTGCAGCCCTTACGTCATGGGCCTATTATACGCTGTTCATCGAAACACCAGAATCCCAGTACGAGTACACGATCGAGATACCGCAGGGCTCGTCCTTTCGTGCTGTCTCGTCCAGGCTCGCCGACGACGGGGTAGTCTCGTCGGAGTTACTGTTTCGCATCTACGCACGTCTTCGAAATCTCGACTCGGGGGTGCGGGCAGGGGTCTATCGCGTGGATGGATCGACAACTGCCGCCGGGCTGCTTGACGCCCTCGTCAGTGGCCGAACAATAGACCTGTCGGTGAGCGTCACGGTTCCGGAAGGCTGGTCAGTCGCCCGCATCGCCGAACGCCTCGACGCAAGGGGAATCGTGGACGACGAGCGGTTTCTGTCTGCGGCACACATGAGCGACGAGTACCGCGACTTTCCGCTGCTCGCAGGTGTCCCGGACGGCACGCTTCTGGAAGGCTTTCTGTTCCCCGAGACGTACCGCTTTGAGCCGGATTCGAGCGCCCGGTTTGTCGTACGGACCATGCTTACCCAGTTTCACCGGGCGTTCGAGGAATCGGTACCGGAGGATGTGCGCGAGCAATGGTCGAACCCTGAACGTGCATCCGGCGACTTGAGGGAAGTCCTGACACTTGCTTCTATCGTGGAAGCAGAGTCCCCGGTAGACGACATGCCTCTGGTTGCGGGAGTTTTCTCGAACAGAATACGCGACGGCTGGCGTCTGGAATCCGACGCGACCGTCAATTATGCGCTGGGAACGAAAAATCTCAGACCTACCTATGCCGACGTGCTGACGCAGCATCCATACAACACGTACCGCTTTGCAGGGCTTCCACCTGGTCCGATTAACAACCCGGGAATGAACGCGATTCTTGCATCCATTTCACCAATGGAGCATGAGTATTACTTTTTTCTTCATCGACCTGACTTGCAGACGATTCCATCGCGCACGTATCAGGATCATCTCGCAGCGATACAGCGGTATCTCGACTGAACGGTTTTATCGTTTTTCGCGTGTGATTTTTGTTCCGCTGAGGCGGGCTATTTCTTTTCGCGCGCTGCTTCTGTCCTCGTCCGATAAATGATGCAGGCCCAGATTCGTGATCCCGCCGTCACGGGTGGTGATCCGCAGTCGATCACGGCCATCGAGATGAAGCGAGACGATCGAACTGTACGGGATTGAGCAGTCGTTATGTACGACAGGCGGACGCGCAGACACACGATCGTCCTCGAGGGTCAGGGCGGTTGTCTGCACAATATGCTTCATCCGGTATACGGTATACAGCGCAAAGAGCATCGACAACGCGCCCATGGAAAGCGCAAAGCGCGAACCCGTGTACAGACCAATCACGAGGACAGCCAGAGCCATTAGAACAAGGGTTCGATTACTGCTTTTTCTGCGTCCGGGATCGATGTGGGGAAAAAATTCGTGCATAGGGGGGGTACCTTTCCGTGTTCCAATCATAGCACGGGAGCCTCGGCGATGGAATCAATCGCGGCGGCACGTAAGGACATGGACGCTGCTTGTCCAGTTAATCCGGTGCTCACCGATTTCCCGTGTAACCCACGCGCTCACCGCAGCCCGCACGGCTTCGCCATGGCTCTCTGTAAGGCGTACACCATACCCGCCTGTGTTTTGATCGAACCACGACGAGATCATGGGCTCCGTAACGGTTCGGGAGCGCTGTATCTGTGCGGTTTCTGCCTTCTCAACCCGAAGCCCGCTCGCGCTGCACTGGTCAACGAGTCGCCGGCGCTCATGTTCCTCGGTTTCCGTGAACAGGGTGGATTCAACCTCACGGAGTAACGAGAGGTAGTCCGACGACGGGTCCGACTCTGACGATGCGAGGAGGTGACTCAGTCTCTGCCCTGATCCTGGTGCCGGCTCGAGACATACGCACACCCCGTCAGGCGCGAGCGCCGAGCGTACCACGGCAAGTTCACGGCTCAATCCGGACTCTCCCTGTTCCTGTTTTCTGAGAAGCGTGAACAGTCGATTCAATATAATAAGGTCAAACACGGGAGGGTTATTATCAAATACGTCCAGGACCTCGCGTGCGGCCTCACCACCGAGCATTGTCGATGGAAGTCCGGCCGCAATAACCGGCCGCCATTCAAGGTGCCGGGAGTAATGCTGCATCGCGGCGACGTGGTCATCGCTTGAGAGACACGCGACGAGCAGCCCTTCCGGCACGCGTTGCAGAGCCTCCCAGGTCAACGCGGGTGTTGCGCTCTCGAAGGTGAAGACCCGACTGTGTCGGAGTACCGGTGCGCGCGAAAAGCACACTTCGATGAGCCCGCTGTAATAGTCGGTCGACTCGCTGCTGCGATAATGCCAGCGCGAACGTCTGTCCGAACCGGGTGAGTAGCTCAGTATTTCACTGTCGTCCTCACCGGTCTCCGATGCCATCTGGAGGAAGCGACGACGTTGTAGCAAACTGCTTCTCTCGGGCTCGTCGCCCTCCGTCCCGGGCACGTAGAAGACGCGCCCGGCGAGTTCCTGCGGCAGGTAATTCTGTGCGACCCAGTGTTCCCGGTAGGCGTGAGGATAGAGGTACCCCTCTCCATGACCGAATCCATGCATATCCCGTGACCCATCCCGGAGGTGCTTCGGAACATCCGCCTGACGTTCCCGTTCGACTGCCTTAACGGCGTCGTAGTACCCCAGGGTAGAATTGCTTTTCGGAGCAGTCGCCAGATACAACACCGCGTGCGAGAGATGAAACTGACCCTCCGGCATTCCCACACGCTCAAACGCCGAAGCGGCCGATTCTACGAGCGTAAGCGCGTGGGAGTCGGCCAGACCAACATCTTCGGAAGCGAATACCAGCATACGCCGAAAGAGGTATTTCGGATCTTCCCCTGCGAGCAGCATTCGAGCCGTCCAGTACAGCGCGGCGTCAGGGTCACTTCCGCGCAGACTCTTTATGAATGCGCTTATAGAGTCATAGTGGTAATCTCCTTCCTTATCGTATAGGAGGGCTTTCGCCTGAATGCTGTCTTCCGCGACACCGAGTGTTACATGTATTTCCCCGTTGTTTTCAGGATTGGCCGCATCCGTTCCTGTTTCGACTGCAAGCTGCAGAGCATTCAGAAGCGTTCGAGCGTCGCCGTCGGCAATGCGAATCAGGTGATCAAGCGCGTCGTCATCGACGGCCACCTTCAGTGCGCCGTAACCGCGGTTCGGATCGCGTAGAGCCATCTCTGCGATCTGACGCAGGTGTTCGGGTTGCAGCGGGGTAAGCCGGAATATCCTGCTTCGGCTGACGAGGGCGGCGTTGACCTCGAAGAATGGATTTTCGGTCGTAGCGCCGATAAGGACAATGGTACCATTTTCAACCCAGGGAAGCAGGGCATCCTGCTGAGCTTTGTTCCAGCGGTGCACCTCGTCGACGAAAAGAATGGTCTTTCGTCCGTGCAGATCACGGTGATCGCGGGCCTTCGAAACCGCGTCGCGCACGTCCTTTACGCCGCCGAGAACGGCGTTCAGGGAAATAAACGCACTTCTGGTCGTTCCCGCAATTACCTGAGCCAGCGTAGTTTTGCCGGTACCGGGCGGACCGCTTAGAATGAGTGATCCGAGTTGATCAGCGGCGATCGCTCGGCGAAGCAGACGTCCTGGACCCACGATATGTTCCTGACCAATGAACTCATCGAGCGTACGCGGCCGCATGCGGGCGGCGAGAGGTTGTGAGCGCGTTTCCTGCGTGTTCTCGAACAGGTCGTTGACAGCCATAGCGATCATAAGTGTGCAGGCTGTCGCCGTCGTGTCAACGCTCGCTTGCAGAATCACAAACCGCTCACTATGCTCTATTTCCGTTATGAGCGCGAGCGTGCGATCGTATGTAGATGTTCCCTTCGTACTCTCTGCGAGAAACTATCGATGCGTAGTAATGCATCCCGATATCGCCCGAGTCGTCGACGTGACGCATGACTTCTTTGAGCGCCACCCCGGGGCGATCGGTGCATTTCTGGGCCGGCGGGAATCTCAGCGACTGAGCAATATTCTTGATGCACTGCCGCGCGGCACCGACGCGAACGTGGCACTCGAACTCGACTTGTCGAAGTCCCGGCACGCACGCGCCGTCCTGAGCCTCTATCGCCCGGAGCAGGACACGTGTATCCTTGGTTGTCTTCGATGTAACGGCATAGACAAAGCCGAGCACTCCCGAAGAGCGTATGACAGTGACCGGGAAGTTCTCGTTGCTGCGCGTATACAGCGCGCGCTCCTGCAGGATCTTCAGACAGTAAACGTTCCAGGCGTGAAAATCTCGGGACGTACCCTCCCAAGCCGGACCGTTGACGGTGATTTCTTTTTCTCCGTCGAATACGGTACGTCGCTCGATATCGCGGTGGGCGACGTTATGGGTAAAGGGCTTGCTGCAGCGCTTATCGCAGCAGAGGCACGCGCGCGGATGCTGAAGGTTACCGTGGAACAGGTTACCGTCGAAGGCAGTAGCGTACCTCCTGATGTAACGGACCTGGTACAGGGAATACACGACCGGTTTATCGACGAACTGTTGAGTATTGAACGGTTCATCGTCTTCAATTATCTGCGCGTTGTCCCTGGTACCGACCGACTGGATTTTGTCGAGTGCGGCTTACCGCCGGCGATCCTGTATCGATCAACGGCACGGGAATGCCTGTTTCTGAAGGGCGATAATGCTCCGGTCGGTTTTTCCCGCGACTGGATATACTCCTATGAGCGGGTACCATTCGAAGCCGGCGACCTTCTGTTCTTGTACACCGATGGCCTGTCGGACGTTACGTCGACGATGGGAGAGCAGTTCGGCGTTTCGCGTATCGCTTACTTTCTTGCGGGGCACACCCGTGAGCAACCGAGTGATATTATTGAACTGCTTTCAAAGCACATACGCGAGTTCGGAACCGCGTCCGGCTTTCGGGACGATGTTACCTTCGTCCTGGTCAAGCGAAGCGATGCCGCCCCTGATGGAAATCCCTTGAGACGTATAACGGTCGTCCGCGACGGCACACCGGCTGCCGAGTTCCGGGATTTCTGCCTGAGCGGGTATAGTTCGTGGAGCGGTGTTCTCGACGTACGGTCCAATCCCAGGTTGGACCGCTTTCTCGCGGTGGTCGAGTTATCGTGGGCGATTATGCGTGAGTGCTACTCGATCGAATCATACGAGGACCTCGCAACGAGCGGAAGCTGGAGCCGTTTTCTCGCGCACGACCTCGAAAGCAAAGCGGAGGTGCTGGAGTCGCTCGAGCGGGTGGACGAGGGACGGTTCGAACGCTCAGGCGAGTTGTCCCGCAGCATTGAAGTCATTGTATCGTTATACGGTTCGTGGTCCTGTATCGAGATCCGGTCGCCGATGGTTCCTGCGTCCTGCGACGGGGCGGCGCTTATTCGAAACGCACGACACGCCGAGCCGATTGAGGCCATTGAAGGATGGGAAAGACAGACATTGCCGTGTGCGAATGCAATATTCTGCCCCAGCCTGCGGGGCGACTCTGTTTTTTTCGTTACCGGATAAACGACCCGTTCGTGCCTGGCTGTATGGCGGCAGAGCTTCGCAGGCTACAGATCCTCCTCCGGCCCTCTGCGTTGCAAAGCCTCGTCGCGCATCGACTCGAGCTCCGTTTTACGCTTTTTCAGTTCAGAAACCGACGCCTTGAGTTCCTTGATCGCTTCATTTTTCGCAGCTACGTCGCGTTCGACCCGACCGATCTCCTCCATGATCCGAAGAGCTTCGATACCGGCTTTAAGCCGTTCTATATGAGCGTTTTCGGCTTCTATCTGCTTTTCCAGCTCCGAAACACGGTGAGCTGCGTCCGCTGCCGCTTTCGGTAGAGAGGCTTCGGAGACGGTTGAGCGTGACTGGTCGCCGAGCTGTTCGAGAAGCGTCTTCCGTTCACGTTCGCAATCCTGGGTCAACTGTTCAAGTTCCGATATACGACGTCCGGGCCTCTTGCCCGCTCCGGCTTCCTCGAGCTCCGTTTCCAGACCACGCGCTTCGTTCTGCAACGCCTGAATTTCTTCGTTGAGCTCCTGAACTCGAAGTGAGGACTTTTTATATGGTTCAAGCGCTTCGTCAAGATCGGTGGATGCCACTTCGCGGGCGAATGTGCTCTCCGCAACCCGCTGACCAAGACGAAAAAACAAGCGCGGCAGCGAACCCTCCTTGTTGGTCAGTTTCCCACGGAGCAGTGCCAGTCGTCCCCGGACGACAACCTTGTCGAAAAAACGCTTCTTCGTAAGCTCGTCTTCTGCCTCGTTAACCTGATGTCGCAGCGACTCAATTTCTTCCCGAGCAGCTTGCATCTCATCGAACAGCTGCTGAAAGTCTTGAGCGTGGCTTGGGTCCTGCTGCGCTGCTTCGTAAGCCGCCTCGCCTATAGACTCGTAAAAATTCTCCCGGTCCTTGTCTATCGTTCGTATTTCTGCCTGAAGTGTATTCTTTTCTTCCTGTATTTCGGCCCGTCGTGCGGTGATCTGGTGTATCCGCTCGATCAACGAGCTGTAACCAGCGGCGCTCTCCTGTATGTCGAGTATTCTCGATCGAATGTCGGAGAGCTCGGCACCCAGGTCCTCGGGTGGTGACTCAAGGATGGCCGTTCCAATAGCCCGATTTTCCGATGCCATTGAATCCTGCAGACTTCGTATCACACTCTGCCGTTCGGTTATGCGCTTTTCGAGTTCGATCATCGGTATACTCCCTGATGACATTATGACCCGCCATGTCGGGTGTCAAGCAAGGGGTTTCGTATGTATATTGAAAGCATGAAAACCGAAAAAGAGCACAATACGTATCCGATACAGAAGAGTGACGGCGAATGGAAGGAACTACTGTCGCCGGAAGAGTATCGTGTCCTCAGACGCCGGGGAACCGAACGCGCATTCACCGGACGCTATCATGACAGCAAAGACGACGGCATATACGTCTGTGCCGGGTGTGGTAATCCGCTATTTGACTCGAAAACCAAGTACGATTCAGGCAGTGGATGGCCGAGCTACTACGAACCGATACGATCTGACGCGGTCGAAGAGCAGGAGGACCGAAGCCTGTTTGCCATGCGGACCGAGGTCCTGTGCAGTCAGTGCGGTGGTCATCTCGGTCATGTGTTTCCCGACGGTCCGAAACCTACCGGCTTACGGTACTGCATGAACTCGGCTGCATTGCGGCTGGTAGACCGGGCGGTCGATGCGTAGTACGCCTGGTGCCGACAGCAGTGATGGTTCACTGAACGAGCGTGTTTCTACTGTGGTTCAGGGCGCACGCACCGCCTTTGCTTCGCAGTCAGGCGCAATGCACAAGAGGGGATACGAAGCACTCACGAAGCTTGAATCTGCGGTACGTGCTCACGAAAATGAGTTCATCGAAGCGCTCCGGGCAGACTTCGGAAAACCGGAGCTTGAATCGGTGGCATCAGAGTTGACTGTTTTGTACCAGGAGATTCGTGAGCTCAGACGGCGCCTGAAGCGTTTTTTTCGGCCATCGCGGAAACGGGTGCCGTTTGCGTTCTTTCGTGCGAGCAGCAGGGTCCTGCGCGAACCATATGGGGTTGTGCTTGTGATCGCCCCATGGAATTACCCTTTACAACTGTCTCTCGTCCCGGTGGCGGGTGCGATTGCGGCGGGAAACAGCGTTGTTCTCAAGCCCTCCGAACTTGCGCCCAATGTTGCAGGCCTTCTCGAATCGGTCCTGAGCCAGGCTTTTCCCGATGGTCTGGTATCGGTCGTGAACGGAGATCGAACGGTCGCCGAAGCGTTGTTGCGGAACCGGTTCGATCACATCTTCTATACCGGTAATACGACCGTCGGCCGTATTATCATGGAAGCCGCGTCTGTGAACGTTACACCGGTGACACTTGAGCTCGGCGGCAAGAGTCCGGCTATCGTGACTTCGAATGCGGATCTGCGCGTCGCTGCCCAGCGTGTGGCCTGGGGAAAGTGCTTCAACGCAGGGCAGACCTGTGTAGCGCCCGACTTTGTCGCGGTCGATTCGGCGGTGCATGACGAGTTTGTAGAGCATCTGAAGGAGGCTCTACTCGCGATGTACGGATCGTCCCCCCTCGGGAATCCCGATCTGGCCCGCATAATCAACACGAGACACTTCGACCGGATTTCCGGGTTGCTTGACCGCACCGGAGGGAGTGTGTGGGGTGGTGCGCGTGATCATGCCACCCGCTTCGTGTCACCCGCCGTTGTGACCGGACTTGACTGGGATGACCCGACCATGTCGGAAGAGATTTTCGGACCGGTTCTTCCGGTCCTGCGATACGACTCAATGACGGATCTGTTTCAACAGGTCAATGCCAGACCCCGGCCGCTCGCGCTGTATGTGTTCAGCGAAAAAAGGGCCGAAGCTTCGTTTGTATTAGCGCACATACCCAGTGGTGGCGGATGTATAAACGATGTCGTGCTGCAGGTTGCCTCTTCGGCACTTCCGTTTGGAGGAGTCGGCGACAGCGGTTTCGGCCGCTACCGCGGAGTTTACAGTCTCAGAAACTTTACCTACGAACGGTCGATTGTCGATCACAGAACATGGCCGGAGCTCCGCTTCCGATATCCTCCGTACGAGGGAAAACTCAAATTCATGCGTCTGATGCTTGGCCGCTGAGGCTGTGCTTATTGAACGGTGTCCGGATGCGGTCCGATCCTGCTCTCAGTGTCAAGTGAATCGATGCGAGCCATCTCCTCCGAACTCAGGGTAAAGTCAAACACATCTGCGTTCTCGCGGATCCGATTCTCGTGGACCGATTTCGGTATCGTCACGACTCCGTGCTGCAGGTCCCAGCGAAGCACCACCTGCGCGGCCGTTTTCCCGTGCGCTTCTGATATTTCTACAAGGACCTCGTTGTCGAGGTCCCGGCCCCGCATCAGCGGACTCCACGCTTCGAACTGTATGCCCACGCTCGCGCAGTAACTGCGCAAGCGAGGCTGCTGGAGACGATGGTGAAACTCAACCTGATTTACCGCGGGTACTGTGTTGGCGATCGTCAGTATGTCTTCAATATGATGCTCGTGAAAGTTACTGACACCTATAGCTCGAACACGTTTTTCATCGTACAACTTCTCGAGCGCTTTCCAGGCGTTGCGGCGTGTTTTCGAGTCCGTTCCGGGCCAGTGGATCAGATAGAGGTCAAGGTAATCAAGCCTGAGTGCCTTCATAGTGCGATCAAACGCTTTCAGTCCGCTTTCGTAGTCTCGGTCCGTATTCCATAGTTTTGATGTCACGAAGATTTCATCTCGCGGAATACCGGAACTTCGGACAGCTCTGCCGACGTCGCCCTCATTCTCGTAAAACGACGCGGTATCAATATGACGGTATCCGGTTTCGATTGCCTTCAACACGGCCGCCTCGGCAGCACCACCCGAATCTGCCTGAAAAACTCCCAGGCCAAGCCATGGCATTCGGACGCCGTTATTCAGCGTCGTAGTCGACGAAAGACTGTCTGTAGCGTAGTTTGAGGTATCCACGATGCTACTTTGCGGACCCGCGGTGCAGCTGTCAAGGACGTGTTGTCCGGTCAGGCAGTTTTCCTGTACCCTGTGACCCACATGAGTTTTTCAGATTATTCTTTATCGGAACCTGTGATGGCAGGTATCTCCGACGCCGGGTTTACAGAGCCGACTCCGGTGCAGGTTCAGACGTTCTCCCACACCCTTGCGGGGCGGGATGTCACCGTTCAGTCGCAGACGGGTACCGGGAAGACCGCCGCGTTTCTCATATCAATTTTCGAGCTTCTTACGCAGAACAACAGGTATAAAGGATCGAAAGCCCTGGTGGTTGCCCCGACGAGGGAACTGGCTGTACAGATTGATGCCGAAGCGCAGCTCCTCGGTGTCCACACCGGTCTGAAAACCGGATGCTTCTACGGCGGGGTCGGATACGGAAAGCAGGAAGAAGAGATCGCGCGCGGGGTCGACATCATAATCGGGACGCCCGGGCGTCTGCTGGATTTTTGTCGATCGGGAAAGCTCGATTTCATGACGGTCCGCATTTGCGTCATAGATGAAGCAGATCGCCTGTTTGATATGGGGTTTTACCCCGATATACAGGAGATAATGAGAAAGATGGTCGATCGTACCGAACGCACGACCATGTTATTCAGCGCGACCTTGAGCACGAAAGTCCTGAATATCGCCTGGAAGTATATGAATGACCCGGTAGAAGTTGAGATCGAGCCGGAACAGATAACCGTCGATCGTATCGAACAGTCCGTGTATCACGTAGCACGCGACGAGAAGCTGCGACTGCTGCTCGGGGTGCTGCAGACGTTTAAGCCGCGGAATGCCCTGATTTTTACCAATACGAAAGCGAAGGCGGAGGAAGTATCCAAGCGCCTGTCGATAAATGGATACAGTTCGCGCTTCATTATGGGCGACCTTCCCCAGAGCAAACGTCTCCGAATCATTGAGGACATAAAGAGTGGCAAAAATCAGTTCGTCGTTGCCACGGATGTGGCCGCTCGAGGCATACACATCGACGATCTGGAGCTCGTGGTCAACTATGACGTTCCGGAGGACCCGGAAAGTTACGTACATCGCATTGGCCGAACTGCTCGGGCCGGGCTTGCGGGCAAAGCGATCACGCTTGCCTGTGAACAATACGTGTTCGGGCTTGAGGCTATCGAAGAGCTCATCGGAAAAAAAATTCCTCTGGAACGATTTGAACCTGATATGCTGGGAGAGGACCGAAGTGCGGGCATGAATGTCCGTCACGATCGCAACCGCGAATCCGGGAGGAGAAGCGGCGATCGAAAGAGGCCCGATCGCCGGAGCGACTCCCCGCGGTCCCGCCAGCGAAGCCGGTCCGGACCGCAGCGCTCCCATCTGCCTGACGGACGGGCAGTGGAAGCTGCGAGTTCGCACGGCCCCTCCGGTGGTAAGGTGCACAGCAATCCCTCCCCCGATGTACCCGGTGCGCATGGCGGGGGTAGAAAGAAACCGTCCCGAAACCGGCACCGCAACACCGAGCATCATACGCGGCAGCATAGCGGACCATCGGGGCCAAGGAAGAACAACCGGGAGCGGGATTCGGCAACACCGGCACTCGAGGATCGTCTTGAGCGATATCGTCAGAAGTACGGCGAGGATTTCGTACCGAAGCACGTGGAAACAACGGAAAACGCGCGCGAAGCCGTACGGCCGTCCGCTCAGAAATCGCGGATGAAATCCAGCGGGCAGACCGACGCGAAACAAGACGGAACATCGGACAAGCCTGCCGAAAACCGGTTCGGAGGCTTCTTTGCCCGTCTGTTCGGTCGTAAATAACGGAGTCGGGGCGTTGACAGTTTGAGCATCATTTCGGTAGTGTACTGATTCCGAATTGTTTACAGGAGCATAGAGAGTAGAATGGCAAGAAATACTAAGGCCAAAGGAAAAATAGTGCGTCGTTTCGGCGTAAATATCTTCGGGAACCCCAAATACGATCGCCTTCTCAAGAAGAAGCCGTCGCCACCGGGTGAGCCGAAAAAGAAACGCGTTCGTCAGACCGAATATGGCCGCCAGCTTGGAGAAAAGCAAAAACTCAAGTTTGCGTATGGGCTCAGCGAAAAGCAGTTCAGTAACCTTTTTTACAAAGCAAAATCCATGAAGGGCGTCACGGGCGACAACATGCTGCAGCTTCTCGAGCGTCGCATGGACAACGTCGTGTACCGGCTTGGAATGGCGGCGAGCAGGTCCCAGGCTCGACAGCTGGTCAGCCACGGTCACGTTACGCTCAACGGTCGCAAGATCACCGTACCGAGCGCGCTGGTTCGCCCGGGCGATACCGTCAGCGTCCGCGATCGAAAGACCACGAAAGATCTCGTCCGTCGGTATCTGGCGGAAAACAGCGCCCGATCGGTGCCACCCTGGCTTGCATTGAGTCGAGACGATATGACAGCGAGTGTCACGGTTATCCCGAGCAGGGACCTTATTCCGACGATCGCAGACGAGCAACTCGTTATCGAGTACTACGCAAAGCAGTAAGTACGTTTATAGATCCCGTACGCTGTATCAAGCCCTGTCGCGTCCCGGCAGGGCTTTTTTTGTCCGGTGCGCCGTCACGCTGCCCGGTTTATGTGGCATCCTCGGTGAAAACCAAACCCGCTTCCTATATACTTCTATCCGGTGTACCGAAAATAAACTAAGCTGGAATGTGAGGATGGTAAGATGCCGAAGCTCCCCGTGCTGTGCAAAGACGACGAGATCGCTGATCGTATACAGAAGATTTGTGAACGCTTTCAGAGTGTGTACGACCCGAACTTTTACACGGATTCGGAAGCGTTTCTCGAATCTCTGCGGTACGATCTTCCTGAAGCCGCAATTATTAACTTCAGCGATCAGCCTGCAGCGACCGGGTCGGTGCTGCAGACAATACACGGCGATCCCTGGCTCCATTACGGCGGAATAATCGGGGTATGCCGTCGACGCGACGAGCAACGGGTTCAGGAAATCCTGTCAGGATCAAACGTTATAAGTCTTATCCGGCGGGGCGAATTCGTCTCACATTTTTCCAGGGTTCTCCGGATCCTCATCCACAATCGGCAGATTCTTTTTCAGCGTGACATTCAGAAGTACCTGCTCCGCGATATCAGTGGCTCGTTTGTCATGGACAGCGATCCGTTTAACGCACGGACATACGCGAACCTGGTCACCAACTATCTGTACAATTCAAATTATGTGGATGCGGACGGCCGGGACCGACTGCACGTGGCTCTGTTTGAGCTTCTCATGAATGCGATTGAGCACGGAAACTGCGGAATCTCGTACAAAGAGAAGAACGAGTGGCTGTCGGAAGGTCGGGATATTCTCTACCTTATACACGAAAAAATGTCACAGCCCGAGATACGAAAACGACGGGTGCATTTTTCGTACCGAATATCAGATGATAAGAGTATGTTCCGCATACGTGACGAAGGTGCGGGCTTTGACTGGCGAAAACAGATTGCCGATACCGCTCCGAAACTCGAAAGCCATGGGCATGGACTTCGCATGACCGGTGCATACGTCGACAACCTTCGGTATAACGACGCCGGAAACGAAGTCATGTTCGATTTTGTACACAAGGCCCGCGAGGCGAATGCGGTTCCAGGTCTGTTTGCCGAAAGCGAAGAGCGCATCGTACACGGGGGCGAGGTCGTGTTTCGTGAGGGAGAAGAATCGGACTACCTGTACTACATTGCATCCGGTGAGCTTGGCATATACTCCGGAGAGTCAAGGATCACAACACTGACGCCGGATGACATCTTTCTCGGGGAGATGTCGTTCCTCCTGAACAATCGTCGTTCAGCGACCGTGATTGCCGAGGAGCGCAGCACGCTCATACCCATCAGCAAGAACCGTTTTGTCACCGTCATAAAAGAAAAACCGCATTACGGTATTTTTCTTGCCCGGCTGGTAGCTCAGAGGCTCGAACGCTTGAATCGGTCCTACGCCCAGCTTCAGCAGTCCATCTGATACGGGGATCAGTCTTCGGTGGATTCCACCACCGTGCCGGCTGTTCGCGCCGGCCACGCGTCGTACCCGATTCGCTGTACCATTTCGATGACCTTGTTCACGTTTTCCGAGTCTCCATTGTGCTCGAGGTAAATCTTCGACTTACCTCGGTCGACCTCAACATGTGAAATCCCTTTCAGGCGTTTCGCGAAATGTTCTATAGCTATCGAGCAGCTCGTGCAAGTGCCGCCTTGCATGTCAAGTACTGTCTTTTCCATAGGTTGAATATATCCAAAACCGGATGCTGTGTCACTGTCCCCCCTACTTGTATGTCCGTCCGGCGTGCTACGCTTTAACACTGATTAAGGAAGGGAATCGAGATATGGTGACAGTTCGAGACGCAGCATCTATCGCCACCCGCGTGCAGGATGCAGTGCGGACGGTGTTTCACGGGCGGTCCGGTCCGATTCGGGTGCTCGTAACGGGACTCTTCGCGGGTCTGCACGTGTTAATCGAGGATATTCCGGGTACCGGGAAAACGACTCTTGCCCGTGCGCTGTCGCAGGCGTGCGGGGCAGACTTCGGGCGCATTCAATGTTCACCGGACCTTCTTCCCGCCGACATCACGGGTATGATGATCTGGGATCCTCACAACAGGAGCTTCTCCTATAAAGCGGGTCCTGTTATGCACCAGTGTGTTCTCGTTGACGAGTTGAACCGTGCTGCCACTCGTACCCAGGCGGCACTTCTGGAAACCATGCAGGAAGGTTCGGTTACCGTCGACGGTGAGCGGCACCTGCTTCCACAACCGTTCTTTCTGATCGCTACTCAGAATCCTTCGGCGTTTACCGGTACGTTCCCGCTACCGGAAGCTCAACTCGATCGTTTCGGACTCTCGGTACAGATCGGATATCCAGCGTACGAACACGAAATACGCATTCTCGAGTATGGGGGGAAGCCTGCGCCGACAGTCGAGCCGGTCATAGAACCGGATACTCTTGTTGCCGTTCGTACACGTGTGCAGTCCATACATGTCAGTGAGAGTGTGGGGCGCTATGTTATTGCCCTTGCACGTGAAACACGTTCAACGGCCTTGCTGCGACTCGGGCTCAGTCCACGAGCCTCTGCCCACCTGCTCGCGGCGTCGCGAGCAGGCGCTGCGATCGAGGGTCGCGATTATGTGGTGCCGGAGGACGTCCGGGGCCTGTTTCTGGCGGTCGCAGTCCACAGGGTTGTGCTTTCCGCTCAAGCGTCCGTAGAGGGAAAGCGTTCGCCGACGATACTTGAAGAGATACTCTCACGAACACCTATGCCATCCGGAGTCTGAACACATGTCCGACGCCTTCAAACGGTCGCCGGTCAGCGAGTACGAGCGCGGCGGTTTCCACCTGCATCCCGGCCCTCTGTTTCGGCTGTTCGTAGTGATCGGCCTTGTTTCGCTGCTCGGGCGATACTTTGGCGGTATGTGGGACATAGTCCGTATTGCAGGTCTTTCGCTTCCGGTACTGTCCATCCTGTATCTATCGCTTGTTGTGGCAGGTGTTCGATACGTTCAGGAGTTCTCCACCGATCATCCTGTAAAAGGGGGCTCCGTTGAATATACGCTTACCGTAGGAAACGAGTTCCTGGTGCCGTTTACAGGGCTGAAGGCGGAACTGTATCTGGGACAATCTGCTCGCCATACCGAGCGTATACAACCCGTTCTTTTACCGAACTCTACGCTCGTATTCCGTCGGACAATCGTCTGTCCCTTTCGCGGTGTCTACCCGGTTGGTTTGTCGAGACTGGAGGTGCGAGACCTGACGGGCTGCGTTACCGTGAGCCTGTCTGTCTTCCACAGAGTCTTTTATGTGACCCCGCGCGTGCTCTCGGTAACTCCGGCGCTGTTTTTGTTGTCCCGGGACCGACCGGGTAGCGAACGGGTCCAGTACGGTGCAGGAGAGGACGTGACGCTGTTCCGTGAACTTTCGGAGTACCGGCAAGGACAGGATGCGGGGCGTATTGTGTGGAGGTACATGGCGAGCAGAGACACTCCACTCGTACCGACGTACGACCGTGGTGTTGACACGGGGCTACGGATCATTCTCGACACGAGACGTATTTCCCGCAGAAGCGATTCCTTTCATGTGGAGGATTGTTCGTTCGAGATCGTGATTGCAATGGTACACGCGAGTCTCTCGGTCGGAGTCCCGGTTTCAGTCGGCGGGTTCGGTCTGGAGCCACAGCTTTTTACACCGGAACACAGTGAACGTTTGAGCCTCTTCGTGAATGCTACCATCGCCATGTTTTTTGAAAGTAAAGCCTCGCCGATACATTATACAGCTCCACCGGATCGCTTTTCTGAAGCACCAGTTGTGTACGTAACGCATCACCAGGATGACGCACTTTTAGAGTTGATCATGGACGCAGCACCGGGCACCTGCGGACTCGTACTGAACGTATCCGGACACGGCCTTACGCGTAGGCGTGCATTGAAGCGTTTTGCTGATTCTATGAGACTCGAGCGGAAACTGTGTTACGCAGTGGCGGCGGCAGACGATCTGCTGGAGCTTTCGTGATGCCACAATCCGGTCGCCTGCGAATGTACCGCGCACTCGCAACGTCTGTCGTGCTTGTCGGCGGTATCCTGTACACCGGCGACCTTCTACAGGCTCGGGGGCCGGTGCTGCAGTTTGCCGTGGCCTGCGCGGTGTATTCGTTCTCCGCGATCGCTTCAAAACGAAACTCGACGTTCAGCGTGGTGAGCAGCGTTGTTTTCGGACTAATCGTCCTGTTCGGCACAGTGTGGTTGTTCATTACGCCTGCTTCGGCGTACTCCGCGTGGTTTTTGCTGATCGATCGAGGCGCAGCGCAGGGGAGCGTATCGTTCGTAATGCTGCTTGTCGGTTGGATCGGGGTCGCATACCTCGCAGTTGTGTTTTCGAGGCAACCCCTCCTTCTGCTTTCTTCGCTTGTGGCGTGGAGTTTTTTTATAGTCGCCGTTGCTACGCGGTCGTATACTGCCTTGTCTGTTTCGCTTGCCGCATTGATCGTGTCGCTGGTCTCGTCTGCACGACTGCCGTTGAAGGGAAGCGCTGTACACGGGTTGATGCTTGTTCTGTTGTTCGCAATTGCGATCCTCGGCGGTTTTGTCTCGGTCTTATACGAGGCACCGCGTGGAAGCACTCTGATCGACAACCGGGTATCTCCGGCGCTGCGTACGCTGGTCCTCCGTATTCGACCGGACTTCCCCCTGCTTGCGGGATTCAGCGGGAACGGAACGGGTTTTGCCGAGGCCACGCTGTCGGGAACGCCGTTACTGAGCGAAAGTCCGGTTCTTGAGATATCGCCTGGTGCCGAC
>JBKHAN010000094.1:0-8143 GCA_046542845.1 Spirochaetaceae bacterium
CCAGGGGCGTCGATGCTGTTTCCCCGTAAGGCGGTACCAGAAGCCGGCGGGCCCGGGGGCGGAGTTTGCCGCGGGGGCGGGGTTTGCCGCGGGGGCGGGGTTTCCCGCGGGGGCGTTTCCCGCGGGGGCGTTTCCCGCCGCGGGGGCGTTTCCCGCCGCGGGGGCGGGGTTTGCCGCGGGGGCGTTTCCCGCCGCGGGGGCGTTTTCCGCGGGGGCGTCTCCCGCCGGGGCGGTGCGCCTCCCGAGCGCGAGGCCGCGTTTGATCGCGTGTATGCGGGTATGATCGCGCACCACCGATTCGCCCACGAGCACCCCGTTGAATCCCGACTGCGAGGCGAGTGCGGCCTGCTCTTCTTCGAAGATTCCCGACTCGTAGACGACGCTGCAGGGCCAGTCTATCGCGTGGCGGACCCGCACGGGCCCGAGCGGGTCTATGCGAAAGGTCTTGAGGTCGCGGGCGTTGACTCCCACAAGGCGCGGGGCGAGTGGAGCCACCCGACGCGCTTCGTGGCTGTCGTGAACCTCAACAAGCGACTCCATGCCGAGTTCGGTCGCCCGCGCGTACATGGCCGAAAGTGATTCGTCGGATAGAAGCGATGCGATCAGCAGAACGCAGTCGGCTCCTGCCCGGTAGGAACACTCGACGTCCGCAACGTCCAGAAGAAAATCCTTGCGCAATACGGGCAGATCCGGGAAGGTCTTTTTGACGACCATGAGGTCGGTAAGCGTGCCGCCAAAGTGGTCTTCCTCCGTCAGGACTGATATGGCGTTCGCTCCAAGATCGCGATACACACCAGCCTGCCGCACCGGTTGTATACCGGCGTTGATCGTTCCCCGCGACGGGCTTTTGCGTTTGATCTCGCAGATCACAAAGCCGTCGTCTGGAAACCCCACCACCGGGTACAGGCGTTCCTCGGGCAGGAGCGAGGAAAGACCATAGCCTTCCTCCGTGATGCGCTGCGCTCGCCTGTCTGCGATGCGCGTCAGAATGTCGGCTTCGGCCGTTTCCCGCGCACCCGCAGGCTGTCGGTCCGCAGGCTGCCCACCCGCCGGCCCGGTCGCACGGTCGACTCGTATTTCCCTCGCGCTCATGCTGCACCCTCGTCCGGCGTGGTTTCGTGGGACCTCTTGAGGATCCCGTTCACGCGTACAGCGACCGAACCGTCTGCAAGCGCCGTTCGGACCCGCCCAACGCCGTCGGCCAGATCGTCCGCGATACCGGCAATCCAGAGCGCCGCTCCGGCGTTCAGGAGCACCGCGTCGCGTACCGCAGGCGGTCCGTTGCCGGCGAGAAGCTCGCGGGCGATACCGGCGTTCTCCTCTGCAGTGCCTCCGGTCATGTCTTTCGTTTCGTGACCGCTTATGCCGTAGTCGGCCGGATCAATCACGAACTCGCGAATGCTGCCGTCCGGCTCAAGCAGGGCCGCAGTCGTGAGCGCGGCCGGGCTTATCTCGTCGAGGCCGTCGTGACCGTGCACGACAAGCGCCCGCTTGAGCCCGAGTTTCCGGCCCGCCTCCGCGACGACGCGGCAGAAGCGCGGGTCGAAGACCCCGATTACCTGATAGGCGGCTCCCGCGGGGTTTGATAGCGGGCCCACAAGGTTGAACACGGTCTTGATCTTGAGCTCTCGCCGCGGAACCGCCGCGTGCCTCATGGCGCTGTGGTACAGCGGCGCGAAGAGAAACGCGAAGCCTTCCTCTTCGAGAAATCGCTCGCAGGCTGCCGGCGCGAGATCGACGTTCAGACCGAGCGCACGATAAAAGTCCGCGCTCCCGCTTATGCTCGACACTGCACGGTTTCCGTGCTTGGCGACCTTGGCGCCGCAGGCTGCTGCAACGAGCGCACAGAAACTTGAGATGTTGAAGGTGCCCAGCCCGTCCCCTCCGGTGCCACAGGTATCGAGCGTCTCGCCCGAGACATTGACCGGAATCCGGCGCCGCTGCAACACCGAAGCGCATCCCGCGACTTCGCTTGCGGCGATCCCCTTCGCGTTCAGACCCACGAGAACCCCGGCAATCTGCGCCGGGGTAAGACTGCCGTCGGTGACCTCCTCCATGAAACGCTGCGCTTCATCGAAGCTCAGGTCATGCCCCTCGATGACGCGGTTCAGCGTGCCCGCGTAGTCGAACGGCTCGCGCCGATAATGCAGGAAGGCGCGAAGCACCTCCATTCCCGCAGCGCTCCCGATCGACTCGGGGTGAAACTGTACGCCTTCGACGAGGTGCTCCCGGTGCCTGACGCCCATAATTTCGTCGTCCTCGCTGTAGGCGGTTACCTCGAGCTCGGGGGGAAGGCTTTCGGGGTCGATAACGAGCGAGTGGTAGCGCATGAAGGTCGCGGCAGTGCCGATGGTGCGAAAAACCCCCTGCCCGTCGAGTCGCATGGGTTCGGCCTTGCCGTGCACGATGCGTTTCGCGCCGACAATGCGCCCGCCGAAGGCTTCCCCGATTGCCTGATGCCCGAGGCACACGCCGAGGATGGGGATGCTTCCGGCGAAGGCCTGAATGAGCGCGATGCTTATTCCCGCGTCTGCGGGGCGACCTGGTCCGGGCGAGATAACGATGCGCGAGGGCGAAAGCGCCCGCACTTCATCCACCGTAATGCGATCGTTTCTTACCACCTGTACCGGCTCACTGGTGAGCTCACTCAGATACTGGTACAGATTGTGGGTAAACGAGTCGTAGTTATCAAGCAGCAGAATCATTGCTTATACCTCCAGGCCGATGGCCCGTGCGAGGGCCGAGAGCTTTTCCTGTGTTTCTTCGAACTCGCGTTCCGGGGTCGAGTCATAAACTACTCCCGCGCCCGCCTGAAGGACCATCGTTTTCCCCTTTTTCATGGCACAGCGAATCGCAATACAGGTATCAAGGTTCCCTCCCGGTTCAACGTAGCCGACGACACCCGCGTAAAAACCGCGCCGGTGTGGCTCAATCGCGTCAAGCGTCTCGATCGCCCGGATCTTGGGCGCTCCCGACACCGTGCCCGCGGGAAAGGTCGCGCGAAGCGCGTGTATCCCATCCGCTCCGCCTCGGAGCCTGCCCCGCGCTTCGCTCACGATGTGCATGACCCGGCTGTAGCGCTCGATAGCCATCAGTTCGGTCACGTTGACTTGGTCGCAGACGCGTCCGATATCGTTACGCGCGAGATCGACGAGCATGCGGTGCTCCGCAAGCTCTTTCTCGTCGGTCAGGAGTTCCTTCTCCAGAGCGAGGTCCTCCGCGTCGGTCGCACCGCGTCTGCGGGTCCCCGCGATAGGCCTGATCTGCACCTCTCCGCGTCGGACCTTTACGTGGACCTCGGGAGACGCGCCGAATAACTGTGTATCCCCGTAGTCCAGGTAAAACAGGTACGGTGCCGGATTCGCGGTCCTGAGTCTGCGGTATGCTTCGAGCGCAGGCAGTTCGGTCACAGCCTCGACCCGGCGGCTCAGGACCGCCTGCAGCAGGTTCCCCGCCACGATCTCGTCCTTGAGCATAGCCACTCCGTCCTTGAAGCGCTCCTTTTCTCTGGGGTCTACGCTCACTTTTGCGTGGTAGTGGCCCTCGTCGAGGGTCAGGTGCCCGTAATCGTCGTCGAGAATTCGCGTGGCGACCCTGTCGACCGCCTCGCGCAGGTCGACTTCGTGTTCCGCGTAGTTGACCCCGAGCAGGTGAAGCTCATCGGTATAATGATCGAAGACAATGAACACGTGGCCGAACATGAACGACGCGAGCGGGTTTCCCAGAGGATCGGGCCGGTTGGCGAGATGGATGGTGTCGCACTTTGCCGAGAACTCGTAGGAAAGATAACCGACCCCACCCGCAGGAAAGGGAACACCGCCCTGCATGGGCTCGTGCTGGTCGGCGATATACCGAAGCACGTCGAGAATGTCGCGCGCCTGACTCTTGACCCGCCACCTGCCGCGTTCATCGACCAGGAAAATCCCCCGGTCGGTCTCGAAGATTCGAAAGGCCTCGTCGACCATGATCAACGAGTAGCGCTCGCGGCCGTTCTGAAACGTCGCCGATTCGAGCAGCACGCGTGCGTCAAGCTTGCGGGCAAGCGCAAAGGGCGTAAAACGCTCTCCCGAGAGCGTACGTGTTATGGTGTCACTGCGGGTGTCCATGTTCGGTCCGTCCTTCGTGTTCGCCACCCTGGAGTTGACGCTGTCGCGCCGGTGGCACAAAAAAAAGGCCGCTACCGGTACGCTTCGTTGCGTCTACCGGGCGGCCTTCTTCGTTTCACACACTACATGCGTGAAGAGCCCCGGTATTACCGGAGCCACCAACCAGAAATATGTGTAATGTCTCGTACTTGAGAAATCATCGTGACTCTGAAACTACCCGCGAGGTCGGGGATGTGTCAAGATGCGGGGGGGTTGCATTCCTTCAAGAATAGATTCACGCATTCCTGGTATAGCTGTCAGTGCGAGTGTTGCTTCGATATTGTTCCAGTCCGCGTCGGAGACCAGAACAGCTGCACCGTTTTTTCCAGTGATCTGTATCGGTCGATGCGACTCTCTGACCTGTTGGACGGATCTGGCAGGCAGTAGAAGTCGTTGCTCGGTTATTGTATTGACAATAAGCATACACACGATGCAACCTATGACATGACCTTCGACTGGGACGACGAGAAGAACACGTTGATTAAGGAAACTCGTGGTGTTTCATTTGAAGAGATTGTCGTCGCGATTGATGAAGGGATGGTGATCCACGTTTTGGAGCATCCTAACAAAGATAAATACCCTGATCAGTATATTTATCTGATCAACTGGCGCGGTTATGTCTATGCGGTACCACATGTGATTAACGTTGAAACTGGCGTTATCTTTCTCAAGACGATCTATCCAAGCCGTCATTTCACGAAGTTGTATGGTCTTGGGCTGGAGGAAAACAATGGCAACTGACGAACAGACAAACGGACTCACCTACATCGATGTCGAGGAACAGGAGATTGTCGAAAGCCTTGAACGAGGTGAATGGAACCCAGTATCGAATCTGAATGAAGCGCGCAGCCGAGCAGCACAATACGCGGAGGCAACGCTCAAGAAAGACAACCGCATGAACATCAGGCTAAGCAGTAGGGACATACTGCAGCTGAAAGCCCGCGCAGCCGAAGAAGGAGTTCCGTACCAGACGCTGGTGACTATGATCCTGCACAAGTACGTTAGCGGGCGCATGGTCGAGAAGAAGTGATTAACGGATAATAATGTCTTCAGCGGTACGTTTTCCGCAGCGCAAAAAAAAGCCACGCGGCACCTCGGTGGTGCCGCGTGGCAGTGGAGTATGGCGTCTGCATGGAGTCAGAACGGCATTGGAACTGTTTCTTCCTGTTTTTTGGCACCTCCTTTCTTTTTGGATTCGATCTCGTTGTCGACGGTAATGGCCGCGGCTACGAACTCGCTACCGGCAACCGTTCCGCTGACAAGCGCTTCCTCGTCCTGAACCTCGCTCTTGGGACGAGGACCGAGCTCGACATGATCGGCAACAATCTTGATGCGGCTCCGGCTCTGCCCTTCGTCGTTGGTCCAACGGTCCTGCTTGAGCCTGCCGACAACGCGGACGTTTCGGCCCTTCTCGAGCTCCCGGCTGCACCGCTCCGCGCTCTGTGCCCAGGTTTCCACATCGAAATAGCTGACCTCCTTCTGCATATCATCGCCCTGGCGGTAGAAGCGATTCGCTGCAAGCCGAAAGTTGCATACCGGTGTGCCCTTGGTCGTCTCTTTCAGAACCGGGTCTGCGGTCAGATTGCCATCGATCAGAATTGAATTGAGATTGTTCATACGGCGTTGTTCTCCCTGCCCTATGTGGTGTGTCTGTCATTCCTCCCGGGCACACGACGTGCACCCGGGCTGCCGGCACCTATATATACGCGGGAGAGTGTGAGGTTGATTGAAAGAATCCGGAAAAAAGATGAGAAATGCGGCCACAGGTCGGGCACGGCGGGGCACCCGACCGAAGGTCAGACCGGAGGCATCAGTATACGTACAGGACGACCCCGAGGCCGGTGGTGAAGGTCTCCAGGTCAAATCGAAAACCCTGTTCCTCCCGATTTTCGATACCGACATGAAGCCCGGCGTGAGCGTAAAAGCCAATCAGTTCCGTGAACATGACCTGTGCGCCACCTCGGGGAGCAATGAAGGTAAGGACACTGTTCGTGGCCTCCGCGTCTGGGCCGTCATTGCGACGTTCCCATAAACCTAGATCAAGCCCGACATACGGTGACGCCTGAGCGGCGGGCGTCAGGTAATAGTCGATTGCCGAACGAAGGGTAAATACCGAGCTCGTCGTTACACCGTCTTCGCGTATCAACGAATACGCGATACCCGGTTTAATCGCCCATTCTTCGTTCAGGTGAATGAAGGCGTTCATTGCGTCGTCCCCGCCGAAGATGCTCGGCTCGACCGCGAGCCCGATCTGCCGGCCCTGCATTGCATCAAGAGACGCCACTGTCACCACGCACAGCACAAGCGATAAAATCAATTTGCGGTTTAGCATCTGCATTACTGTGTTCTCCTCTTTGAGTGGATCGAATTATCCACGTGAATGTACTATCGCTCGTCTATCCAACGCACTGCTGAGAGTTCGCTTAAATCCAGCGGGAGCGCTACCTGAAACCGGTCGTTCCCGTTTGCCCGCGTCTCGTTATTAAAGAGTTCGGGATCGAATCGCTCAAAACTACTCGCGCGTGAACCGGCAGCGGGCGGCCACGCAGCGGAGTTCGCAGCAACAATAACCGCATCCTCCACAACCCGGATACCCAGCGGGGAAAACGTATTGGTGTTTCCACTATTTAACTGTGCGATGATAAAGGTTCCCGCGGTAATCCTGCCACTCTCCGGGTCCAGTCGGGTAACGACCGTTACCGTACCACCCCCACCGGGTCCATAACTCGGAAACGGCGCCCCGGAAAACGGCGCACCCTCGACATAGTTTCTCTGGAAACGCTCGCTATCATTGCTTCCCCCGTCTATAGAGAAAACGACGTAGGGGGTACCGTTCCGGTCGAGATCAATCGCAACGGCCTTCGCGTCCGCCGGTGTTTCGTCATGACGCACCCACCAGAGCGTATTTCCACCAGCATCGCGTTTGCGAACGAAGGGATCCTGCCTGATGCTCGTGACCTGATCAAAACCCACTTCGTAGGTGTTCCCGAGTGCGTCAACAACCTCTGTTTGTGCGTCCGTAATGTCGATTGATTCCAAGAGCCGTTCGGCGCTCGGCCGCCCGACCTTAGGCATCAACTCACACCCCGAAAGCGCTACGGTAACCATCACTGCCGTCACAGCAAACCGTAGCCGAACCCGCGCGCTGTTTTGCCTGATTATTGCACTCATTGCGCCAGACTGTAGCGCATACGATCGATAACTACAGCACACATTTCGCTTCTTTTAATGCACTTTTTTGCGTCCACGTGGCCCGAAGCACGCCGGTTGATACCACCCGGAGCACGTGATACGGTCTTAATCGTTATGCACACACAATTTAGAACCATAATGATTATCTTTTGGTCAATGCTTCTTGTGGCCGTCTCCGCCACCGCGCAGCCCGAGTCTCCTGTCCTGATCGGGGAGCACCCCTTCGATGGAGAGCTCGCCGCAGCAGAGATATCAAGCACCGTTGAACGAGGCTACACCCCGGTCGGCCTTGAAGTGGCTGTCGATGAGGCAATTGTCGTTCTCTACGCTCAGGCAGATGATGATTCGACCCCCGACAACTGGCTCCTGCATGAGTTCGAAAACATAAACACGCTTGAAGACGAAATGAACGCGCTCCTGGACAACGGATGGACACCCATGGACCTGTCCTTCTCCGAGGGGCGAATATACGCGCTTCTGGTAGACAACGGGCCCGAGCTCTCGGGGTGGCGCGTTCACACCGAAGCGCTGACCCGCACCGAGCAGGTGGAAGAGACGATAACGCGTTTCCAGGACGAAGGGTTGTCCTTGTGGGGCTTGAGCTTTGACGCCGACAGAATCTGGTATCTGTTCCTCCGGGAAACCGACCGGGAATCTCCCCGTTCGGTGAGCATTCAAAGCTACAGGAACGACGTCGGCGAAATACAGACAGGACTTACCGAACAATTGAACGTCGGCTGGCTCCCGTGGGGTCTCTTCATTGAGGATGATGAAGCGGTAACAGTCCTTTATACCGCCGAAGTGCT
>JBKHAN010000027.1:0-35214 GCA_046542845.1 Spirochaetaceae bacterium
CGGCGGATGCGCCAGCGGCGTCGTCTGTGGCGGCGGCGGCTTCTGCGACGCCACCGGGACTCCCCGCAGTCGCCGCCGCCGCCTCCCATGCGCGACACACTTCTGCAGCGAATCCCTCCCCGGACCTGGACGTTTCGTCGCAGATATCCTCGCCGGTGTCGCCGTAGAAGCCTGTGGCACTCGCAGAAAGGAACACGCGCGGCGGCCGTTCCGACTCCCGCATCGCAGACACAAGAAGCTGCGTGCTGTCGACACGACTGTTCAGAATCGCGGCGCGGCGACTGGCCGACCAGCGCTTATCGGCAATGCCGGCCCCCGCAAGGTGAATCACCGCCTCCACCCCGCTTAGAACATCGCGCTGAATTTTTCCTGCGGCAGGGTCCCAGCTCGCCGCCTCTATACCCGGAGCGACCCTGTTCAGATCCCGGGTGAGCACAAGGACTTCATGCCCGAGAGACTGCAGCCGCGCCACAAGGGCTGTGCCGATAAAACCCGATCCGCCGGTCACGAGTATGCGCATGGTCAGAAGGTAACAAAAATCGGGCCTGCCGACCGCAGGGTCGGGACGACAGTTTTCGATCGAGCTTGCGACCCGGAGAACAAATGCCGTACACTAATTTCGTGGATCCGGATTCGCTCGCACTCACGTACTATCGCAAGTCCCTCGCGCGGAGAAAAGCTCTAAACGTACTTTTCGACGAGGCGAGCTATGCGGACACGGTTCGTGAATCACAGGAAATCTGCGAGTTGCTGCTAAAAGGAGTTCTAAGGCTCATAGGGATTGAGCCTCCAAAGTTCCATGATGTCGGCAAGATCATAAAGGAAAACGTTTCGGTATTACCGGCAGAGATGCGTCCGGAGGTAGATCGTATTGCACGATACTCCTTTGAGCTCCGTAGAGACCGTGAGCTTGCTTTTTATGGAGCGCTTGATGTTGATCCATGGGAAGACTACACAAAAGCGGATGCGGAGGAAGCCATGAACAAGGTTGACACCATTCTCTCGTGGTCACGGTCGTTTTTCGAGCAAACCTTAAGATCATGACGCCAGCAACGGAAGCCGTCCGCAACCATGCACTGCAGGTGTTTGGCAAGAATGTACTCGCCGTGCTTCTCATCGGGTCGTTTGCCAGGGGTACTTTCAACGAGAATAGCGATGTTGACGTGTTGATTATCCTCGAAAGTTCGAGCAAATCGCCCCGAGACCGTGCCATGCATTACGGAGAACCCGACGGGTATACAGGCCCAGAGATAAGCCCGGTGATCTACACGCTCGACGAGTTTCGACGCATGCCTTCGTTTGTTCTCTCTTTGCTCGACGGATGGGAAACACTTTATTCGCGTGAACTACCCGATGGAACCAGAGCCGATAAGGACTGCCTGAGACGGGTTGAAGCCTATGTTGCAGACAATGGAATCGAACGCGTCAGACACAAAGGCGGATACTACTGGCGAGGCCTGCCGACCGCAGGGTCGGGACGACAGGCCACACCAGACGGTCGCTGAGCCCCTCAGTCTGTCTCTACGACCACACCCTTTTTCAGGATAATGTTCGCGTACAGCGCCCGCTCTCCGGTTGCCACATGCGCGTAGGCTTCTTTCGCCCGGTCGTAGAAGGCGAAGCGTTCCATGGTCTCAAAGCCTTTGGCAAAAGCCTCCGCTTCGTGCCGCTCGATAACCTTCCGGTACTCCTCCCAGACGGGGGGCGTAGTCCCGGCCGCATCCATAAGGACGGCCGGGTGCGCGACGAAGGTGTCGAGCGGGAAAAATTTCAGAAGCGCGTCAAGAATCTCGGGGATGCCGTGCCCGTCGAGCCGCACGAGTTTCTTTGACCAGGCGGCCGACGGGAAGTTCCCGTCGCCGATCACCAGTTCGTTCCCGTGGCCCATTTCCATAATGATCTTCAGAAGATCAGGACTCAGGATTGATGGTATACCTTTCAGCATGCTCAGCTCCCCTTGTACAAGGGGCCGAAGTTCGTGCAGGCACGGAAGTCGGCGCCTTCGAGGTCCATGCCGAACGCAGTCCAGGAACTCGGACGGTACACGTCCTTTTCAGGCACGTTGTGCATGTAGACCGGGATCCTGAGCATCGCGCAGAGCGTAATGAGATCCTTGCCGTAATGGCCAAATCCTATGGCTCCGTGGTTCGACCCCCAGTTGAGCATGACGGTGTAGGCGTCGCGGAATCGCGGATTGTCGGCAAGACGCGGAACAAACCAGGTCGTCGGCCAGGTGTAGTTGGTCCGGGCGTCGAGAACCTTGTGAATCTCGGGGTCAACGTCAACAGCCCAGCCCTCTGCAATCTGCATGGCGGGCCCGAGGCCGTCTATCATATTCAGGCGGCACATTGTTACCGGCATTTCGCCTCTGGTCAGGTAGCTCGATGAATACCCGCCTCCACGGAAATACTCGGTTACGCCGGGATACCAGGTGGTTGCCTTGAGGCAGGCCTCGGCCTCTTCAGGGGTAATGTCCCAGAAGGGCTTCATAACCGGTTTCCCGTCCTGTGTCTGCTGCCCGGTACCGTCGAGGGTCGCGGGTCCTGAGTTAATGAGGTGTATCATGCCCTGCTCTGCACGTCCGCTCAACGCTTTCCCGGTAACCCGTTTGACCGCGTCCGGGCTCCAGTAGGTCCGCACATCTGCGAATATCTGCGCCCGCTGCGTCAAAAGGTGCCCGAAAGCCATGGACATCGCGTTCAGGTTGTCGTTCTCGGTCGCGAGCATGTAGGGCTCGCGTATCCCGCTCCAGTCGAAGGACGAGTTCAGGATCGCCTCCATGAAGTCGCCGTTAGGCATGAAATCTGTCCATTGCCGCTGCCCCTGGAAACCTGCGGCGAGCGCGTTATGTCCGTTCGCTTCTTCTTCGAAGCCGAGTTCAGCGAGCCGTGGATTGCCGACCATAAGGTCCCGGGTGATAATCGCCATCTTGACGGATGTTTCCCAGTCGGACTCCTTCTGTGCGGCCGAACGCTGATTCTCCGGCGGGTTCGGGTCGTCGCCGGTGTTCGGAACGCAGTACTTCTTGGTCCACGCCAGAGCCTTCGTATACTCGTCCGGGTCGTAGATATTCTCCTGCATGCGACGTATGAGCTCGCTCATATCGACGTACTCGTTTCGCATGCCGAGGTACTCCTTGTAGAAAGGCTCGGTCACATAGCAGCCACCTATGCCCATGGAAACACCCCCAATGGACAGGTAGCTCTTGCCCTTCATGGTCGCCACCGCGATGCCGGCGCGTACGAACTGCAGGATCTTTTCGGCGACGTCCTGCGGCACGCTTCCGTCGTCTGCCTCCTGCACCTCGCGGCCGTAGATGCCGAAGGCGGGCACGCCTTTCTGCGAGTGCGCAGCGAGAACCGCTGCGAGGTACACCGCCCCGGGGCGCTCCGTGCCGTTAAAGCCCCACACGGCTTTGGGAATGAGCGGAGTCATGTCCATGGTTTCAGAGCCGTAGCACCAGCAGGGTGTGACCGTAAGCGTGAGTCCGACGTTTTCGCCGGAAAACTTCTCCGCGCACGCAGCAGCTTCTGCGACGCCGCCGATGCAGGTGTCCGCGATCACGCATTCCACCGGCTGCCCGCTCGCGTGACGAACATGTTCTTCGATAAGCTGCGCGGCGGCTTTTGCAAGGCCCATGGTCTGTTCTTCAAGGCTTTCGCGGACACCGCGACGCCGACCATCTATGGTGGGTCTGATCCCGACTTTCGGTAGTCCACCGTGCAGGCGGGTCACCGCGCCTCCGAGGGGAAAATCGCTGTGTGTACTCATATGGCTTGACTCCTTGTATTCGGTCTCTGTGCAGTATGCAGGCCTTCAGGCTATACCGGAGAACCGAAGAGGTCAAACTGAAATACTGTAGTCAGCAGTCAACGCTGCGGGGGAAACTCGAGCAGCAGCTCGTCGGAGGTTACGATTCCGGCCTGAAAGGCAAGGTGAAAGAGCTGCACGACGTTCGAAAGCCCCAGGCGTTCGAGTATGCGACGGCGGTGGACCTCGACGGTGCGCTCGCTGATACCAAAGGCTTCGCCTATCTCTTTCAGCGATTGTCCCCTGACGAGTGCTTCAAAGACCTGCCGCTCACGCGGGGTCAGCTCGTCAAGCGCAGACTCGTCGTGTCGCACCGTACCACGGGCTACCGTGCCGTTGCGGTCGAGCAGGATCTGAAGGGCATCATGATCGAGAAACGCCTGCCCCGAGGCGAGGAATGAAACTGCCTCGCACACGCGATCGGGCACCAGTTCCAAAGAGAGAAAGCCGCGAAATCCCCGGTGCACCGCGCGTTCGAGCAGCACCGTATGAAGGCGATCGTACAGTAAAAGTCGCGGAACGTTTGACACAATGTGCCCGGGCTCCATCGTTTCAAGAACGGGAGCGTCGTGAATGTGCACGACGGTTCGGTCCGACGTATCACCGAGGTCGTCGCGTTCGACCGCCGTTGCATAGCCGGACAGCGACGTGTGGATGGCTTCACGAACACGCGGATTGACCAGATCTATGTGCACCGCAGGTCGGTCGGAGCTTGAAAGCAAAGCCATGTAGCCGGAGGATAATGCGAATGCAGTTGCAAAAGTATACGAAGGATACGGAAAATTATACGGAATACCCTTAATTATACTGCGCACTGAGCCGCCGTGGTGATTCGAGCGAGTTGCAGCGCGGACACGACCCCGAGCTTTCGGAAGATGCTCAGACGGTGCGAATCGATAGTCCTCGTGCTGAGGTGCAGACGCTCAGCAATTTCGGTTGTCGGAACCCCGGCGGCAATATACGCGGCCACAACTGACTCACGGCGCGTCAGTTGCGGAAATTTCATTCGGAGCGAGCGCTGTCGCTCGAAGTCGAGAAGCACGTCCGCGGTCAATCCACATACATACGACCGGCTGTTTGAAACGCAGCGGAGCGCCTGCAGCAGGGTTTCGGGTCTCGAAAGCTTCGATACGTAGCACAGGGCACCCCGGCGGAACGACTCGAAGATTACCTCCGCGTCGAGGTGCATGCTCAGGATAATGACCTTCATGCCGCGTTTGAGACAGGGTTCGATGAGGGTCATACCGCTCCCGTCCGGCAGGGTAATATCGAGCATCGCAACGTCGGCCTGTAGCGTCTTGAGACACTCGAGCGCATTTCTGAATGAACCGGCTACCGCAACAATCGAGCACTGCGAATCATGCCGGAGTACACTCTTGATTCCGGTCGATGTAAGGGGATGATCCTCGACGAGGAAGATCCGCTGTGCCTGCTCCATATGACAATTATGAACATTTTCACCAATAGTACAAGGCGGGATTTCGCCTCGGTAATGATTTACCGGAAAAACGCGTAACGGTTCACGTAGGAACTCGTATTGTCCGCGGCGGAGGAACGTGAAAAATGGCGATATCGGGGGACGATCTGATGCACGTGCTGGTAGTTGACGACCTTGCAATAAATCGCGTACTCACGATGAGTCTTCTCCGCACGGTGGGGATTGAAGCTTCCGCAGCGGCGTCCGGGGTGTCCGCGCTCGATTCCCTCTCGAAGGAACGCTACCACGCAATACTAATTGACTTTTTTCTCGGCGACATGACCGGCGACGAGCTGACACAGCGTATCCGCGAGCTGTACGGTACGAGACACCGTATCGTCGGCCTCAGCGGTGACGACGATGCGGAAACACGGCAGCGGGCGCTCGATTCGGGCATGGACGCTTTCCTCTGCAAGCCGGCGAGCGTCGAAACGCTCCGTTCGGTTTTGAAGCCCGACGGGCCAACCTACGCCGGATGCTCCTGAATACCGAAGGTCAAGTGCCGACGAGCCCTGCCTCTCGCAGTTCCCGAGAGAACTCGCGTACCTTCGCGTGTATCTGTTCCTTGATCGGTCGAATATAGTCAAGCTTCTCTTCAAGACTGCCCGTCGCTTTCGAGGGGTCCGGGAAGGGCCAGTGCAGTCGTTTTTTTTCGGCGGGGAATATCGGGCATCGCTCCGCCGCCTCGGGATCGCAGACCGCGATTACGTAATCGAACGATGCCCCTGCCTCCCGCAGGTCAAAGACACTTCTCGTTTCCTTACCCGTAATGTCTATCCCGTCTTCCTTCAGAAGCTCCACAACCGCAGGATTCAGCGACCCCGGCTCTATTCCCGCGCTCATGACCTCCGCCGTATCGCCGAGCTCGCGGCGAAGCAGTTCTTCGGCCATCTGACTGCGGGCACTGTTGTGTATGCAGACCGTCAGTATCCGTGTTTTCATGATATGCACTTTAGCGCATACCCCAGCTCGGGGCAAGTCTGCATCTTTCACAAATCGTGTCGAGTCTGATACGCTCGCGAGCATGCGATTCGGGATTATCGGGTGCGGGCGCATAGCGCCGGAGCACATCCGGGCTATACACGAGCACCCCGGTGCGGATCTTACCGCCTGTGCCGACATTGACTACGAGAAAGCAGCGGCTGTCGCCGAGAAGACCAACTGCGCGGCCTACACGGATTACCGTGAAATGCTTGATGCACATCCGCAGATCGATATCGTCTGTATACTCACACCGAGCGGGCTTCATCCGGAGCAGGCGATCGACGTCATGAGCAATTACCGGCGCCATGTGATCGTGGAGAAACCCATGGCGCTCGTCCCCGACGATGCAGACCGCATGATCGCCTCCTCGCAGCAGGCCGGGGTCAGGCTCTTCGTGGTAAAGCAGAACCGCTTCAACCGCCCCGTCGTCCGGCTTCGCGAGGCGCTTGAGGCAGGCCGCTTCGGGCGCGTCTTTATGGGCACGGTGCGCGTACGCTGGATGCGGGATCAGGCATATTACGACCTCGCGGAGTGGCGTGGGACACGCAGCCTCGACGGCGGGGTCCTGAGTAACCAGGCGGTTCATCACCTTGACCTGCTTCTCTGGATGCTCGGGACGCCGGTCTCGGTCGTGGCGAAAACCGAACGCTACTTCGCAGACATCGAAACCGAGGACACGGCGGTCGCCATCGTTAAGTTTGCCTCCGGTGCGACCGGAGTCATCGAAGCGACCACCGCATGCCGGCCCGACGATCTTGAGGGCTCGCTGTCCATACTCGGCGAACACGGGACGGTCGAGATCGCCGGCATCGCCGTAAACGCGCTCCGGCACTGGCGCTTCCGCGACAGCGGAGCGGAGGAAGAAGCCCGGCTGATTGCCGAACTCGCCGAAGCGCCGGAAAACGTATTCGGCTTCGGGCACGGACGCTATCTCGACGCGGTTATACACAGCATACAGAGCGGCAAGCCCGGACCCGTCGACGGGGCTGAAGGACGCCGCTCGATCGAGCTGCTGCACGCGATCTACCGATCGGCCGAAAGCGGCAGCGAGGTTTTCCTGTAAAAAAAGGTTCCCGCCCGATTGGACAGCGCATTGATCACGGTGTATAATTTTATTGAGTGAACACCAAAAGCTCGAATACAATAATTTTTGTATGCGTTGTGCTTCTGTTCGGCGTTTTCATCCCCGGACATGCACTCGTCGGGCAGAGTGTCATCTTCGACCAGCTCACACAGGCCGATGGTCTTATAAACGCGTCGGTTTCCTCGATTCTCCAGGACGACTACGGCTTTCTGTGGTTCGGAACGCAGGCCGGGCTGCAGCGCTACGACGGACGCCGGATGCTGCTGTTCACAAACCAGCCTTTCGCGGACAACCAGCTGTCGCACCATCTTGTTCAGACCATGCACTACGCCGGCGGTGACACGATCTGGGTCGGTACCTACGGAGGCCTGAACCGCCTCGACACGGCGAGTAGCGAGATACAGCTCTACGCGCGCGAACCACGAAATCCCCGCTCGCTGAGCGACAACGTCGTGACTGCACTGGAAACAGACGCGAACGGCACACTCTGGATTGCCACGCTCGACGGTCTGAACCGCCTCGACGACGAGCACCGCGGCGTGGTTACCCGGTTCATGGCCGATCCGGAGGACCCGAGCGCCATACCGCATCGTACCGTGCGATCGCTGCACCGTTCGTCCGACGGCACGCTCTGGATAGGTTCTCTCGGCGGGCTGTCGCGTGTTGTCGACGACGGGACGGACGGTGTGCGCTTCGAAACGCGCAGCGAGGACCTCCTGTCGCCGTCCGTTATGACAATCGACGAGGACGCAGGCGGAAATCTCTGGGTCGGTAGCTGGGACGGCGGGGTTCAGCGAATTCGCCCCGACGGGAGCATAGATCGCTCCTACCGCTTCCCGGACAACCGCGTATACCAGATTCTCGTGACCTCGGAAGGGCTTGTCCTTGTTGCGACCTGGGGCGGCGGACTCGTGATTGTCGATCCCGCCACCGACACGTTCACCGTGCACCGGGTGAGCGACGAGGATCCCTACAGCCTCGCGCACGACGTGGTGTACTCGCTGTTTGAGGATCACGCGGGGATCGTATGGATAGGAACAAACGGCAACGGCATAAGCAAACTCGACCCGCAGCGGAGGACCTTCCGCTTCGTACACCCTCACCTGCCCGAGGGCTCCCGGCTTCCCGCGGGTAAAGTCAGCGCGCTCGAACTTGACTCCGACACCGGGAGGCTGTTTATCGGGGTGCAGCAGCGGGGCCTCTATGTCCGCGACCCGGATACGACCGAACTGACGGCGCTGCGTCACGACCCCGCGAACAGCGCAACGCTCAGCGGCGACCACATTTACCAGATCATAGGGCACGACGGGCAGCTTATTCTCGCCACACACGGTGGGCTTGATCGTCTCGATCCCGACACCCTCGAAGTCGAGCGTCTCTGGGGCGAACTCTTTCCAGAAGCCGATCCGGCTCCCATCGTGTACTGCCTTCTGTACACAAGCGACGGATCGCTCTGGGTTGGTACCTACGACTCGGGGGTGTACCGACGTATGCCGGGCGGCAGCGTCGTTCGCTACGAAGCGAACGAGGACGATCCTGATTCACTGACCGACAACCTGATCTACATGATGCACGAGGACTCCCACGGTACGGTGTGGATCGGAACGAACGCCGGGCTGAACCGCTACATTCCGGACTCCGACGCCTTCAGGCAATACGTCTACGACCCGGAGAATCCCCACGGCATCAGCGACCGCGGTCTTGTCCACGCCTTCGAGGACAGCGACGGAAGACTGTGGTTCGCCACGCGCAGCGGCGGTATTATGCGTTACGATCGGGAGAACGACCGCTTTATGCACGTGACCATGGCCGAGGGTTTGAGCAGTAATATGGTGCGCGCAGTGACAGAAGGGGAACGCGGCGTTCTCGTTGTCTCCACCATGAACGGGATCAGTCGATTCGAGGTCGATTCCGGCACCGTCGAGGTCATAGACGAGCGGGACGGACTTGATACTCGCGAGTTCAGCTCCGGTGCTGTCCGGCTGCCGGACGGAGACACGCTTTTTGGGGCTTTTCAGGAAGTTGTCCGCATTCCCGCCACGTTTCAGGCCGGCGGGGGCAGACCTCCGCTTGTGCAGATTACAGGCATAGCGGTCCTGAACATACCCTTCGAGACCGACCGGGCTCCTCACCGCACCGAACATCTGACGCTCGATTACACACAGAACATGATCAGCCTGGACTTTGCCGCGCTCGATTTCACGAATCCCGAGCGGAACTGCTTTCAATACCGCCTTCTCGGATTATCGGAGGAGTGGATTCCGTGCGCCGGAACACAGAGGGCAACATTCACCAATCTCTCCCCGGGTCAATATGTCTTTGAAGTCACCGGGCGGAACGCACGCGGCGTCGCATCCACCGATCCGGCCCGTCTTCGCATCTCAATTATTCCCCCGTTCTGGCAGACACAATGGTTCTATGCGATTACGAGTTCGTTACTTGTCGCGGTGGTGGTGCTCGTATTGTGCCTTCGGGAACAGTCACACAAGCGCCGGGCGAAACACCTGCAGGACCTCGTTCGGGAGCGTACAGAAGAGCTCAGCTTTGCCGTGGCAGCACTCCAGGCCTCTCACGCGACCAAGGATCGGTTTTTCTCTATTCTGTCCCACGATCTGCGCGGGCCGGTAAACGGAATGAACCGGCTCATGGAGCGTATTGTCGGACACCCGGAAGAGTTCAGCAATGACGATCTGTCGGAAATACACGAGGCGCTGCTTCAGACCTCGCGAGGCCTCGGAAGCATGCTTGAAAATCTTCTGGAGTGGTCCCGACTGCAGCGCGACAAAATCAGTATCGACAACCATTATATTCCCGTTCCCGATCTGGTGCGCTCGGTTATCGCTGCATACCAGGTGGCGGCACACGCCAAGAATATCGAAGTTGTAATGCGTTGCCCGGACGATCTTCAGGTCTACAGCGATGTACACCGTACGCGGACTATTGTTGAGAACCTCCTGAATAATGCGATCAAGTTCACGCCGCAGGGCGGTTCGATCGAAGTAGCCTGCACGGCCGCGACCGACGGGGACCAGGCCCGCACGTTGATCGAGGTACGGGACTCGGGCGAGGGTATTCCGGCGGAGCACCTGAAGCGAATATTCATGATCGACGAAGTGTACCGGACCGAAGGCACCGCCGGCGAAAAAGGCAGTGGGCTCGGACTGATCCTCTGCCGCGAGCTCGCAGAACGCCTCGGTGGCCGTGTGTGGCTCGAAAGCGAGGAAGGACGCGGCACGCGCGCGTATCTCGAGCTCCCAGCCGCGCCCGGTGACACGGCCCCTGCACGCACGTAGTCCCGGGGGGTGGCCGGTATCCGAAACCATTACGGCTACCTTACAGAACAGGGGCACACCTGCCCCGTCCTTGCCGACAGGAGGCTTCTCTGCCTATCTTCTGGTACATGAAGAAATTACTGATATTGATTACAGGCTTGAGTCTGATCGTTGCGGCCACGGGCTATGCGTCGCCACACCGCGGCCACGCAGGCGCGGGGAGCGACCGGTATTTTTCGGACCTGGTTGCTGAAGAACTGGAGGGCTTTGCCTCCGAGTCGGCGACGGTTTCGATCGGTGATCTTTCGGTCGCAGAGCTGACTGAACTTCTGGGTACATTGAGCGTACGCGAGCAGGAAGCTGCCTATGTCAGGTCACTGCGCTTAAGCTCCTTTATAGCTCCGGGTTTCGGGCAGTTTCGCGGTGGAGACACGCTCGGGGGGTCGCTGTTTCTCCTGGGTGACATCGGGCTCTCCGTCGGTACCGTATGGAGCGCGTACGCGCTACTCCCGGAATCGGTACAGATCCGTACCGACGGCGGCGCGGGCATCAACTACTGGTCCGACTCGAAGGACGACATAGACGCAACCTGGGGTGCCTTGAGCTTCGCTGATCTTGCGCCGAGCCTCGGGGTCGTCCTTGGCGGAAGCATACTGGATCTGGTCTGGCGCACCTGGAGTGCATCCGACGCGCGCGATCTTGCCCACGAGAACCTGGAATCCGGTGCCGTCGTGTTCGAACCGCAGCCTTTCACATTCGTCGGTGACCGCATGGGGCTGGGCATGCGAATGAGGTACTAGACCCCTCGATACTCATGGCTCATACACGCTACACTGGGCGTGTATGAGCAGTAATACCCATTTTCTTTCGGCCGACATGCACACAACGGCCTCTCGAACCATGGACGACCATGATGTTTTTTCGCTGTTGCGTGCGACCTCCCGTACCTTTTCCCTATCGATCGAAGGGCTTCCCGGTACGTTGAAACAGGAGATTGCGATCTCCTACCTTCTATTCCGTGTATCCGACTACCTCGAAGACCACGAAACCATATCACCGGAACGCAAAATCGCGCTACTCAAGCGCTGGGACCAGGTTCTCGAGGACCACGCGGAGCTCGGCGGTTTTCTCAACGAACTCGATACCATCCCTCACCGCAGCGACGATCCTGAGGCTGTCGTCGCCTACCGCAGCGGCTCATTACTGTCTGCACTCAGAAACGTTCCGCAGCAATCGACACAGGCGATCTTCCAGCGCGTTCGCGAGACAACCCGTGGAATGGCGAAATGGCAGGCGAAAGGCCCGCGCGTGGAAGATGAGACGGAACTGGACGACTACATGCACTACGTCGCCGGAATTGTCGGATATCTCGTGACCGACCTGTTCGCCGAATACTCTCCCGGCGTCGCGTGCCGTCGCGATACCCTGATGCCGCTTGCTCGTGAGTTCGGGCTCGCCCTGCAAACCGTGAATATCCTCCGTGGCATGCGCAAGGACTACGAACGCGGCTGGATCTTTGTCCCGCGCACCTTCTGCACGCATCACGGGCTTACTCCCTCTGAACTGTTCGCGCCCGATGCCCGCGAACCCGCACTCAGGGTAGTCGGCGATCTGGTCAAAAAAGCCGAGCGCCACCTCATGTCGGGTGTTGCATACATACGCCTTATTCCGCGGCATCTGCACAGGCTCAGGCTCGCCTGCATGTGGCCATTACTGTTCGCCGCAGCGACGGTGTCCGCTTCGCGCAACAACCCTCTGGTGCTCAGTGGAGAAGTCAAAATCGGCAGGGACACGGTGAAGCGGATCATGAGAGACAGCACGCTCTGGGGCTGGTCGAATACCTGGCTTACCCGGTATACGAGAAAGCTGCTGCTCGTTCCGGCACTGTAGCGTAGTGGGAATGAACCCAGAGGCTATCGAGAAATCCATACAGACCGTCATAGTCGGGAACACGTCGGACATCCGCGCGCTCGTTGTCGCATTCTTCAGCGGTCTCCACGTGCTTGTCGAAGACATACCAGGAGTCGGCAAGACGACTCTTGCACGCGCCTTCGCGCGGTCGACGGGTCTTGACTTCGGGCGGATACAGTTCACGCCCGACCTGCTTCCCGGCGACATTACCGGCATGAACATATGGAGCCCCGACACCCGCGAGTTTACCTTCCGGCCGGGGTCGGTTATGCATCAGTTTATTCTGGCAGATGAAATCAACCGCGCAAGCGCCCGAACCCAGAGCGCGCTCCTTGAGGCCATGCAGGAAGGATCGGTTACCGTAGACGGCGTCACCCGAGCGCTGCCCGACCCCTTCTTCGTCATGGCGACGCAGAACCCCATACAATTCGCCGGAACGTTCCAGTTGCCCGAGGGTCAGCTCGACCGCTTCGGCGTGGGTCTGCACCCCGGATACCCCGACGTGGAGGAAGAACGCGACATTCTCCGGCGTTTTCGCCACGACGACCCGCTTAACGCGATCGAGCCTGTCATGGACCTGCACGATCTTCGAGCGGCCCGGCATCTCGTACGAGCCACGCGCATGGACAGGCGTATCGAGGACTATATCGCACGGCTCGCCGCGGGAACGCGGACGAGCGAAGCGATTCGCCTGGGCTTGAGCCCGCGTGGCAGCCTGCACCTCATGAGGGCCGCCCAGGGCTTCGCTCGCCTCGACGCGCGCGACTACGTCGTACCCGAGGACGTTCAGGCGGCGGTGCCCTTCGTCGTCCCGCACAAGATCGTTCTCTGTGAGCAGGCGCGTCTCTCCGGCGTTACCCCGCGTGAGGTATCGGTACGGATACTGGAGGAGCTGCCCGTTCCGAGCAGACTTTCCGACTGACAATGCGGTGCTCGCTTCATCCGAGAAGCATACTTGTGTATCTCTTTTCAAGCAGCATATTGTATCTGGCCGCGGTCTACCTCGCGGGGCCGTTCTCCTACCTGGCGGCTGTTGCGGTGATCGCAGGAATACTCAACGCGACCTACCTTGTGACCGTTGCTCGCTCGCTCGCGGTACGCCCGTACAGGGTGCCGGCGCGCGCGGTTCGGGGCGAGACGATCACGGCAGGCTTCACACTCCTGAACGACGCGATCTTCTCCGTCTCGGGCATTCGGGCCGCGGTCCGGATATCGGGCCCGGACGAAGCGGGTCTCGACCCAGGGGCGCCGGTCCTCGACGAAACGCTTCAGACGACCGTGCGCGCGTCGCACCTCACGCGCGTGGTGCGTCCGACCAGGCTTCCGCACCGCGGACGCTATCGCATCGAGAGCGGGCCGGTACGCGTTACCGACGCTCTCGGCTGGGCAACGCTGACACTGTCGCTCCCCGATCAGTACATAGAAGCGCTGCCGAGACCGCACGTACAGACGCCGCGCGTTGCCGACACGGCTGTGACGGGTGGGACCGAGGCAACCGCGGTGAGCGGAAGCCCCGACTTCGCGATGCTGCGGGGGCTGTCGGTCTACCGACACGGCATGCCCGCGCGGGACATCGCCTGGAAACGCCTTGCAGCGACCGGTATCCCCTACATTCGCGAGTACGAGCCGAGCGCAGACCCCCACGTAGCGATCTACCTCGACACCCGACGTGGCTGGGCAGACAGGGAGGCGATGCTCGCGAGCGAAGACACGCTCGTCGAGACGCTCCTGCGACTCGTTCGCGAGCTCCAGTCCGACATGACACCCTTTCAGTGTACGACGGTAGAAGAACAGACGTTTCACCTCGATTCGACGCAGTCGCTCCCCGTGGAGGAGCTGTACAGCGTGAGCCGAAACATTCGCTTCAAAGACGGACCGCGTCCGCTCCCGCTTATCCGCGAGTCGCTTCGAAACGGTGCGGGACAGGCGGCTCACGTGGTCGTACTGACGCAGATGCCCGACATGGAACTGTTTCGCTGCGCCGAGTCGTCCGACGCCCGGCGACAATGGACGGTCATTGGCGCAACCGAAGCGTGGTCGGGCGCGCAGAGAGCCGCGGTCCAGGCGATTCAGGTCCGGATCGATTCGCATTCGAGCGGCGGGAGGATACTGCTCATATGAAGACGGCGATCTCGCTGATCCTTGCGCTCGTACCGCCCATCCTGACGGCTTTCGTCATGGCCTCCCCCGAGAGTCTGCGCGTCGCCGTTCCCTACCTTCTGTGTGTCGTGTATCTCGCGCGCCGAGGCACGCTCAGACCTCGACCGGCCACCCGATCGCGTACAGAGTCGGCCGTGACCTTCCTTCTCGCCGTGGGTGCGCTCGTCGTTCTCGTGCGCGTGCTGATCCTTCCGCAGGAGCTGTACTCGCTGTGGTTTCGAAGCGATTCCGGACTCAGATCGTCGACCGCTGTTTCACGGATATTTGTGATGGTCGTAACCGTTCCATCGGCCGCAATCGCCGCCGGTGTGTTCCGCAGGGGTATCCCGGCAGCATTGAGCGCCGCAACGCTCCTCATAGTGGCCGTTTCGGGTATTGCACTCGCCGAGCCGGTGCTGCTTGCGACAAGCCTGCCGGTGGCTTTCGTGACCGCACTGATGTATCAGCACACGCGGGGACGGATCGTCGCGCAGGCCATTGCATTCCTCCTCGCCCTGTCCCTCGCCCTCCCCTGGCTCGCGGTCGAAGAGCCTCGTGGAAATTCGGTGATCGACGACGTCGTTTCACCCTGGTTGCGCACGTCGCTTGTGCGACGTTTTCCCCGGCTTGGACTGGACACAGGCTTCGGCATGTTCAATACGCAGTTTGACACCAGAAATCTCGCCGGTCGGGCATCGCTGTCCGAGCGGCAGATCATGGAAATCGAAGGCCGCTCGGGCGAGCGGGTGTACCTCAGGACCGGCGTGTTCGACGTGTACACCGGGAACAGCTGGGAGCGGAGCGCCCGCATGCAGCAAGCCGGGGGCGGGGAAGGTACGGGGCTCGTACGGGACTTCCCGCCCCGCGGAAACGAGCTTCGTATCACCTTCCTGACCGAGCTCTTCGAAGCGGTGCCGCACACGCTTACGACGCGGCATCTGAGCTTTCCGGATCGGGAGACGAGAATTCCGCTTATCGGCCGGCGCGACACCGGATTCCGTTTTTCCGCTGCACCACGACCGGGCGAAACGATCGTGCTGCACGAAGGACTCAGGGAAGCGGCGCTGCGCATCCGGACGACGGGCACCTACCTGCACGTGCCGGACGATATCCCGCAGCGCGTACGCGAGCGGGCGGATGCGATCGCCCGCGAGGCACGCGGAGACACCGAGCTCGCGGTTGAACTGCTGCTTTCGTACCTCACAGACGGCTACCGCTATACCCTCGACACCGACCCCTCGCGCTACGGTCGCGACTTTGTCGAAAGCTTCCTGTTCGACACACGTGAAGGCTACTGCGTTCACTTTGCTACGAGCTTCGTCGTGCTCGCCCGGCTCCTCGATATACCGGCGCGCTACGTCACGGGTTTTCTTGTTCCCATGCCTGATCAGCAGGATGATGAGGAAACGCGCGTCACCAAACGCATCTCCGGACTCAGCGCGCACGCGTGGCCGGAGATCTGGGTAGACAATCGGGGATGGACAATCGTCGAGGCGACACCGCCTATGAGAACCGGCGACGGTTCGGCGTGGGCAGGCAGCCGGGAGTCGGGTCAGGACGGACGTACCGCACGACAGCTTTCCGAGCTCGGTATCGCGTCTGAGGATACGCTTGATACGCTTGAGGGACAGGGTGCGGGAACCGCAACGGAGGGAGCGACTGCCCCCGACTCGCGGTCGGCGCCGGACGTCGCAGGAGACACGGACAGAGGCCGCCCCCGAGCGCTCGTGTGGGTCGCTTCGGTGATCGCAACAGCAGCCTCAGCGGCTGCCGCCCCGGCGCTCAGGCGTACCGTTCACCACGCTCGTGCGCGGCGCCGTTCACCCGAGGAGTACACGGACTGGTGCCTGGGCGAGCTTATCCGATGCAGCGCAGGGCTGGGTCTGCGCGCGCCCGGAGAACGGGGCTACGAGGCCTGGGGGCGCTCGCTCGCCGCGCAGCTGCCACGCGCCCGCGAGTGCGTAGGACGCACGGTTCGCGATGCGCAGGCGCTCGTCTACGGGGGAACGGTACCGGGCCCGCGGTCGCGCAGGCGTATGCTTCTGACCGCGAGGCGGTGTCGCCGCGAACGCCGCCGCCTGCTGTGGCAGCGCGTTCACGCGACGGTGTTCCCGGGAAAGC
Source organism: Spirochaetaceae bacterium (assembly GCA_046542845.1). Classification (GTDB taxonomy): domain Bacteria; phylum Spirochaetota; class Spirochaetia; order DSM-27196; family SKKC01; genus SKKC01. Next base: position 16,799 of record JBKHAN010000027.1, read on the forward strand.
CCTGATCAGGGCTTGTTGTCGAGTATCTCCTCGATTCGGTCCATGACCTCGGGGGTCAGCTTTTCCTTCGCTTCAACGGCCTTCATGTTCTCGGTCACCTGTTCAACCTTGGACGCACCGGTAATGACCGTGCTGACGTTCGGGTTTTTGAGGCACCACGCGAGCGCGAGGGTCGCCTGGCTCATGCCGAGTTCGCCGGCGAGATCGCCGAGCTTCCTGAGCGTGTCTTTCGCGGGACCGGACAGCCGTTCTTCCATCATCTTCCTGAGCCATTCATAGCCCGGCAGCGTCGCGCGTGACCCCTCAGGGATACCGTCGTTGTACTTGCCGGTGAGAAGGCCACTGGAGAGCGGCGACCAGATGGTCGTCCCGAGTCCTATTTCGCTATACAGCCGCTCGTACTCCTTCTCGAAGCGCTCACGGTGAAGCATGTTGTACTGAGGCTGCTCCATAGTCGGGGGAATCATGTTGTACTGCCGCGCGACGCTGTAGGCCTGCATGAGCTCCTGCGCGCTCCACTCGGAGGTACCCCAGTAGAGAACCTTGCCCTGCCGGATCAGTTCGCTCATGGCGAATACGGTCTCTTCAATCGGTACCTCCGGGTCGGGACGGTGGCAGAAGTAGAGGTCAAGGTAATCGACCCGCAACCGGTCCATTGCCTGATGACACGCCTCGTAGATGTGCTTGCGGCTCAAGCCTCGCTGCGTCGGCCCGGGATTCTCGATTGCGCCGCCGAACACCTTGCTCGACACGATGTACGAATCGCGGCGCCACCCGGAGTCGGCCAGAATACGGCCCATAATACGCTCGGATTCACCCTTGGCGTACACCTCCGCGTTGTCGAAGAAGTTCACCCCCGCATCGTATGCCGCGTACATACATGCTTTACCCTGCTCGACGTCGAGCTGAGTAGAAAACGTAACCCACGACCCGAAGGAGAGCTCACTGACCTTTAACCCTGAAGAACCAAGTCTGTTATATTCCATATATTATATATCCTCCATTCACTATCATACCGCCGTTCCCGGTGGGAGGCAAATGCGCTTGCTGACAGGCGTCCTGCATGATAGGGTTTTGCCGGTAATGGACAGAACAGTACTCTGTGCAGGTGCATGCATTCGGGTACCCTGCACTCCGACGGTGACCGACCGTGCATATGCCTGACGATCCCGATACAAAAAACCGGAAAGCGCTGATTCGCGACGCGGTGACGCGACGCCTTCAGGCGCAGCCGGCAGATGTGTTTGAGCACTCTGGCAGGCTGCTCCTGTCGCGGTTTCGCTCGAGTAAGCTCCCGGTCGCCGGGTCGACCGTGTTCGCCTTCGCATCCATGAACGCGGAACTCAACACCTGGCCGCTCCTCGAGTGGCTCTGGTTGAGCGGCGACGCACCTGCCCTTCCGCTCGTGCGCGGCAGGCGCATGAGCTTTCACCGGGTTTCAGGGGCGGGCGAGCTTCGGCGGGGGGTGTTCGATATACGCGAACCAGCGGCTCATCTGCAGCAGGTTTCACCGGAGCGTGACTCCATTATTCTCGTTCCAGGCCTCGCGTTTACCCTCTCGGGAACTCGACTCGGGCGCGGAGGCGGGTATTACGACCGGTTTCTGTCCGAGCGCCCTTCAGGCGCTCGCGCCGTGGGGGTCTGTTTCGACTTTCAGATCCACGAGTCGCTCCCGACAGCAGGACACGACGCGGACGTCGACGAGGTCTGGGTCATTCCGTGCCGCTAGCTTGATTGGCCCGATCAGGCGGTGTATTTTTTACCCATCAACCCCCAAGGATACACAAATGGCAGAAATAAAGAGCGCGCTGGAACTTGCGCTGGAACGCACCGCCGACGTTAAAAGCGACAAGACGTCGCTGCAGACGCACGAAAACAAGCTGAAGGGACGGAAGCTCCTGAGTGAGTTTTTTGATGATCCGACCGTGAACCTGAAGAAGCGACTGAAGGAGTTTGACCGGGACCAGCGCCCTCAGATACGCAGCGGGCTGTTCGAGGCGCTTCTGGGCAATCTCGCCCTTCCGACCGACGACAACCATCTCGCGCGAATGCAATCCCTGCAGCCGGCTTTCGAGGCTGTTCTCGATGACAGCAGACACCTGCCCATGGTCTTCGACCAGATTTCCAGTATTCTCTCCCAGTATCTGCGGGACAGAAAGCAGCTTGTGGAGCAGCTCCGTCAGCAGTTCGAGGGACGGATCCGTCAGCGGGAACAGGAACTCGCCCGACAGACGGGACAGCCGATCAAGCTCGACCCCTCGCAGGATCCCGAGTTCGCGAAGACGCTGCAGCATCATCTTACCCAACTGACCAACCAGTACCAGCAGGTTGTCGATCAGGCACGAGAACAGATCAAAGCGTTGTATAAAGACTGATTCGGTACACCGTGACCGACCCGCTCGCATACGACCCGGTCACTCGCAATCACCGGTCGCAAGAAAGTTTCGTATCGTCCGCAGAAAGTCTTCGCCGTAGGCCTCAAGCTTCCGGTCGCCGACTCCGTGGCATCGAAGAAATGCCGGTGCGTCGGTGGGTCGGTTTTTCACCATTACTTTCAGGGTCTTGTCACTGAACACGGCGTAGGGCGGCACGCCTCGTTCGCGAGCCAGTTTTTTCCGGAGCTGCTTCAGGCAGCGAAACAGGTCCTGTTGATCCCGGCGCAGCGGTGCCTTGTCCACGTTCCCGGTATCTCTCGGAGCAACCGAGCTGTTCCCGGGTTCAGCAGAGCGCTTCTGTGCGGCGAACCTTTCCCTGCCGCGAAGCAGCTGCCGGCCTTTCGAGCTCAGCATAAGCCCTCCGGGCAGTCCCGTGTCGGTCGGCCGCCTGAGCATATAGCCCCCTGATTCGAGATCACGAGCGAGCGATATCCAGTAGCCCCGATCGAGATCCTCCCCGACGCCAAAGGTCGGGAGATTGTTGTGACCACGCTCGAGAACCTTATCGGTCGCGGTTCCAGTTACGATGTCTACAAGATGATGCGTCCCGAACACCTCCCCGGTCCTGACGGCCGCCGACATGAGCTTCTGCGCGGGCACAGTCGCGTCGTCGAAGGCAATCTCGTCGAGACATATATCGCAGGCTCCACACTGACCCGGGTAATCCTCGTCGAAGTGAGACAGCAAAACCGTACGGCGACAGGCACTGCCGTCCGCGTAGGACAATACCTCGCGCAGTCGCCCTTCCGCCGCGACACGCTCCTGCGGTATCTGCGCATTTTCGATGTGGCGACGGATCATGGCGATATCCTGACCGCCCCACAAGAGCAGCGCCTCGGCCGCCTCGCCGTCGCGTCCGGCGCGTCCGGTTTCCTGATAGTAGCCTTCGAGACTCTTTGGCAGGTCGGCGTGCAGAATCCACCGTACATTCGACTTGTCGATCCCCATACCGAAGGCGATTGTCGCCACCACGATCTGCAGGTCGTCCCGGACAAAGCGCTCCTGCACCTCCGCCCGTTCCGCATCCTTGAGTCCGGCGTGGTAGGCTCGGGCATCCATTCCATGCTGCCGCAGGGATTCCGCCGTCTTCTCCGTCGACGTACGCGTCGAACGATATATGATGCCCGGTTCCTCCGCGTGGTCCCGAACGAAGGAAAGCACCTGCGTCTCCACACTCGTCTTCCTGCGAACACGGTAGGTAATCTCGGGGCGGTTGAAGCTCGCCCGAACGGCCACAGGGTCGCGGAGCCCGAGCTGAGCTACGATGTCGTCCTGCACGCTCCGGGTCGCGGTGGCGGTAAAGGCCGCCACGGGCGCTTCGGGGAAAATCTCCCGCAGGCTCGAGAGCGAGCGATATTCGGGACGGAACTCATGGCCCCATTCCGAGACGCAATGAGCTTCGTCCACCGCGAAGGCCGACACCCCGAAATCAGCAAGCGCTTTTCGGAAATCGTTGCCGGCGAGACGTTCGGGTGAAACGTACAGCAGCTTGAGCCGACGTGCTGCGAGGTCACGCCAGACCTGGCGTGCGGCTTCCGCGTCCTGGCTGCTGTTCAGAAAGGCCGCCGGTATTCCGTTCTCCCGCGCAGCGTCTACCTGGTCTTTCATGAGCGCAATGAGCGGACTTACAACCACACTGAGCCCGTCGCGGATCAGCGCCGGAAGCTGATAGCACAGCGACTTGCCACCACCGGTCGGAAGCGCGGCAAACACGTCTCTGCCGGAGAGCCACGACTCGATTATATGCCGCTGGTTCGGTTTGAAGGTTGTAAATCCGAAATAATGCTGTAAGACCTGTTTCAGCGCGTCGTCAGGAGTGCTCGCCACGGCCCCAGTATTGCCGAGTCGGAATTGCCACGCAAGGGGCCGGACCACGCTTTCAGCGGAAACGAAAAAAGGGCCGGCGCAGTCTTTTCCGTTTCCCCGGCGAGGCAGCGCTTCGCCGTTCGTTCCCGGGCATGAGGGTTTCAACCTCGCCGGAAGCGCCTCCGAGACGGACGTGCGAGAGCTCGCTGATAGCCTCCTCGGGGGCGACCACAAGGAGCGAATCTTCGGCCGAGAGTACATAGGCGGCCGAGACAAACTCGAACTTGTCGGTTGTCGCGCGCCTGACCGCAATAATGGTTATGCCAAGCTCGTTTCGCAGGTCGGATTCCACGAGCGTCATACCGACAAAACGGTCGGGGGAGCGTATCTCGGCGACTGCAATGTCTTCGGCAATGGGGAAATAGCCGAACAGGGCGCTTGAGACGAGGGTCGGCGCGATCCGGAGTGCCGCCTCCTTGTTCGGAAACACCACCCGCGTGGCGCCGACAGCTGACAGAATCTCCCCGTGCTGATCGGTTCCCGCCACGGCGACGATTTCCTGCACACCGATTTTTTTGAGATAGTGCGTAACGAGTATCGACACGTCGATATTGTCGACGGTATCAAGAATGACCACGTCTATTTCGGCCGGGATCGTCTGGCGTATCGTCTCTTCGTTCAGCGCGTCCGCGACATACGCATCCGCAACCTGATTTTTGTACTGCTCGATAAGCTCAGCGTTCTTGTCGAGGATCAGGATTTCGACGTCCGACTTGAGGAGTTCATCGAGAATGCGCCGACCGAATTTACCAAGACCAATGATTCCGAATTGTTTCATATCCTACCCAAGTAACACATTGCCTTCGGGATAGCTGACGAACCGCCGTTTCACGGGCTCACTCCCGGGCATGACCATAGCCATGATGCCAAGACGACCCGTAAACATGACTGCGATCATAATGACTCTGCCGACGTCACTCAACTGTGCTGTGATGCCAAGCGAAAGACCGACAGTACTGAAGGCGGAGACTGTCTCGAACAAGACTTCGAGGAAACTGAAATCGCGCTGCGCCGACCAGTTTTCCGACACGGTCAGCAGAAAAACCGCTAACGCGAGCATGAGAATCGCCTTGATGACGATCGAGGCTGCCTTGTTTAACACAAGAGGATTAATCAGACGCTTGCCGACCCGTATTTCCGCGTGCATCTCCCGTCGCCGTATCGCAAGCATGAACACCAGCACGATCGTCGTGACCTTCACCCCTCCGGCTATGCTTCCCGGTGCTCCGCCGATAAACATCAGAAGCACCGTCCATATCTGCGACGGCATCGACAGCTCGCTCTGAGCCACGGTGTTAAACCCGGCAGTGCGGGGGGTGACGGCTTGAAAGAACGAAGCGAGCAGGCGGTCTGAGACAGACGCGCCGGCGAGACTCGCCGTGCTTTCAAGGAAGAAGAAAACGAGGGTACCGCTGACCCCGAGAAACACAGTCATCGTCAGAACAAGTCGGGTGTGGAGCGAGAGCACCCGGACCGCTCCTGTCATTCGACGAACCACGTCCATCACGACGACAAACCCTATGCCTCCCAGGGTAATCAGGATCGCGACCGGGAACACCACCAGAGGCGCGTATACAAAGTCTTCGAGACTCGTGTCAAACAGCGAAAACCCGGCGTTTGCAAACGCTGATATGGAGTGGAATATGCCGTTGAGGACGGGCGTGGGAGCACCGTGGCGGTGAAAGGCGTATATCAGGACGAGCGCACCGAGCGCTTCGATCGCGACCGAGAGCCCTATGATGTGCGTTACGATCTTCTTCGGCTCATATTCGACTGAGTCTATTGAGTATTCCTTGATCAACCGTCGGTTCGCAAGCGAGAGTTTTCGACCGCCTGCGGTCAGAAGCAGCGTCCCGAAGGCTATGATGCCAAGACCACCGGCCTGGATAAGTCCCAATATGACGATAACACCAAACAGGCTGAATTCCGACGTGTCCACCACTATGAGACCGGTTACGCAGACAGCCGACGTTGCGGTGAACAGCGCGTCCAGATATCGCAAGCGCCCGGTATCCTCCCATGCAAATGGCGTCGTGAGAAGGAGGGATCCAAGCAGTATTATGGAAATAAAATACCCGAACAGAAGGGTCTTGCCTGATATTGATCGATTCATACGTGAACTCAGAACGGGGATCGTATTGAGTCGATGACACGACCGGCTTCTTCCCGGACACGCTCTTCCGCGTCTTCGGCAGCGGACTCCGCTTCCTCGCGAGCGCGCCGTTCCGCCTCCAGCCGCGCGGCCTCGGCCTCGGCGCGTGCCCGGTCCTCGACCTCACCTCGAACTTCGGCGACCCGTGCTTCCAGAGCTGCACGCCGGGCAAGCGCTTCGTCGGCAAGCGATCTCGCTTCCTCGGCGGCGCTTTGTACATCGGAGTAGACCGCAAGGAGCTGGTCGAGTTCCTCCTCGTAACGCGCCCGCTGTTCGTCGAGCTGCCGTCGAACTCCGGCTTCCACCTCCTCCACGATTATATCCCGCTGCTCCGACAAAAAGGCTGCAATTTCCTCCCGGATTGGTTCGTCGAGGTTCGTCCGCACCGCTCGTTCTCCAGCAGGGGCAGGAGAACCAATATCGATCTCGATGATTCCTGCGCGTTCGATAACCGATTCAACCCGCTCCTCGATGAAACCTGCAGACGAAAATCGCAGTTCCTCCGGCACGATGCGCAGGCGCGCGACAAGCTCCTCGCGCAGTTCTCCGCCACCGGTTTCGACCAGCCGGGCTTCTGCGGTGAGGTCAAACGATCCGTCGAGCCCCGTGAAGGAGAATGGCGCGTTCGGGATATTCAACCGAATCGGCTGCGCCTCGAGCGCGAGATCGAGATCAAACCGTGTTGAAACGCTGCGCCTCGTTTCGAAAACCGCGTTGACCACGGCGCTATGACCGTTATGACGCTGCTCATACCGTGCGGTCGTGGGCGTACTCACCATTTCCGGGTCGCTCGATACGGAGAGAAGCTCTGCCTGATACCGCACCGCCGGAGTCGCCGCTCCGGCAGCGGCGCGCTCGAGGAGAAACCGGGGGTACCCCACCGACGGGAATGTGATCGTGCGTCCACGTCGCGCAATGCCTGAGGTCGCTTCGCGCCCCTCGGATCGATTCTGAAGCCAGGCAACCGCCTCGAGGACCGTGTCAACATTGTCGCGGTACGGCTCAACGAAGGCCATGAGACGCGGCTCGATGAACGAGGCAACCGGCCCGCGAAGAACATCCGAGGCGCTTGGAATTCGCTCCTGAATGCCGGATACGTCGTTGTTTACCGCCTCGGCGACGGCGCGAACCGCCTCTTCCGCCCGGACCCGTGACTGCCCGACTTCGGCCGTGAGCGAAGCAGATCTGTCGAGAAGCGACCGGGCATCCTCGACAGCGCCTTCAGAATCCTCTCTCAGAACCACGAGTCGCTCCACAGAATCGATGGAGCGGATGTCGGTTTCGAGCAAACTCTCGGCTACATCCCTGAACTCACCGGTCGCCGCCTCTATAGCCGCGATTTCGTCGCGCGTGCGGGTGACCTCACTGCGAATGAAGGCAATCTGTTCGTCCACGACCGCAGGTGTCCTCAACCGCGCGAGCTCTGATGCGAGGATTTCCTGCGGATCGAGCGACAAAAGCTCGTCCGTGCCTTCCTGCACCACCTCCCCGGCGTTCTCAAGGAGTTCCGACCGTTCAGCCCCGCCGGCATCCCCACGTGCGACCTGCGCGGGGTGATCGTCGGGAAGAGCGCCCGTGACCGAGCGTTCACGACCAAAGCGCAGCTCGCCGGCGTCAAAATCCTGTATAACAATCCTGCCCCTGAGAAGCTGCCCGAGATCGAGCTGTACATTCGCGTCATACACCTCGAAGAGATTGCGCATGGGACGGTTTCGGTCTGCGACCTGAAGCGAATCGAAGGACACGCCGGCGGAGAACAGGCGAAGGGAAAAGCCCTGCAGTTCGCTTTGCGCGACGAAGGCCGATTCAAGACCGCTTTCTACTGCCGATGACAGAAGCGGATTCATGAAAAACGCAAGGAACACCAGACCTGCACCCGCGACGAACGCGAGCAGTCCGAGCTTGACCGGTTGCAGCATACCTCTGTTGTGCTTGACCGCTTTTGCCAGACGGCGAAGATGAGCAACGTCCTTGTTCGGTAGCTCCGCCTCGCGGACGTGCGACTCCCCCTCCCTGCGGTACAGCGATTCGAGATACTCTCGTTCATGTGCAAGCGGAATGCGCTTGAGGATCTTCCGTTCGTATCGCCTCGACGGAATGCTCTCACGAAACAACCTGGGCGGCTTCTTCGTTCGCTTCATGACGCCCTCAACCCGCCCATTCGTACACAGACCGAGCGCGTGCGGCGACATTCTGCAGACGCCTGACAAGCGGCAGCCGGGCGAGCCACTGCATAAAGGGACTTCGAATAATTTTCACTCTCAAGGTGTTTCGATACAGCTGCACGAGGGCACGGGCAAGAAAAAACACCGGGAACCATGCAACCGCGCCGGCGATCAGCGCGCCGGGCACGAGCGTGTTATTAAAGCCGGTAAGCGGGGCGACCGGCGCATTGTACAGCATCGTAAAAAAGGACTGCATGGCAGGCATGCTCAGAACGCGGAATCCAATACTGTCCAGAGTGGGGTCGGCAAGCACGGCAGCAGGCGAGAGCACGGCAGTCAGCAGCAGAACAATGCCAAGGTTCACTTTGACGAGAAAGGCGACGGCAAACAGAGATATCCAGATCAGATTCCCCGCCGGCAGAAGCGCGAGCAGGACCGCAAACGAGCAGGCGCTCGCGATTTCCCCGGGCCGCCGGTTCGCGTTCAACGCTGCGACCACTCGTGTCAGGACTGCAAACATCAGACACTCCTTAATTCTTCCGGCAATCTCATAAGATATTCGGTGTTCAGTTCCAGCGAATGTATGTCAATGCGCTCGTCAATACCGTGAATCCGCTGCGAAAACCGGTCCATGGTCAGCGAGGCGGAATTCGCGGCAAACCCGTATACCGTCGCACCCCGCTGGCGCCAGTACCGGCCGTCGGTGACGCCGCCCATATACATGGGGACAATGGTGGTATCCGGCAGCAGCTCGCTGCATATGCGCTCGGTAGCCCGCCACAGCACCGTATCCTGATCGCTGAGGTTGGCCGGGAAGAACTCGAAAAACTCTATCTCAACGTCACGAGCACGCGGACCAAGCGCGTGGAGGACGACCGTCTGGGCGTGTTCGACCGTCTGCCCGGGTAGTATTCGAATGTCGAGCTCTATTGAGGCACGGTCAGGCACAATGTTCACCTTCGAGCCGCCCCGCAGCACACCGGGACTGATCGTCATTCGGCTTGCGGTGTCGAGAAACCGGGCTTTGCCGGAATCCCGCCGGTAGAGCAGAGCAAGCGCCAGGTCAAAGCACCCGGGAATACGCGAAAGCAACTGCTCAAGCGCGCCCTGGAAAAAAGCCCGTGCCATAGTGCGCGTCAGTGGCGTCATAACCCGGGGCGTGCGCGCCCGTTCAAGCCGCATAAGCGCGTTTGCTGCAATCGTGGCGGCATTCGTGCTTCCATACGGCATGGATCCGTGACCGGGCACACCGCGGAAATTCAGTCGCGCCCAGCACACCCCTTTTTCGCCGACCGTCATGGTAATGGCAGGACCGGAATCGGTAGCAATATGCAGCCCCCCGACTTCGGTGATCATGTAGTCACACTTGATCTCGTTCCAGTGGTTCTCTATGAGATAACGGGCGCCGAACGCACCTCCGGCTTCTTCGTCGCTGACGATGACGAGCAGCACGTCACCCGGGGGCTGCCGACCCTCTTCTGCGAAGGAGGCGAACGCGACGGTGAAGCACGCGACCATACCGAGCATATCGACGGCGCCGCGACCCCAAACCTCGCCGTCAACGACCGCCCCCTGAAAGGGATCGTGTGACCAGTCCGATTCGTCGGCCGGCACTACGTCAACGTGACCCATATAGGCTACCGTCGGAGCCATTGGATCACGGCCGTGTATACGGGCTACCAGATTCGCCCGCTCGGCATTCCGATAGTACACGCTGCTGTCGATACCGCGTTCGCGAAGGAACTCCCTGATCGTTTCGATCGAGCGGGTTTCGTGACCGGAATCGTCGTCGCCCGTGTTGATGCACGCGTTGCTGATCAGCTTCTGAAGGAGAGGAACGGCCTGTTCAGCAACCAGGTCTTGTGGGGTCATGACAGCTGCCAATGTAGCATGACGGGGATTTTCTGTCTGTACCGCTCTCGCATGTACGGGATAGACTGAAGTCTGCCATGAGTGAGCAACACAACCTCAAAAGCGGTGAGCGCCGACACGCAACGATACTGTTTTCAGACATGAAAGGGTTCACATCGCTTTCTGAGCGACTCGACCCGGAAGACATGGATGCGCTTATGTCTTCGGTATTCGCGAGCTTCGAAGGCATTATTCGAGCACATGGCGGGACCGTGGAGAAGTACATTGGTGACGCGCTTGTTGCGGTGTTTGGCGTTCCCAATATCCATGAAGATGACCCTGCTCGTGCGGTCAGTGCAGCGCTTGCCTTCGGTCGCGAACTGCGCCGGATCAACGAAAGTCTGAAGGACAAGACGGCCCGCATCGAGTTTAGAAGCGGAATCCACACGGGGCTTGTAACGACGGGTCGACGAGGCGCATACGACGTGGTTACCGGGCACGCTATGAGCGTGGCCGCACGTCTTGAAACCGAAGCCCCGGTCGGCGGTGTTCTCGTGTCGGCGGCAACCCGCGAACGCTGCGAACACGACTTCATGTTCGACGCAGGACATTTGCTCACCCTCAAAGGAAAGGAAGAGGTTATTACCGCCTACCGTGTTCTCGGTCGGAATCCCAACCCCATGTTCGGGGGCAGTCACTTTGCCAACAGGGAACACGAGCTCGAGCATCTGACCCGTACGTATCTGCGCCACGACCCGGAAGGCACAGGCGGATTCATACTGACCGGGCAACCAGGCCTCGGAAAGACGAGACTCGCCGGGCGCTTTATCGAGCAGATCAAGGCGTTTCCCGGATTTGGCGCACCCATCCTGACCGCACGAGCCCGACGGTACCGCGACCTGAACTTCGCTGTGGTCATTGATCTGCTTTTGACCTACTTTCCTTTTGAGGCTTCCGAGGACAGCGTCCACATTCGCGAACAGACGCAGGAGCTGCTGTCGGTAGATGCGAAAACGGCGCAGGGATTCGCGGACCTTGTGCAGAACGTCGACTCGACGACCTCCGAGACCCAGTCCATTGTGGTATTGTTCGCAATCTTCAAGGCGATTCTCGAGAAACACGCGAACAGCGCGTTTTCGGCGCTGATCGTTATCGACAATGTCTCCGTTCTCGACGAAGAGAGCCGTGACTTTCTCCGGTTCTTTCTTGAGAACAGCAGGATCAAACCATTTTTTCTTTTCACGGGTCGGAAGAAGCCGGAACTGATCGAGGACATTCTCCGCGATGTCGAGACGCTGAAAATCGAGCCGCTTTCAACGCCCGCCGCCACGGAACTCATCGATACGCTCTGGCCCGAATGCAGCAACATCGATCTGAAGAATGCAATTCTCAACACAGCCAAGGGCAATCCACTCTTCATTGAAGAGTACGTACGCTATGCGCGTGATAGCCACAATCTTGATCTCTCGACTGTTCCGACGACGATACAGAACATCTTTCTGAGCATGATCGACACATTTGCGCCGGACATGCGCGAGCTTCTTACGAGGGTTTCAGCCTTTGTCGAATCATTCACGGCCGAAGACGCAGCCTTTGTCCAGCGCAGGGCCGATGGCAGCACGACTGTGATTCCCGAGGCGCTCGGACTGTTCCTGCAGGAAGGCATACTTGTTGCGAACGATGGACATTACTCGTTCCGGTACGACGTGTTCAGAAATGCCCTGTACGATTCGCTCCTCAACCACAACAAACGCATTCTTCATCGAATCATAGCAGACCGCATGAAGCAGCAGGAGACGCCCCACATGGGACGACTCCTGCACCATCTTATACAGGCAGAAGCATACGAGGAAGCCGGGGCAACGCTGCTCGGCGTGCACGATCTGCATCTGAACCTCGCCTACATCCCGTTTATCGAGACACTGCTGCAAAAACTCCCGGCGGACGAACGGACGAGGCGACTCAGGTTTATGTTCGCGAAAAGTGCGATCAGTATTAACAACGGGGACATGCGGGAAACCGATATCGCCGTACGGGAAATGCTCGATATCGCGATGAACGAGCACGAGATCGAGTACGCCGCGAGCGCATTCCATCTGATGTGCGGTCACCACCGTCAGAACTACAACTTCGAGAAAGCGCGGATATGCGGGGAAACGGCAATAGAATACTACACCACCCTCGTCCAGACCGAGGCGGACTCGGGCGGTCCGGCTCATACGCGACACAGGCATCTGCGCCGCAACGTCTTCGGCATACTCACGGTTACCGAAAGTCTCGCTGCCGACCGCGACGCGGCGAGGGCGTATCTACGACGCGTCGAGGCGGACTGTGCGAATCACGGAGACTGTGAAACGGCCGAGACGGCGACAATCCGGGCGAGCTACTATCTGCTGTTCGGCGAGTATACGCGCGGCATGGAATCAGTGCGACCGTATGTGGAACCCTACGAAGCCGAACCCGAACTATCTGCACACGAGGCAATCTATGTGGCCATGCTTCTGTCGCGGCAGCTGTGCGACTACGAGGCAGTGATTGCTCTTGCGGGGAAACTCGCAAAGGTCCCCGAGGCCAGCTACCCGAATCGGCAGACGCATTTAAGTCAGGTACATTCAATGCTCGCCGAAGCGTACTTCTTCCTCGATCAGGCACAGCGGGCGACTGAACACCTGCGGCAGGCCGAATTTCATCAACTTCAGATACGAAGCGACCTCGACCGCATAGACGCCCTGCGATCGCTCGCCTCGGCAGCCATGATCCTCGGTGATACTGAACACGCAGACCGTTTCTCGCGGCAGTGCATCAGTCTGGGAATGCGGCACGGCGCCTACTATCCGGCATTTTCGGCGCTCGTGGTGCTCGCAGAGCTTCTTCAATCGCGCGAGGACAGTACCGGTCGGGATTTTTTCCTGATGCAGGCGTCGTATTACGTCGCGACGGGGTTCGGCCTCCCCCGCCGCGATCTGGTGATTTATTATCACCTGCGAGCGGTGTCCGAAGCCACGCGTGCACCGGGCGGGCAGAGCTCGTGCTGCGAAACCTTCCAGCAGCAGGCACGCGCACTGATTCAGGCGGAAGTCGGGGAAATGACGAGTGAACGGCACGTGAAACGGCTGCTCATGGTGCGGACGCTTGGAAATGCGTACCACTCGTACTTGACAGCGGACCGCGGCCGCGGTACAAGCGGGAAGAGGTAGATTATGAGGCGTGAAGAAGCTCTACAGAAGGTGTCACTATTTGCCGGTCTCGGGAGCGCACATCTGCGAACCCTCGCACGCGACTGCACCGAGCGCGAGTTCGAGACGGGGGACGTGATCGTCAGGCAGGGCAATCCAGGAATCGGTGTGTTCATTATTGTCTCGGGAAAAGTGCGCATAGAAAAGATGAACGACGACGGTACCGTCATAACAATAGCGCACCACGGCCCCGGTGAGGTTATCGGCGAAATGTCTGTGATAGACGGCGCGCCCCGGACGGCGAGCGTTGTTGCCGAAGAGCCGACCACCTGTCTTGTACTGGCTTCATGGGCATTCAACAGCTTTCTCGAAAGCCACCCGAGCGTTGCGCTTCACATTCTCCCTATCGTCGTGAAGCGTTTCAGGGAGACAAACGACACACTGATCCGGCTTCAAACGAAGGGTACAGTCTGATACCACCCGGGTATTGTTACTCGTTTCTCACACCGGCCAGTACCAACCACCGTGGTGGAATCATGCCGCTGGAAATAATGTAGCCGATTCCCGAACTCCCGAGTCCCATGACCTCCGCCGGCAGCCCTACAAGTTCGTACCGGCTGTTTACCGCGGCTCCTCCGCTGTTACCGGGACCTATCGCTGCGTCGGTCTTGAGTACCAGCCCTTCGGGCACGACCTCAAAGCCGGCAACGATTCCGCGACTCACGGTAATCGTCGCCCGCGAGCCGCGTCCACCGAAACGCGGGTATCCGGTGAACGTAAGACTGTCGCCAAACTCAAGCTCCCGTGCCGAGGCTACGGGTACAGCCGGAAAGCGGTAGCCTGAAGGAAGCGGCTGCCCGTACAGACCGGACTCAATTCGCACAAGCGCGAGGTCGCGGACCGGATCCCGCTCCACAATAATTGCTCTGAACAGCTCTCGGGGCGGCACGCCAGGGTCAAGCGTCATGGCGATGACCGGACGCAACCCTCCAACCTCCACACCAGCCAGAACGTGGTCATTCGTCAGGAGATAGCCCCCGTTACCAATCAACACACCGCTCCCGTTACCGGCCGGTGTAATGACCTGCACCGTCGCGTCAAGCACTCCCGCCAGCCCTTCCCGGCCCCGCGAAAGTTCCGGAAACTCGAGAAGCTGCTCGGGAGGATCCTCGTCAAAGCGGGTATACAGCTCGAAGGAGTCGAGAAAGCGACGCGCGAACGGATCGGTAATCGCGACATACCACCTCCCCGGCAGCAGCGTACGCCCGCTGTCTCCGCCGATAATGAGCGACTCCTGCCCGAGCGGGCCGGTCGAGCGGTGATCCGCGCTCCGAAGATCACCGCGCAGATCCTCGTAAAAGGCGTACAGATCAAGGGCGCCGGCTGCGCCCGCCACATCAAACCGGAGTACACGCGCGTTCGCCGGTACATCCACCGCGTACACACCGACCATCCCTCGTTCCGGATCGAGTATGCCCGAAACCGGGGCACCGGGACGTACAACAGAGACGAGCTCGATGTCTGCCACCCGAGCCTCAATCATGAACGGGATGCGAGGCGGAATGTCACTCGGGTCATCTGACCGGGGTTGGTACGACACCTCTACGAGCAGCGGTCCGGTCGGCAGGGCAGGGTTACCAAGCCTGTGGAGCTCCAGATCCTGACCGAGTGTTCCCGAGTCGTGAACGGCAAGAATTGTCCCGCCTCCGTCACGGACAAGAATCTCCAGCGGAACCGGGGAACCGGATAACGACAGCGTCAGCGAAACCGCGTCCGGCGACACGTCGAGCCGGAACTCTCGAAACACGCGCGAGTCCCCGTTGGATACGAGCTCCGAGGCGATGGGAGTACCGATCTCGAGGGGTTGGCGGTCATCTGCAGACACATGCGCGGCGAGCATAGCGAACAGGAGAAGTGCAGCAGACAGTATCCGAAAGGCATCGCGCATCACACCGGGCATTGTTGCAGATAATTGCCGTTTAGGCGAGAATCAGTCCATGGAAACAACATACGTAATGCTGAAGCCCGGCGTACTCCAACGTCGGCTGGCCGGAGAAATCATCCGGAGAATCGAACAGAAGGGGCTGACGATCGTCGGCATGAAACTCATGCAGATTCCCCAGGAACGTGCGGAAACCCACTATGGTGAACATCAGGGAAAGCCGTTTTTCGCAGATCTGATCGAATACATTACCTCGGGTCCCGTGCTCGCAATGGCGATCAAGGGCGAGGGTGCGATTGCGGCAGTTCGCCGGTTGTGCGGTGCGACCAAGATCGAAGACGCGCTTCCGGGAACGATACGTGGCGACTTCGCTGGTGTAACGACCAAAAATATCATTCATGCTTCGGACAGTCAGGAGAGCGCAGACCGGGAGCTGAAGATCTTTTTCAACGACGGCGAAATCGTCGACTACACGGCGGGCAACGAGGAGTGGGTCTACTAAACGACACCACACCGGGTATATAAACGCGGCAGTCCCGGCACTTGCAAGGAACTGCCGCCTGTACTATAGTCTGATTCCCGAATTTCAACTGGCGCCGTGCCCAAGTGGTTAAGGGAGGGGCCTGCAAAGCCCCCATTCGTCGGTTCGAATCCGACCGGCGCCTTCTTTATCGATTCGGTACACATCGGTGCACGTGCGGCACCTATTCCTTCGATTTCACCTTCAGGTATATAGACGACACGCCCGCGAGCAGGGCAATAACAAACAGCCCCCATCCAAACGGTTCATAGACAGGCCCGACGAGAAAGAGAATGTCGTCCGTGGTACCGCTCGTCAGCCAGGCAAGAAGGCGTGTGCGGATCAGGATTGCAGACCCGAGTGCCATGCACTGTATGCTGCTGATACCAAGGAACCAGACCGATAGCAGGAACTGCCCCTGCGCCCAGCGGTACAGCGGCGGTATGCCGAAGGCAACGATCAGCGTAGCCAGGATGATCGGCAGAACGAGCACCGTGCCGCCGGCGGCGAGCATGCGCATCGCGACGGCGAACACGTTGTGTATGATCTCAATGAGGAAAAAACCGTTTGCCACCGCGAGACCGACCGATACTGTCGTCGCTGCGAACCAGGTGACGTCGTCGTGGTTTATAACTGTGCGCGCCATTGTGTGTACCAGTGTAATGCAATAATCATGATTCCATGGGCAAAAAACTCAGGAGTCCGGCCGGCGAGCACCTCAGCGCAGGGCACCAGTTCGACGTCGACCAATTCATTTTCGTCGAGTGACTGCCCCCCGTTACGGGTCACCCCGTGGGCGAAATAGGTGTGCACGGTATTCGTCATGAACGCCGGGTTGGGATTTGTGGAACCGAGGTGTTCGAGGCGTGCTGCCGTGTATCCGGTCTCCTCGGAGAGCTCCCTACCGGCGGCGATTACGAGATCCTCACTGTCGTCCACCATTCCGCCGGGGAACTCAAGGGTGAGACACTGTCCGCCCTGTCGATACTGTCTGACCATCAGGAAGCAATCCTCACCACGACTGCTCTGTACAACGGCGATCACGTTGACCCAGTCGGGACTGTCGACCAGCACGTAATCACCCGTTCGGCCGTCTTCCGACCTGCGACGGGAGCGGACAAGCTGGAAGATCTTTCCGTCGAGAACGAGTTCAGATTTCAGTTCATGCCACTCAAGGTGGCTGTGCGTGCTCATGCCGGGTATTCTGACACGCAGAGAATGCCTGCAGCAAGGTTGACCTTGATCGTACGGCGCACACATACTCGAAGCTATGATCGCAGAGCTTGACGGAGTCGTCTCATCGATACTGAACTCGTACGAGGATGTCGGGGGAATAAACCACCTCGACGGACCAAATCTGCCCTCGAGAGACAAAGTCCAGGAAATTATTGAGGATTTGCAGGCGCTGGTATTTCCGGGTTTTCAGGAGGAAGGTGCTCACAGCTGGTCCGAGTTGCGGTACTCGGTCGCCGAATGCCTGAACAGGGTCTGCCGCTACCTGATTCCCGAGACTCAGCGCGCTATTTGCTTCCGGCGTCGCATTGAGGGTGATCCAAGCTGTAAAACAATGACGGAGACCGAAGAGCTGGACTCCTCCCGGCAGGAAGCGGAGTCTGTCATCTACGAGTTACTCGCCGGCATGCCCGAGATTCGCAGGCGACTCAGGATGGATGTAGACGCGGCGTTTGCTGGAGACCCGGCCAGTAAGAGTCGCGAGGAAGTTATCCTGTCCTATCCGGGTATCGAGGCGATCATGGTACACCGGATCGCGCACGAACTGTGGAGAAGAAACGTTCCCCTGCTCCCGAGGATGATGAGCGAATACGTCCATGGTCGCACCGGAATCGACATTCACCCCGGCGCAACCATTGGCGACTCGTTTTTCATTGACCACGCCACCGGGGTTGTGATTGGCGAGACGACGATCATCGGGAATCACGTCAAGATTTACCAGGGCGTGACGCTAGGCGCGCTGAGCGTTCGAAAAGAAGAAGCAAACGTCAAACGACACCCGACCATAGAAGACCACGTAACGATCTACGCCGGGGCAACCATCCTCGGTGGGCAGACTGTCGTTGGCGCGAACAGCATCATCGGTGGGAACATGTGGATTACCAGTTCAGTGCCGGCAGGGAGTACCGTTTATAATCGGCCCGCGGATTTTGTGCTGAAGTCGCGAGACAGAAAACAGGTCCCGGACTTTCAGATTTAGCTACCACAGCGGACCGATCCCGTCACCGCGGGCTGCCCGCCTAGACTGTCCGCGACTCTGGTGGTGATGGGGGTTTAAGCGGCTGCATAGCAAGGAG
>JBKHAN010000095.1:0-8138 GCA_046542845.1 Spirochaetaceae bacterium
CCCGATGACCACGGGCTCATCCTGCTGCAGATGCTCAGCGACAGCGCGATTGGAAGCCGGGAGCACCTCGTGCGGCAGTATGACCACGAGGTGCAGGCCCGCACGGTCGGGAAACCCTTTGCGGGGGTAGAAGCGGACGGACCTTCGGACGGAGGAATCGTTTTTGTACGTCACGGGTCACGACGAGCGCTGACCGTCACGCACGGCGTCTGTCCGCGCTACGGCGACTGGGACGGGTATCACATGGGGGCATCGGCCGTCGACGAGGCGATGCGCGCACATGTTGCCCTCGGGGGAGACCCGCAGCAGGCGTGGGCCCTCGATAACTTCTGCTGGCCCGACCCCGTGCAGAGCGAAAGGAGTCCCGACGGTGAGTATAAACTCGCCCAGCTCGTGCGGACCTGCGAAGGCATGGCCGACGCCTGTCGGGCCTACGGTACCCCGCTCATTTCCGGGAAAGACTCCATGAAGAACGATGCTCGTGCCAACGGGCGAGTAATCTCCATACGACCGACGCTGCTGGTAAGTCTCATAGGCATTGTACCGGACGTTTCGAAGCGGCTCGACACGGCGTTCGATGCGCCGGGCGATCAGGTCTATCTGCTCGGGCTGACCCGAGGCGAGCTTGGCGGGACGACCTGGGACAGACTCTATGGCCCGGTCTGGGAAGCGTCGCCGGTTCCGGACTTCACCGAAAGTGCAGCTTTGTACCGTGAGGTTTACTCTGCAGCAAACGAGGGTCTCATGAGGTCGGTGCACGATATTTCCGACGGAGGGCTCGGTATTGCGCTTGCCGAGTCGGCGATTGCCGGACGGCGCGGCGTACACCTCGACATATCCGGTATTCGCGCCTCCGGGTCCCTCACGACAGACCGACTGCTCTGGTCGGAAAGCTGCGGACGCTTTCTTGTTTCCGTGGCGCCGGACAACACCGCCGCATTCGAAGCGCGCATGGCCGGCGTTACGTGTACCCGCATCGGTGAAGTCACCGCCGGCAGTCGTATCGTAGTCGAGCGCGCCGGCGAGGCGCTTATCGACGTCGAACTCGAGGCTTGTGTACACGCCTGGCACCGCTTCGACCGCCTCGTGAGCGGGGAGGAGAAAGGGGCATGAGCAGTGTCTGCCTTCTGACCGGTTTCGGAATTAACGCGGATCATGAGCTTGCCCTCGCGTTTGAGTCGGCCGGCGCGCGCGTGACGCCAACCCATGTGTCCGAGCTGCAGGAGCATCCGGGGCTTCTGTCGCGTTTCGGAATACTCGCGGTGCCGGGAGGATTCAGTTTCGGCGACCATCTCGGAAGCGGGATGGTTCTCGCCTCGCTTTTTCGTGCTGATCTGGGTACTGTCGTTCGCGGCTTCGTCAGGGACGGAGGCCTCGTGATCGGCGTATGTAACGGCTTCCAGATCCTCGTGAAGTCGGGGCTGCTCCCCGACCTGTACGGAACCGGCGAACCCTGTGCGTCACTCGTATGGAACGATCACGGGCATTTCATCGACCGATGGGTCCACCTGCGGGTCGACCGCGGCGAAGCGAGCCCCTGGTTATCGGGTATGGACGGCACCTGGGATATGCCGATACGCCACGGGGAAGGGCGGTTTTTATTCAAGGATGATGATGCCCGCGCACGGGCGCGGGACCTTGGGGTGTCGACGCTGCACTATGTCGGGGCCAACCCGAACGGCTCCGAGGATGCGATTGCGGGAATAACCGATTTGAGCGGTCGCATACTCGGCATGATGCCGCACCCCGAGGCCTATCTGTATCCCGAGTTGCACCCCAACGCGCGGGCTCTCCTGTCGGGCGACGGGCCCGGCGAGTCCCCCGTACTGGGTCTGTTCCGAAACGGAGTCGCCGCAGCTGTGCGCTGATACGCTTCGGTGCATCCGCTGCCATGTACCGCCGTCAGGCTCGGCGCCGCTTCATGTACGCTATGCCCAGCGCGGTGGGCATGAACACCAGCGGGACGGCTATAAGAATCGCGGTCACGAGGCGTATGGAGCCGAAAATACGCGCGAATATGGCATCGCGGACTATGACGAGCAGGTTCGCCAGCGAGACGGTGTTGGTCGCGCCGAGCTGCTGTCGAATATCGGTAATAGCCGCCTGCATTTCCGCTTCCTGCCTGTTCATGAACGCACCGAAGTCCTGACTCTGCAACTCCGCCTCAATCTCGTCGAGGACCAGCGAAATTTGGGCGCCGTCTATTGCCTGTGGGTTGAGTCCCTGCTGCCTGATCTCGGGCTCAAGCTGCCGGGTTACCTCCGGGAGGATAGCGTCGGTCGCCTGCACGAGCGCAGGTTGTATCCCCATGCTCAGCGGAACCAGAAAACCGGCGACGGCACACAGTATGATCGCCGTCACTCCAACGGCGCCGCTTCGATGCATGGAGTTCGTTCTGCGGTACAGCGAGTTGTACATAGCTGCAACCAGGACGCCGATCACGAGTCCCGCAAGCATTCTCAGGCCGACCGGAAGGAACACCGAAACCAGATCGCGTGCGATCTGTTCCATTACAGCGTCAGTCATATACGTACCCCTTTTAGTCTTTCAGAAAGATTTCGATCACGGGACAGCGAACCGGGGGCGGCTCTACCGGTAGCTTCAGGACAACCGAATCATCCGGCTGGTCCACGAGTTGGTTCCCGTGCCCGAACGGCTTTTTCGGCTCCGCCCAGTGCAGCTCGGACGCATCGTGAAGGAGCTGCGCGTAGTCGATTCTACCGGCGAGGCCGGGAAGCTGAAGATGCCTGAAGGGCCAGTTGAAGACGTGGAGATACAGGCGATTGTCGCGGGTCGTATAGCGGCAGTCCGGCGGCGGGGTCAGCGGGCTGGCGGTGCACCCGTAGATCGACCGGTCGTTCACCTCCATCCAGTCGGCGATCTCTGCCAGCGCATTCACGGCACGGTCGTCGAAGGTACCCCTGGCCGTCGGTCCTACGTTCAGCAGAAGGTTCCCGCCGTTTGCAACGCTGTTTACAAGAAGCTGAACAAGCTGCTCGGGGGTCTTCCAGCTCGATTCATCTCGATGGTAGCCCCACGAACCGCTGAAGGTCTGGCAGGCCTCCCATACCACCGGCTCGCCCTTGCGCATGACCCAGCTCGTCGGTTGGTACTGCTCGGGAGTAATGACATCGCCGCCGATCTCGAGCCGGTCATTCACGATAATATCGGGGCAGATCGAACGAATTTTCTTCATGAGCTCGATACTGCCCCAGGTCTCTGCTCCCTTGCCTTCAAACTGCGGATACGCCGGGCTTTGTCCGTACGAGAAGTCGAACCAGAGAATATCCGGCTTGTACGTGCTCAGAAGCTCCTCGACCTGGGCGTGGAGGTATGCCCGATATTCCGACACATCCCTGGATTTGTTCAACTCGACCGCGTCCGGATGGTTCCGCAGCGGGTGAATGTGGTCTATGGGAAACTGCGGGTGGTGCCAGTCTATCAGCGAGTAATAGAATCCGACCCGAAGCCCTTCTGCCCGGAATGCCTCGACAAATGGCGCGAGCAGGTCGCGCCCCGCGGGTGTGTTGGTCGCCTTATAATCGGTGTGGGCGCTGTCCCAGAGGCAGAAGCCCTCATGGTGTTTTGTGGTCAGCACGACGTATTTCATGCCGGCTTCCCGAGCGTAGGATGCCCAGAGCGCCGGGTCGTAGCGGTCCGGATCGAAGTGATCGAAGTATTTCCGGTAGGTTTCGGGCGGAATTTCCTCCCGATGCTGTACCCACTCGTGCCGTGCCGCCTGGGAATACAGCCCCCAGTGAATGAACATGCCGAATCGGTCCTCTACGAACCACGAAGTGTCGCCGTCCGTTGGTTTTGGTGTATGCATATACTTGGGATTGTACGGTGAGTCTTGCGACAATGCCAGTGCCGGAATTGCACATTTCAATTGAATCTTACACAATGTCATCCGTTGACCGCTGCTCGTACGGGGGCTAGCGTGATCGCTATGAACGGCACATATTTACACGACGTATACGACGCGCTGCACGATAGTCCCATGCAGCAAAAAATTCGCGAGTTTGCGCCTATGCCTTTCGCGGTAGTCTTTCTTCCCTGGAAGGGCATGACGGAAGAGGAGATGCGTACTCACTTTCGTACGATGCGCGAGCTTGGGTTTACAAACCTGAAACAGACTATGGGATCCCCCGAATGGCCCGCGAAACGGATCCTTGAGGTTGCTCTCGAAGAGGGCGTTATACCGTTCTGGTATGATATTGGCGGCTGGGAGCGCATCACCCCGGAACTGCTTGAGCGTTTGGGTCTTCCATCGGACATGGATGTGGATGAGGCTATCGACAGTCCGATCATGCTGGAGTATCAGGCCCAGGTTCTCCTGCGACGCATCCATTTTGATCCACTACCGAAGACTGCAATAGAAGGGACGGTGCTCCAGGACGCGGGCCTTTCGGATTGGAGCGGGGCAGATATTCGGCTATACAACGATCCCGTACTCCGCGACGACGCGGTACCTGCGTTCAAGGCGTGGGTCCGCAGGCAGTACACGACCATAGAGGATCTGGCAGTGGCCTGGAATCAGTATGAGGTCGGAATCTGCGATAATCCGTACACATCCTGGGAGGAGTTCGAGAAGAGCGACCTGCCCGAGCGGAACATTCGCCGCGAATACGGGTTTGTCCGCGACGTCCTGCGGTTCAAGGCGGATTACAGCACCGAACGTATCAGAAGGCGTACGGTGCTGGCTCGCGAGCGCGATCCGGAAGAGCCGCAACGGGCCGGTGGCGAAATGGGGTTATTTTTGCCCTTCGCGTGGCGTGGGACCGACATGGAGGGTATAGCCGAAGCGATGAAGGATGCAGGATCATTCTATCCTTCCATACACCTCGCCTGGCATTTTCAGGAAGTCAACCTTGAGGTACCCCGGACCATCTACATGCAGGCCTCCATCACCCAGGACTGGTTCAAAGGGGGCTGGGCGGCAACATGGGAAAGCACCGGCGGGCCGCAGCAACTTTCCGGTGGGAAACCGATATCGGCTGATGCGACTCCGCTGACTGCGCACGAGCCGCCTTCATTTACCGTCAATGCGGGAACCATGCAGCAGCTTCTTCTGAGCTATCTTGCCGGAGGGCTTAAGGGCTGCGGACTCTGGTCGTGGAACTACCGGAAAGCGGGATGGGAAGGTGGCGAGTTCGCGCTGCTGAACCGGCAGCTACGGCCCGGCGACCGCGCGAAGACAGCCGGCGCGATCGCTCGCGCGGCGAAGCGGCTGCGACGGGAGTTGTGGAGTGCTCATAAGGAGCCTGTGGTCGGATTGCTGCAGAACTGGGAGAACGAGGCAATCTGGGCGTGCGTATCCGAACGCGGTCGCGATATATTCCGCCATTATCCCATACAGGCTCGTGTCGGGGCATCGCGGACGCTCATTAACGGGAATATTCCGTGGGAGCACGTGACGCCTTCGGATCTTCGCGGGGGCCTCGCCGACCGGTACGATGTGATCTATCTTACGGGTCAGCTCGCCCTCGAAGAGGACGTGCTTGAGCTGCTGAACTCGTACGTGAACCGCGGTGGCCGTGTCGTCCTGGATTCGCCCGGCGGCTGGTACAATGAGCGGGGTGTCGTGCTCAACACCGCAGAGGGGTCTGTCTTCGAACGCCTGTTTGGCGCGGAACTCGCGGATTTTCAGCATACCCGCAATGTCCCGCGCTCGGTCGGTACGGTTCAGGTCGACGGGTTCGTGACCGAAATTACGCCCACCCGTGCGTCGGTAACGCAGCGTTTCGACACAGGTGAGCCCGCGGTCACAACGCACAATCTTGGCGCCGGGACCGCAGTGCTTCTGGGTTTTGAGGCGGGGAGGGGTTGTTTTGAGCCGGGAAACGACGAACTCGAGGCGCTGGTTCGAGGCTATATTCTCGACGGACGAAGCCCCGGCTATTCCTGTAACGATACCATCGTGTACAGGATCGCTGCTCCTGAGGCCGATCACTACTTCCTTATGAACGACGCGCCGGCCCGTAGCGTTTCCCTTGAAACGCCCGGGTACTCATATGTCGGGTACGAAGATCCCGTGACGGAAACAGCCATCGAGAATCTCTCTGCAATCAGTCTGCCAGCCTACGGAGCCCGCTGGATACGCTGCGTGAAAGCCTGATCTCCAGGCGTCAGGCCCGTCGTATTGCGTCGGCAGGCAGCTCGCTGCTCATCGCCAGAGACTGCTCCCGACTTGGCTCGAGTGTCAGCTCCGCATGCCGCATGCACGCGACCGAATGGCTGCTCCCTCCGCCGCCTCGCTTCTGGAGAACCTGGTCCTGGCGTCTGCAGGCGTCGGTCGCGTAGCGACAACGGGGGTGAAAGTGGCATCCCGCCGGAGGGTCGGATGGATTTGGCACAGCGCCTGTGAGCAACCTCCGGGTATCCATTCGCTTCCTCGGGTCAGGACTCGGAACCGAGGCGAGGAGCGCTTCGGTATACGGGTGTTGTGGATTATTGAAGATGTCGAAGGTATCTGCGCACTCGACAATGCGCCCAAGATACATGACTGCGACCCGTGTGCTTATGTGGCGCACCACGCTCAGATCGTGGGCCACGAAGATATAGGTAAAGCCAAAATCGTCCTGTAAATCCTTGAGCAGATTAATAACCTGCGCCTGCACCGAGACGTCGAGCGCCGACACCGGCTCGTCGCAGACAATCAGCTTGGGGCGAACCGCGAGCGCGCGCGCGATCGCGATGCGCTGTCGCTGCCCGCCGCTGAACTCGTGAGGGTAGCGATCGAGGTGCTGTCTGGACAATCCAACCGCCTCGAGGAGTTCCGCGACACGAGCCCGGCGCTCGGCAGCATTCTCGGTTCCGGTTGCCTGCATCGGCTCGGCGATGACCCGCTCCACCGTCAGCCTGTCGTTGAGCGACGAGAAGGGGTCCTGGAAGATGATCTGAATGTCCCGGCGAAACGGACGCAACTGACGCTGGTTCATGGCTGCCAGATCCACTTCCTCGGAACCCTCGTTCTGTCGATACAGCAGCCGACCTTCAGTTGGCGCAATGAGTCTGACCATAGTTCGCCCGAGCGTCGTTTTCCCGCAGCCGCTTTCGCCTACAATGCCAAGAGTCTCGCCGCGTCTTAGCGAGAGGTTGACTCCATCGACGGCGCGGACGTGACCAACGGTCTTGCGAAATACTCCCTTGCGTATAGGGAACCAGACTTTGAGGTCCTGTATGTCGAGCATCGGGGGCTGTGTCGTTGCGTTCATTCGTTTCCTTCCGGGTCTGCATCGTTATACAACCAGCATCGAACGGAACCGCCCTCGGGGGTCGGCGTCGGCGGTGGGTCATGTTTTTCGCAAATCGGCATCGCGTGCGGACACCGGGTGCGAAACGGGCATCCGGTGGGCACGGCGTAGGGTTCCGGCACCGTGCCCGATATGGGCTCGAGTCGGGGTGAGTCTTTCTTCGTGAGGAGCGGTATAGATTTGAACAGCCCTCGCGTGTACGGATGGCGCGGCCGGGTGAACAGCGTGACGCTGTCCGTGTATTCCACGACACGTCCCATGTACATAACCGCGACGTGGTCTGCCATTTCGCCTATGACCCCGAGGTCGTGGGTAATCAACACGATCGAGGAATTCATCTGCGTCTTGAGATCATGCATGAGCGCGAGAATCTGGGCTTGTACCGTCACGTCGAGCGCGGTCGTCGGTTCATCCGCGATCAGTACCTGGGGATCACACGCGAGTGCTATTGCTATCATGACCCGCTGGCGCATACCGCCGCTCATTTGATGCGGATACTCATCGATACGCTGTTCGGGTGCGGGTATGCCGACGCGCTTGAGCATCTGAAGAGCCTGCGCCCTCGCCTCGGCCTTGTCTACGTCTGAATGAGTGAGAATCTTCTCCATGATCTGTTTGCCTATGGTGTAGACCGGTGTCAGTGAGGTCATGGGTTCCTGGAATATCATGGCAATTTCCTTCCCCCGCAGAGCGCACATTTCTTTTCCGAACTGCTGAAGGCTCAGAACGTCAAGGGGTTCGCCCTCTCGCGGACGATAGGTAATTGCTCCCTTTGGCGTGGTTGCCTGAGGTTCCGAAAGCAATCGTATGATGGATCGACCCGTCACCGTCTTACCGCAACCGCTTTCCCCGACAACGCCGAGGATCTCTCCGCGTTTCAGG
>JBKHAN010000096.1:0-7995 GCA_046542845.1 Spirochaetaceae bacterium
AGCGTTCGTGAATAACGTATTGTCGGTCTATACCCTGGGCACGCTCCTCGTATTCGTTGCGTACTTTTCGGTGAACCCGGTTCTCTAGACCCGATTGTCGATTTGCGGGGGTGCAGGAAAGCCAATATAGTATAGGGAAATGTTTAAAAAACGCTTCGTGCAAAAACTGTTCAACCACAGCCGGAAAAACGTCTCGGCCGACGTAATCGACGACGACTCCGAGTCTCCTGACCCGCTCAAGTTTCTCGGCGCAGAAGTGAACTTCCGGGATACACAGGAAGAAATCAGGAGAAACCTGCAGCTTATTATCCGCATCCGGTGGTTCGTGTCTCCCGGAATTCTCCTTATTATGCTCGCGGCCGGGGTATTCGGCGTCGCTCAGCAGACAGGATTCACCGTCGATCAGCTTGCGATTAACGGCATCAACATGGGGCTCATGCTGGTTTTGAACGTGATCTACCTCGCTGCCTCAAAACGGGCAAAAAACCTCGGGCCCCTCGTCCTCTTCCAGCTCGTCATAGACGTGATTCAGTTTTCCTTCACGATCTACCGGACCGGCGCGATTACGAGCCCCTTCACCTTCCTGTATTTCTTCGTGATTTTCTCGGGTGCGCTCCTCGTCAGCGGCAGGACCGCCTTCCTTATGGCGGGGCTCGCTTCTATCGCCTTCCTCGGCACCGTCGCCGCGGAGTTCGCCGGGCTTATCCCCCACCAGTCCTACTTCAGCCCGCTCGCCGGCATGCAGGACAACCCCGCCTACGCGGCGCTGACCATGGCCTTTACGGTGATCTCGCTCTACGCCTTCGCCGCGCTCGCAGGCTTTCTCACCGGCCTGATTCACCGCAGGCAGCGACAGCTGCAGCAGACCGTCTCGCTCCTGAAGGAGCGCAACGAAACCATGATGATGCTCTACCGGACCTCCGAGGCGCTCAACCGCCACACCGAGGTGGACGAAGTCGGCGCATTCGTCCTTGACGAGCTCATGCAGTTTCTCGATCTCGACAGGGCGCTCCTTTACCTGAACGAAGGAAACAAGATGCTCCGTCTCGCGCTCGTGCGAACCCGAGGAGGCGGTACTGACACTTCGGTCAAACTGGAAATCCCCCTGAAAGAAGACGCGGGTCTGACCGCCCGCGTGGCGCTGGAGCAGAAAGCGTACAATATTCGCGACCCCGAGAACTCGCCTTTGATTAACCGGGAGCTCGCAATGAAGATAGGTTTGAACCCCTTCGCGATGGCTCCGCTCGTGCTCCGCGGGCGCACCGTCGGTGTCATTGGCATAGACCGCAGCTTCAAACCAGTCGGAGACGACGAGTTTCAGATACTGCGCGCCTTCGCCAACCAGGCAGCGATCGCGATAGACAGCGTGCGGAGTGGGGGACCGAGGAACACCGGCCGGCCATGAGGGCGCCTGCCGCGCTTCGGTGGTGGTGGCAGAACTCGAGGCTGCCGTCGTCTGCAACGGTACCGAGCAGATGACCGGACTCTATTTCTCCTCCAGAGTAGGTTCCCCAAAGCAGGGTGCCGTCCTGATGGTATTCGAGGATAGTCTGTGCACCGACCTCACCGTTGGCGGTGTTGGTGCGGCCGCGAAACCTTCGCCCGTCGTAGTTTATGTTCATAGAGAACAGTATAGAAAATCCGAAAGTGTATTGTCCCCCGCGGACGCGGACGTAGTATCTTACCTCCCGTGCCCGATCGACTTCCCCTCGTATACCACCCCGACTATGTCTGCCCGCTGCCGGAAGGCCACCGCTTTCCTATGCCCAAATTTGGCATGGTCAACGAGATTCTGCGGGCCGAGGGGATCGCAGGGGACGATAACACCTTCCAGCCGGATATTGCGGATGAGACGCTGCTGAGCTGTGTGCACACCCCTGTCTACGTGCATGCCTTTCTCACCGGAGCGCTTACTGGCGCGGAGCAGCGTCGCACAGGCCTGCCGTGGAGCGAGGCGCTTGCGAGGCGTACCTGTACGGCGGTCGGCGGGACGCTTCTGACCTCACGCCTCGCACTCGAACACGGCATCGCGTGCAATATGGCAGGCGGCACGCACCACGCGCATCCTGGCTTTGGCTCGGGCTTCTGCATATTCAACGACCTGGCCGTCGCTGCGCGCACGCTCGTCAGGGAAGGTGCTGCGGCGACCGTGCTGATACTCGATCTTGACGTGCACCAGGGCGACGGGACTGCCGCTGCGTTTCAGAATGACCCGGCCGTATTTACCTTCTCCATGCACTGCCAGAGTAACTTCCCCTTCCGGAAGACCGCGGGGGACATGGACATAGGCCTTCCCGACGGCATGAATGGAGAAGCGTATCTGTCGCGCCTCAAGCACGAGCTACCCGGTCTGCTCGACGCGGCCCGCCCCGACCTTGTGATCTACGACGCGGGGGTAGACGTGTTTTCGGGTGATCGCCTGGGCAAACTTGATCTGAGTTTGCCCGATATTGCCGCACGGGACGCGATGGTCATAGCCTTCTTCCGCGAGCGTGGAATTCCGCTTGCGGGTGTGATCGGCGGCGGCTACGACCGCGACGTGCACGCGCTCGCCGACCGCCACTGCACCCTGCACCGGTCGGCGTGCCGGGTGCACGGCATCGAAGCCCTCGGTGCCTCCGCCTGAGGGCAAAATCCCTTACCGTCGCCCGGCGGCGTCAGCACGCAAGCGGTCGAACATCTGCTGATCGACCTGGAATGCCTCGGCGGCCGACCCGACACGCTCTATGCGGACCGACTGTATGCTGTCGCCCTGGCGTATGGCATCCACTACATCCTGACCCTCAATGACGCGACCAAAGACCGTGTGTGCATCATTAAGCCAGGGCGTGGCGGTGTGGGTTATGAAAAACTGGCTGCCGTTTGTCGCCGGGCCTCTATTTGCCATGGAGAGGACGCCTGGCCCATTGTGGCGAAGCTCAGGATGAAACTCGTCGGCAAAGGTATAGCCCGGTCCGCCCGTGCCGTTTCCAAGCGGGTCACCGCCCTGAATCATGAAATCGGCAATGACCCGGTGAAAGCGAAGCCCGTCGAAGAACCGCGGACTGCCGGATCGGCTGTGCGAAATGGTTCCTTCAGCGAGCCCGACGAAGTTGGCTACCGTCAGCGGCGTGCGTTCGAACTCAAGTTCGAGGAGAATAGTCCCGCGGTTCGTCTGCATGCGAGCGTAGAGCCCGTCGGAAAGCGACTGCGCAGGCAGCGACAGTGCAGTGGCGAGCAGCAGCAGGACACAGATTGATGATCGTCGAAGCATATGTACGTGCTCCTTATGGCGTTGATGGATGTGAGGCGAGTATAGCACCGGTCGTCTCTCGCGCCCAGCGGCGTGCAGGAGCGTATCCCGCGGACCCGGTTTTCCCGATTAAGCGCAGCCCGTATAATGCCGCGTATTATGATCACACAGATACCGATAACGGTGGCACGCGGAGACGGCATTGGACCGGAGATTATGGACGCTGTCCTTCGGGTGCTCGAAGCAGCCGAGGCAGGAATAGCACCGGAGTTCATCGACATAGGCGAAAAAGTATATCTCGCCGGTAACTCCTCCGGCATAGAACCGAGCGCGTGGGACTCGATACGGCGAACGAAGATACTCTTCAAGGCACCGATCACGACCCCGCAGGGCGGTGGGTACAAGAGCCTGAACGTGACGATACGGAAGTCGCTCGGTCTTTTCGCGAACGTACGCCCGGTACAGGCCTTCAACCCCTACGTGGATACGCATTACCCGGACATGGATCTCGTCATTATCCGGGAGAACGAAGAGGATCTGTACGCCGGTATCGAACACCGGCAGACGCACGACGTCACGCAGTGCCTGAAACTGATCACCCGCCCCGGAAGCGAACGCATTATCCGCTACGCCTTCGAATACGCACGAAACTACGATCGGAAGAAAGTTACCTGCATGATCAAGGACAACATCATGAAGGTGACCGACGGGCTCTTCCACGATGTGTTCGACGAAGTCAGGGCGGAGTATCCGGAGATCGAGGCCAATCAGCAGATCATCGATATTGGAACCGCGCGCGTAGCAACGGCACCCGAACGCTACGACGTGATTGTCACAACAAACCTGTACGGCGACATAATCTCGGACGTCGTTGCCGAGGTCAGTGGATCGGTCGGAATGGCCGGCAGCGCCAACATCGGTACAGAAGTATCGATGTTCGAAGCGATCCACGGCTCGGCACCGGATATTGCCGGCACGAATCGGGCGAACCCCAGCGGACTGCTCAACGGTGCGCTGCAGATGCTTGTGCATATCGGCCGTCCCTCGATCGCGGAAACCATACACAACGCCTGGCTTTCAACACTCGAAGCGGGGATTCATACGGCCGACATCTACCGTCCCGGACACAGCACCCACCTCGCGAGCACCGACGAGTTTGCAGACGCAATCATCGAACGTCTGGGGGAAGTCCCGAAGCGCCTGCGACCGTGGAGCATAGACACATCCCGCGACACGCGTATCTCGGTACCCGCGTACATCAGGCGGCACAGCAGCAAGACTCTCGTTGGTGTCGACGTGTTTGTAGACTGGGCGGACGAGCCTATGTCGGCAGACGTCATCGGAAAGAGAATAGAAGCGCTCGCTGCGACTGCCGGCGGAGCGCTCAAACTCAAAATGATCACGAACCGGGGAGTGAAAGTCTATCCTGAAGGCTTCTCGGAGACCTTCCTGACAGACCACTGGCGGTGCCGACTCGTCGCTTCGGAGGCGCCGGCTACCGGTGCTTCCTACACACCTGTAGATCCACAGGCTATCGTTGATCTGCTCGCGGCCGCCATAAAGTCGGGAATGGACGTAATCAAGACCGAGAACCTGTATCGCTTCGACGGAGAACGGGGATTCTCACTGGGGCAGGGAGAATGAGATAGTCTGCGCATACGACGTTTACACGCTGAACACGCGATTGCCGCCGTCGACTTTTGCACGGTACATCGCCTCGTCCCCCCGCGACAGGAGCGTCCGGGGCGTGTCCTCCCGTCGCAGTTCGGTGACCCCCACGCTTAAGCTGCACACTATTCCAGTGGGAAAAATGATCTGTGTATCCAGCTCCATTGAATCCGGGTCCGCGCATCCCTCAACGACCGGATGTCCGGCTCCGGACCAGAGGTCGATAAAGTCGTTACGTATGCGTTCTGCAA
The DNA here is from genome assembly GCA_046542845.1 of Spirochaetaceae bacterium. Taxonomy (GTDB): domain Bacteria; phylum Spirochaetota; class Spirochaetia; order DSM-27196; family SKKC01; genus SKKC01. Next base: position 5,152 of record JBKHAN010000096.1, read on the forward strand.
TCACGGCTCCCGACCTGGAGTCGGTTCCGGGAAGAATGATTGTGAACTCGTCTCCCCCGAGCCTGCAAGCCACATCGGAGCTTCGAAGGTTCCGCTGCACCGCGATCGCGAGACCCCGTAGTACCATGTCGCCACAGGCATGGCCATGCGTATCGTTGAGGGACTTGAAGGTATCCACGTCGATATACACGAGCCCGAGCGGCTGGCGAGCGGTCCGCGCGTTCTCGACGGCAGAAGGGAAGACCCGGTTGAAAAACCGCCGGTTTCTGAGTCCGGTCAACTCGTCGGTCAGCGCTTCATCGCTCAGCTCTCGGGCTCTGCGAGTGAGCCCGCTGTGCTCACGACGGAGCGTTCGAAGACGATCGGCCATCGCAAAGGAATACAGCAGCGCCTCAAGTGCTGATGCCCCGAAATAGGCGTGAGTCAACTGATACGAGTGCGGGACAACCCCGTATCCCCGGAGGGCAAAGACAAAGACGCTCACGAGCAACACCGTCGATGCGGCAACAAAGTATACAGACACCCGGCTGCCGTTCCGGTAGCTGACCCCGGCTGCCGTAAACCCGACGAAGGGGAGCATAACACCCGCTCCATGGGCGACAAGATTTGCTACGCGGAGACTCCCTGAGCCGACAAGGAGTAGCCCGACAGCGCTGACCGTCCACAAGACGTAATACAGAGGTTGGACCTGTTTCGCGGTGTTCGGTACCGAAAGGAAGACCCATGAGAAAGCGAGCGCGGCCATCATGGTGGCAAAGGTCCAGGCCACGACGCTGCCTGAACTCAGGAGCTCAGATTCGAACGGAAGAATGCGGGACAAGCCGACAAGCTGTGCCTGATAGGCCACCATCATGGCCACATACAGAAGATACCAGAGATACCCCCGGTCCCGGAGTACGAAGAAGAGTACCAGATTGTACAGACCCATCGCGAGCATGACGCCGGTGACAAGTCCTAGAAACAGTACAATGCGAAACTCTGTCCTCCGGAACGCGTCACGTCCCGCGAGGAGCAGCCGAAAGTTCGCTGAAAGCTCGGAGGCGACACGAACGAAGAATTGCGAATCTGCGTCGATTGACGCGGGGACAGCAAACACAGGAAACACAAAGGCTCGTTCATCGCGACGACCGGCGTACCCCCACCCCCCGGACAGCCGAGTATAGGGCTGCACATCCTCAGTGGCCTCAACACCGGATACGGGAAAATAAACATCTATGAACTGGAGTGGTGCATAATCAAAGGCAAGCATCCCGGGGCGTTCAGCGTCAATCAGTCCATGATCGGCAAGCTGCCGCATCGACACGCGTATCCAGTACGCGCGACCCCGCAACCCGAACCTGAAGGAGCTACCTGATACCGGGGAAAAGCGACCGTTTTCGAGCTCGACGATATCGCTGAAATCGAGATCGCCGGTGACATCGACCAGCACTTCTGCATAAGGGGCGAGTGGAACACCAGGGCGTTCGAGTGCGCACAATACGACAGGGCTTCCGAACAGGAAGAGCAGGCAGGCTGACAGGCTGATGCCCGCAGCCTGCCGGCGTATTGAGATCAGAAGTGGATTGTGAGTCCCATATTTACTGAGGGCCACAGTATAAACACGTCCTCCGGAGGACTCTCAGTATCGGACACGTCGGCACCAAAGCTATCGAGAGCCCCAAGCACGGCATCTGCCGCGTTGAGTATACCGACATTCAGCTCTATGGGAAATGAAATTCTACGATTCGGGAGCAGCTCCACACCGGCAATCGCGTTGGTAAGCGCAAAGCGACCGATCGGAGGCTCGCCTTCCTGACCTATCCAGTACTGCCGTGCCCCACCGTAGACGCTCAGTTCAGGCAATACATCGTAGCCTGCAAGCACACCAATATCCCAGCTCGGAAAGTTCAGCTGAAGCTCTGCGTCGTCAGGCAGCAGGAACCCGGGAATAAACACAACGCCCCATCGTCCGTAACCGGCAAGTGCACTGATCTGCAATGGGCTTTCGTAGGGGAGAATACCGTACTTCACGACACCATACGCACCGATCGGCCCGACGGTCGCTCCAAGCTCGAGGTGGTCGATAACCCCGACCCGCGCGCTGAATGAAGGCGATCCGAGCAGCTCGGGCACTTCGTCAAGACCTTCCAGCTGTTCTTCTCCGTACACCAGCGGCGGAAACAGCGCCGTGCCATGTACCCCGACCTCCGCCTCACCGGGAGCAAGCGGCCGCGGTGTCTGCAGACTCGGAGGAGTTACACATCCGACGAGAAAAACAAAGCCGAGAGCCAGTGCAGCAGTTAAAAGCTTTTTCATTACGCATCTCCTTGGGACATTTCATTCTCGCACGACGTACGGGAAAAGACTATCACATAATAGTTGTAATTTCATTATACCACCCGCTTCACGGGAAAGAGTGGAGAATCCCCCCTATTCTGTGGCCAAAACTCCATTTACTGATACCGGAAACGGATCAATGCTGGTGCAATGAGCTCGTTTTCTGCAGATACCGTTTTGTCAATGACGGACATCGAAAAAAGCTTCACCGGTGTACAAGCACTGAAAAAGGTCAGTTTTAACCTCAGACGCGGTGAAATACACGCACTCGTCGGAGAGAATGGCGCCGGAAAATCGACCCTTATGAAAGTTCTCACCGGCATACACGAAAAAGACGCCGGTGAAATCAGCTATCTCGGACACCCGTTCAATCCACGGAGTCCGAAACACGCGCTCAGTCTCGGCATAGGAATTATCCATCAGGAACTGAACATGATGGACCACCTGACCGTGGCGCAGAACGTCTACATAGGCCAGGAGTCAACGGTTTTCGGTGGCCTTTTTCTCAGCGAACCGAAACAGAATCGC
>JBKHAN010000097.1:0-7990 GCA_046542845.1 Spirochaetaceae bacterium
GACCTCCCGGTTTCGCATTGTCTTTGAAGAAGAAGACCGCTACACCGCCGAGCGAGTTGCGGCCATGGCCGACGATGTCTACGAGCGGACGACCCGGTACATGAACTACCAACCGGACGAGCGCGTGCCGGTTGTCATATACGGCGAGACCGCCGAGGCAAACGGGTTTTTTACCAGTTACCCGCCGCACATTGCGCTCTTTGTCGCGAGTCCGACTGCGCCGTGGCTCGGGGCACGAGCCGACTGGATCGAGACCGTTTTCGTGCACGAGCTTGTGCATTACCTGCACCTGATGCAGCCGACAGGCTTCTTCGGCAGCGTGAGCCCGCTCATTGGGCCGGCCGCAGTATCGCCTTCTCTGCTCTTTATGCCGGGCTGGGCGCTTGAAGGCCCCACCGTGTATGCAGAAACCTCACTCGCACCCGGCGGCCGTGGCGAAAACCCGTTTTTCGAAATCCAGCACGCCGCTCCCGTGCTTGAGGACAGGATGTACAGCTACGACCAGGCAGGCATGAACTCGCCCTTCGCACCGGGCGGCCGGTTTTACGCATCGGGCTATCTGATCGTCGACCACCTGCTTCGCGAGTACGGAGATGAAGCCTTCAACGAACTGAACCGCCGCTTCCAGCGCCTGCCCTTTTTCGGCATGCGGCGCGCCGTACGGCGGACGACCGGCATTCCTGCGGTCGAGCTCTGGGACAACGTGGTCGACGAACTCCAGGAACGCTGGGCCTACAGGCTTGAACTGCCGATCGGAGAACGCGTGTCGCCGGAGGGACACGGCAACTGGCAGCTGCCGGTGGCAACAGAGCGCGGGCTTGTGACATTTGCCTCCGGGGCGTACCAGGTGCCGGGGCTGTACGTCGCCTCGGGGGCCGCCTCGGGGGCCGATTCCGCCTCGGGGGCCGATTCCGCCTCGGGGGCCGCGGGGCGCTCTTCGGGCGCGGGCGGCGGCGCGGTGAGCCCCGTTGACTGGCGCCTCCTGGCTCCGGTTCAACCCACCGACGAGCACTCCTGGAGCGTCGATGCGAGCGGCACCACCGCCGTCGTTTCCGTTGTGTCCCGCGAGCAGGCCGGCACGAGCGTGTTTTCAAACCGCATACTCCCGAGCACCTCGGATCTGTGGGTGCTCGACCTCACAGACAGCCCCCGCGGAGCGCGCCCGGCGCCTGCGCGACGGCTGACCCGCGACCGTCAACTCGTTCACCCCGTGCTGAGCCCCGACGGCGAGCAACTTGTCGCTGTGGAACGCGAGGGGAGCTACAGCCGCCTCGTTGAGGTGGACCCTGAAAGCGGTCGGATCAGCGAGCTCATTGCCATACCGCGGGGCATGATCATCAACCCCAGCTTCAGCCCCGACGGCAGCATCCTCGCCGCCACCATTCGCACCGACGGCACACAGCGGATCATGCTCGTTGACATGAACGATCCCGACCGTGTCATGTCGACAGGCCCTGACATACCGCCCGAAGCGGAAGTACACATGCCGCGTATCCTCGAGGGTGCAGACGGACTGGAACTCTGGTACGGGGGCGCATACCTTTCCCGACCGGACAGTCAGCTCCTTGGACTCTACCGAAGTCGCGTGAGCGTGGAGTCGGGTGCCGACGGGCGAACAGCAGACATCGGTGATGCGGAACTCGTTCTCGAGGACCGGATTGCAGCCTACGCAGGGTTTCCCCTGAGCCCCGGGCAGTACGATGGCGCACCGGAAGTCCTGTACGCGTCGTACAGCTCAGACGGCTTTGTCTTGCGCAGGGCTTCGGCAGGCCTTGGCGCCGCCTTGCCGCAGCCCGATAGCGCGGGAGACACCGCCGGGGGTGTTGCCGCCGCCGCCGCACAGGCCGGGGTGGCCGAGTCGGCGGTGCCGGAGGCTTCAACACCACAGTCGCGGACAGCCGAATTCGGCCGCTACCGCGACGTACCCCGCCCCATACTCTGGGCTCCGACCGGCAGTACCGAAATCGACACCGACGACAACGGCTCCCTTCAGTTCTCAAACAGCTCGGCCGGTATTCTGCTGATCGCAGCGAGCAACCTTGTCCGGCACGAAGTGGAGATCGAGGCGCTCTGGCACATACAGGGACGACAACCGGTCGGGTCGATTCAGTACATCTACACCCCGGGTCAGACCTCCCTGCGCCTGGGACTCGACCGGACCCTGCGGATGATGCCGATTGACCCCGGCGAGTACCAGCAGACCGACAGCACGCTGTCGGCCACCGCATCGCGGACGCTGTGGGCACGTTCGGCACCCGGGGTAACACGGTCCCTGTCCGCGAGCCTTTCGGGCCGCTACGACCGCACGCTTCAACGCACCGTGTTCGACGGGGTTTCCCCCGGAGCGCCCGTTGAAACCGAAAGCGTGGAGGCGTCAGCAGCCCTTACCCTCGGCAGCTCAGAGGCAGGCTCCGCCCGCGACCGCAGTACCTCGCCCCCCGGCGGAAGCCTTACTGCGGACCTCGCGGTTCTCCCTGCGATTCTGTCAAACCCCGAACCGGTTCTGCTTGCAAGCAGCAGCGCCACCGCCCGCATAAACCCCTTTCGGGCGCGCCGTGGCCTCGCGGGCGCCGTACAGTTCGTGCCGTCTACGACTGTGGTAGCAGGCAACACGGGGATCGCCGGACAGCGCCTCCCCTATCGCGGCGTGGCTGCGGAGACGAGCGCGAGCGCAGCGATGGCCACAGACCTTGCCGCCCTCGCTCGGGCTGAGGTCAGGCTCCCGCTCCCTATAGCAGACGCCGCATGGCGGGGACTCGGGTTTACGACCTCGGCGCTACACGTGTACGCCGAGCAGGCCCTGAGCGCCGGAGGCAGCGGCGGTGAGGCGGGCTGGAGCGTGGAGCCCGCACCCGAGACGATACTCGGTGCGGAGTTGAACGTACTCGGGAGGTTTAACCTGCTCGACGCACCGCTACGTGCCGGGTTGAGCGCACGCGTCCCGCACGGTACGGGCGAAGGGAATACCGTTATCGAGGCGTACCTGGGATTTTAGTCGCCGCGTATCGCGGCGACTAGCGCCGCTGATACGGCTCGAATCACAGACCGCGCGCGTACTCCCGGACTTTTCGAAGCCATGCTTCGTGATCCTCACGCGGTGCAATTCCGGCGAGACCAAAATTCAGCCACTCGGCCGATGCGATGCCGCAGAAGGCGAGCGTCCCCTCACAGACGACCCGCTGTGTCGGCTCACCGTACAAGGTGCGGTGCAGATCATCCGGCGCGCCGGTCGTGGTAAGAACGGTTGCTGCGGGGATGTGGGTCAGAAGCGGCTCAGGCACGTCCCCCGGGGTAAATGCAAAGCCCGGGAGAAGCACCTTGTCGAACCAGCCCTTCAGGCGTGCAGGCATTACGCTCCACCAGACCGGGTATACGAAGGCGAGATGCTGCGACTGCATTATGAGGTCCTGATGCTCCCGCACCACGGGATCATGGGAACCACCCGTTGAATACACCGCGAGCTCTGCCGGCGACATGACAGGATTGAACCCGATCGCGTTGAGGTCTACGACGTTTACGGTATGACCAGCGTTCTCGGCTCCCGACACGAATGCATCGAGAACCGCGTAGTTAAAGCTTTCCTTCCAGGGATGATCAATGACAGCGAGGATGTTCATGGCGGGATTATATCAGAACCTGCACTGCTGTCGACGCAGCCATATTCGGAGGGAGAATCTCGGTAAAGTGATCCCTGAGATAGTGAGTAATCTGTTCGAAATGCCGTTGACTCAACTCCATCGCAAAATCCGCCATTGCTTTTGTCCTTAGTCCTGATCGTCAAGAGCCAGCGCTATAGAGTTCAGACGGTCAATGAAGGTAAGGTGCGCAACCTGGAACGCGCTCACGGCAGGCGACACCTTTGCCTGAACAAACCGTGTTCGTTCCGGATCAAGCGGGCGCGCGTACAGGTTCCTAAACAGATGCCGGAATGAACGCAGCTCGTCGAGACGAGCTGGCTGGTTCTCTGCAGCAACACGGTGCAGATCCTGCACGTCTGACTCCAGTTCTGCGATCAGGCGATGGACGTCACTGCGGCTTCGCTTCATATAAACAGATTCCTTCGTCGCGCACCCGATCGCGTATGCCTGGTCGTAAGTCTTCCATGCCTATGATATCGACCTCATGTTTCACTTCCGAAGCAAGACGTTCGAGAAGCGCCCGGTCGCCACCTTCGACTGCAAGATCAATATCGGAGTCTTCTCTGTACCTGCGGCCGGGAAGCGTTGAACCAAACAGCACGACCCGTCGCAGGGAAGCATCTTCGCTCCCCATTCGAGCTGCAAGATCGCAGGCAACCTGATAGGCTTCGCGTTGCCGGGAAGCCGTGCGCGCCGCGTGCCTTGCGTTTTCCGTGTTGAGTCTGTCTACGATCGCCTGTAGTTCACTCGACAAAGCCATAGTCAAAGTGTCGCCTATATTGCCGGTACGCTCAAGAGCTGAGCAGCTGTAGACCGTGTTCCACGAAGGGTTCAAAATTCGACGTGTTGCGGGTCGCGAGGGTGACTCTGTTGTGAATAGCGGCAGCGGCAACCATGGCATCGATACGCATGCCTCTCGTGCGCCCGGTCGCGTTAAACAGGCGGGCAGCTACCCCTGCCTGTTCGTCGGAAAACGGAAGAATCCTGTTGCCAAGGATTGCTGAGGCGAGATGCCTCCCTCGTTCGTCTACCGGTCCCGAAACAAACTCGTACCAGCAGATTGCGGACGTGCACAAGTCCTCGTGGTCCGCAATCCACGCCCGAAGCTGGTCCGCTGTTTCGATAATGACATACCATAATAGTGTGTGGTAACTATACTGGTGTCAAGCTCGAGATGTCTGAAGCCTCGGTGACGGTGCCGGACGCAACAGACTCATTCCTCGACCGACAGGAGCCCGTACATTTCGGTAATGATGTGCCGGATCTGCGCTGCAGCCGCATCGTCTATGACGCCGATGCGTTCGCCTACCCGCCTGCGGGAAATGGTTCTGATCTGGTCGACCGCTACTTCTCCCGCCTGTTCCGCGAAATGAACACGCACGCGGCTTGGCCACTGGGGATGCAAGCGTGATGTAATGGGACACACCACAATGGTCTCGAGCACCTCGTTCATTGCGTTATCGCTTACGACGACTGCCGGTCGGGTCTTCGCAATCTCGCTGCCGACCACCGGGTTCAGATGTACCCAGTAGGCCGCGTAGCGCTCAATCTTCAAGCCCGTCACCAGCGACACCGTCCCATGATCCCCATTCGGCTGCTTCTGCTGCTTCCTCCGCCATTTCCCGAAACGAAGCAGCATAGGTGACACGGCTGTCTTCCTTTGATACCGGGCACAATAGAATACCGTTTCGCCGACGAGAGATCTCGATATCGTCTCCTTCGGAGAGTTCGTAGAGTTCAAGAATTTCGCGGGGGATGCGTACGCCTCTGGAGTTACCGATGCGAATCAGCTTTGTGTTCATGTACCTACGGTAATTACGCTACTCGATTTCGTCAAGATGCCGTATATGACATTACACGTACTCCCAGAGACGCACGAGAGGAATCTGGCGAAAATGAGAATCATAGGTTAAGAGCTTCGACCCGTACTCGACAGCGTGGGCGGCGACCCAGATGTCGTTGAGCGGTACCATGGTGCCCTTTGCGCGTAGCACGCTCTTGATCTCACCAAAGATCTCGGAAGTCACCACGGTCACGTCAACGATTGAGACACGGTCTTTTGAAAGAAACCGTTTCAACTCGGCCGCATTCTCCTGCAAACGGCTGCCGCCATAGAAACCTGCATACAACTCACCAATCACGACGGCCGATATATAGATATGCTGTGACTCCACCAGGCACCGTAACACCTGTGGATCCCCAGCCATGAACGAGCTGTAGGTGTTCGTGTCAAGAATGACATTCGTCACGATTCGTTCCAGTCCGCCTCGTCAACGCGGCTGAAATCGCGCACGGCTGCGTCGAACTCCGCCTTCTCCTGGACCGACCAAGCACCGAACAGATCGTCGAAATCATGTGCGTGGTCTGTCGCCTCGGATTCCATGAGCGTCGACTGAAGAAGCTCCTTGATCGTCCTGTTCCGACTTGTGCCCCGCTCCTTCGACGCCTCGGTTATCTTCTGCATAAGAGCCTCATCTATTCCGTGTATAGTGACCGATTTCATACGCACCTCATGAACCATAATACGGTTCATTATAGTTCATAAAATGCTCACACACAAGATAGTTCGCCCGTGGGCCCGAGCTTTCCCCTGCCTTCACAGCCAGCTTCGCACCTCAAGCCCCTTGATGCGGCCGAAGTGTCTCAGATTGTTGGTTACCAGGGGGAGTTTGTGTACCAGAGCGATTGCTGCGATCATGAGATCCATATCTGCAATGATGGTCCCCGACCGTTTCAGATCGGCTTTAATCATAGCGAAGGCTTCACTCGCCTCTGCGGTGAGCTCAAGTACGGTAAACCGTTCGAGAAAGGGCTTGATGATCTCAAGATTCTGCCGGGGCTTCGACGAGTTATAGGCGCCATACAGAAGCTCTGCACTATTGATTCGGGTCGTGTACAGGCGGTGAGCGGGAATCTTCATGACCTCGGACACCACCACAGGATTTCCTTTCAGAAAGTAGATGATGCAATCACTATCGAGTATCACGTAAAGTCCAACGAGAACGGCTTTGAATCCCGGTCAGCTGCAATATCAGCCACCATTGCGTCGGCCTGTGTACGGTCGAGCATTCCGGCAAATCGTAGCAGATCGTTCTGCTCGTCGGTATTCTGCATATAATATTGACGTATTGACTGCTCAATAACGTCGGTCTTTGTAGTTTCAAGATCATGACTGAGTTTTTCGAGAATCTCGATGGTCTGTTCGTTCAGTCGCACGTTTACAGCTTTTTTCATGGCAGCCTCAAATATCTTTACATATATTACTATGTGTATAATATTTCGTAAAGATATTTATCGGCGCTTGCGCCAACCGATACTCGATGCATGTCCGTGGCGTCCATACGGGAAGCTGCGCTTTACCACCATGAACTTTGACAAATCTACGATTCGATCGTAGATGTTACACAACACGATTCCGAGAACGTCACTCTGGGAGTGACCGACACGCGCGAGTTCGCTCCTGTTGATGTAGCTTCCCTGTTTTCAAGCAAACGGTCAGATCTTGACCTGCGCTTATTAGTAAATATCGGGCATCTCGCTCGATACGGCGAAGCGATGGATTTCGGTTCTGAAGACGAGCTTTCTGGTTTTCCTGCTGCCACCTCATCACCAGAATTTCAACAAGCGACTCGTCAAGACGCCCAAGCTATACTTTTACGATACAGGACTCGTATGCAGCCTTCTTGGAATACGGAGCGCCGAGCAGGCGCGTACCAACCCGCTTCGGGGCGCACTCTTCGAGAACCTGATCGTAGCGGAAACGGTAAAGGCGTTTACCCATCACCGTCTCAAGCCGCCGGTATTCTTCTGGCGGGACCAGACGGGCCACGAGATTGATCTGCTCGTTGAGATCGGAGGTCAATTGTATCCGGTTGAGATCAAATCGGGTCAGACCGTCTCCGGGGGAATGTTTGATACGCTACAGTGGTGGTGCGCACAATCCGGGACCACTTTGAAATCCGCGGCGCTCGTATACGGGGGTAATGATACCTTTACCCGCAAAGAAATCGCGGTGCGTCCGTGGTTTTCAGTCTAGCCGAGCAGGATACGCGGGACTCCCTGAAACAAAACCCGCTGCGTGCCACGCGAGTTAGGCGGTAAACGGATTCTTTACCTCGATACCGCAGGCTTCGAAGTCCCGTTCAGGTCCAACGGATCATGCGCTGTCCTTTCAGGAAGCTCAAGATCGATGCCGTTGGCTCCAAAAAGCTCATACGCGAGATCGCCCAGGCGTTCCGGCGCTCGCACCGATGCGCGCAGGATGCGACGAACCTCCTCCTCCATCGAGACCCCGTGGCGACTGGCACGGTCGCGCAGTTTTCTATATACATCGTCTTCGATCTGTCGCACGC
>JBKHAN010000098.1:0-7983 GCA_046542845.1 Spirochaetaceae bacterium
CTTTCTCGCCCGCTATACGGGCGCACGCAGCGGTGCCACCGACCTCATCGACCTCGCCGGACGGGAGACCGAGAGCCTCGCGGGGCTTTGGACCTTCAGCATAGACCCCTACGACACGGCCCTCCGGGCGAACTGGTGGACGGAAGTGTCCACAGAGGCGGGCGCCGAGTCGAGTCCGCCCGATTTCGACATCGCAGGGTGGGAGGAAACACCCGTACCGTCGTGCTGGAACCTGATCGATCACGAATATCTGTGGTATGAGGGATCCGGCTGCTACGTGCGCAACTTTGATATCAAGCTCCGTCCCCGCGAGCGTGTGTTTCTTGTCTTTGAAGGCGTCGCCCAGGACGGATACGTGTTTCTGAACAGGCAGCAGATCGCCTTTCACCGCGGCGGGTCGACGCCGTTCAGCGTAGAAATCACCAATTCGGTGAACAGCGGCCGGAATCGCCTCTTTGTCATCGCGAACAATACCCGCGGCGACGACCGCGTACCCATGAGTAACACCGACTGGTTCAATTACGGTGGCCTGTACCGCGATGTGGCACTCGTTCGCGTGCCGGAGACCTTTATCCGCAACTATTCAATCGCCCTCGAGAGGGACGGAGGAATCTCCGTCTCGGTGCAGGTGGACGCTTCCGGCGGGATGCTGCCGGCGAACGTCGCCGACGCTGCGGGGGTGGGCGCCGCCGAGGCGATGGATTCTGCCGGGATCGCCTCCTCCGTCCCCGCTGCAGCACCCGAATCGGTGCACCTGAACATAGACGAACTGGACATTTCGGTCGATATACCCCTGCAGCCCGCAGGCTCTGACGCCGAAACGGCGAAAATCGCGGCGAAATTCGGGGACGGAGGACGATCAGCAACCGCTCCCGAGCGCCTCTACGGTACCATCAGCCTGAAAGCAGACCCGATCCGCTGGTCGCCGGAGAATCCGAAGCTCTACGACGTTGAAATTCATTGCGGAACGGACGCGATTTTCGAACCTGTCGGGTTTCGGACCATAGAACGCGAGGGACGGAGGATACTCCTGAACGGCGAGCCCGTCTTTTTTCGCGGTGTAAGCATGCACGAGGACGACCCGAGGTCGGGCAAAACGTACGCAGAAGCCGAAATCAGGCGCGACTTCGAAGTTGCACTCGACCTTGGCTGCAATTTCATTCGCCTTGCACACTATCCACACAGTCGGATGGCCGCACAGATTGCCGACGAAATGGGAATCATGCTCTGGGAAGAGATCCCGGTCTACTGGGCTATCGACTTCGATAACCCCGCCACGCAGGCAGACGCGGAGAACCAGCTCTCAGAGCTCATACTTCGCGACCGCAACCGCGCGAGTGTCGTCGTCTGGTCGGTCGGAAACGAAAACCCCGACAGCGACGAACGGCTTGCCTTCATGTCGAGCCTCGTCAACGTGGCACGAACCCTCGACCAGACCCGTCTCGTGTCGGCCGCCTGCCTCACCGACCACACCGAGAACCGGATTGCAGACCGTCTCGCCGAACACCTCGACCTCATAGGCATAAACGAGTACTTCGGCTGGTACGACCCGGAATACGAAAAACTCCCGGCGATGCTTGCCAACAGCGATCCGGATCGTCCCGTCGTTATTACGGAGTTCGGCGGAGGCGCCCTGGTCGGGCACCGCGGCAGCACGGACGAGTTCTTTACCGAGGACCGGCAGCGTGCGATCTACGAACGACAGATCGATGAGTTCGTTCAGTGCCCCTATATCAAGGGTATCAGTCCCTGGATCCTGTTTGACTTTCGAAGCCCCCGCCGGGCCAACCGTTTCCAGCGTTTCTACAACCGGAAAGGTCTGGTCGCCGACGATCACGAAACGCGCAAGCTCGCGTTTGAGACCTTGCAGGAGTTTTACGCGGGGGACGAGACGGATACGCTCGCCGGCCTGCGCTGAGGGTCATTGCACCGTAGGCCCCGCGGCTGCCCGGCGCATGCAGCCGTGGCCGCCGCGCAGGGGAAGTCTCACACAATAACAGAACACACCATCCCCGCAGTTGACAGCGCCCGGCAGCGGAAGTAGCTTGTGTGCAGGACTTCGGAGGTACCGTGCATGGGATTCGTTCCACTCTTCTGGCTTCTCGCGGGACTGCTCATGATCGGTTCGGAGTTTCTTATCCCCGGTTTCGTGATCTTTTTTTTCGGCGCCGGGGCCCTCGCGACGGGTCTTCTGACCTGGATCCTTCCCGGCCTCGAGTCGAGCTTCCCGCTGCAGATTGCACTCTGGGCTACAAGCTCGTCGTTGAGCCTGTACTTCCTTCGAAAGTACTTCAAACCCATTTTCTCGGGAAAGCTGCTGGGTAGAAACAATGATGATCGGGAGTCGATAGGCGATATTGCCCACGTCATTGAACCCATTAAACCCGGCGCAAACGGCCGCGTTCGCTACCACGGTACAAGCTGGTCTGCAATGAGCTTTGACGAGTCCTTCGAAGTCGGTGAGGACGTGGAGATTATGAGCAAAGACGGCATGACGCTGATCGTCACCAGGTCAATTCTGGGGGAGATCGGGGACGACGAAGAAACGCAGGAACCGACTGACAACCCTACCCCATAAGGAGAACACAGTATGGGTATTTTTGGAGCATACGGCCTGACACTCGGAGGAATACTCCTGGTGTTTCTGGTGTTTTTCAAACTGATCAGGATTGTTCCTGAGCAGGAAGCGTGGATCGTCGAAGAGTTCGGAAAGTTCAAACGAGCGCTTGGACCGGGCTTTCACCTGGTAATCCCCTTTGTTCAGAAGGTCGCCTATCAGAGCCACCTGAAAGAAGAAGCTGTCGACGTTGAGCCGCAGGTCTGTATAACACAGGACAACGTGCAGGTAACCGTCGACGGCGTACTCTACCTCATGGTTGTGGATGCAGAGAAGGCAGCCTATGGCATCGAGAACTACCGCTTCGCGACCGCTCAGCTCGCGCAGACCACCATGCGCAGCGAGATCGGAAAAATAGGCCTCGACAATACCTTCTCCGAGCGGGACCGCATAAACGACGCGGTCGTCAAGGCTGTGGACGAAGCGAGCGACCCGTGGGGAATCAAGGTTACCCGCTACGAAATCAAGGACATTACGCCGACCGAGACGGTCATGGTCGCGATGGAGCAGCAGGTCAGAGCCGAGCGCGAGAAGCGCGCGGAGGTCCTTGCGAGTGAGGGCGAGCGCGAGAGCCGCGTTAACCGGTCACGGGGCGAACGGCAGCAAGCCATCAATCTCAGTCAGGGTGAGCGGCAGAAACGCGTGAACGAAGCAGACGGAAAAGCGGAGGCTATTTCTATCGTCGCAGAGGCGACCGCCGAAGGCATAGGAGAGGTCGCGAAAGCGCTTCAGCATCCACGAGGGAAACAGGCGGTCAGCCTGCGAATCGCCGAACAGTTTATAAGCCAGCTCGGCGAGATCCTCAACACCGCCGAGACACAGGTGCTGCCCTACGACATCGCGCAGATCAGGGGTGTGCTCGACGGCGTTCTCGGCAATCGTGGAAGCTCCAAAGACAGCACCTCGGGCCTGCCCCCCACCGGTCCCATTGGAAAAGGAGGCCGCTCATGAACTGGGCACTATTACCGCTGAACTTGCTTTGGCTTGTCGTCGCCGGACTGTTTCTCACAGCGATAATCAAGAGTATCAAGATCATCCCGAACAAGACCGCGAAAATCGTGGAACGCCTGGGAAAGTACAACAGGACCCTCGACGCGGGGATACACATGCTGATTCCCTTTATTGACCGGGTGCGATACACGCATAATCTCAAGGAACAGGCCATAGACGTACCGACGCAGCCATGTTTCACGAACGATAACGTGCGCATTGAGGTTGACGGGGTACTGTATTTCAAGGTTATGGACCCGAAAAAAGCAAGCTACGGTATTACCGACTACCGCTACGGCACCATACAGCTCGCGCAGACGACCATGCGAAGCGTCATCGGAAAGCTTGAGCTCGACAAGACCTTCGAGGAACGCGAGAACATCAACGGCTCGATTCTCAAGAGCATAGACGAAGCGACAGACCCGTGGGGCGTGCGTATTACCCGCTATGAGATTCAGAACATACGCGTACCGGACGACATCCTGAATGCGATGGAAGTGCAGATGCGCTCCGAACGGGACAAACGCGCGATTATCGCCCGCAGCCTCGGTGAAATGGAATCACGCATTAACTCATCCTCGGGTGAACGCGACGAGGCGATCAACCGGAGCGAAGGTGAGAAAGAGAAACGCATAAACGAAGCCGAAGGCCGCGCCGCGGAAATCCGCTCCCTCGCCAAAGCCACGGCTACGAGCATTGCGCGTATCGCGGAAGCGATAGAGCAGGACGGCGGCGAAGACGCGCTCGTACTCCGCATAAGCGAAGGCTACATCGAAGAGCTCAGAAAGCTCGCGCAGAAAGACACCCGCCTCATACTGCCTATGGACCTCACCAACATCAACAGCGTTCTCGAGACGGTGAACGCGATGGTGCAGCGCAACAAACGCCTCGGCAGCGAGGATATGTCAGGACGAAGCTGAGGCGGGGCCGACTGGGACCGCGTAACGGAGCGGGTGGCGTGGGCCACCCGCTTTTTTTGTGTGTGTGTATCGGGAACGGCATCTCGTGTCGCGGTTTTTCTTTACCAGATTAGCCTCTTCGGCATGCCGGGCTATGCACGCCATGGGAGGCGTGCCCGACGCCGGACTCGCAATCGACGCGAGCGCTTCCGGCTCGAGTAAACACCCTGAGCATGGGTGTTATTGCATTAATTGTCGCATATTGTTATCCTATGTACTAATATGCAACAATCTTTTGAGATTGTCGATAGGCCATCTCTCCAGAAACATATCGAGCGATCGCTTTCCGAATCCCCGGTAACCGTGTTACTCGGTGCGCGACAGACCGGGAAGACGACGATGGCCCACATCGTAATGAGCGGACAACCGGAGTCGGTGATCTATGATCTTGAGCGCCCGACGGGTCGAGCACCGCTTGAAGCCACACCAGAACTGGTGCTATCCGGGCACAACGGGCTTGTGGTCGTAGACGAGATACAGCGCCTTCCGGCTCTTCTCGAAATCCTCCGTCCCCTGTGTGACGATCCGAGCATACAAGCCCGATTTCTCCTTCTGGGCAGTGCGAGCCCGGACATTGTGCGCGGAGTATCAGAGTCACTCGCCGGCAGAGCACTGTTCATCGATATCCCCGGTTTCTCACTGGAAGAAGTCGGGACATCACAGATGGGTACGCTGTGGCTGCGAGGGGGTTTTCCTCGCGCGTTCCTTGCCGAATCAGACGATGCTGCATTCCGGTGGATCGAAGGCTTCACGAGAACCTTTCTGGAACGCGACATTCCGGCACTCGGTGTCCGCGTTGCTTCGGCCACACTACGACGGTTCTGGACCATGCTCGCCCACTACCACGGGCAGACCTGGAACGGATCCGAGATCGCACGCGCCATGGATACGTCACCAAAAACCGCAAACGCCTACCGTGACCTGCTTGCGGGTACATTCATGATCCGGGTACTGCCATCCTGGCATGAGAATGTCGGTAAACGGCAGGTGAAGTCACCAAAGGTGTATATACGCGATCCGGGAGTTCTTCATCATCTCTTGAGTATTACATCGATGAACGACCTTCAGTCGCATCCGCGGTATGGTGCAAGCTGGGAAGGGTTTGCGCTTGAAGAAGTCCTGAAACGCTTCGGTGAACAGAACGCATATTTCTGGTCTACACAACGGGGAGCCGAACTCGATCTGATGTTGTTTCGAGGTGGCAAACGATGGGGATTCGAGTTCAAGTGCACCGACGCACCCGCAACCACACGATCCATGCATATCGCAATACAGGATCTGGGTCTTGAGCACTTGTATACGGTGTATCCCGGAACGGAGCGTTTCCCGATGGCTCGGGCCATATCAGCGCTTCCTCTCACAAAAATCGATCAGGCGTTCGGGTGACAAGCGCTGCGTCAGATGCATTCGTGCTACTCCAGTCGTACTCACGAGCAGCAGCTGCAACAGCCTGCGCTTCTTCAGCGGTAAATCCGTTTTCCTGGAGCTCTACCTCGAGTTCATCGATAAAACTGACTTCCTGCGATCCACCGGCGAAAGCGGGCGCTACAAACGCAAGGATCAAAGACGTGAAAGAGCCCGAGAGCCATAGAGGCGATCCTCGTCGGCGACAGTAAGGTCCCGCCAGTGCCCGTAACTGATCTTCTCGTTGCCCATAGAACGGGGCTCTGGAAGTTCCCGGGATTCGGGGCTCGTACCCACCGGGGACTCGGCAACGTATTGCTCAAGAGCGCGCCGAAAGACCTCGGAGACGCTCCAGTCTCGAAGTTCCGCGACCCGTCGGGCCCGATCATACAAAGGACCTGGTACCTGTACCTGCGCACGTTTCATGATTACAAGTGTACATCGCTGTTTGATACTACACAAAGGGTGTGGAATACGGGTGTAGATTCCATGCGACATACAAACACGCCGATGCTATAATCAGGCTGCGGAGGAACGATATGACCTCGCAGGAATTTCGACCCACCGAACGTCAGGGCCTGCACGCGGTACTGCTGCTTGTACTCCTGGCCATCACCCTGCTCCTGATTCGGCTCCCGGGCATGCGCAGCGGCTCGCTTGCCGGCACGGGGACGGAGGTCTGGTTCGCCATAGCTCTCGCCGTTCCCGTCCTGCAACAACTCTACGTCGCGTTGGTCTGGCGCCTGCAGCTCGCCTACGGAAACCAGAGCTTTCGCGTGTACCTCCTCGTGTTCTTTGTCCTGTTTGTATTGAGGATGATGAGCACCATAGCGCTCGCCGTCGCCAATGCCGGCAGTCTCGACCTTGCCCTCGGCGTGCGCGTGGCAGCCGCTGCGTTCGTGTCTATACCAGCGCTGTATCTGTTCTACTCGGTTTGGCGCTATTTCGGATTCCTGCGCGCCGCCGGCGCCGATCACTTCGATGAACGCTACCGCACCATGCCGCTTGTGCGCGAAGGCATCTTCCGCTACACGTCAAACGGAATGTACACCTACGGTCTTCTCGCCCTGTACATACCCGGCCTCATAACCGGATCCGCAGCGGCGCTTACCGTTGCCCTCTTTCAGCACGCCTACGTCTGGGTGCATTACTGGTGTACCGAGCTACCGGACTTGAGGACTATACATGGGGGAGACGTGGCGTAACTCAGTATTGTGCCACCGGATCAATGAGCTCGAAAAAGCCAAAGTCCACGAAATCTTTGGTGTTCCGCGTATAAAGAGTCGTGACACCGTAGGTTTTAAGCGTCACCGAAAGAACGGCATCGAAGGAACGTCTCATCGGAAACCGCTCGCTCCTCCATATCGAGTCAAGTGAACGCATAGACGGCGGTGTCCACGCGCATTGCTTCCAGCCAGACCGATTCCTGTACCAGGCAATCAGATCTGCAGCCTGCACTGCCGTCAACGGCCTCGTCAGCACATTCGGATTGCGGAGCAGCCTATACAGCTCGAACCAGACTTGTTCGGCAATAATCCAGGAATCTGGTTCAGCAACGGCTCGATCAACAATCTGCTTGCAGGCGGCATGATCGTCAGCGTCACTGTTCACTGCGTACAGAAGAACATTCGTGTCGAAGCTGTTCATAGCTCCTGATCTTCGCTATATGCCATGTCGCGCAGCGAGTCCACGCGCACACGAACCTCACCACAGCGGTAGACAGGCGCCTCTTCCGCCGCGGCGTCGCCATCGTATTCATGCATACCCAGCCACGAGTCAACTGCAGCACGCACTATTTCGCTCACAGGCCTATCCTGCCTTTTTGCAAGATTCCTGAGACGGGCAAGTTGCGGTTCTGGAAAGAGAATCTGCATCTTTTCCATGTATCCATGATATGCATGGATACTGTGTCAGTCAACACAAAGTATGCTACTGGTGTACCGAGCTACCGGATCTGAGGACGATACATGGGGGAAGTGTGTAGATGAACTATGCGATTTTCCCGATTACCCG
>JBKHAN010000099.1:0-7976 GCA_046542845.1 Spirochaetaceae bacterium
ACATATATGCGC
Source organism: Spirochaetaceae bacterium (assembly GCA_046542845.1). Lineage (GTDB taxonomy): Bacteria > Spirochaetota > Spirochaetia > DSM-27196 > SKKC01 > SKKC01. The sequence goes on from JBKHAN010000099.1 coordinate 13, forward strand.
CACAGTATAGCGAAAGGTGTTTTCCCTGCACAGGAAGGGCAGGGTGATGATGAGACCTGCGCGCGGACTCGCTGCGTCCCGGCGGGGAACAAACCTGCTTACGCCCGACGGTTGGCGGGAAACAGTTCTGAGAGGTCCACCACAATCACGTCAGAAATCCCGGCGGTAACGGTATCGGTTCCGCCAAAGGCGCCGATACGGCGATACGATTCATTCCCTTCCAGACGGTAGACTTCCACAACCCGCTCGTCAGGGTCCACGATCCAGTATTCCCGCACCCCCGCGCTCTGGTACAGGTTGAATTTACGACTCCGGTCATGGAACCCGCTTTCAGGCGAAACAATTTCTATTACAAGATCCGGAGGGCCAGTCATTCCCTGCTCTGTCAGCTTGCCCGGATCGCAGACAATGCTCAGGTCCGGCTGTACTACAGTCGGTCGCTCATCGTCCTGATCTGCAGTGAGCTTCACATCGAATGGTGCCGGGTACACTTCGCACGGCGCACCGCGCAGGGCATTGGCAACCTGACGAGTCATCTCGGCTACCAGCCGCTGGTGTTCCCTCCGCGGCGCCGGACTCATGGTGTGGGGCACTCCCCGGATCAGCTCCGTGCGCTCACCTTCCGGCCAGGAGAGGTAGTCTTTGTAGCTATACCATGCTGCCTGTTCTACCCGACCCATGGTGTTCAGTATAGCGCCGGAAAGGCTTCCGGCCAAGACGGAACAAAGCGCACCCCCATTTGCGCCTCGACACACCGGCCGGGTACTATGACGCTCATTATGCGACCAGACTGCCATATGCACACGCCGCTATGCGGACACGCCACGGGGGAGCCGCGCGAGTACGTGCGCGCTGCGAAACGAGCGGGCCTTACCCTCATTACCTTTACCTGCCATATCCCGATGGATGACTACCCCGAGTTCGGCACACGCGGCACGCGCATGGCCGAGTCCGATCTTCCCCGCTATTACGACATGGTTCAGGACGCGGCTGCGTACGGAGCCGAGATCGGAGTCGAAGTGCTCTTCGGAATTGAGGCCGAGGTGTTTCCCGACGAGTCTGTTATGAAGCGAATGGACCGCACGCTTGAGCAGTGGAACTTCGACTTCGTGCTCGGGTCGCTTCATCATCAGTTGCGCTCATATCGGAACCGGATACCGAGGGCTGGTCTCGCGAGCGACTCAGCAATTATCCGTGATTACTTCGCGATTCTGACAGATGCAGTTACAAGTGGCCGCTACGACAGTATCGCACACCCCGATCTGATAAGGATTTACGGAACAGTCGAGCCTTTTGAGCCGAGGGACTACGAGCGGGGCATTCGCGCATTCTTTGAGAGTGCAGCGAAGCATGATGTATGTCTCGAAGTAAACACGAGCGGGAAGATCAAAGGCGTCTACGAAATGCACCCCGATCCGCAGACCATGTACTGGGCACGCGAAATCGGCAACCGCTTTACGCTCGGCTCGGACTCTCACAAACCGGAGACCGTCGGGCAGTACTTCGATGAAGCCCTCGCAAACCTGGCTGCTGCCGGGCATACAGAGATCTCGTTTTTCAGAAACCGCCGGCGAGAGGACGTCAGTCTCATCGACCTGTAGCGCCGCTCTACCGTGAGCCGCGCGAACTCGAGTCGACTCAGATACTCAGATACTCAGAGAGATGAGCTTTTGCCTCATGAATATGAACCATAGCCCATCGCTGACCATCAAATATTTTTTGATTTTTTTCTTAAGTTAATACGAATCTAACATATTTACCTGATAGTCCCTCATATGAAGATAAGAGGCCGGAAAAGTAAAAAATACATCCTTTTTTTTACTAACGGGGTACCGTGGTGAACGGGTGGCACGAGCGTCTGCAGAACAGCGAGCATGACCTTTCACGGACGGAACGGGCATTGATCAGCTTTATCAACCGTCGCCCGGAACTCGCGGTACGGCTTACGCAACAGGAGCTTGCGATTGAGGCTTCGGTGAGCAAACCGGTCGTGATCAACTGTTTCCGAAAGCTTGGCTACGAGAGCTTTCGCGAGTTTCAGGGCGGACTCGAGCAGTTTTTTTCAACGCATATAGACTCGCTCAGTGCATCGCGGAAGGTTACTGAGCATGTCCACTCTCTTGAGGAGTTGATCCGCGAAGCCGTCGCGGTCGATACGCGGGCGCTTCAGCGGCTGCGCGACGCAATAGACCCGTCGGTTCTCAAACACATCGCTCGACGCATGCACGACGCGCGCGTAACGGTAATCATGGGCCGCTCCACCGGCGACTACCCCGCGCATTACCTGTGGCAGCGACTGTCGCGATACGGACTGCAGACGTCTCTGATCTCGCACGACGAGCGGCATCTCGCAGAGGGCTTGCATATGGTCGGCCCTGAGGATGTGCTGTTCCTCTTTCACTACAGCGACGATGACACGTGGCTCTACCAGGTCGAACGGGTATGCGCGGATCGCGGGATCTGGACGGTACTTGTGTCGACATCGATTCATCCGGACTACGTGAAAGCCGTCGATCTTTTCGTTCATGTGCCTCGTGGGGAACTCGGTTTCAAGAACAGCATGGCTGTGCCCATGCACTTTGCGAATCTGGTTCTTCTCGCATATGAGTTCGTGTACCGCACCGAGGTAGACGAGCACCTCACAACCCTGGAATCTACCCGTCGCGTCGTTGACAGCGTGTCGGGAGAAAAACGAAACGGCAAGGAGTAATCAATGCCAAAAAAAATTCTTTTCCTGTTCGTAGTCATGATGGTCGCCACGTTCGCCTTTGCGGGCGGACAGGCTGAATCTGCTGCGGACGAGTCGGTGACGATACGGATTGCCTATCCGGTCGCAGTCGACGCACCGGTCACTGAGATCCTGGATCAGTATTCCCAGGAGTTTATGCAGGAGAATCCGAATGTCACCGTGGAAACCGTCTACGCGGGTGGATACGACGACGTTCGAACAACGCTGCAGACGACAATCGACGGCGGCGGCGAGCCCCCGGCACTTGTGGTTATGCTTGCCACGGATCTGTTTGATCTGGCAAACGCCGAGTACATTGAGCCTCTGACTTCCTTCGTTGACTCAATGGATGATGGTCAGACCTACCTCGACGACTTCCTTCCAGCCTTTCTGGAGAACTCCTACTATGGAGATGATCTGTGGAGTCTTCCATTTCAGCGAAGCGCCGTGGTCATGTACTACAACCAGGATCTGCTCACCGAGGCAGAGCTGCCCGTTCCGACGAACTGGGAAACCCTGGCCGAGGCGGCATCTGAACTCACCGAGCGTGACGGCAGCGAGGTGACCCGGTGGGGTATCGAGTGGCCCTCCGACTGGCCATACTGGCTGTTCCAGCCGCTGGCGATCGGTGCCGGGCAGAACATCGTTGGCGACTCGGATACGGAGGTATTCTTTGACGAACCGGAAGTAGTCGAAGCGATCAATTTCTACAACAGTCTGTCCGAAGAGTGGGAGGCTACTCCGTCGGGTGTGCAAGCATCCTGGGGAAACGTTGTTCCCAACTTTGTTTCGGGAAACACAGCCATGATCGTTCACAGCTCGGGCAGCCTCTCGAATGTACTTAATCAGGCTGACTTTACCGTGGGTGTTGCGCCGATTCCGGGACGTGACGGCGGCGGATACAGCGTACCTGGAGGCGGAAACCTCTACATGGCTGCCGGATTATCCGATGCGCAGAAGCAGGCTGCCTTCGATTTCGCAGTCTTCCTGACCGACGCATCCCGCGCCGCCGACTTCTCTATTCAGACCGGCTATATCGCGACCCGGGAGAGTGCGTTTGAGCAACCGAGCATGCAGGCCTATATCGATGAGAATCCTCAGGCAGGACAGACTCGAGCCGCGCTCGACACTGCAGGTAAGGAGCTCGCGGTGCAGAATCTCGCGGAGGTCAGAGGCATCTTCCATAATTACCTCCAGGCCGCGTTCAACGGTGAGGTCGATGCCGCCGAGGCTATGGAAGCCGCTCAGTTGGAAGCGGACGCCGTACTCGCCGACTTTCGGTAAGGACGCGCTTCTACACATACGGTGTGGCAGGGCCTGCGGGCCCTGCCGGATCTGGAGACATTATGAGAAAGACGCATTATTTCCTTCCATATCTGCTCATTCTTCCAACGCTGTTCTTTGTGCTGGTATTTACCGTTTACCCGACGGTCGCCAGCATTACGGCGAGTTTTTTTCAACACCGGTTGAATATTCCGCGATTTCGCGAGCCTGTGTTTTACGGGTTGGGGAACTACATTGATCTGATGTCCAGTCAGACCTTTCTCCAGATCCTCAGCAATACCGTTCGATACGTTGCAATGCTGGTCCCGCTCTGGATTGTGGCGGCACTCTTTCTTGCGCTCTGGCTTCAAAACGACCGCTTCTCCCGATTCCGCGCTGCAGTTTTTCATCCGACCATCCTGCCGATGGTTTCCGCCGCGACGGTCTGGCTGTTCTTCTTCACACCCGACTACGGCCTGTTTAACCAGTTCGTGCGGTTCTTCGGATTTCAAGGATCCGAGAACTGGGTAAGCAACCCCGATCGCGCCCTGTTCGCGCTCGTGATCGTCGCGTTCTGGAAGGACGCAGGCTTTTATATGATTTTCTATCTTGCCGGGGTTCAGAATCTTCCCCGGGATGTCTATGAAGCGCTGAAGATCGAAGGTGCCGGACCGGTGGTGACGTTCTTTCGCTTCACGCTTCCGCTTTTACGACGAACGACGCTGTTCGTGACGACCGTTGCCGTGATCGGAGGATTCCGCGTTGTCGACCACGTCTTTGTCATGACGCAGGGCGGTCCGAGCAACCGGAGTGCCCTGCTTCTGTACTACCTGTGGGAGGTCAGATTCAGCAGCCTGAACATAGGTCGGGCCTCGGCGATCACCGTCATTCTCGTGATTCTGCTGCTTTTCTTTACCGTATCCAATTTTATCCTGAGCGAGCGGAGGTCTATCGATGCGTAAGGCCGTGTCCGTACTCGGAATGCTCTTTGCAGTTGTCCTCGTCCTGCTCTGGTCCATGCCGCTTATCTGGTCGCTGATTGCGAGCCTACGGCCCCCCGGCGAGCCCTTTGCGCGAGGACAGATCTGGTTTGGCTCCGGGCTGAGCCTCGCCAACTACGCGCGGGCGTTTCAGCTGGCACCGTTTGCAAGCTACTTCCGAAACACCATCCTCCTGGTGAGCGTCATTCTCTCCGTTCAGCTTGTCACCAGCAGTCTCGCCGGATTTGCCTTTGCCGTCTTCAAGTTTCGCGGGCAGAAACTCCTGTTCACGATTATCCTGACGCAAATGATGATCCCCACAGGTGCACTCCTGGTTCCTAATTTCCAGACGATACGCTTCCTGGGCCTCTACGATACCATCCTCGCGATGGCGATCCCGTACTGGGGAAGTGCCTTCGGCACCTTTCTGCTGCGGCAGTCGTTTCTCACGATCCCGCGCGATTACCACGACGCGGCGGTCGTCGACGGCTGTGACTGGGCACGGACGCTGTGGCACGTGTATCTCCCCATGGCGATTCCGAGTATCATTGCCTTTTCCATCTCGAGCGTAAACTGGCACTGGAACAATCTGTTGTGGCCGCTTGTTGTCACACAAAGCCCCTCGGCCCGGCCACTGGCGGTCGGCCTTGCGCGCTTTACGCAGCTGGGAGAGATCGGAGCACAGTGGGGATTGTTGTCGGCCGCAACCCTTATCGTCGCAGCGCCGCTGATCCTGCTCTTCATCATCTTCCAGAAGCGCTTTATTAAAGGCTACATGAGCTCGGGTCTCAAATAGCGGAGACACAGACAATGCGCAGCGACGAACGAACGAACGACTTTGAATGGCGCTGGCGTGACCCCTCGCATCTGGACGCGCATAGAGCCGAATTCTTTATCCCGCCCGAAGAGGTGCTGGAGCTGCTTCGCCCGCTGGTTGCGCCCCGACGCCCGGCCCCGCCTGAAGGCGCTCGAAGTGACGCAGTTGAAGTGCCGCTTCACGAAGACTTCGGGCTGGAGGTGACCGTCGGCGAAAGCGGTCTGCGCGAGGTGCCCCCCGACGGCTCGGAATCCTTCTGGGCCTACCGGTCAGGACGCGCCATACCGTCGCACCTCTGTCTCGGGAAGCGAGTTCCGACACAGCGGGTCTGTCTCTGGGGCACCTGGAAGGGCAGTGTGTTCGAGATTCACACGCTCTACCCGGGCACACGCGCGCCGCGCGAGATACACGACCCGGATATACAACTCGCCGATCTACCCGCAGCAATCACCTTCTGGAGCACACATGCAATCATCACACAACACGGATCCTACTCACATGAACCACGTAACTGAACTCGATGTCCTCACGAACGACTGGCTTGTATCGGAACTCGGGCCGCTGCCCGCCGATCCCGTCGCCGTCCTCGACATTGACAGCACCATTATGAACACCGCTCCGCGCAACCGGGGAATCCTGGAAGCCGCGTGCGCGCGCTTTCCGTCTATCGCACCCGTTGTGCCGACCATGAGTGCCGCCGACCTCGGCTGGGCAGTCGCTGCGACCGCCGCTCACCGTGCGGGTATGTCGGAAACACACCGCGAGGAGCTTCACCGATACTGGGCACAGCGCTTCTTTTCGAACGAGTGGCTTTCGTACGACACACCGTATCCGGGCGTGCGGACCTTCCTGCTCTGGCTCCAACAACGCTCGTTTCACCTTGTGTATCTGACCGGACGCGACAGCCCGAACATGGCCGAGGGCACCGTCGCCTCCTTTGTTCGACACAGGCTTCCCGTCGGTGAAGGTACAACCTTTCTGTTCAAACCAGACGCCTCAGACGACGATATTGCCTTCAAACAATCCGCGGTCGCGGCGATCAATACACTCGGAACGCCCGTGCTCGCCATAGATAACGAGCCGGGAAACGCGAACACCTTTCGCCACGCGTATCCCGACGCGCTTGTCCTGCTTATCGACACCATTACCTCGCCAAATCCGGAACCACTCGCACCGGGCATCCACATTTTTCGAAAGTATCCGGTGCCCGGGCAGGGTTAATACCGACTGCGATGAGCCATCCTCGGTATGACATATATGCGCCACGGTATAGCGAACGGTGTTTTCCCTGCACAGGAAGGGAGGTGATGAAACTATCACATGGGGCCAGGCGAAGGCAGACCTGAGAAGTCGATAGCTTCGTGAAGATCAGGATTCTCGATCGACCATTGCTTCGTTGCCACCCGTCTTCTCGTTCCGGTATGCTCTATGTGCCTCTTGGGAGATCATATGGCCAGACAACCGAACGTCGTGGTGTTTCTCACGGATCAGCAGCGGTGGGACTGTTCGGCGCTGCACGGGAATCCGCTCGATCTCATGCCGAACTTTGACCGGCTCGCCGCCGGGGGAACCCACATTGCGAACTCGTTTTCGTGCCAGCCGGTGTGCGCACCGGTGCGGAGCACCCTGCAGCTCGGGCGCTACGCGACCAACACCGGCGTGTGGAAGAACGGGCTCAACCCCGACCGGACGCTACCGTCGCTCGCGGGTCAGTTCAACGAAGCCGGCTACACGACCTCGTATATCGGGAAGTGGCACCTGTACGACAGAGGCGAGGGGCCTCCGGGGCCGGTGCCGAAGGAGTCCCGGCTCGGGTATCAGCGCTGGCTCGCGAGCAATCTCCTTGAGTTCACGAGCGACGCGTATCAGACCACGCTTTATAATGATGATGATGAGCCGGTTGAGCTCTATGGGTACCGGGTAGACGCCTGTGTCGATGCGGCAATACGTGACGTGGTCGAGCTCAGCAAATCCGAGCAGCCGTTTTTTCTCTTTCTCTCGCTGATCGAACCGCACCACCAGAACTCGCGCGACGACTATCCGGCCCCCGAAGGACTCCGCAGCCGCTACGAAGGACGCTGGATGCCGCCTGATCTGCAGCACTACCGTGGGAACGCGCACCAGCACATCGCCGGATACTACGGCATGGTCAAACGCATCGACGACGCGCTCGGGC
>JBKHAN010000100.1:0-7857 GCA_046542845.1 Spirochaetaceae bacterium
GTTCCAATACAGATCGGCTCGACACGGCGCTGCTGCGGTGTCGTCCTCCGACACCGAATCGGCATATTTCGACAGCGTATTCAAAAGAGCCGTCATTGCACGGCTGGAATCGTTTCCGCCGCGTCGCACACGGAGCGCGACGGCAGTTGCCGCGTTATGAAAAAACAACGCGAGCGGACCGCTCGCCGGGGACTCGATTGCCCGTAACCGCTGATCTATGGACTTAAGCAGCTGCTCACGTGCGCGCCCTTGAGGCGGTCGTGCAAAAAGCTGATCTATCTGTTCGACAACGAGCATGGTTGCAGCATCCACGTTCGCCCGGACAAAGGGGGTCCATGCCGAAAGATATCGGGTACTGAGTGTGCGCTCACCCGGCTCAGCTTCAGGAGCGACGGTGTATGGAACTGCGTCAAGCAGTTGAAGCGTCTCAGGTTCGTGACCAGGCGCGTGGATGGCAGGTTCCGGATTACCGGACAAAAAGATTACGGCGTCGCCTCTGTCGCCGGCGCCAATCTGAACACTCTCGGCAAAAAGGTCGCCGGTAATGCGCAAGGCCGCACCGCTGTCCGCCGCGGAATACCGGAGTCCGTTCCGTTGCACGTGTTCATCCGGGCCGAGTGCCACGATATTGGCCCCCGCACCATCGCCGGTCGCCTCAAAAAGACGGGCCAGCGGTATAATGTCTTCAGGATTCGGATAGAACAGCGACAGCGATGAACGTTTCAGCCGCGTTCGCTTGAACAGTCGAACAAGTTCCTCGCTCACCTCGGACACGTTCCACATGCCCACGAGATCGGGGTCGATTCCTTTCCGGGCAAGCGCGAGAAAGCTGTCGGGTCGGACAGGGGTAGCGCTGACATACCCGTCGCGAAAAAACATGCAGGTGGAACCGCAGCGCAGAAACCCGGTGCCTTGCATATCCGACTTTTGTATACGCAAGGGATCCTTGAGCAACTCACTCTTTATTCGTCGAGTGAGCTCGATATAGTGTCGGTCTCGTTTTTCGGATTCGGTCAACGAGAAGATTTTATCCTGACCGACATACACGCTCATTCCACCATCGCGATAGAAATACACGAACGAATGCTCGGCTTCCGGTTTCTCTTCTCGGGTCGTTGTCTCAAACTGCTCAGTTGGAAGATCGTCGTGCCCGACAAAATTCTTGAATCGCGCTACGATATCCGGATCGCCAAGGTACCGAATATCGCTGCCAAGATTCTGCTCAACGGTATTGCGTTCACCAACCGGATTACCGGTCAGGCGATCGGTAATTATGACATCACGAATTTCGTTGATGACTTCTTCCGGCACTCGAGGACTGTTGCCGATACGAATAAACGGCCGGACGTCCTGCCGGGTTGCGCCTATGAAAATAACGTAGCACTCCCGGTCTATGTGAAAGACACGTTTGTCTGTCATGGAACAGACTCCCCTACCACGGCTCAGCATTTGAGACATCTACCGGAAAAATCTCCAGTGGTGAAAATTGTATACTATTTTCCGAAGAACGCAAAGCGGGTTTCCCGTCGGCAATATCCTGTTGCTGCGATTCGGTACCCCACTTTCGCGCGCACCGGAGTTTTCTATACGACAGCTTCGGGCTATACTCGAAACAATGGGTATGACTATAAACCAGAAAGCGAAACGAAAAATTATCCCTGTAGCCAGCGGAAAAGGTGGTGCAGGAAAATCACTCATTACGGCCAATCTCGGACTTCGCCTCGGAAGCGCCGGCGTGCGCACCGTCGTTGTCGATATGGATCTCGGGGGGTCAAACCTTCATACCTATCTTGGCTATCGTAACAAGCACAAAGGACTCGGTAATTTTCTTTCAGATACAAAGACCGGAATGCGGGACATTATGGTTCAGACGCACATCCCCGATCTGCGCTTCGTGCCCGGGGACGTACTGGTCACCGGTTTGTCCTCACCACCGCCCGCGGTTCGTAAGAAACTTATCTCGGCGATTGAAAGCATCGAGGCGGATGTTGTGCTTATCGATCTCGGTTCAGGAACGACCCCGCTTGTTATAGAGATGTTCCTGCTTTCCAATTCTGGCCTGGTCGTGGCGACACCCGAAGCGCCGTCGGTACTCAACGCGTACTCCTTGCTGAAGAACGTTCTGTTCCGTCGACTTCAGGAAGAGTTCACAACGTCGAAACGCATAAGCGCGTATCTGAGAGAAGTACAGAAAGAAAAGACCCCGGGTGCTACACCGACGCTTCGCGATATTGCGGACGGCATACAGAAGCTCGATAAAAAGTCCGGTAACCGGGCCCGTAAGGCGATTGCACAGCTGAAACCGCACCTGGTCATGAACATGCTTACACAGGCCGAAGACTTTCGTATCGCTGAAAGTCTGCGGGATCTTGTCGACCGCAATCTCGGCATTACGCTCGAGAGCCTGGGAGCAGTTTTTCACGATCCGGCCTGCTCAATCGCGGTCCGCGCACTGCGCCCTCTTACAGAGTTCGCGCCGGAAAGTATCGCGTCGACACAGATTGAACGGATGGCGCAGAAGATCGCACAGTCCGAGAACTTCCCGGACATGCCGCTCGATCTTGACGAGTACGAAAGCAGTTTCGGCCTGACGGCGATTGAGATATCCATGGACTCAGAGTCGTTTCCTTCGGACACCAGTTCGAGTGTGACCGGAGAAGCCCGCGACGAAGAGTTCCTTGAGGTCATAACCCAGCAGAAGCGCGAAATCGACCAGCTGAAAGGAACGATACGAACGCTGACGGCTGGAAGCGATTCGCCGTTCTAAACGCCGGTTCGCCGGTTAGATCGCCCCTGCGGAGATCCGGAATGCAAATGAAAACTGATAGAGGCCCGGTCGTATCCGGTATCGCTCAAGGGTGTCCGGACCACAGCTTGCGGTACCGAGACCGCGGTGAACGTGATCGATACTGACGATCAGTTCGTCGCGCCTGCGTAACTCGTGGCGATGCGCCGCACGCCACAGATCGCTTGCTGTGTACGGAATAGCGCTGAACATGAACGGGCCATCGGATTCGACTGTCAAAAGCAGGTCAGAACCCTGCAGTCCGATACTAAGCTTGTCTACATCACATCGAGCCCCGTACTCCTGCGGCATCTCGTAAGGGAGGCGGTCGAAATCCTTGTCTGCGACGAATCGACCATAGAACGACGAGGATTTTCGATCGGGATAGTTTTCGTGCGGTCCCAGACCGGTCCAGGACACCTGGTTTTCCGACCCCGGCACAGCCCAGACCAGACCCACTCGGGGATAATCGTCTATACGATCGTTGAGCTCAAGCCGTGACACGATAAGCAGACGATCGTCGCCACACTGATATCGAGTGCGAAGTGTTCCCAACTCCGCGCAGTCCGTGACAATGCTGTGTGAACACACAAGCTCACCGTTTTCGTGGTGCAGACGGTCACCCGGCTCCAGACGCATCGTATCGAGCTGTACGGAACGCCATTTGCCGAGTGGTTTCTGCTCCTGTCCACTCCAGAGCTTAATCCCGTCGTTGTCGGTCGGCGCGCGAAACAGCTGCAGTGTCGGCGCCGAAGCAAATAAATCGACGTCGCGATGGACCCAGTTCGAAAGGCCTGCCGAATCAAACCGATAGCGTGAAACGCCGACGTGCACTCCCGCGATCGTACCGTCATCGGAGTAATCGAAGGTCGGCGAAGGCTGTTCGGTGCCCGCACGTTGTTCGCCGGAGTCAGTGTGTATACTCCATGCGGGGCGAAGCGGAAGTGCCAGTTGTGTCCATGCGATGCAATGTCCAGCGTCGGCCCATGGTGTTTCATACCGTGTGCATACCTGCAGGTTCACGTGGAGGGGGAGATCCCGTCCGGAGAGAAGACTTCCGATCGGCAGACTCACATCCGACCACGCACCTGGTTCTGTCGTACCAGGATCGATCGTACCCGCCTCGACGGGCATCCCCGCCGAGAGGAGCTCCCACTTCACGAAGTAATCCCGCAATGAGGAAAAGTCGAATCCGTTGCGGATCCTGATCCGCCCACGCAGGATATCAACTGCTTCGAAATCGATCGGTTGCGATGCGTGCTGAAACTCCCACATCGCGGGGTGCGGTGTGCGGTCGGGTGAGACCAGACCATCCATGCAGAAGTTGGCATCGTTGGGCGTATCGCCGAAATCACCACCGTATGCGAGGTACTCGGTACCGTCGGGTGTCCGAGTGCGCAGACCGTGATCGATGAACTCCCAGATAAAACCACCCTGCAGGCCATGAAGGGAACGAAACAACGCCCAGTAATCACTGAGAGATCCGTTACTGTTTCCCATAGCATGTGAGTACTCGCACATGATGAGGGGTCGATAGTCGTCGGTCGTTCGTGCCCAGTTTTCGATCTCATCCAGCGGAGCGTACATAGGGCAGACGATATCGGTTACCGAATGCCCCCGGGACAGATCGCGTCCTGCTTGACCGTACTCGTGATGTATCGCGCCTTCATAGTGAAGCGGACGCGAAGGATCGAAGCGACGCACCCAGCCGGCACAGGCATCATGGTTTGGCCCGTACCCGCTTTCGTTTCCCAAAGACCAGGCGATAATCGACGGGTGGTTGCGATCCCGGATAACCATTCTGCTTACCCGCGCAAGGTAGGCCGGCAGGTAGGCGGGGTCCCGGCATAATTCGTCGTAGTAGTGGTGGTTCTCAATATTGGCCTCATCAACAAGCATAATGCCGTAGAGATCACACAAGCTGTACCAATAACTGTCGTTCGGATAGTGCGAAGTCCTCACGGCGTTCACGTTAAACCGCTTCAGCAGCAGGATATCCTCGAGCATCCGTTCGGGCGACACGTACTTTCCGGTATCCGGGTCGTGATCGTGTCGGTTGACCCCGCGAATCATTACCGGACGGCCGTTCAGAAGAAGCTGCCGATCGCTGATTCGGACCTCACGAAATCCGGTGCGCACGGAAACATACTCGACCGTTGTGCCCTGATGCCGCAGTTCACACACGAGCGTGTAGAGGGCTGGTTGCTCCGCCGACCAGTATCGGACCAACGGGACGGTGCACGAAATCGAGTACCGTTTGTGCCCGTGGACGGGATGTACGGCCGGTTCTGCGAATCCGGTCCCGAGCATGGACCCCGTCTGCTCGTTGACCACGGGTGCCGGTACATCCGTGATGGTGCCGGCATAGACGAGTGTCCAGTGTACGGATCGGTCGTCCAGCTCATCGACGTTACCATCAAGCGTAACGGAGGCAGTGAGGTGCCCCGCACCTGAACTCCCTGGAAGGTCTTCGGGAACTGCGGTGATACTGATATCGCGCACGTACAGCCTCGGGAGGTACTCCAGAAACACGTCACGGTGAATTCCTGCCATCCACCACTGGTCCTGGTCCTCAACGAAACTCGCTGCCGACCACTTGATAGCGATAACGACGAGATCGTTGGGGCGGTCGTTCATCACGAAATCGGTAATATCAAACCGGGATGGCAGGCGAGAATCGGTTGCGCATCCGATCTGGGTGCCGTTCACAAACAGATAATAAAAGCTCTCAACTCCGCCGATGTGAAGAATCACACGCTCGCCGCTTTCGTGAGTATTCGAGCGAAATACGCGGTGGTACACACCGGTTGGATTCTCGTCCGGGACGCGGGGAGGTTCAACCGAGAATGGCATGTGAACGTTGGTGTAGATCGGTTGACCCCACCCCTGCATCGTCCAGTTCCCGGGAACTTCTATGCTGCCACGTTCCGGGGGCGTCCGATCGTTTCCGGAAAAAAACTGCCCTGTGGCGTGCGCGTCTGTAAGGAGTTCGGGGCGTTCGAGATAACAGAAATTCCAGGTGCCATTCAGTTCGAGATATCGCGAAGAATCGCGTACTGGTGACGCACAGGCCTGTTCAAAGCTATCGTACCGATAGAAGGTAGCATGGTCGCGGGCCCGACCTCGAGAAACAAGATGCGGGTTTTCCCACTCGCGCAACGATACCGTCTGTTGAATACCCACTTCGTTCCCTCCTGAAACTGATATCGGCATTAGAACAAACCTTGAACAGCACCTGTGCTCGTATCGACATCGATTCGCCGGTAGGCCGGGTCTGAAGACGTTCCGGGCATGAGCTTGATATCGCCCGCGACTGGAACAAGGAAACCGGCGCCGCGGTACACCAGTACATCCCGAATCGGCAGCGTCCATCCCAGGGGTCTGCCCTTCAACGAGGGATCATGGCTGAGACTCAAGTGTGTCTTCACCATGCAGGTACCATAACCCTTCGTCTCCGGAGCATCCGCGAGAGCTTGTATTTTGTCCCGCGCCTCCGGTGTGTAACTGACCCCGTCGGCACCATAGACATCGCGTGCGATCCGATCAATCCGGGAAACAAGCGGGTCATGATCGTCATACAGGAAGTTGAAGGAGCTCGGGTCGGAGCAGGCACTTTCCACCGCTTCGGCGAGTTCGATTGCGCCTTTCCCACCCTTTGCCCAGTGGGAACTTACGGCAACACGAGCTCCTGCTGCTTCGGCCGCATTGCGCACTATCGAAATCTCTTCGTCCGTATCCGTGTGAAAATGATTGATGCATACCACGGGGGCTGTACCGCTGAGCTTTACCGTCTCGATATGCGCAAGAAGGTTTCCCAATCCGGCTTCAACCAGCGACGGGTTCGGCTCGCGGTATTCAGGAGCAGGCTTTCCGCCCGGGGTAACCTTCGGCCCGCCGCCGTGCATCTTCAGGGCGCGAATTGTGCAGACGATTACCGCGGCGTCCGGGACGAGTCCCGAGAAGCGACACTTAAGATTCCAGAACTTCTCGAAACCGATATCGGCGCCAAAACCACTCTCGGTAACGTGATAATCCGAGAGCTTCAGCGCGAGACGATCTGCAATAATCGATGATTGACCAATAGCGATATTCGCAAATGGCCCGGCATGTACGAACACCGGATTCGCCTCGATTGTCTGAAGCAGATTCGGATACATCGCCTTATGCATGATCGCCGTCATCGCACCTGCCACTTCGAGATCTTCAGCTGTGACAGGATTGCCGTCCTTGCGGTATCCCACAACCATATTGCCCATTCGTGCCCGCAAATCCGCCAGGTTCCGGGCGACCGAAAGGATGGCCATTACTTCAGATGAAACGGTAATCTGAAAGCCACTCTTCATCAGAAAACCGTCCATTTTGCCGCCGATCCCAATCACGATCTCGCGCAGCGCCTGTGCCGAAAAATCTATCGCCCAGCCCATAGCAGGGTTTCGCGGATCGATATCGAGACGTTTTAATCCGCGTTTTTCTAAAAATTTGTCGTTGTAATTGAACTCATGTTGCAGACGCGACGTCAGCGCGACCATCGCCAGGTTGTGAGCGTTGGTTATCGCGTCGATATCGCCAGTCAAACCGAGACTGAAGTCGGTCAATGGAAGGCATTGGGACAGCCCTCCACCGGCAGCGCTCCCCTTAATGTTAAACGTGGGTCCGCCCGACGGTTGTCTGATAGCTCCACTCGCTCGTTTCCCGATCGCAGCCAGCCCATCTACCAGACCTATGGTTGTTGTCGTTTTCCCCTCGCCAAGCGGTGTCGGCGTAATTGCCGTTACATCTATGTATTTCCCGTTCGGGCGATCAGCCAGTCGGTCGAGTACCTGAAGATAATCAACTTTGCCGATGTAATGACCGTAGGGTAGTAGTTCGGATGCTCTGATTCCGAGTTTGTCTGCGATAACCTCGATTCGCTCCATGTCGACCGCCGCCGCAGCGGCGATTTCCCAGTCCTGCATTTGTGTTGGATCAAGTGTGCTCATAGACCTCGAGTATAGAGGGGAAATATCATGAGCGCGACCTCTTGAGGTATGCATTATGCAACTTCAGGCCGGAATGTTGGCGGGTCGCACCGC
>JBKHAN010000101.1:0-7844 GCA_046542845.1 Spirochaetaceae bacterium
AGTACCGCACCTACGACACAAACTCCTGGGGCAGGTGCGGGACGCGGTTGAGATAGCGAACATGAACCTCGCGTGCCGGTCCGAGGTCCAGTCGGGTAATCGCGGTATTGAAATGGTAGATGGTCAGCTCCGCTCCGGGCAGGCGGCCGAACAGAGCTTTCAGGAGCGCTTCCATGAACCCGGCGTGACTCACGAGCGCGACCGGGCCCTGTACGCCCTCGTCTGCCCATTGCCAGAGTCGGCGTGAAACACGGATCGCCCGTCCCTGACAGGTGGGCCAGTCTTCCTCGCCCGCCTCGGGATCCCACCAGCCGGTTTCGCGGACCTCATCGCCAAGGCGCACATTCGGGAACTCCGCCGCGATCTCGCTTCGGGTCATGCCGGGAAACCCGACGATACCGCGTTCATCGCGGTAGTCAAGGAACATACCACCGCTTTCGTGCAGGTCGACCCAGACTTCCGGGTGTACCCCGATCGCATCGCTGACGGCCGTTGCGGTTTCAAGCGATCGATGCATGGCGCTGCAGTACAGGTGGGTGATGCCGTAGCCCTGTATAGTCTCGACCCCGGTCGCTTCGGGGTCGCGTCCGTATACCTGTTCAGGGTGGGGTTCAGTTGCAAGGTGATGGGCGAGACGTCCGGCCTGCTGCCGACCGAGGGGTGTCAAATGGGGGTCACAGACGCGGTCGGCCTGGTTACGCAGCGCATTATTCTCCGATTGCGCGTGACGTATAATGTACAGTTCCATAGGTATACCTTTGTGCGTGATAGTTCCGATTACAGACCACTATAGTGATTGCTCTGTGTGAGAACAGTGTGAGTACAGTAAAAAACGGACTCCGCCCGCAGTGGTTGGTCCGGTGTCGCGCGTCCCGGACCGTGTCCGGATACCTATCGTTCCGGTACGAGAACTTCCTCGACGCTCCCCTGAACTCCGGCTGACCACCCGGAGTCTTCCGTACGCTCACCGTAGATTTTTTTCAGGTTCGCCATTTCTGCGTCGTTGAACGACAGGTCGAGTGACAGGTCATCTCGCATTGCCGCGAAGGCCGCGACCGTCTCTGCGATGTCGGATTCGACGTGTGCCGCCGTCGGTATCATGCGGAACATGCTCAGCCCGAGCGGAACGACCGGGTACACGACCGCTGTTACGAATATACCCTTGTTTCGCAGATACTCGACCGTCTGCATGCCCACTTCTTCGGGGCTGCGCTCCTTGATCGGGGCGAATACGGCACAGATCGGACTCTCGCCGGGTCCTACAAAGTACCCGAGCTCACGAAGTCCGTTCTTCAGCGCACGGGAGTTCGCCCACATGGCCTCCCGCTGTGCCTCGCCGTGTTCGACAAGCTCAAGGGTCTTCTGAAGGCTTTTGACGTAGAGCATGGGAAGGCTCTTGGCGAATACCTGTGTTCGTGCGTTGTACGCGATCCACTCGCACACCGCACGTGTGCTCGAGGTAAATCCGCCGATAGAGGCGAATGCCTTCGCGAAGGTCCCGAAGTACGCGTCAATATCAGCGTGCACGCCCAGGAAGTCTCCACTGCCCCGGCCGCATTCACCCATGACACCCCAGCCGTGCGCATCATCGACAAACAGCCGTGCTTCGTACTCCCGGCACAGGCGAGTAATCTCCTGCAGTCGTGCGACGTCGCCGGTCATACCGAATACGCCCTCGGTGACGACAAGCACCCCACCCTTTCGGTCGCGGTTCACTCGCTTGAGCACCACCTCCAGGCTTTCGGGGGAATTGTGACGGAACACCCGAAGTTGTGCCGGAGCGAGGAACGCGCCGTCAACGATACAGGCATGCGAAAGCTTGTCCATGACGATGACGTCATCGGGGCCTGCGAGCGCCTGAATGGTACCAATGACGCCGAGATATCCGTAATTGAACAGGAAAGCAGCTTCTTTCTGGCTGACACGGGCGAGCTCGCGCTCAAGCGCGAGGTGTTCGTGGGTGTTTCCAGTCATCATTCGCGAGCCCATGGGATTCGCCGTACCGTACTCCTCAAGCCCTTCGCGCGCGGCGGCGATTATGTGGGGGTGGTTCGCAAGGCCAAGGTAGTTGTTGACCGACCACATAATGTGACTTTTGCCGTTATACAGCATGTGCGTTCCCGAGTGCGGGTCGAGAACCGGTCGTGTGTAGGTCATGTCTCCGGCGGCGCGCTGCTTTCCGAAATAGCCGCCGTCGGTGTTGAATTTATCAAACAAGTCGGTCATGAGTGCTCCCTTTTATTTTTATGCGCTGTCAGCCTGCGCGCCAATTCTGAGTCTATCTGCCACCGCGGCAGGTCGACATTCGTCGAGCGGAATCACGATATCCGGCTGAATCTGCACGGTCGGTAGCGTCGCGTGGATGCGATCGAACCCACCACCGGTAATATTGAGCATGATGGTGGCGTCGTGAGGAACGGTCCGGTCGCGAGCCGCATTGATCAGGCTCGCGACGGCAACCGATGCTGCCGGTGACGGCGTTACGCCCTCGAGGCGGGAGAAGAGCGCTGCGGCGGCCTCCGCCTCGTCGTTGTCGACAACAAGGACATCGCCACGGCTTTCGATCAGAGCGTCGTACAGACCTCCCTGCACCGAATATGGCGGGGTTCGATTTGCCAGAACCATTGCGTGCAGCGAGGCTACACGTGCCTTCGCGTCGGACTCCGGATACACCGTGATTTCACGGGTACCGGCGCGCCACGAATCATAAATGGGCTGGAACGGTGAGTTTTGCGAGACCATGAGCCTCATGTAGTGGGACCCGAAGCGTCCCGATCGAATAAGTCGTTCGTTTGCTTCCCAGGCGGCGATCGCCCCGGTGCCGCTTCCGACCGCCTGAAAATAGTATTCGGGGATGGAACCGATCGTTTCCACAGCGCTGAGTATTGTGGTACCCATGCCATCGCGGCGAGCGACGTTTCGTGCACCGCCTTCAGCGTGATACCCGGGCATGTCCGATATCATGCCTGCCACCCGAATCGCGTCGGCATAGTCGGACTTCCCGCCGACGGCGACCACAGTCACGCAGGGATCAAGCGGCGAGGGCTGCCAGAGTGCAGACAGGTTCGGCTCGGGTATGACCAGGACCAGCGGAATGCGGTTCGTCGAGCAGACGCGGGCGAAGGCTCGCGCGGTATTGCCCGCACTCGCAACGACGATCGTCGGCCCGTCCTCGGGAATGCGCGCACAGACCGAGTAGGCCTCGCACTCCTTGAAGGTTCCCGTAAGCATGGTAACGTTCCGCTCCGGCCAGTAGCCGCTGAATGTAACGTAGAGGTTCGACAGCCCGAGATGCGCGGCAAGCTCGGTGCTGCGATAGGTCACCGGAGCGCAGGAGCCGGTCAGGCGCCGAGTGGTGGGCAACCAGAAGTCAAAGCGATAAAGGCCGTGATTGAACGGACCGGGAGAAAAATCGCGGCCCCCGTATTCGCTTCTCAGAAGCGCATCGACCTCCGCTTCGTGGTCCGTGAGAAGGAGACCATCATCATCCATAAAGCGTCCGCTCCCGGGCGAACGCAGTGTGTACCGTCGCTTCATGAGGCAACTCCCATCGCTTTGTCGGCCAGCGACCGACTCGTATCATACTGAGAAACGCGACGACCGCCAACACCCTCGGGCATTTAAGCGCGCTGTCCTAACCAAAATCAAACAGTTGGACAGCTTGCCGTTTGTCGATGAGCCTCGTATGGTAGGTCAGATATGAACTACGAGGGGAAGCTGATCTGGATTACCGGCGCATCTCGGGGAATCGGACGCGCGCTTGCGGTCGCCTTCGCACGTGAGGGAGCACGGCTTGTCCTGTCCGCCCGCAGCGAAGAATCGCTGCTTCAGGTACAGGCGGAATGCCTGCGCCATACTCGGGTATGCACGCTTCAGGCGCTCGATCTGGGCGTCAGCGACACCATTCGTGAAGCTGCACGGCAGGTTATCGACCGGCACGGTACGGTGGATGTGCTTGTTCACAATGCCGGAATCAGTCAGCGCTCGACCGCGGAGAAAACCGACCTCGAAGTCGATCGGCGCATTATGGAAGTAAACTACTTTGGACCCATTTTGTTGACCAAGCTTGTACTTCCGCACATGCGGCGCGAAGCGGGCTGTGGAATCGTCGCTGTCAGCAGCATGGTCGGCCTCTTCGGATTTCCGCTGAGGTCTGCGTATGCCGCATCGAAACACGCGATGCACGGGTTCTTTGAGACGCTCAGTATCGAGCTTTCTTCGACAGGAATCGCCGTTACCATCGTCTCGCCGGGACGTGTTCGCACCGACATTTCCCGCTACGCGCTGACCGGGAGCGGTGCGGAACACGGAGTCATGGACCCTGGACAGCAATCAGGCATTTCGGCAGATCGCTGTGCCGGACAGATCCTTCGCGGTCTGAAACGGGGGAAGCGGGAAATATATGCGGGAGGTTCGGAGCGAATCATGATATACATCAAAAGGTTCACCCCGCGGCTGTTCTATCGAATCGCACAGCGGATACCATCGAGTTGAGCGCTCGGGTACAGGCAGGAAGGAGCGTAGGCAATGAAGGATCTTATAAGCGGTATTCAGCAGATAGGAATAGGAGTGGCGGATGTGGAGGAAGCGTTCGCGTGGTATCGCGCAGCGACAGGCGTCGACGTGCCGATTCTCAACGCTGACGGAGTCGCCGAACAGATGCTGCGCTACACCGGAGGCCAGGCGGTTCGGCGGCACGCGATTCTCGCGCTGAATCTCAACGGTGGTGGTGGTCTCGAGTTGTGGCAACTGAAGACACGCCCACCGAAACAGGCTTCGTTTAATGTCGAAATCGGAGACCTCGGTATACACATCGCCAAGATCAAGTCCTTCGATATTGCACGGAGTTTCTCGGCGCTGCGCGAAGCCGGAGCAGACGTCGGGACAGAGGTACTGCGCGATCCAGCGGGCCGGCAGTGTTTCTTTACGCGCGACCCCTGGGGAAATATCCTGCAGGTGGTCGAGAGTACGAGCTGGTTCGGTCGCAGCGGTAAAAGTGCGACCGGCGGAGCGCTCGGCGCGTGGATCGGGGTCTCGAACATGGACAAGGCGCTCGGTTTTTATCGTGACTTTCTCGGTTACGAGACGGTCGCGTATGATTCGCCTGGCGAGTTCGTCGACCTTGCCGGTCTGCCCGGCGGTAATCGTCGCGTTCGTCGTGTACTGCTTACTCAGAGCGGGGATCGGGACGGTGCATTCTCAGAGCTGCTCGGCCGTGGTGAAATCGAGCTGATCGAGGCGCAGGACTACCACCCACGACGCAGATTTGAAGATCGCTGGTGGGGAGACCTCGGGTTTATACACCTGTGCTTCGACGTACTCGACATGCCGGAGGTCAGGAAACGCTGCGCCGCGTACGGACACCCGTTTACCTGCGAGAGCGACCCTGCCTTCGAGATGGGCGACGCCGACGGGCAGTTCTCCTACATCGAGGACCCCGACGGCACACTGATCGAGTTTGTGGAAACACACAAGATACCCATCCTCAAAAAGATTGGCTGGTACCTGCATCTGAAAAAGCGCGATACGAGAAAGCCGTTGCCACGGTTTATTCTCAAGGCGCTTCGCCTTGCACGGGTGAAGTAGAAGGAGCCTGGCTCCCGGAGGAGAGGGGGATCGATACGCGGTCCTCGCCTTCAAAGCGGTGAATTGTGTCCTCACCGCCGTCAGCATAGCATTCCGCGCATACCTGGCCCGGAACGATATTCACTCTCAGGGTGATGCCCCGGTATCGCATGGTGAATGACAGCCTGCGCCAGGTATCCGGCAGGCGCGGTACCAGCTCGACCCTGTCGGTATACAGCCTGACTCCGGCATAGTTGCGCACAACGATCCCGGTCGTACCGGCCATTACCCCACAGTGTATTCCCTCGAGGGTGGTGCCCCCCTGGGTGTCGTAGATATCGCTCCGAAGAGCCTCGGTGAACCAGTCCCACGCATCCCGCTCGTATGCGCTCGCATAATTGGCGATCGACGAATGCACGACGTAACTCAGTGTGCTTCCGTGGGTCGTACGCGCGGCGTAGTACTCGTAATTGGTACGAAACAACTGCTCCGGTTCGCCGGTGTCATAGCCCATGAGGTTCAACAGGCTGCTCACCTCCTCTGGCGACAGCATGTAGAAACACTGCAGTACATCCGCCTGCTTGATAGCCCTGTACCGGTCAGGTGAGAGCCCCTCCGCCTTTAGAATGCGGTCGAGGCGTCGGATATTATCGTACGTGCTGCGATACGAGTCCCAGTCCAGTTCGTCCAGTCGATCCAACCATCCGTCAAACTGCTCAATGAGACCGTCCTCGCGGATGGGGACGTACATTTTTCTGACGATATCATCCCACACCTCCAGTTCGCGTTCTTCGAAAGCCACTCGACTGTACCTGGATTCCTTCAACGCCTTCGCGGTCCTCTGAAGAAGCCAGCAGGCCATTATGTTGGTATACGCGTTGTCGTCCAGGCCGCCGACATCGCTTTCGGGATACCGGGTGTGGAACTCGTCCGGCCCGACCGTCGCACGAATGTGATAGCGACCATCGTCCTTATCGAACCGGGCAATGTCGGCCCAGAAACGACATATGTCCAGGAGCATCTCCATACCGTATTCGCTCATAAATGCGACATCGTCGGTCATGTCGACATACTCCCAGATACTGCGGGCGACCGAGATATTGATGTGCCGCTGCAGATAGGTAAGGTCGGGATCCCATTCTCCGCTGTTCGGGTTGTAGTGCAATGTCTGGGAGTCCCTCGTACCGTCGTCGGCAGACTGCCAGGGGAACAGTGCCCCCGAGAACCGCTCCTCCTGTGCAATCGCTCGCGCGGCGTCAAGGCGGCGATATCGGTACATGAGATGGTGCCGCGCCACGCTGGGAAAATGCAGATTGTAAAAGGGCAAGATAAAGAGTTCGTCCCAGAAGATGTGCCCGCGATAGGCTTCCCCATGCAGTCCCCGGGCGGGAATTCCCCAGTCCACGAAGGTACTGCCGGGGTTGGCAGTAGTCAGCAGATGGTATACGTGCAGACGTATTGCCTTTTGTGCGAAGCGGTCCCCTTCAATAATAACATCCGCTCGATCCCAGTATTCAGCCCATACCGCTGCGTGTCGTTCCAACAGTTGTTCAAACCGCGCGATTCCGTCCAGCGCCCGGAGCGCTGCCTGCTCCGGATCAGCTACATCCCACCGAGAAGAGGTAAAAAGGCTCGCGCTTTTCTCATAGATGTAGTCCTGCCCCGGCATGACGTCCAGGGTGAACAGTTCGGTAACACGGCCCGGCTCACGGATAACCTGCCGATCCGGATAGATCTGTTTTCCCCCGGTGTAGAAGCGGGAGACGGCGTTCATGCAGATTCTGATGTCGGACTGGGTTGTTTTGACGTGGAGATACACAGATGTGTCCGACCGGTCACGGGTATCTTCGTTCGGCACCTCTCCGGAGGCAATCGGTGCAAGGTGTTTACCGTTGAGCTCACGATATCTCTCAACGCCGTAATTGTAGACCGTCCCGTCGAGACGCGAATGTACGGTCACCGTCCCGGAGTAGTTGTGCGGACGTACGGTGAGCTGTATAGCGCCGAGGTGGACCTCGTCGAGACTCGCGAAACGGCGGCTTTCAAGCGTCGTGATCCGCTGAGCCTCGTCGCGAAGCGTCATGGTTCGAAGCATAACCCCGCGGCGCATATCCACGACATGAGAGTAGTCGAGGACTTCGCAGTCCGATGGATTAAGCGGGTTGCCATTTTCGACTCGGACCTCAATACCAAGCCAGTTGGGGCAGTTTACCAGGTCATTGTTATAAATGGTTGTTCCGTGGATCTCAGACCCGGTTCGGTTGTAAGTCCCCGCGATG
>JBKHAN010000102.1:0-7501 GCA_046542845.1 Spirochaetaceae bacterium
GGGGCGCGGATGTACTTCTGGCGCACCCGGCAGCAGCAGGAGATCGACTACGTTGAAGAACGAGACGGTCACCTGACTGCCTGCGAGTTCAAGTGGAAACCACGCAAGACAAAGGTCTCTTCAAGCTTTCTTTCCGCCTACGATGCAACGGCGTACACCATCCATCGTGAAAACTTCCGCGACTTCGTGCAGGAACCAGGCCCCCAGGAGCACCAGTAACCATCACCCTGTCCCTCAGGATCCTTTACATACCCTACCGGGGTATAGTATATTTCCACCCAGAGGCACGAAGCATGGACGAAACAATCAAACGCGCGTTGTCCGACCGCCTGAAACGCATTGAGGGGCAGGTCAGGGGCATACACAAGATGGTGCAGGAAGACCGCTACTGCATGGATATTCTCGCGCAGACGAGAAGCATCATGGCTGCCATGCGCAAGGTGGAGGACCAGATCATGGAGAATCATCTTCACACCTGTGTCAGAGAGGCAATGGTGAGCTCAGACGAGCAGGAAGTAAACAGCAAGGTCGACGAGGTCATGAGCGTCATGGCAAGTCTGCGGAAAAACGGTTGAACCCCCGAGGGAACACGCCGGGCCGCTACAGTCCAGCGCGCAATAGATAAGGAGTACAACACATGAGTACGGCACAGAAAGAAACAGCACACGGCACCCCCGAGGGCGGTACGCAGTCGCAAATGTACCCCGTGCGGGGCATGAGCTGCGCGAGTTGCGTCGCGAGCGTGGAGAGCATGCTCAGATCCATGGACGGCATCGAGACCGCACAGGTCAACTTTGCTACCGAAAAAGTCAAGGTCGTATACGATCCGCAGAAGGTCACCGAGGAGCAGATGGCCGAGCAGATCAAGCAGATCGGCTACGAAATGGTGACACACGACGCCGCCGCAGACGGCGAAGGCGGCGAGTCTGAAGAAGCGCGCGCGGTGCGCGTGGCGTGGAAGCGCCTCGTATCCGCCGCGACACTCGCAGGGACGATTATGGTCCTCATGGTGGTGCACATGTTTGTGATCACCATTCCCGGTTACCTCGCGATTACCGCGATTCTCGGTGCCCCGGTTGTTCTGTGGATCGGCCGCCACGTGCACGCCGGCGCATTCCGCTCAATGAAGAACGGCTCTCCCAATATGGACGTGCTCGTGAGTCTTGGGTCGCTGCCGCCCTATCTGATCGGACTCGCGGGGTTCTTCCTGCCGATTCAGACCTTCATAGAAATGGCTGCGACCATCATGACCTTTCACCTTATCGGCAAATACCTTGAGGTGCGCGCGAAGGGCCGTGCGAGCGACGCGATTCGCAAGCTCGTGGAGATGGGCGCGAAGACCGCCCGTATCATAGTCGACGGCGAAGAACGAGAGGTCGACGTGCAGGATCTGTCGGTGGATGATGTGATGATCGTCCGCCCGGGCGAGAAGATCCCGACCGACGGGGTCGTAGTGTCCGGCGAAAGCAGCATAGACGAGTCTATGGCGACCGGCGAGTCCTTCCCCGTACGCAAGGAGCCGGACTCAGAGGTCATAGGCGCGACGGTGAACCGCGACGGTATGCTGAAAGTTCGCGTCACAAAGGTGGGTAAGGACACATTCCTGAGCCAGGTCATTCGCATGGTCGAGGAAGCGCAGGGCACGAAGGTTCCGATTCAGGAGTTCGCCGATCGGGTGACAGGCTACTTCGTCCCGGCAATTCTCGTGATTACCGCGGCAACCTTTACGAGCTTTATGCTCTTTCCCGATTTCCATCAGAGCATCCTTGAATGGGGCGCCGGATTCCTGCCCTGGGTCAACCCGGGTTTGAGCCCGCTTGCAACGGCATTCGTCACGGCGACCGCCGTACTCGTCATTGCCTGCCCGTGTGCGCTCGGGCTCGGTACCCCGACGGCGCTCATGGTCGGAAGCGGGGTCGGTGCGGAGAAGGGTATCCTGATCCGCAACGGCGAAGCGGTACAGACGCTGCGTGAAGTCCGCGCGATCGCCTTCGACAAGACCGGAACCATTACCCGGGGACGGCCCGAGGTGACGGACGTAGTCGCGCACGGCGGGGCGAGCGATTCAGACCTGCTGACGGTTGCGGCGAGCCTCGAATACGCGAGCGAGCATCCCCTCGCGAAGGCGGTTGTCGATGGGGCAGCGGCGCGCGAGGTGAAACCGAAAGACGTGACAGGGTTCTCTTCGGTTACCGGCCAGGGTGTAAAGGCGAAGCTCGACGGCGAGGCGGTCTATATCGGCAGCCGGAAGCTCATGTCGGAGAACGGCGTGGATACCGCAGCTGTTGAAGACACCATGATCGCCCTCGAAGAAGACGCGAAGACCGCCATGCTCGTCGCCCGGGGAACGACGCTACTCGGTGTGATAGCCGTCGCGGATCCAATCAAGGACGAAGCGGTACAGGCGATTGCAGAGCTTGAGAAACGGGGAATCGTCACCGCCATGATCACCGGAGATAACCAGCGAACCGCAGACGCGATCGCGCGCCGCGTCGGCATTACCCGCGTTCTCGCGGGCGTGCTTCCCGACGGAAAGGTCGACGAGGTCATGAAACTGCAGGACGAGTACGGCACCGTCGCCATGGTCGGGGACGGAATAAACGACGCGCCGGCGCTCAAGCAGGCCAACGTAGGCGTTGCCATAGGGACCGGCACCGATATAGCCATAGAGGCCGCCGACGTGACGCTCGTTCGGGGCGATCTGACCGCGCTCGTGACCGCGGTCAATCTGAGCAGCGCGATCTTCCGCAAGATCAAGGAAAACTTCTTCTGGGCCTGGGCGTACAATATTCTTGCCGTTCCCGTGGCGATGCTCGGTCTGCTTCACCCCATGATCGGAGCGGCTGCGATGAGCATGAGCTCGCTGAACGTCGTGTACAACAGCCTGCGCCTTCGTCGCGTTCGCGTCGAGCCGAACTACGGCGCACCCGCGGTTGCCGAACCGACATCGGCTGTGGCGTGACCGCTTCGTCAGCCGAACAGTGACACCCCCGACTGGAACATCCAGAGGGTTATCGCCATTCTGGGGATGCGGAACAGAGCGCCGGGTACGTATTCCTTGAGGGGCATGTCGAAGGAGCCGGCTATCCAGGAAATGGTAGAAAAGGGTATTGGGAGCAGGGCCGCAAGTATCACGGTCCTGCGTCCGTACTTCACGAACAGATCCCCGTGTTCGGCCAGGTACCGGGTTGTGATTCGATTCACGGCAGGAACCCGGTTGAGATTTCGACCAATAAGGAACCCGCTCACGCCGCCTGCTATCGAGGCAGCGCTCATGACCGCAACGACTGGAACAAAACTCCAGCTGCCGAGGAAGGGAAAAAGCAGGTCTACTGCAGCGGGCACGATGAAGGTATCAACGACGTACACGTACACGAATACGCCGGGAAGCCCAACGTGCTCGGCGAGCCATATTCCAGCGGCTTCCAGTTGCGTTGAGAGCGGCCCGACGGTGAGGTACAGGAGCGTCGCGAAAAAAACGATCGCCGCCCCGATGCGTATCGTACGTGCACGCCACATAAATGAAGCCGCCCGTCTATCCGACAGTCCGCAAGACCCGGGATGTCACCTCGACCATGCGGTCGCGTTCACTCGCATCCCAGTCGGTTGAGTGCATGATCATGATCGAGCGGTCAAGGACGCTGAGCGTCTGCGGCAGCATGTCCGGTGCGTAGCTGCTGCGGCACTCGGCGTTTTCGGCCATGCGGAAGGGGTCCAGAGCCGGGTGATGTGCGCCTCGTCGGTTCATGATCGGCTGCCAGTTGGCGTAGATGTGCCGGTTCGAGTCAGCAGGCGTTACAGCCGGTACGCCTGCGTTGTTCAGCGCCTCGAGGGCGCGGCGGCACACATCCGGCGACTCGGCTGTCAGCAGCGTCTGTACGCCGCAGTCACCGTCGAGGTCGTGCACGGGAGCGATTCGGATGCTGTCCGGCAGCGACAATCCGGAAACGAATGCGCGCTTGCTTGCGCTGAGGTGGTCAAGAATTCCGGGCAGGCGTTTCAGCTGTTCGCGGAGAATCGCCGCGGCGAACTCGTTGCTTCGGAAATTCCCGCCGCCGAAGATATCTTCGGTCATCCCAACAACTTCCGGCCAGAGGCTGCAGCCGCCATCGTGCTGTATGAAGGCTCTTTCGTAATATGAGGCTTTAGAGGTTACGAAGGCTCCGGATTCGCCGGCGGAAAGTATTTTGTAGTGGTTGAAGCTGAACGCTCCCGCGTCGCCCCAGGTGCCAAGGTGTTTCCCCTGGTACGATCCCCCCACTGCCTGACACGCGTCTTCGGCGACCAGAAGGTCGTGCTTCTTTGCAATTGCGAGAATACGTCCAAGGTCGCAGGGCATGCCCTGCATGTGCACGGGAATGACGGCTCGTGTCCGGGGACCGATTGCTGCTTCCAGAGCCGAGGGGTCCATGGTGCAGCTTTCGTCAATATCGACAATGACCGGGATCGCTCCGACGTTGGTGACCGCGAGCGCCGTGGCAATATAGGTGTACCCGGGGACGATAACTTCGTCTCCCGGACCTATGCCGAATGCTGCGAGCGCGCAGATCAGCGACGCAGTGCCGCTCGTGGTGGCAAGTACGTGCGGAACCCCGATGTGGTTCGCCCACTCCTCTTCGAAATGCACGACCTCATTGCCATGACCTGACGCGGGATCTCCATAGCGAAAGGTCTGCTTTCGCTCGGCCACACGCCGCACGGCCTCTACTTCTTCGTTTCCAATTGTATACATGCTGATTGCACTCCTGGCACCTTCATTCTACCGGAAAACGGATCATGGAATCGACCGCCCGACTCAGTACCCGGTGTCCGGATCGACGGGATACACCATACGGCCCTCGGTGCAATATGAGACTACGTTCTCTATGGCCTGTCTCAGTTGCGAGCGTTTTCCGTCCAGGGTGTGCGAGGCCGCGTGCGGCGACATGACGACATTTGGCAGCTCTTCGAAGCCGAGGGTCGACGGCTTTTGCACGCTGGTTATGCCCGCAGGATACTGCCACCAGGTATCAAGGGCTGCACCTGCAATCGTCCCTGACACGAGGGCGTGATACAGGTCGCTTTCCGACACGACCTCACCTCGTGAGACGTTTACCAGAAACCCGCCGGCCATGTATCCCAGTTCTGAGCGTCCGATCAGGTCCCGGGTATCCGGTGAAAGCGGTACACAAAGAAATACGAGCTGCGCACCATCCAGCCCCTCCGAAAGCGTATCGGTGAGCGCGTCGAATGAGGACAGCTCGGGCGGGATCGTGCGAACGGGCCTTCGGCGAACCCCTGTAATATGGCACTTAAAGCCTGCAAGCAGCGATGCGATTCGCGTACCGATCGCACCGGTTCCGACTATGGTTACCCGGGCACCGAGGATGCTCGTCCAGTAATCGAATATCTGTGCCGGGTTGTCCCGTCGGTGCCAGGTACCCTTTGCGAGATCGTTGTGGAACTCCACGATACGCCCCGTTACGGCGAGCGCCAGTGCGACTGCGCGTTCGGCCACGACGCGGGCGTTCCCGTGGCTGTTGCCGATGAGTACGCCTCGCCTCCGGTATTCCTCAAGGGGCAGCGCGTTCGCTCCGGCGTAGGGAAGTATATGCGCTTTCATGCGCGTTGCCAGCGCCAGCTCTTCCGACGAAAGCGGCCCTGCGACGACTACATCTGCCCGGGACAGCCGGTCCGGCAGGTCCTCCCGACTCGTGACGACGGTAATATCATGGTCGGGAAGATCGGCCTGCAGCCGTTCAATGTCCTCAGGAAACTCGAGCGCGAGGTGATAGTGCCAGATAACCTTCATGTGAGTTGAACACTACCGGGCTTGCCGCCTCTTGACCAGTCGTGTGCGAACCGGAAAGCTTAAGACGCTGATCATGACTGAATCCACACTCGCGACGGTGATCGACACGGGTATCTGGGATTTCAATGGAACGCTCCTCGACGACCTCGATCTCACCATACAGACCATAAATCGCGTTCTCGCGGAGTACGGCGTTTCACCGGTCGATACATTCACGCACAAGCGGTCATTCCGGTTCCCGATTATCGACTACTATCGAGACCTGGGCCTTGAGACGACCGACGATGGTTTTGCCGTGTTGAGCGAGCGGTATCACGACCTGTATATGCGGCGTGTCGCTGAATGCTCGCTCTACCGCGGCATACCAGAAGTGCTCGCCGAGGTGGGTGGACGGGGCGTACGGCAGTTCGTGCTTTCGGCGCTGAACCAGAGCATGCTCGACACGTGCATTACATCGCTCGGCATCACCGCTCGCTTTGAGGCGGTATACGGGCTGTCCGATGTACTGGGGCGTAGCAAGATTCTACGTGGCACGGAACTGATTCGTGATTATTCGATACGTCCGGCCGGGGTGCTGTATGTCGGCGACACAAACCACGACGTGGAAGTTGCGACGGAACTGGGGTTTAAAGCGGTCGCTGTCTCGTGGGGACACCAGCACGCACACCAGTTTGACGCCCGTGTGCAGAAGGTAGTCAATCATCCCTCGGAGATTCTTGAATGCCTGAGCTGAAAATGCCTTTCAGCAGAAGTCGCAAACCCAGAATAGGGCTTGCGCTGTCTGCAGGCGGAGCCAAGGGGGCGGCGTTTCTCCCGTTCATACGAGCGCTCGAAGACATGAATATCCGGCCGAGTATTATAGCCGGGGCGAGTGTCGGTGCCATGATGGGTGGCTTCTACGCGGCAGGAATCTCGCCGGGTAAAGCCGTTTCGATACTGCAGCTGCTTGGACGCGCGCCAGGCTTTCAGGTATACGACCCCCACCTGCGAATGCGAAGTCTGCTGAAGGGAAACAAGGCGCACGAGTTCATCAAGCTCCACCTGCCGGTGGAGACCTTCGAGGAGACGCGTATCCCCTTCAAGGCGGTAGCGGTCGATTTCTGGCGCCGCGAGCAGGTCGTGTTCAGTTCCGGTTCACTCGCCGACGCGATCCGGGCAAGCATCAGCATTCCCGGAGTTTTCGATCCGTTCATTATGGACGATCGTGTGCTGATTGACGGCGGAATCGTGAACCCGGTTCCGTGGGACATTATTCAGGACGAGTGCGATTTTGTGATCGCACTGCATCTGTCGGAAGATGATGTGCCGAAAACCCCGACAGAGATTCCGCAGATGCTCCCCATGATGATCGGGACCGTCCGTACTATGCGAGACACCATTACTGCGATCAAGCGCAGGTTCAACCCTCCCGACTATTATCGCCGGATCGGGTTCTCGAACGTCGGGACGCTCGATTTCGGGAAGTGGCGCGAAGTCATTGCACAGGCGGAAACGGAGATTCCGGATTTCCAGGTCGAACTGGCCCGGGCGTTGGCCGAGCAGAATATTCGGGTGTAATCCTGTACCCGTTCACTGTGCGAGTCGCGACTCGTGCGGGAAGGCTCTTCTGACGGACGCGACCTCCGATGGTCGGGGTATCCAGTGCACGCGGGCGGGGCTTCCCGGTCGGAGGCCTTCGACGTGTTCGTTCACGTCTATCAGCAGCTCTTC
>JBKHAN010000005.1:0-81792 GCA_046542845.1 Spirochaetaceae bacterium
CTCGGAGCCGGCGAGTATCTGGTGAAGATCGCGTTCGCCGTTCTCGGCCGTTTTCGAGGCGGTCCAGCAAAGGCAGCCGTCCTCGCAAGCGGCTTCATGGGCAGTATTGCAGGGAGCTCGGTTGCAAACACTGTTGTAACGGGCTCTATTACAATTCCGACCATGCGCGATACGGGCTTTGATCCGCACGTGGCAGGTGGTGTTGAGACGGCGAGTTCCACCAACGGTCAGTTCCTGCCCCCGGTCATGGGGGCGGCGGCGTTTATAATGGCAGAGTTCACGGGCATACCCTACTGGCAGATTGCGGCCGCGGCCGTTATCCCGGCAGTTATCAGCTACGTCGGGCTTATCGGTATGGTTCACCTGCAGGCGGTAAAGACTGGAATGAAGGCCATGCCGGCAGACATGATCCCCCCTTTTCTGAAGACGTTTTTCTCGGGCGTATTCTACTGGATACCGATCGGCGTGCTGATCCATTACCTTCTGATTGTCCGCATGACCCCATTCGCAGCCGGGTATTACGCGATCCTTACGGTACTCGGGATGATGGTACTCAAACGTGTTCTCCGGCTTGCACGGCTCATACAGCGCAATGAGGTGCGCTTCGCGCCAGGACTCATGGTCGAGGCGCGTGCGTTCTGGATGGATTTCGTAGGCAGCCTCGACAGCGCGGCCAAAAGCATGGCGGGCATTGCGGTGGCCTGTGCCTGCGCCGGCATAATCGTCGGGGTGGTAACACTGACCGGGCTTGGAATGACGGTCACACTTATGTTCTCGGTGATCGCACAGACCAGTCTCTTTCTGCTCCTCCTCGGTTCAGCGATACTGTCGATTATTCTCGGGCTCGGACTTCCTACAACTGCCAAGTATGCTGTCATGGCGACCCTGGTCGCCCCGGCCATCCTCGCGGCCGACCCGACGCTGCCGGTCGTGGCGGTACACCTTTTCATTCTCTACTACGCTATCCTTGCCGACGATACACCCCCGGTCGGTGTAGCCGCGTACGCGGCCGCGGCGATCGCTCGGGCGGATCCGATACGAACGGGTCTGATCGGATTCAAGTTCGACCTTGGGGCGTTTTTTCTTCCCTTCATGTTCGTCTATAATCCGGAATTTCTGTTGATAGACACGACCTGGTACGAGGTGATTCTGATTTCGGCAACTGCTCTTCTGGGCATTTACTGTCTGAGCGCGGTCATACAGCAATGGTTGCTGACCCGGCTGTCATGGTGGGAGACTATCGTCCTGCTTGGCGTCGCCGTCGCGCTGGTGTGGCCGGGAGTACTGACGGATCTGGTGAGCGTGGCAGCCTTTGTCGGTATCGTGATTTCCCAACGTCTGAAGATATCGGGCGAATCACCACCGCCACCGAGTCCGGCGTACTCATGAACGAGCAGAGAAGCAACAGAGGCGCGACCGCGTTTCTGTTGCTCGTCTGCATTCTGGTACTGCCGATAGCGGTCGCGTGCACCGAGGAAACCCGAGACGTGCTGCATATCGTACGCGGCAACGAAGAAAACACCGTCGCCCGCGTGCACCTCAATCAACACCAGGAGTTTTTCCTTCGCTACATTCATTCGGTAAGCCGGACCGAGGTCGAGGGCAGCTTCGAGCTCACCGGAGACGGGCGTATTCGCCCTTTGACGACACGATTTCTCGCATTCGGTCCGGGTCTTCCCTGGACGCCGGGGACAGAGCATGTTGTTGACGATAGCGGCCGCATCCTGGTGCTACACGACGAAGAACCTCGCGACGAGATTCGTCTCTGGGTATCCGAACTGACCCAGGAGACCATAGCGACGGACGACCGGGAAATCCCCTTGTACTCCGAGGGGGGTGAGTTCGAACGGGTAATCATACGCTCGGAGCTGCCCCGGAGCGAACGCGAACCCTAAGCGGGACTAAACCGGACAGCCTTCCTGACCGACACTCATACAGGGAGGGCGCGTACGCATGCAGCCAGGAAACGGGACGCACAAGAAGATTGCGTGGGAAGTGTTCACCGTTGCGGTGACGATATACGCCGCCCTTGAGATCCCGCTCGGACTTGTTTTCCCCGGAGTCAGATCGCCCTTTCTCATAACCACCGAGCTTCTGCTGACGCTGGCATTCGCAGCTGACCTGATATACCGTTATCGGGAGGCCGACGCCGCGGGCCCCGAAGTACGCCGTCAGTACCTGCGAAGCTGGTTCTGGATCGACGGACTGGCGAGCATCCCGTTCGGGACGCTCATAGCCACCCCCTTCCGTGCGCTGAGACTGCTTCGCCTGCTGAGACTGGTCAAGTTGCTTCGTGTCAACTCGGCAGTCCGGCACCTGAAAGGGGTTCAGATCATAAATCCGAGCGTCGTACGAATGGCCGTTCTGATGTTCTGGATTCTTCTGACCGCTCACTTTGTCGCCGTCGGCTGGATCGCACTGGGTGCGGTAGACCCGGCGCTCGCGGGAGGTGCACGGTACCTGGAGGCTATGTACTGGACCAGCACCACCCTGACAACCATAGGATACGGTGACATTACACCGGTCACCGGACCCCAGACGATTTTCACGATCTTCATACAGATACTCGGTGCGGGTCTGTACGGATTCGTTATTGGTAACATCGCGAGTCTTATCGCCAACATCGACGTCGCAAAAACACAGTTCCGGGAAAAGCTTGAGCGAATCAACACCTTCCTTCGCTACCGCGCGATTCCCGCCGAACTCCAGTCCCGGGTGAACGACTACTACGAGTATCTCTGGAACAGCCGAAGAGGTCACGAGGAAGCAAACATTCTCGAGGAACTACCGCTCTCGCTCAAGACGCAGATTGCCTACCATATAAACAGTGAAATTATAGAGAAAGTCCCTATTTTTCAGGGTGCAGGTGAGCAGCTGATCCGCGACATGATACTGAAGCTGCAGCCCACCGTGTTTCTGCCGAATGACTACATCGTCCGAAAAGGTGAGACCGGCCGGGAAATGTACTTCATTTCAAGAGGATCGGTGAGGGTCATGTCAGGCGACGAGAAGACGACCTACGCAACACTGACCGACGGCCAGTTCTTCGGCGAAATAGCGCTGCTCCTCGCGACCGAACGCACCGCGACGATTCGAGCCAACGACTATTGTGACGTATATCGCCTCGATCAGGACACGTTTAACAGCATCATAGAACGCTACCCTTCGTTCGCTCGCCATATTCGTGAACACGCAGAGCAGCGTCGTGAAGAGATGGGACTCTAGGACGCGCGGTCACGAAGCCCGATGCAGGGGACAGTCGTCGGAGCGACCGCCGCACGCGAAACTGCCGTCCGCCCTGCGACAGACCGGATACGACGCGACGTTCTCGCGGACAAGAAATAACCGGCTCACGTCCTCGTTGTGCCGGTCCGACGTGTTCGGGGATGACGCCGTCTGCCCGTCAGATACGCGGTGCCTCAACCGGCGCTTTCTGCGGTACATCATGAGCCGGATGCCGTTCAGACTTACAAGCACCGTTCCGCCTTCGTGTCCAAGGACAGCGAGCGGGAGTGGTAAGGCGAAGAAAAAAATCCCAACGAGCATAAGCCCGATCAACCCCATAGCAACGCTGAGATTCACGACGAGCGTTTGCCGGGTTCGTCTGCTGAGAGACACCAGATACGGCACCATATCGAGATTGTCCGACATAAGTACAACATCCGCCGTCTCAAGCGCGACATCTGTTCCGGCGGCGCCCATTGCTACGCCCACCGACGCCGCGGCAAGCGCGGGCGCGTCGTTTACCCCGTCACCGATCATGGCAGTTGGACCGTACTCGCGTTCGAGGCGCTCGATTACCGTCAGCTTGTCTTCGGGCAACAGTTCGCAGAACACCTCGTCTACGCCGGCGGCCCGCGCAATCGCTTCGGCCGTCCGCTCGTTGTCTCCGGTGAGCATGACAACGCGCTCGATGCCCTCGGCCTTGAGTTCCCGAATAATACGGGCTGACTCGGGTCTGATCTGATCCTTCAGGCCTATCAGTCCGAGAACGCGGTGCTCGTCGCGCGTACCCTGCGAGACCACCACGACGGTGTGCTGCCTGCGCTGAAGGTCCTCGACCACTGTGGAGATTTCTGCCTCCTGCTCGGGGCGTACCCCTGTCCGGAGAAGCGCGGGACTTCCAATGATGTAGGAGGTACCGTCGATCTGCCCCTGGACGCCGACTCCGGGGATATTTTCGAAGTGCGAAGCCTCCGGTACGCGAACGCCGCGAACACGGGCGGCTTCGAAAATCGCCTCCGCTATGACGTGTTCACTTGCGCTTTCGAGCCCCGCCGCTATCGCAAGCAGATCGTCTTCGGCGACGTGGTCCCCGCTCGCCAGATCTATCTCATGAACCCGCGGTTTCCCCATGGTCAGAGTGCCGGTCTTGTCGAATGCGACGACCTTCAATACCCCGGCCTGCTCGACATGAACACCTCCCTTGAAGAGAATGCCTTTGCGCGCCCCGTTTCCTATAGCCGACAGTATGCTCGCGGGCGTACTGATAATCAGCGCGCAGGGGGATGCGGCAACCATGACGGTCATGGCCCGGTACAGGCTCTCTCCGAAAGACTCACCGAGAAAATAGTACGGAACCGCCCAGACGAGAACCGTAAACAGAATTACGAATACGGCGTAATACTGCTCGAAGCGTTCGAGAAATCGCGCGGTTTTGGCCTTGTTCTCCTGCGCGTTTTCGACAAGCCCTATGACACGGGCAATGGTCGAATGTTCGTCGGTTTTCCTTACTTCGCAGATCAGTTCTCCGTTCTGATTGATGGTTCCGGCGAGGACCGTATCGCCGGTCGCTTTTTCGACGGGCAAGGACTCACCGGTGACGCTCGACTGATCGACGCTGCTCTGACCCCGCACGACGATTCCGTCAAGCGGCACGCGACCGCCAGGCTTGATCTGTACGAAGGAGCCGACCGCCACATCTCCAATGGGTCGTTCTGTTCCGGTCCTGTCGGATTTGCGTTCCAGGACAATGGCCGTATCCGGCCTGAGCTCACTGAGCGCGTTTATCGCGCTTCGGGTTCTGCCGAGCGCGTAGTCCTGCAGCACATTCGACAGCGAGAACAGAAACAGCAGCAGCGCTCCCTCGAAGGGAGCTCCGACAACCGCAGCACCGATGGCGGCGAGCACCATCAGCAGATCGATATCTATCTTTCGCTCAATAAGGGTAGCTATGCCCGCGCGCAGGCCAAAAAAACCGCCGAACACGTACGCGACCGCGTATGCCGTCCACGCCACGGCCGTCAGCTCTGAGGCCTGTCGCTCGATTACGAAGCCTGTAATCATCGCGACGAGGGTAATGGCGACCGCAGCGGTCTCGGGTGGAAGCGTGCGTAGCCACCGAAGCCCCGTGGTTTTCTTCGCCTGTGTTCGTGTCTGTGTCGGTGTCATGTGTAGAGCTGCTCCGTAGCACACATAATACGCCGGCGCAGAACACCAGGCTACAGGCAAACAGGCGGTGTGGATAGAAATTCTCAGGTAACATTGTTGGGCAGGGCTAGAATACGACGGGTTGTCTGTGCGCGCGGCACGAGGCAGCCCGGGCTACAACTGGCGAAGCGCTACGCCACTTTCCGACAGCAGATCGGGCACGAGGTCGTCGTTCCGGTAGTCCTGATGGTATACGATCTCGCTGATACCAGCGGCAGCGAGTATCTTTGCGCAGTTTATGCAGGGGAAGTGGGTAACGTAGATCGTAGCGCCGTCGAGGCCTGCGCCACGTCGCGCGGCATCGGCAACCGCGTTCTGCTCGGCGTGTACGGTCGCCTGTTCGTGCCCGTCGCGAAGACGCGAGCAGTGCGGCGTACCGGGAAGATGGCCGTTGTACCCGGCCGCTATGATCCGGTTCCGGTTGTCGCCACCGGAGACAATGACGCAGCCCACGTGCAGACGTTCGCAGCTCGACCGTGACGCCAGGAGCAGCGCGGTAGCCATAAAGTATCCATCCCAGGAGGGACGGCCACTCAGGCGCTCGGTCGCCTCGGCAACTGAGGATATAAGATCTTCGTCGGCGCTCACCGGCGCATTGCGCACTGCATCCACGCCCCCGAGTCTGCCACACCCCCGGTGGTTCTGTCACGGGGCAGGATTGCAGCAGGGGATTGCGTCTCGCAACTATATATATTATTTTATATGTATGAGTACAATTCTGGTAATTGGTGGTGGGCCGGCCGGGCTCGAAGCTGCGCAGCGAGCCGGACAGGCAGGACACGCAGTGACGCTCGTGTCTCAGACCCCGGCGGGAGGTCGGGCAACCATGGGCAGCCTCCTCCCGAGCAAGGTCTGGCTCCACGCCGCGTCTCGACACGGTCAAAGCGATGCCCCGGACGTCGTGAGACATATACACGCCACACGAGCACAATGGATTGAGCGAAACGACGCGGCGCTCGCGGAGGCGGGGGTAGTCGTTGTCCGCGGGCGGGCCGTACTCACAAGCCGCACGAGTGTCGACGTTTTTTCCGGTGACGAGGCAAATCCGTCCCGGACGCTCGGTGCAGACGCGATCATTATCGCGAGCGGGTCCGAACCCCGGTTCGCACGAGGTGTGCGCCCGAATGGCGAGCGGATCATCGCCCCGAGACACACGCAGGCGCTCGAGGTGATACCCGAACACATCGTGTTTGCAGGCGGAGGCGTGACGACGACTGAGTACGCCTCCGCTTTTGCGGCTCTCGGCGCCCGTGTGGAGATCTGCACCCGCGGGAGTCGCCTGCTGTCGCGTGGGGAGAAGGAAGTCGCCGAGGCGATTACCCATCATCTTGAATCAGAACACGGCATAACGATACATCGCAACTCGGTAGTGACAGCGGTAGAACAGGTCGGGGACGTCGTTCGCACGCACACCGCGGACGGGGCGGTCATCGAGAGCTCTCATGCGTTCATCGCGACCGGTCGGGACGCAGACCTCAGCACCGTAGAAGCCGGGCCCGCCGAGCTTGCATCGCAGTTTCAGCGCAACGCCGACGGTTCTCTGTGGACCGACGAACACGGTATGACAAATATCGAAGGCGTCTACGCGATAGGCGACGCAGCGGGCGGAACGTTTACCGTCGCAAAGGCAGTGTACGAGGCTCGCGTGGTCGTCCGAGCGATCGGCGGAACAGCCGGTTCGAAGGAGCGCCGTCCGGACATACTCGAGGCAGTCTACAGCAATCCTGAAGTCGCGTGGGTTGGGCCGTTTGAAAGCCTTCCTGATCGCAGCGATGATGACTACGAGCTCGTTCGCCGCCCGTTCACGTCGCTGCTTGCTTCGCATATCCACGGAACGGCATATGGGTTCGCGAAGCTGTGGGTAAGGCGTCGCGACGGCGTCGCCGTGGCCGGCGCTGCCTTTGGAGAACAGGCGGCGACCGTGTGCACCGTCATACAGCTTGCGTGCAATACCGGACTGACCCTCGAGCAGCTGTCGTCAGTGCCGGGAGCACACCCGACCATCGTGGAACTGTTCGGTATCTGATACCTATAGCCTTCGTCAGGCACGGACGAACAGATACTCAAGCAGATCGAGGATAACAAACAGCACGATCCCGACGAGTGACAAGGTCACGATGCCCGCCATCATGTCGACGTAGGCGACCTTGCTCCAGCTGTCGATGATGAAGAATCCGAGGCCATGCTGCGTGAAGAAGGTCTCGGCGAAGAACAGGACCGCGAGCGCGGTACCGGTGCCGATACGAAGGCCGGTCAGGACTGCGGGAAGTACCGCCGGGAGCACGACAAAGCGTACGGTGTGCGCGTGGCGGGCACCCATGCTCGCGAGAACACGCAGGTACGCGGCGGGTACCGCGCGAGCAGCATCGCGAACGACGAACAGGATCTGAAAAAAGAGTACGAGCGCAACGATGCCAACCCTCGCAGCTTCTCCAACCCCGACAATCAGAAAAATCACGGGAAGAAGCGCAATTTTTGGAACCGGATACAACAGATACGCCGCCGGCGACAGCAGCGAGTCAGCAATCCTGTTTCGTCCAAGCAGGATCCCGAGCGGAAGCGCGGAGGCTGCAGCGATACCCACAGCCAGCACGACACGCCCGAGACTCGCCCGAGCGTGTTCGAGCAGAGGTTCGGGCATAAGCTCAAACAAGCGTGACATGACCACGTGCGGCTGCGGGAGCACCCTGTTCGAAAGAACAAGCGCGAGGATCCACCAGAGAACCGTCAGGAGTACCGCTCCGGCGAGCAGGTTTCGCGCGCGTCTCACCAGGGTAAGCCGGAGGTCAGTCATGAGGCGTGTTCCCGGCAGCCGTGAACTGCTCCCGTACGAGGCGGCAGCGTTCGAGGTACGATCGGTCGGTCCGCGACCATTCACCCGGGCGCGCCCGGGACACCGCAGGGATCTCCAGCAACCCGGCGGGTTTTCCACTCAGGATCGCGACTCGAGTACCGAGAAAGACGGCTTCCTCGATACTGTGCGTCACGAGCACCGCGGCCATCCGTCTCGACGACAGAAGCCGTGCCAGATCGTCCTGCAGGCTCTCCCGGGTAATGGCATCGAGGGCCGAAAAGGGCTCGTCGAGAAGGAGTACATCCGGTTCGAGTATGAGCGCCCGCGCGAGCGACGCGCGCTGCCGTTCGCCTCCGGACAGTTCCGCCGGGTACCGGGACGCGAGGTGCGCGAGCCCCACCGACGAAAGCGCCCGCGACACCCGATCGCCGTACTCCGAGGACCGACGCTTCAGCCCCGCGATCTCAAGACCTATGCCTGCATTGCGATTTACTTTGTACCAGGGCAGCAGCGCCGGATCCTGCGGCACCGTCGCGATCCTGACCTCGGTAGAGTCTTCCCGCACACCCTTCCTGATACGTCCCGATGACAGAGGATGGAGTCCCGCGGCGCAGGATAGCAGCGTCGTTTTCCCGCATCCGGAGCGTCCTATAATGGCGTACAGCTCACCGGCATCTGCCGAGAAGGTAACGTTCTCGAACACAGGCTGTGGTCCATACCCGGCCGCGCATGACTCAAAAGCGAGCATCAATCCGGCAGATAGCGCGGGTCCACGATATCGCGGTATCGGGGGCGCCGTGAAATCATCCCGCCACCTGTCATCCAGTCCACCAGATGCTCAAACTCTTCGACGGTCGGAACGCGTGCGTGCTCGAACTCGGGAATAATCATGATGTCCCGGACAGGCGGTGGAAACTCGCCGCGATTCACGATTACCTCGCGGAACGAGTCGGGATCGGCGTTGACTGCGTCGACCGCCCGGTTGTAGGCGCGAAAAAACGCCCGGATGGCACTCGCCCTCGTCCGCATGGCGTCCGGGGTAAACAGCATGACCGTCGCGGTGCTTTCGAGCATACGGGTGTCGAGTACCATATGCGCTCCCTGAGAGGCAGCGAGGGACGCGATCGGCTCAGGCAGCATTGCGGCCTCCAGCTGACCCTGCAGGAGCATTTCCATGCGCTGCGGAATTTGATAGGTCGGTACCAGATTAAGCCGTTCGGGACCTATGTCGTGTTCGGCGAGCATGCGAAATGCTT
This sequence comes from Spirochaetaceae bacterium, assembly GCA_046542845.1. Taxonomy (GTDB): domain Bacteria; phylum Spirochaetota; class Spirochaetia; order DSM-27196; family SKKC01; genus SKKC01. Next base: position 9,481 of record JBKHAN010000005.1, read on the forward strand.
CGTAGAAAATCACACTGTCCTGCAGCGCACCCAGCTGCACCCGGCCGCTCCGTGGCCAGGAATCCACCGACTCTATGCCCGATCGCGGGGAGGTCAGCAGCGCGAACAGCCCGTCCGTCCGCGAGGCGATCTGTACCGGGAACCCGTTGTACCAGGCGTTCACGGCATTCACCAGATCGGACACGCTGCCGTCTATGCGCCCGGTCTGCAGCGAGGTCTCCCGGTAGAGCTGATCACGAAACATCTCAAGCTCGACGCTGACTCCTTCGTCTGCGAAGAAACCCTCGGACTGAGCGACCAGCAGGGGGATGGAATTAACCGCCGGCATCAGGCCGAGACGAAGGGTGCCGTGCTCCCCTGCACGGGTCGGTAATACCGGTGCGAGAAGCAGTGCGGCGGCGATGAAGACGAGCGTGCGTCCATGAAAAACGCGAAAAATCGACCCGGTGTGCATAACGGTACGAGGGTACCCGGAAACCGGGCCGTACGAAAAGAGGCGGACCGGCGCCGGTGAACGCCCTTCATAAACACGGACGGTCGCGGTACACTTCCAGCTATGAGCATTGAACACGACCCGGAAAAAAAGCTGTTCTATATCGAAATTGAAGGCGAGACGGCGTACCTTTCCTATCAGCCGATAGATGATGAAACACTCGACTACGTGAGCACCTATGTTCCCGACGAGCTTCGCGGGCGGGGCCTGGCGGGCCGTCTCGCGCGAACCGCGCTCGACTACGCACAGGAGCATAACTATGGTGTTCGACCAAGCTGCTCATTTGTGGCAAAGTTCCTGGACAAACATCCCGAATACGCGTCGCTTCGTCGATAGCGCTTTCACACCACAGGAGCTACACATATGAGTACACAGAAATGGTCCTCACCACCCGAAATGACGATAGACACCGGCACGACCTACACAGCCGTCATGCATACGAGTAAAGGCGACATTACGCTTGAGCTGTATCCCGAACACGCCCCGAAGACCGTGAACAACTTTGTGTTTCTGGCGAACGAATCATTTTACGACGGTGTGTCGTTTCACCGTGTTATACCCGACTTCATGATACAGGGAGGCGACCCGACCGGAACCGGATCGGGAGGACCCGGCTACCGTTTCGAAGATGAGACAAAGGGCAATCCACTTGTTCACGACGCCAAAGTGATCTCCATGGCAAACGCCGGACCGAACACGAACGGCAGCCAGTTTTTCATTACCCACGCGCCCCAGCCTCACCTCAACGGCAAACATACGGTCTTTGGCAAGGTAACCCGGGGTCAGGACGTGGTGGACACGATCGCGCAGGGCGACACGATTACATCGATAGACATTAACCCCGCTTGACGAAGCTGCGCGTCGAGCGATAGTTTTCAGGGAGAAGTTACACAGGGGTGCTACCTGGAACACGCGTACGTTGTACGGCTGCCGGTGGCTGAGATCACACCCTTAGAACCTGATCCGGGTAATGCCGGCGGAGGAATTGTATCGTTGAAAACGCTGACGCGCATTCCTTTCAGATTTGTAATCCCGGGCACGGTTCACGTGGGAGTGAATCGCCTCTGTGTACGCACTGTTCTGCACGGAGGTCTCGCATGAGACGACGAACACGAACCTCAGTCCTTTTTATCCTCTCTTTGCTGCTGTTGATCCCGGGGTCAGGGTTCTCCCGGGGCGTAACCGAAGATTTCGAACCGGTCGAAGAACGACGCGGCGAGACGGACGAACTTGTCATTTACACCTACGATTCGCTCGCAGGAACCCTGCGCAGCGTGATCGAAGACCACTTTGAGTCCGAGTACGGGGTTACCGTGAGGCTCGAACGCATTGGCGATACCGGCGCTGTGTATACGCAGACCTTCCTCGAGCGCAATGAGCCACGGGCCGATGTCGTTATCGGATTCGATGAAAGCTTCATTCCCCGACTGCGACGAGACCGTTTGTTCGAACCCTATGAACCAGCTGATATCGATCTCGTTCGCCCGGAACTCGAAGTAACCGACGACTGGCTTGTAACGCCATTCGACTTCGGATTCATAACCCTGAACTACGATTCCGAGGTTCTCTCGGATCCTCCGCGAAGCTGGGATGACCTGCTTGACGAGAGATTTCGCGACAGCATAATCATGCTCAACGCCGGCACGAGTTCACCGGGAAGGAACTTTCTGCTCTCGACCATCGCAGAATTCGGCGAAGATGGTTTTGCGGATTACTGGGAGGCGCTTGAGCCCAATCTTCTGACGGTTACCGGGGGATGGTCGGAAGGCTATGGACTGTATACGCAGGGTGAAGCGCCCATGGTCGTCAGTTATGAAACCAGCCCCGCCTACCACCGCGAGTTTGAAGATACCGACCGCTATCGCAGCATAATCTTCGACGACCAGGCTTACATGCAGATCGAGGTAGCGGGCATAGTCCGTGGTGCGCGGAACCGATTGAACGCCGAACGGTTAATCGACTTTATCGTATCCGAAGAGTTTCAGCAGGAGATACCGTTCACGCAGTTCATGTATCCGGTACATCCCGGCGTCGAGCTTCCACAATCCTTCCTGGACGGAAACGTAGACGTGGAAGGCGTACGCCTTGATAACGACCTGATCGAAGAAAACTTCGACACCTGGCTTGAGACCTGGGAGGAAACGCTCCGTTGACAGCGCACCGGCGTGTCTCGCTCGTCATTTCACTGGTATTTCTGGCAGCGGTCCTGCCTCCCGTCTTCGCTGTGCTGGGAGCAGGGTTCGCATCCGGCAGTACGGCGGAATGGGCAGCGCAGGCACGTTCGGTTCTTGGCCGGGACGGCACGTGGCGCAGCCTGCGGTTTTCCATCCTGCAGGCTGCCGTATCCGCGGGCATCTCGGTCCTCGTTGCGCTCCCGGGCGCATACCTTATAACACACTATCGCTTCCGCGGCAGACAGATTATACAGAGCCTCAGTCTTGTTCCCTTTGTCATGCCGAGCCTCATTGTCATTCTCGCGGTCATAGGCTTTTACGGGAGAGCCGGTGTGCTCGGTCAGCTTTTCGGCGGTACATACACCTTCGTGTACTCGGGTATTGGAATCGTTATTGCCCATACAATGTTCAATATTTCGGTCGCGCTCCGCATTATTGCCGGCGGCTGGATGCAGGTAGACGAGCGATACCGGTGGGTGTCCGCTTCGCTCGGCGAAGGACCGTTGTCGAGGCTCATGCATCTGCATCTGCCGCTGATTACCCCGTCGCTTACGAGCGCTTTTATTATCGTATTCCTGTACTGCTTTGTCAGCTTCGGTGTGGTGCTGGTGTTTGGCGGGGTCCGCTATGCGACGCTGGAGGTGCGCATCTTCCAGGAGATGTTCACCAATCTGAATCTCACCGCGGCGGGCGTTCTGGCCGCGCTGCAGCTGGCTGTTGCGGGCGTTCTGGTGAGCCTCGTGCAGTTCCTGACCCGTCGGAGCGGGGCTGGTACAGTCAGTCACGGCAGACAGTTCCATACGCGCAGCTGGGGCGAACTCGCGCGCCCTGCGAGGCTGCTCGCCGCTGCGTACTGGGTAGCGGTGGGGCTGTTCCTGTTCGCGCCCTTCCTGACGGTCGTTCTCAGGGCGTTTACCCGGAACGGGCAGCTCAGCCTGACTTCATTTCGTTCGCTTCTGGGGGGCGCGGTCGGAACCCGGGAGGTCTCCGAGATCATGCAGGCCCGGCTGCCGGACATCTTATCCACGAGCCTCGGCATTGCCGGACTTTCAGCGCTTACGTGTGCTTCACTCGCCTACCTGTGCGCGAGGAGTCTCCGCGATCACATGCCGGGTATGCTCGATACCGTCCTTACCATGCCGCTCGCGATAAGCGGGGTAACCTTGAGTCTGGGCCTGCGACTGCTGCTCTTCGGACTCGTTCCGGAGTTCCTGCTGATTATCCTTGCGCAGAGCATCATGGCCTTCCCCCTCGTATTCCGGAATATGCGCGGACACCTTCGAGCGCTTCCGACGCGATATCTGGAAACCGGGCGAAGTCTCGGAGCTCGCCCGCTTCACCTTCTGATCACGGTGGAAATTCCGGTTCTCTGGCGGGGTCTTGTGAATGCGTTTGCCTTTGCATTTGCAGTAAGCCTGGCAGACTTCACCTCGGTCCTGACCATAGGTCGCGGGCGCATCGTGACCTTCCCCATCGCCATGTATCGACTCATCGGCTTTCAGAGCTTCGACGTCGCACTGGCCCTCGGTGTCATGTACATGGCCTTCGTTGGTATGGTGTTCTTCGTGGTGGACATTACAAGCGTACAGCGCGAGGGAGCAGGGCTGTGATAGAACTGAGCGGGGTAAGCCGCGACTATGGTACCTTTTTTCTTGGCGCCAGTGTGAACGTCGACGATCACGAGCTTCTGACGCTGTTCGGCGAAAGCGGCAGCGGAAAGACCACTATCCTCAGACTTGTTGCAGGTTTTGAAAAACCCGACCACGGCCGCATTCTCGTCGGTGGCCGGGACGTCACTGACCTTCCACCCGAACGCCGCGAAATCGGCTACGTGTTTCAGGACTATACCCTCTTCCCCCACCTGACCGTCGGGCAGAACATCGCATACGGACTGCGTGTACAGAAGAAGCCGTCACATGAACGCCACGCTCGAGTGCGGGAACTCCTCGCGTTGACCGAGCTTGAGGGTTTCGAAGACCGCGCGGTTTCGCGCCTTTCAGGGGGTGAACAACAGCGGGTCGCACTCGCGCGCGCGCTCGCCCCTTCGCCCAAAGCCCTGCTTCTCGATGAGCCGTTCTCCGCGATTGACACCGAGCGCAGGGGCGCGCTGCGGCTGCATCTGCTCAACATACAACGCGCAATGCGCATTCCGACGATATTCGTGACGCACAGCCGAACCGAAGCGCTGTATCTTTCCGATCGTCTGGTCATTATGAGGAACGGCGAAATCGTCGAAGAGGGTACGCCACGCGACCTGTACGAGCGTCCACGAACTCTGTATGCAGCTCGCTTTACCGGGAGCGTCAATACTTTCTCCCACGAGAAGCTGAAACGGCTCCCTGAACAGTGGCTGGACGGCCCCGTCCCCAATACAACGCCGGACAACAGCGGGGAGACTGTAGCGGTGCTCCGGCCGGAGAAGATCACCTTCTCCGCGAACAGGGAACCCGTGAAAAACGGCGCGTGCCTCGACGGGGTCATACGCCATGTCGGCTACTTCGGCTCATATTGCCTGTACCTGATCGAAACCGAGGTCGGAGACCTGGAAGTACAGGAAGAGCCCGGCTACACGAACGGCGAACCCGTGAAGCTATGCTGCGGGGACGGAGCTATACACCTTCTCGGATAGGGCTACCAGCGCAGCCCCACCAGCTCTCTGTTCCACGTACCCGGAGTCGAAGCGATGCCGAGAGCATGCCCCGGCTCGAAGAATTCCGCCTCGGCAAGACCCATCTCGATGCTGCTGCTGAAAACGACCCAGGAATCACCCCCATCGTCGCTGTACAGCAGGTCCAGAGTGCCGTACTCGCCGCTGGACCCCGAAGCGGCAGGATTCAGGAACACCCACCCTGCGTCATCGCGAATGGCACCGGGTCCCCAGCGTCGAGAAATCGATTCCTGCATGTCACCAAGCTGCATTCTGCTCGACGCAGAAAAGGTGGAATCCCCGTAGCTGTCACCCATGATCGCCGATCCCTGCGCGATAAGACGCCCGTTTTCGCTTACATGAACTCCAAGCGCGGGCGGCCCCGTAAAGTTGACGATGCTTTCCCACTCGGGATTCAAGAGGGATGATCGCGCTATCTCGAAGGCATCCGCAAGCCCTATACCCGTCGCTACAAGAATAGTTCCGTCGGACACCGAGTCTATGCCGTAGATCGTCTGGCTGGAAATCATGGTACGTTCTTCCCATTCGCCGTTGTGGTACAGGAAGAACGTACCGAACGATCCTCCGACCATGAAGGTACGGGGCCCATGAGCGTGTGCAGCGTGAAAATGGGTTCGAGTGGGAACTCCGTTTTCGGTCTCAACGGAGGAATACCAGAAGGCATCCTCCGGAATGCGGGCGCGCCGTTCAAGCGTTTCTACAGCCCAGGTATCGCCGCCGTCCGAGGTGATCGCTACCGTCAAGTTGGTATCGGCGATTATGCCGTGACGCCGATCGTAAAACGAAACTGCCTCGAGCCGATTGGTAAATCCCGGAATCTCAACGTCTTGCCAGGTCCGACCGCCGTCCTCGGTGCGGGCAACCGCGCCGTCGTCGCCTACAACCCACGCGTGAAGCGCGTCGATGACGCTCAGCGCAACAGGCTCGAAACCCGTATCATACGGCTCGACCTCGATGGTCCTTGAGTCGTCGAACTGAACGGGTATGCGTTCGGCGAACACACTACTACCCGGTGTTTCCACAACCGGCGCCTCCTCGGCCGGTTTGTCGGTTTGTGCAGCCGCAGGGTCGGCATTCATGTTTTCCGACTCCAGAGCGGCAATAAACTCGTCAAGGTCCACCCCGGCGCACCCGGCGAGCGACAGCAACAGAATTCCCGTAGTAAAGAGAACGCGCATTGTTTTCATAGCAACAAGATTTATGGCGCGAAAAAAATTTTTCGTCAAGTTTCTGCGTATTTTCACACGCGCAACCGATTCCGCTATCATACCCTCATGACAGAACGTCCTCAGACCTGGGACTGCGTCGTTGTGGGCGGTGGTGCCGCCGGCATGATGGCTGCAGGGCGGGCCGCCGAATGCGGGGCTCGGGTAGTTGTGCTTGAAAAGAACGGCCGTCTCGGTGAAAAACTGCGCATTACCGGCGGAGGCCGATGTAACGTAACCAACGCCACCACCGACCGCCACGTACTCACGGAGCGGTACGGGGCAAACGGGAAACACCTGCACAATCTGTTTTCCCGCTTCACCCCGGAGGATATGCGCGATTTTCTCAGACGCTACGGCCTGGACACGAAGGTTGAAAACGAACACCGGGTGTTTCCCGTGACCGACTCCGCCGAGAGCGTACAGCGCGTGCTTGCCAGATACCTCCGTGACGGTCGTGTAGCGGTTCGCTCAGGCACGGCCGTGAAGCGATTGCTGACCGACAGCGATGGGGGTGTCGCGCACAGGCGGGTCGTCGGGGTGGAAACGCAGCGCGGCGATGTCGTTCCCGCGACGACCGTAATCCTTGCCACCGGTGGCACATCCCACCCGGAAACCGGATCGACCGGCGACGGATACCCCTGGCTTCGGGAACTCGGCTTGCCTGTCGGCGGTACGGAGGTATCGCTGGTACCGATACGCGTGCCGGATCCGTGGATACAGACCCTGCAGGGTCTGTCCCTGACCGACGCCGGGCTCTTCGTCGAACATTACGCCGTGTCGGACACGGGGGACGGAGGGAGACAACTGTCGGTGTACGACCACGCTGCGTGGGCCAACGCAAAGCGGGGGCTTCACAGGCGGGGGAAACTGCTCTTCACGCATTTCGGCCTGAGCGGGCCACTGGCACTCAACGCAGCATCCGACATCCGGGATATGGCCTCTGATGGCGCTATTCGCATACGCGTTGACCTTCTACCCTCCGTGTCCGAAGACGAGTATCGACAGGAACTGCAGACCGCAGTCGGGGCCGAAGGCGGCGTCCTGCTCACGACGTTCCTGCGTCGCAGGCTTCCGACACGACTCGTACGCGCGGTGTGCGAGTGCGCCACGCTCGACCCGGCGATCAAACTCGCCGGTATCAGCCGGACCGCTCGTCGCGTGCTCGTTGAGACGGTCAAGGGCATGCCCTGTGCGTTTGCCGGGCTCATGGGACAGGACAAAGCGGTCGTTACAAGCGGTGGTCTCGATCCTGCGGCGGTCGACTTTCGCACCATGCAGGTCAGAGATGTACCGGGGCTATACGTGGTCGGCGATCTTCTGGATTTCAACCGGCAGAGCGGCGGATACAGTCTTCAGATCTGCTGGGCAAGCGGATGGGTCGCCGGTACACATGCGGCTGCACTTGCCCTGCAGTAGAGTCCATGATACGGTCGTTCAGGCTCTAACGGAAAACGGTGAGAATCCGTTGCGGACGCGCCACTGTAAGCGGTACGGGGCATTCCTGATGTCACCGGGACCTCGTCAAAGGACGAGCCCCGGGAAGACGATGCACCCGGTTATCCCGTAAGCCAGGAGACGAGAGCCATCGTACATACTACCTGTACGCGACTTTACTACAGGAGGTGCCCCATGATACGTGGCATTTCACGGCGAGTGTGTCTCGCTACCCTGGTTCTTCTACTTGTTTCTTCTTTTATGTACGCGCGCGGTGTTCCCGAAACTCCCGTTCCGGGGCAGGAGCAGCGGGCGACCAATGCATCGGCAGAGTATCCGATGGAGGTTAGCGATGCGCTCGGAACAACCGTCGTCATACAGGAGAAGCCCGAGTCTCTGGTGTCCCTGAGCCTGTTTTCCGACGAGGTGCTTATTGGACTCGGGGCGGAGGATCACTTTCTCGGCGTTTCAGAACTCGCGGTTGATCCGGTGTACAGCAATGTCGCCGAAACCGCCTCGACTATCGGCACGAACATCGAGTTCAACGTCGAGCAGATCATATCCCTGTCTCCAGACATCGTCTTCGCGGCCGACTGGAGCGACGGTGACCGGGTTTCCCAGCTCCAGGACGCGGGCATTCCCGTGTATCGGACGCGCACATCCTTCACGATTCCGGATATTCAGGAAGAAATACGCACCCTCGCACGAATTATGGGGGAAACGGAGGCCGCGGAAGACATGATTTCCGCGATGGACGCCCGCATCGCCGAGCTGCAAAGCACGGTATCCACGATTCCGGACGAACAGCGTCTTTCGGGCATTGAATACAATACCTGGGGAACGTCGAGCGGCGTGAACACGACCTGGCACGAAGTGCTGCGTCTTGCCGGAGTGCACAACGCTGCAGCCGAGTTCGAGGAAGACGATTTTGGTATGGTTCCCATGTCAAAGGAACTGATCGTCGATCTCGATCCGGACATCATCTTTCTCCCGGGTTTTATCTGGGGAGAGGACGATGCAGCACAGGAGTTTGCCGATCAGGTCATGAACGATCCAGCTCTGGAAGGACTCGAAGCAATCGAGTCAGAGCGTGTGTACATGATTCCTGAGCACCTGAAAGGAACCTACAGCCAGTACATTGTGGACGCAGCCGAGCACCTCGCACAGCTGGTGTATCCGGACTATTTCTAGCGCGCCACCATGAACGCGGTAGGGAAGCGCTTCGTTGCACCGGTGATACTGTCTGCTGCACTCGTTGTCTCACTCGCTGCGGCGGTTGGTCTTGGTTCGGTCACCGTGCCGCTCCGATCGATTCTGGACGTACTCGGGTTGCTGTTGAGCCCCGACGATGTGGATCTGTCTGCGCTGCCGCGGGAACTCAGAAGCGCATACTCGATTCTGTACCACATCCGCTTCCCTCGCGCGGTGGCGGCCGTGTTCGCCGGTGGAGCGCTCGCGCTCAGCGGCGCCGCGGTTCAGGGTTTGTTTCGTAATCCAATGGCAGGCCCCGACATACTCGGTATTTCTGCCGGGAGCAGCCTCGGAGCAGTGCTCGCGATTGTGTCGGGAATCGCGGTGCTGCATCCTCTTGCTGTTCCCGGCGCCGCCTTTCTCGGTGCGCTCGCCGCCGCCCTGTTTGTCTACGTAGTGGCTTCGGGTCGCGGCGGAACGCAGTTGCTCTTCGTAATACTCGCGGGCCTTGCCGTTTCGAGTCTTCTTAGTGGTCTGGTCTCGGCGGTGCTGATCTTCGCCGAGGAACACGCGGTGAGCCAGTTCATTTTCTGGACTATGGGAGGCCTTGAGGGACGGAGCTGGAGTACGGTCGTGCCGCCCCTGCCCTTTGTCGCGGGGCTGTCTCTGGTTATGATGGGTTTTTCGTCATCCCTGAATCTTCTGACACTGGGCGATGAGCAGGCGCACAGCCTCGGCGTCCGGGTTGAAGCACTGAAAGTGGGCATCCTCGTGACCGCGGCGATGCTGACCGCAATGGCTATCGCGCTCGCCGGCCCGATCGCGTTTATCGGCCTCATGGTGCCGCATCTCGTGAGACTGCTCACGGGTCCGGATCACAGGACGCTATTACCGTACTCGCTTGCAGCTGGAGCGATCGTTCTGCTTCTGAGCGACCTGATTGGCCGGTATGCATTTCGCCCGTATGAGATCCGAACGGGGATCGTAACCGCGGTCATCGGCGGGCCGTATTTCATTTTCCTGATTCTGCGCTACCAGAAACGGGGGTCGGTATGAAGCCAATGCTCTCGGCACGCCGCGTCTCCTACTCGGTCGGTGGTGTGCAACTGCTGAAAGACATCGATCTTGACCTTGAACCGGGCGAAATTGTCGGCCTCATTGGACCGAATGGCGCAGGGAAAAGCACCTTGCTCCGGAATCTCATAGGATTCGCAACACCGGACAGCGGAACCGTGACCCTCAAGGGACGTCCCCTTCACGCGTATTCAGCACGTGAAAGGTCCCGTACCATGAGCTACCTCAGCAGACAGGGGCCGGATCAGTTTGCGTTTCGGGCGGTGGACGTCGTGGAGATGGGGACCTACCCCGGCCTGCGCTGGGGCCGGGCTCCGGGAAGCCGCGAACGGAACGCAGCACTGTCGGCGCTCGCGCAGGTCGGTCTGTCTGACCTTGCCGACCGCGAGTTCCCGACGCTTTCGGAGGGCGAGCGACAACTCGTTCTCTTTGCCCGCGTGCTTGTGCAGAATGCCTCGGTTATGCTTCTCGACGAACCCACGGCGAATCTCGACATAGGACACGAGCAGACCCTTCTCCGCATGGTTCGGGCGCTGTGCGATCAGGACCGCGGCGCGGTGGTTGCGCTTCATAACCTGAACAGCGCAGCCGAATATTGCAGGCGTTTGATACTGCTCGAATCCGGCACGGTTACATCTGTCGGTACTCCGCACGAAGTTCTGACCCGGGACAACCTGGAGCGGGCCTACAACACCGACGTACGAATCGGTCAGAACGAAACCACCGGCAGCGTCACCGTCAGTTCAGTTCCTGATGCGGGAACGGATCGCAATCTTCGAGTACACGTGATCGGTGGTGCGGGCAGCGCCGTCGCCATTACCCGGTTCCTCCACACAAAGGGTTGCACCGTCACTGGCGGGGTCGCGCACGAACTCGACAGCGACGCCAAGTTCTGGGCGGCAATCGGAATCAGTTATCTCCAGGTTCCGGCCTTCTCGGACATACAGCGGGGCGTTCTGGAACGCGCGTTGGATCTTGTCCGTTCTGCCGACCTGACCATTCTGTGTGCGTTCCCATTCGGTCACGGAAACGCCGCTAATCTCGACATTGCCGAACAGGCGCGGGAACTTATGATCCTCGACGACAGCACAGCGCTCTGCCGAAGAGCGTTCTTTGGTGATGCGGCCGAGCTTGAGGTGCGGTTCAGACGGCTGGAAGCCATCTGGGGAACAGTCAACCACGAACGCGCATGCGCCTGCATTGCCTCAATAATCGACGGCGGAGCCGAGTCGAAAGAACGCGATGGCACGCGTTAGTTCCTCGGACTGGCTGCTGAGTTCTTCCGACATGGAGGCCAGCTCCTCGGCCGATGAGGCGTTCCGCTGTATTATCTCATCGAGTTGAGACAGCGATTGATTGATCTGCTGTACACCGGCCGACTGTTCATTGCTGGAAACGGCGATTTCCTGTACGAGGGCTGCAGTCTGCCGGATACCATCTACAACCTCAAGCATGACGCTTCCAGCTTCGTCGGCTACTGAAAGACTCTCAACCGAGAGCGTGTTGATTTCCGCCGCGGTCGTCTGGCTGTGTTCAGCGAGCTTGCGGACTTCAGACGCGACGACTGAGAAGCCTTTTCCGTCCTGACCCGCTCGCGCTGCCTCTATTGCTGCATTCAATGCGAGGAGATTGGTGTTTCGAGCAATCTCTTCAATTACACCGATCTTCTCCGCGATTCGCCGCATGGCCTCAACCGTTTTCGACACCGAATCACCCCCGTACTGAGCACGTTCGGCGGTCTGATTCGAAGTCGTCTCGGTCCGTCTCGCATTTTCGGAGTTGGTGTTAATGGTTGCGCCCATTTCTTCCATGGATGAGGCAACCTGTTCTGCCTCTGCAGCCTGTTGAGCCGCTGCCTGCGAAAGCAGTTGTGAGGATTCACTGATCTGATCGCTGCCTGAGCTGACCTGATCGGCTGCTGTCTGAATATTCTGTACCACTTCACTAATGGCCGATTGCATGGTTCCAAAAGCACGGACGAGCACCCCAATCTCGTCTGAGCGACTCCCGTCCGTTGTTGAGACGGTAAAGCTCAGATCACCGGCAGCAAGCGTTTCTGCCATGTCTGCGGCTGTCCGAATCGGGCGAACGATGGAGCGATTCACAAACCACGCGCCAAACACCGTGGCCAGCGCCAGGATGACCGCCGCCGCGCTGAGTAATGCACTGATTGCCTGTCGGCTGCCATCGGCTATTATCTGATCGACGCTGGTCATTTCGATTCCAACGAACAGTATCCCGATGACGTCTTCATCATCGTTGAACAGAGGCTGATAGCCTGTGAAATAGTCGCGGCCGAGGATTGCCGCTTGTCCGATAAACAACTCTCCGGCTGACACGGGTTCAAATGCGGCACTCGACCGCCCGAGGGTCGTACCGACCACTCGCTCTCCGTCTTCGTTTACAATGCTGGTGACCACACGCCGAAAGTCTCCACTGTCGCGGACAAAAATCGTCGCGACGACCCCGAGATCCGTCGAAATCCGATCGATAGTCCCGTACCGTCCGTCGAGAGGGGTGCCCTGCTCGTCGACGATAGCGTCGGCTTCGTGGCGAAGCTGCCCATATTCGTTTCGGATATACGCTTCAGCGGCACGGATGTCACCACGCATTTTTCGCTCAGTCATTTCCAGTACCGTCGACCGGGCCGTCGTTTCGACCATGTATATTGCGATAGACAGTAAGGCACCGGTAACGAGCACCATCGCAAAGGCCATGAAACCTATGAGCTTCGTCGATATTCCGCCGCGAAAATTGACACGCATGTGCAGCCTCCGTTTATAGTCTTATTGGAGGAAATAATTATACTATTACTGTACGTTTTTATCACGGCAAAAGTATCAATTACTATCCCCGATTTTTCGGTGTCTGTTCTCTTGTACGAAAAATGTTCCGCCGGTACACGTGTTTTTGCCTGTCCTGTGATATACCGTATAGGGGAAGCGGGAGACGCACCGTATGGAAAAAACGATCGTCAGCGTATGCACAACGCTGCTGGGGTCGCTCCGTGTCCGTCAGGGGATACCGGCCAAGACCGTCGGCAGGGCGCACTATTATCACCTTGTGTCGTGTGGGTCCCTCAAGGCCGCTGAAACGCTTGGAACGCTTCTGGCTCGGGACGTTTCAAGCCCCTTTGTTCCCGGGGACCTCGTGCTGAAAGACCGAGGCGAACAGTGTTGCAGTGTCCTTGTGTATCCCGGTTTCTTTGAACTCCCGCATCCAGCGCTCGCGTTTTCCTGTGAGATCGATACGCTGCAGAAGCAGGTCCGGATCCGGCATTACCGGGCAAACCGCCCCGTCCTGCACCGGAAAGAGCTGCTGCTTGAAGCCGGCTCCGACGAACACACACGCTGTTCTATCCTGACGGCAGAGGAAGAGGCTGCCGGCTTACTGGCGCGCCCCTTCAACTTTGGTTTCGAGAGTCAATGGAAGACACGCCTCGCCACAGCGGGGTTTATCGTGAGCGGGCACTCGATCGTGGCTTGCGAATAGCTGCATCCTCCCGCAGGATGTAGCCATGAAGAAACGAACGCTTGGAGATACGGATCTTACGCTTTCGCCGGTCGGCGTTGGTCTGTGGGCAATTGGTGGCGACGCCTGGGGATCCACCGACGACGCAGAAGCGCTGCGAATGCTCGACGTCGCCGTCGAACGTGGGGTGGATTTCTACGACACCGCGGACGTATACGGCGATGGACACAGCGAAGAGCTCCTGGGTAAATCCATGAAGGGCCGCAGGGACACGTTCGTCGTGGCGTCAAAAATCGGCTGGCGGGGCTTTGACAGGGATCAGAATCGCTCGGCGTACACCTCCGTCGAACGCCTCGTTGCGGGTGTAGAGAGTAATCTTCAACGCCTCGGCACCGACTATATCGACATTATGCAGAGTCACATCAATTTCCAGGACCCGACCATGGACGTTTTCCTTGAGGGTTTCGAGAAACTGAAGGCGGACGGCAAGATTCGCGCCTACGGAGTCAGTACAAGCGACTTCGATTACCTTCGGGCCTTTAACGACCGTGGCGGCTGCTCGACCCTGCAGATCGACTACAGTATCCTCAACAGAACCGGCGAGGCAGACTGTCTTGAGTATTGCCGTACGCACGGTATAGGTGTGATCGTCCGCGGAGCTTTAGCCATGGGCATCCTCACCGGCAAGTTCAGCGCAGACCAGACGTTTGAGGACGGTGATTTTCGTCAGGCGTGGATTACCGATCCGGAACAGAACAACGCGTTCACCCAAGACCTTGGGACCGTTTCGCGTCTCCGACCTGTCCTCGAACTTGGACCTGCTGGACAGACTCTTGCACAGCTCGCGCTGCGCTTCGTGCTCGCCCATCCGGCAGTGTCCATGATCATACCCGGGAGCAGGAATCAGCGGCAGCTCGAACAGAACCTTGCCGTCCTCGATATGCCCTCACTAAGCGCCGCGGAGCAACAAGCCATAGACGCGGTGGTACCTCCCGGTGGCGGCCGGAAAATCTGGCCCGCCTGACGTACAGCCGACAGTTCGACGGCTCGACAGCGTCCACCCCTAACTATTGACACTGTGCGTGTCAATAGTTACCGTTTGACCATGGATGTCGACGCGACGAGCGACGGCCGCAGAACACGCCGCGATGAAAACAAGCGGCGAGTAGTTCGCGCGGCGATTCAGCTTATCCGGGAGACAGGAAGCGTTCCCTCAGCAGAGGCTGTATCCACACGCGCGGATGTGTCGCGACGGTCGGTGTATCGCTTCTTCGCCGACCTCGACTCGCTTCTGCAGGCGGCGCTGGACGAATTGTGGCAGGATATCGCTCATCGATTCCCTTTCCCCGCGCCCGACACGAGCGACCTCAGTCGCTCGGTGCACAGGTTTGTCGAGCACCGTGCGCTCGTATACGAATATGTAACCCCGATTCGGGTGATCGGCGAACAAAAGAAATACGGTATCGAGGCAATCAGGCGCATGTACGCCGAGCGACACGACCGCGAGCGCGCTCACGTTCGCGAGTACGTCACCGCGCTGTTGCCGCCTGGTGCCCGTAACAATGAAGCGGTTCTCGACGAAGTTCAGGTAAGCTCCTCGTGGCAGGCGTGGCACGCGCTTCGCACCGACTACGCCTGCTCAATTTCGGCGGCAACGTCCCGTATAGAACACATCGTTTTCTCAATTCTGAACACACAGGGGCGCGTATGAGCCTGACATCGAAGGAACTGCAACAGAGGCAACGGATCGGAATGATGGCGGAAGGTCCGATCGGCGTGACGCTGTTCAAACTGTCTGCCCCGGCGATCGCCGGTATGATCGTAATGGCGATCTACAACATCGTCGACACCATTTTCGTCAGCTTCCTTCGCGACACCACCGCAATCGCTGCTACCGGAATCGTGTTCCCGATGTTCCAGCTCATTGGCGCCGTAGGCCTGACCTTCGGCATGGGCGCGGCAAGTGTCATCAGCCGTCGCCTCGGTGCCGGGGATCACGAGGGCGCGCACCGGGCAGCGACAACCGCATTCTACAGTTCGCTGGTCGTCGGAATTGTGCTTTCCATTCTCGGGGGGATCTTCATACAGCCCCTCCTGAGCGTATTCGGAGCGACTCCTGACATCCTGGCCGAAGCCACGCTCTACGGGCGGGTCATTATAGGGGGATCGGTGTTCCTGGTCGTAAACATGACCCTGAACAACCTGCTCAGGGCCGAAGGCGCGTCCGGCCACAGCAGTCTCGGGCAGATGGTCGGCGCAGTGCTGAATATCATTCTCGATCCTGTATTCATTTTTGTACTGGACATGGGCATTACCGGGGCGGCTGTTGCCACCGTCATTGCGCAGGCAGCCTCGACGCTGTTTCTGCTTTCGTTCTACCTCCGCCGAAAAGGAACGCTGCATCCGGTATCGTTCAGGCATCTCCATCCAACCCTGACCACGTATCGCGCGATCATGACCCTCGGGTTCCCGACCTTCGTCAGGCAGATTCTCGGAAGTCTGTCGTTTGGAATTGTCAACAACGCAGCCGGCGGCTTTGGAGACGGCGCTATTGCCGCAGTGAGCGTCACCTTCCGTGTGTTCATGCTGATCTTCATGGCAATGATGGGTCTCGCGCAGGGGCTGCAGCCGCTGGTAGGATACAACTACGGTGCGAAAGCGTTTGATCGCGTCCACGCGACGATACGGCTGGTTGTCCGATTTGCTGTTGGATTCGGCGCCGTCGGCGGGCTGGTATTGAGCGTTTTTTCCCGGCCTATCATGACCTTCTTTACACCACACAATGCCGAAGTGATCGCAATGGGAGCATTCGCAATGCGAACCTTTTCGGTCGCGCTGATCCCCGCCGGACTCGTTATTCTGTTTGGTGGAGTTTTTCAGGCGCTCGGCGACGGACGGTCGGCCCTGCTCCTGGCCGCAAGCCAGCAGGGGCTCTATCTGATCCCTATGGTACTCCTGCTTCCACCGTTTTTTGGAGTCAACGGAGTGTTTATGGCTCAACCCGCGGGATTCTTCCTCGCGTTTCTGACTGGACTTGTACTTATGAAACGAAGCTACACGAAACTCAAGCATGAAGAAGGTACCAGATCATGAATACATTCATTCCTGCCGTCGCGAGCAATGAGTACCGGGGCAGCCGTATCGCAGTCGCCGCCTTCGCTGTTCTGACCGGCGTCTCGATTATCCGAAGCCTGATCCACATTCTCGCGCCCGACGGTGGCGCGGGTTCCATAGCCACGATACCGCTCCAACGGTACAGCGCGGATGCCGCGGCGACCGTGATACACGTATTCGCCCTGTGGGGTCTCTCACAGCTTCTGTTCGCGATCGTTTCGCTCCTGGTTCTTTTTCGCTACCGCAGCCTTATTCCCCTCATGTATCTGCTAAGCATCGGAGAATACACAGTCCGGCTTGTGCTCGGCTTCGTAAAACCGGTAACCCTTGCGGGAACGGCGCCCGGTGGCGTCGCCAACTACGTGCTCGTGCCGCTGCTGCTCGTGCTGTTGCTCCTGTCGGTGAAGAGGCGGAAGCGATATGCGACGGGGAATCACGGTGGAGAGGCACACACATGAATAAATTCACGTCACACGCCATCACGATTGAGTTCGTTCAGGGTGACATTACCCGGCAACCCGATCTGGACGCTGTCGTCAACGCCGCGAACGCCGAGCTAGGCACCGGCGGCGGCGTGGCAGGGGCAATACACCGCGCCGCGGGCCCCGGACTCTACGACGAATGTAAACCCCTCGCGCCGATTCGCCCCGGGCAGGCGGTCATTTCCGGCGGACACGATCTGCCGAACCGCCATGTGATCCACTGCCTCGGCCCCGTGTACGGGGTCGATACCCCGAGTGATCAGCTGCTTGCAGACTGCTACCGCAACGCCCTGCATCTCGCTGACGAATACCGTATTTCGTCGATCGCGTTTCCGGCGCTGTCCACCGGTGCGTTCGGCTATCCCGTGGAGGCAGCCGCCCGGGTTGCCTGCTCGACCACCGTCCAGGTGACCTCGGAGCTGAACAGTATATCGTTGATCCGCTTCGTGCTGTTCAGCAGAGCTGACCTCGAGGTACACACGCGTGTCATGCGCGAGTTACCGCTCTGATACCTCCCGTGCGGGGTACGCGATCACGCGGGGCTGCGCGGGCCAGTCGGCCTTCAGTCCTGCGAAGAAGCGCATCAGCCCGGGCGAGGCGAATTACCACTGCTCTCGGGACTCGAGTGCTCCGCGACCCAGCGCACATCCGCCTCTCGGGGTGATATATCCCGGAAATCGAC
The DNA here is from genome assembly GCA_046542845.1 of Spirochaetaceae bacterium. GTDB lineage: Bacteria > Spirochaetota > Spirochaetia > DSM-27196 > SKKC01 > SKKC01. The sequence continues at coordinate 27,472 of JBKHAN010000005.1, forward strand.
AACCTCCGGAAGCGCGAGCCCCGTTTCCTGTCGGGTCATAACGCGGACATCGTGATTCGCATTCGTGTATCCGAGCGGTTTTCCACGCTTCGCTTCAGTCTCTTCGACAAAACGCTCGTGCGCCGACAGGCGCTCCCGCACCATGTCGCCGCTGCGCGACGCCGCCACGCCAATCACCTCGCGGATTGCCGCTTCAAGGTCGGCTGAAAGCTCGTAGCCGACGCTGTTTCTGGCGTGAAGCACTGCTGCCGCTGTCGTCGTCCCGGTACCAAGAAACGGGTCGAGTACCGTGTCCCCCTGCAGGCTGTACATGCAGATGAGCCTGCTCGCAAGCTCCAAAGGGAATGCTGCGCTGCGCTTTCTGAGCTCCGTCCCCGTTTTCCGATTGCCGACCGCTCGTTTCGGGTGAACCAGCGGCTGCCGCACGCCCTTGAAATCCCATGCGTCGGAGAACCAGCGGTTTCGCTCCTCCCAGAAGAACGCGCTTCGGCGCCTTCGCTCAGCGTCGGCCGGCGAGAACGCGCGCTTGCCGCCGTTTCGAAAGACAAGAACGTACTCGTGCTCGAGGGTGACGTAGGCGCCGGCCGGGAGCATGCCCGAACCCATGAATTTGTTCGGCGCGTTCGTCTGCTTGCGCCAGTGGATGATCGGGAGCGCCTGAAACCCACACGACAGACACGCGTTTGTGATGCGGGCATGGTTGCTGTAGAGACGGAAGTTCCCCGCGATCGTCCGGGTCGCATCGCCTACGTTTATGCAGAGAAAGCCGCCGGGTCGGAGCACCCGCCCGCACTCGCCCCAGACAGTATCGAGTACTGCGTGCATAGCCTCGAAGGCGGCGGCTCCGTCATCATCCTGCAGAGCTTTCCGGACGCGGTCGCTCCTCGCCGAAAAAACCTCGTCCCACATGGCGATCATAGGATACGGGGGCGAGGTTACAACCAGATCTACGGACTCCGGCCGGATGCCTGCCATGTCGAGGGAAGATGAGAAGTGAAGGGTATGCACAGTCTGCATGGCGGGCATTGTAGCGTATCCGGGGGTCGGAGGAGGACAGATGATCGAGCTTACAGCCGAACCTTCGCCCGAAACTCGTCAAGCGGGGCAGTATTGTCGAGCATCAACGGCGTCACCGACACGACTCTGTCGACCGCTACCGCGGTTATATCGTCATCCGGCGCGAGTCCGGCCGGATCAATGTCGACGTGGGTAATGGCCTCCCGAATAGGTGTGTCGGGGGTCGCGCTCTCGAGTATGGAGAAAAAATAGTGCCGCTGCGAGAGGCGGGTCAGGCGCTCTTCGGTACCCGGGGGACAGGGTTCGGGAACGTCAATTTTGAGTACGTCAAAGGGCAGCACGGCTGCCGGATGCGCTGTCGAACCGTCTCGAGCCACGCGACCGCCGGGCGGGTGCCAGCTTCCGCGAAAGGTCCGGCTCAGCACGATATCGGCCCACCGCCGCGTTACTCGAACAGCACCGGACCAGTCGAGCTCTCCGTAATAGCGGTGATGCGCAATGTCGGTCTGCAGCGAAACGGCGATCGCCGGCAATCCGTGTGCAGCGGCATGGTAGGCCGCTCCGATTGTCCCGGAGATCGAGACGTTGTTACCCAGGTTCTCGCCGTAATTGATTCCGGACACAACCAGATCGGGATACCGTGTGGAGAAGAAAACGCCGAGCGCGTGATGCACCACGAGCGCGGGAGAGGCGTTTATATGCCAGGCCGACACATCGGCGTCCCGGAGATCCGAGAAGTCATCGCTCCGGTGAAAGTGATCGTTAAAATCTCCGGTGAGGCTTCGCGCCATCGCCGTCATCTGTGTCGTAGGTGCCGCTACAAGCACGTGTCCAAAATCCTTGACCGCTTCGACGGCCGCACGTATTCCGGGAGACTCGATTCCGTCGTCATTCGTGACCAGAATGACGGGTCTGTCGGGATGCCAGTTGATTACACTCATAGTGTGCCGATGCTACATTAAACGGTTGCGAATTTCAGCACTGACGTAGTCGAGCGTTGCAACGGTAATCGCGATAAACCACACGGCGATTCCCGCTGAGCGGTAATCGAGCAGACGAATGTACTGTACCAGCAGGAACCCGATACCACCGCCTCCGACCAGTCCAATGACCGTCGACATGCGAACGTTGATATCCCATCGATAGATCGAGAAGCTGATGAACGGCGAAATCATTTGCGGAATGACCCCGTACATGATGGTCTGCAGCCGGTTCGCGCCGGTTGCCTGTATCGCTTCGATAGGGCCGGGATCGATGCTCTCGATGGCCTCCGAATACAGCTTGCCGAGGGCGGCAATCGAGTGAACGGTCAACGCGACTATGCCGGCGAAAGGGCCCAGCCCGACCCACACCACCGCAATAAGAGCCCAGATTAACGGTTCAATTGATCGGATGATGTTGAGAACTGCCCGCGTCAGATAGTACACAGCCATGGTCAGCCGGCTTCCCGACATGATGTTGCGTGCGGCAAAGAAGCTGACCGGGATAGAAAACAGGATACCGAACACGGTTGCCATCATACCCATGAAGATGGTTTCCACCATCCGACTCACCGTCTGTTGCAGCGCCTCAGACGGCTGCGGTCCACCGACCCGGAACGACTGCCTGGCTTCAATCGTGTGCAGAAACGGCCCACCTACGCTTGCCGGCGCCAGATCAAACGGCATCCGCATTTCAAACTGAAAGCTTCCGTCGGCGTCGGTCTCGAAGATCAGATACTGACCGTCCTCGCGGGGGCGGTATTCGTTTCCCGCCGGATCACGCCACCAGATCGACGTCTCGGTTTCCGGGGCGAATCCGGTTGCCGTCACCGTGATCTGAGTTCCGGGGACCGTCGCAAAATTCTCGTCCTGTCGGGACATACGCCCGACGTTGGGTTCAACGAGCAGATACGGTTCGCCTTCCACCTGTTGAGGTCGCTCCGGAGCCGGCCCCTCGCCGGCGAGAATTGAAGCAAAAGCCGAAACGGAATCTTCGTCGAAGGTAACGGCAGCCGGCCAGGGCCACATTACCCTGGAGAGCGGCGCCATCGCGGCTGGTGCCTGCCGAACCAGAGTAACGACGTTTATCTGAGCGATCTGCCAGCCGAGGACAAAAAACGTAAACAGAACAAATACAAAGACACCCGAAAACCGCTTGCGCTGATCACGGGAACACATATACGCGTCCCATACCGCAGACAACCAGACGAGCAGGATTGCTGCGCTTACAAGCACGATAAAACCGGGCCGTCGCTCAATGGAGCGCTGAATTGTCGGCCAGAATCCGTCTACCCGGCGCCCCAGGTCGGAAATCCTCGATGCGAAAATGAGGACCGCGGTTACCAGTGAAGCACATATCAACAGGCCCCGTTGTAACTGCCGGCTGAGAATCTGACCGAGCCCCGGTACAAGCAGCGAGGCGATCGCGGCAACGGAGGGCCCGACGAGCGGTTTCTGGCGCGCAGTTCTGCCGGTGATCCGGGATTGACGGGCCTGTTCGCGCTCCTGTGGTGTTCGCGCCATTACTGCGTCTCCCCGGCGGGCTTCTCGACGGAGGGCCCGGCTGCTATTCGCTCCGCTTCTTCACCGTATATTTCCTTGAACTCTGCGTCTGTCATATTCCGTATGTCCGTCCCTGTACCGCGATATACGACCCGACCATCGCGAAGACCAATGACCCGAGTAGCATATCGCTGGACAAGATCCAGGTAATGGAGGCTGCATATGACGGTAATACCGTCCTCGCGGTTCAGTCGCTCCAGGTACCCGAGAATCGTATGGGCCAGGACGGGATCGAGACTCGCGACCGGCTCGTCCGCGAGGATGATCTTCGGTTCCTGCATCAGGGCGCGGGCAATACCGACGCGCTGCTGTTGCCCACCCGACAGCTCGCTCGCCCGTTTGAACGCCTGATCCGTCAGACTCACTCGTTCGAGTGCGCGAAAGGCCCGTTCACGGTCCTGTTTCTTAAAGCGGTAGAGCATGGCAGACGCAGTATCGATGTACCCGAGGCGTCCCGAGAGTACGTTCTGGAGCACGCTCAACCGACGTACGAGATTAAAGTGCTGGAAAATCATACCGATGCGCCGGCGTACGTTCCGCAGGGTCACCGAGTCCGCTGCGGTGATGTTCGTTCCGTCCCAGACAATACTCCCGGAGGTAGGTTCAACCAGGCGGTTCGTACACCGCAGCAACGTCGACTTCCCGGATCCCGACAGGCCTATGACGACCAGAAACTCTCCGGGTTCGACCGTAAAGGAAACGTCCTTCAGCGCTTGCGTACCGTCATCGTAGGTTTTTGAAAGATTCGTGAATTCCAGCATGTACACCTGATATGTTCAGAGATAATAGGCGTGTACAGGAATCTGCCCCGCCGCAGGGCGGGGTAGACTCCGTAGACTGACCTGCATTAATCGCCTAAAAGCGACTCTGCGTCAACACCGGCTGACTGCAGCACCTGGCGGAAAGGATCGTAAAAATCATCCTGCAGACGATTCAGTGCTTCCCACTGATACGCCCGGTTCAGCGCTGCGGCACCGTCTTCGGTGTCGGCAATATCGAGCAGCGCCTGTATGATCTGCTCCCTCATCTCTCCTGACAACGATGGATGAAACTGCACACCGTCGTTGGGAATCGGGGCGCTGACTTCAATGACACGAACGCGCTCCATGACATCGGGAAAGTCGTCCTGTACGTCTGCGCGTGCATCGACATACGAAGCACCCGCGTCAACGTCCCCGTTGTACACCGCAGTAATAACACTTGTATGACCGCCTGCGTCGACAATCTCTGTAAGATCGGTATCAGGATTGACGCCTACCGCCCGCAGCGAGAGGCTCGGAATAATCCAGCCCGACGTGCTTAAGGGGTCAGGGCGCGCAAAACTTTTCCCGTCAAGGTCAGCGATCGTCTCGATACCGGAATCGGCATTTGCAATGATCTGCGCGTCGTAGAACGGACGCCCGAAGCGAACGGCGACCAGTTCGGCTTCTGCTACACCACGGTCCGCGGCGACCACGTACGCAAAGGTTGCCAGCGACGCCATGTGAGCACTCGGCGGGTCACTCTGCAATGCCTCGATGACGCCCGCGTACTCGGTAGCGACGCTCGCCTCGACGACCAGACCGGTTTCTTCGAAAATCATGTCGGCGACGGCCTGACCACCGGCGACAATCTCCTGAGTATCACCCGACGGTACGAAAGCCCAGACGATGGGGTTTTCTTCGGTTCCGAGTTCCGGAGCCTCCGCGCGGCCCGTCGCGAACAGACCCGCAGCTGCATACACCAACAGTAACAGCACAGAAAAAATTCGTTTCATTGTGTTCTCCTGAGGCAGAACTGTATTCGAGTTTTGTTAAATGTCAATGAGGTTCGGGGGCGATCGTGTGCGCGCTGTTCAGATGCCGCCCAACCCGAACTTGACGCAAACCGTGAGAATCGCGTAGCGTGTGATATACTGTAGTAACTCACGTGAATTAATGTACTATAGGCACTCAGGGAGGCATGGAATGAAACAGGCGCAGGAAAGATACCGTGGGAGCACGGTTGTTGCGACAGTAGCCGTACTCATACTTGCAATGCTGGCTATACCGGCATGTGCCGGCGGGGACGGAGAAGACTCCGCAAGCGACGGCGACGGCCGCACCGTTCTGGAGGTCGGCTACTTGCCGATTCTACCGGTGGCCCAGCTGTTCGTTATTGAAGGCGCAGGGTGGGCGGAGGACGCAGGGCTCGATCTGCGTCTGACACGGTTCTCTGACGGTCCGGCCATGGTTCAGGCGGTTGCGTCGGGGGAACTCGATGTCATGTACTTTGGAATAGGTCCTGCGATGGTCGCCCGGTCGCGAGGGCAGGATATTGAGGTGCTCGCATCCGCGATCATAGAACAGATCGCGTTCATAGCCGACGAACCGCTTGCGCGCCTGTTCGGCGGCTCCCGAAGTCCCGAGGCGGCACGCGACGCCTTTGAGGCTTTCTACGAAACCGAGGGGCGTCCGGTCTCGATTGCGACGTTCCCTGCGGGGTCCGTCCCCAACACGGTTCTACGGTACTGGCTCGAAGAGCAGCTCGGGATTCCGGATGACCTCGTCGAAATCGTCAGCATGGGAAGTGACCAGGTGCAGCAGGCGCTGTTGACCGGTCGCGTCGACGCCGCATCCATACTCGAGCCGACTCTGACGATCGTTGAGGAACGTGCTCCCAACATGACCGTCGTGGCGAGAGCGTCCGAAATGTTCCCCGGACAGCCGGGCGCGGTACTGGCAGTGCGAAGGGATACGCGCGAAGAGCATCGGGAAGCCATAGACCGCCTGGTCGAGCTTCACATCCGCGCTACAGAACATCTTCAGAACGAAGTCACAGCTTCGGCGGAATACATGTCGGAGTTCGTAGGGGGCGGTGCCGTCGACCTTTCCACCCTCGAACGCGCGCTGGAGTCGCCGTCGACCAATTTCACATCGGATCCTGCGGTGATACGCGAGTCGACCGCGCGCATGCAGGACTTCCAGCTTCGGATTGGCGCGTTGTCGGAGGCCGTCGATCTCGATGAATTATTCCATACCGATGTGTACGATCGGGTAGAATAAATGCTTAATCGCATCAGACCTAGCTCGGGTACATTGAAGGCCGGCGGATCGTCGTCAAATCAGTGGCTCGGTCTCCTCGGAATTGCCGTTGTGTTCGCACTCTGGGAGCTTTCGGTACGTACCGGAGCTGTTCAGGCCGCCCTCGTACCCCTTCCGTCCAGTCTTCCCGGTACCTTCCTCCAGGAGATCGAGCGCGGGGTATGGCTGACAGTCGTCCTTGGGAGCCTTCGTCATTATACGTCCGGACTGCTGCTCGGAACGGCGCTGGGACTGACCGTCGGCGCGGCGGTCGCGCTTGCGCCCGGATTTCGCGCGCTCCAGTATTACCTCGCGCGCATCCTTCGACCCATTCCTCCGCTCGCGTGGATACCCTTCGCGATTATCTGGTTCGGGATCAACCGGAACGCCGCCACGTTCATCATCTCCATTGGCGTCTTCTGGATCAATTACTTCGCCGGCTCACAGGCGATCGCCTCGGTCGATCGTGATCTGATCGAGGTTGCCCGCGTGTTCGGACACGACCGCTTTTTCCCGAGACTGATGAAGGTCGTTCTACCGGCGGCGCTCCCGGGAATTCTGACTGGAATGCGCACCGGGATCGGTCAGGCGTGGATGACGGTGGTGGCCGCCGAGCTGTTCGGAATACGGGGAATCGGGCAGCGGATGATCGAGGCCTCAGGGCTTCTGGCGATAGACGTGGTCATGGTGTATATGCTCACGATTGCGGCGCTGTACGGGCTGACGGACGCCGCATTTTCTCTCGTACAGCGGAGGCTTCTGAAATGGCAGAACGTCTGAGTCTTAGAAATGTCACCATAGGCTACCAGCAGTCTTCAACACGCGGGGCCAGTGAGCCGACGACGATACTTCAGAACTTCTCGCTGACACTCGGAGAGTGCGAGTTTCTCGTTATTGTCGGCGCGTCAGGTGTCGGTAAATCAACGCTGCTTCGCGTCGTTGCAGGTTTAATCGAACCGCTCGATGGCCGGGTAGAACGTCCAGCCGGAGGTCGCTTTGGTTTCGTGTTTCAGGAACCACGGCTGTTGCCCTGGAGACGCGTGCTCTCGAATGTAACGCTCGGCCTCGAACGCTCACTCGACAGGGCACAGCGGGTCGAGCGGGCCCGCGAAATGCTCAGGCTCGTCGGTCTCGCCGGTCTTGAAACGCGGTTTCCCGGTCAACTGTCCGGTGGCCAGAAACAGCGTGTCGGCATTGCACGAGCGCTGGCGATATCCCCGGAGGTACTCCTGATGGATGAACCCTTCGGCGCTCTTGACGCGGTAACCCGACGGAGCCTTCAACAGGAGCTCCTTTCGATCTGGAAAAGCACCAGAACCTCGGTCATGTTCGTCACCCATGATGTCGAAGAAGCCGCCCTGCTCGCCGACCGCATCCTGCTTCTCGGCGGAGAGCCCGGTCGCGTTGTCCAGGAATACCGACCGACCCTCGGTCACCCGAGGAGCAGCAATGACCCGCAGTTTCGTGAACTCGTCTGGACCATACGACGAGATCTCGACGCACATCAGGATGCCGGGGGGTTGTAGAGTGGCGCCCGAACTCGCTCGGGGCTGACATTGCTGATCGGCAGCGGACCGGCGCCTTTCCCGAGTCGTCGTGACCGGGTATGCTGTCAGACATGAATCAGAAAAAACTCATCTTATCAAAATACACTATGGGAATCGGGGACCGGTTTGGTCATCAGGGTGAGGCGCAGCTCGCCGCCTTCGTCGAAGCGAAGAAGCGTGGGATCGATGTCGTTCCGGTGTGGAACAAGTCAAACCGCGAGCACGGAATCGTTGGAACCACGCCGGCGAGCGTGCGTGAAGAGGCTGACGCGGCAGTGAAAGCACTTTCATGGAGCGGCGCGTATCACGTCGATGCCGACCACATACAGCTCGCGACGGTCGATCCCTATATAAGCTCAAGCGACTTTTTTACGATCGATGTTGCCGATTCTATCGGCAAGCCCGCAGATCGTGAAGCGATCGAAGCCTTTGTACAGAAGCACAGGGACCTGATCGGGGAGGTCGCCATCCCCGACATAGCGACGCCCCTCAACATAAGCGAGGAAGATGTCCGCCGTATCGCCGCTAAGTTCCTTCTGGCCATGCAGGAAGCAGGTCGAATTTACCGGCACATTACCGCTCAGCGCGACGCGGACAGCTGCGCATTCGAAGTCTCCATAGACGAGACCGACAAGCCTCAGACACCGGTTGACATGTTGTTCATTCTCGCGGCAATCGCAGACGAAGGGATTCCCGTGCAGACGATCGCACCGAAGTTCACGGGACGCTTCAACAAGGGTGTTGACTACGTTGGGGACGTCGCTGCGTTCGCTCGCGAGTTCGAGGAAGATCTCGCGGTCATAGCCTACGCAGTGAACGCATTCGGGTTGCCTGCCAACCTGAAGCTCAGCGTGCACAGCGGAAGCGATAAATTCTCGATCTACGAACCGATTCGGCGGGCGATCGCACGATTCGATGCCGGCCTTCACATCAAGACCGCGGGAACGACCTGGCTTGAAGAGCTCATCGGCCTTGCCGAATCGGGTCCTGGCGGGCTGGCAATCGCACAACACGTGTACGCGGCTGCGTTCGACCGATTCGACGAACTCTGCGCTCCCTACGCGGCGGTTATCGACATCGACCGCTCGGCGCTGCCGTCGCCGGCGGAGGTACACGCGTGGTCGGGTGAACAATACGCAGATGCGGTACGTCACGTACCCGACCATTCATCGTTCAATCCGAACGTGCGACAGCTTCTTCACGTCGGCTATAAGGTTGCGGCCGGAATGGGCGACCGCTATTATGCGGCGCTGAAAGAAAACCGCGAGACAATCGCACGGAACGTCACGACGAACATACTCGAGCGGCACCTCCTTCGGGTGTTCGGATAGAACAGACGCCAGGATCATTATGGAAGCGGATACACACGCGCATAATCACGAACACGTTCACGACCATGGCGGCCTCACTCACAACCACGCGGCAGCGGGTGACCTGAGGGTTGCGCTTGGAATTAACGTCCTGTTCACCGGAATTGAGTTCGCAGGCGGGCTGCTCACCAACAGCGTCGCCATCCTCGCCGACGCCGTTCACGATCTCGGCGACTCGGTGACGCTCGCTCTTGCCCTGATCATGGAGCGCATCGCCGGAAAAGGGCGTACCCATCAGCTTACCTTCGGGTACAGGCGCTTTTCGGTCCTCGGAGCTCTGATCACGGGTCTCGTGCTGGTGGTCGGCTCGATAACCGTGCTGGTGCACACGATCCCACGGATTCTCGAGCCCGAGACCGTCAATACCGCCGGCATGATCGGCCTTTCGCTGCTGGGCATAGCAATGAACACCTTAGCGGCCTTCCGCCTGTCGCGAACCGACTCTATGAACGCGCGGGCGGCGTTTCTGCACCTTATGGAAGATGTTTTCGGATGGATCGCGGTACTCGCGGGGGCAATCGCCATACGAATATGGGGCATTCTGTGGCTCGACCCCCTGCTGTCGATCGGCATAAACGTATACATCGTGTTGCGCGCTGTTCCGATCTTTATACGTGCGCTTCGTGTTCTACTGCAGTACGCCCCCGGTTCGTTGTCGATCGACGAGGTGTCGGAGCTGATAACAGGCGTTTCCGGGGTCAGGGATGCTCACGACGTTCATCTGTGGACGCTTGACGGAAACTACACGCTCCTTAGCGCACATATCGTCGCGGATGCCGACGCGACGTTGAGCATGCTCGAACCGCTGAAGAACGAGATTCGAGACACACTCCGGGAACAGGGCATACAGCACGTAACCCTCGAGCTCGAGTCAGCCGGCGCCGGGTGCCGGGACTGCGACCTTTAACCGAGGCCGGCGGCTGACCAGCCGCTCGTGCGTTGTACCCGCTCGATGATCGTTGTGCGGGCGACCCATTCATCGGGAATGCCGGCTTCCCCGCCCGCGCCGTATACAACACCGGCAAGCGCGCCAAGGAACACCGCTCGACCGCAATTGTCACCGCTGGCCATCGTGTTCGTGTTCACGGCCTCAGCGTAGCTTTCGGTATTCAAGAGGATGTGCAGAGCGACCGGCACTCCCATGTCGAGGTGGCAGGCAGCTCCAAAGTGCTTGGTTACTCCCCGATAGTCGAGCGATTCGTAGGCGAGCGCTTCGCGGACCAGGTCTGCGGAGGTTCCGTCGAGTACGCCCGTATGGGACTCGATCAGGTCGCGCAGTCCGTCCCGGTTCACGCCGTGCTCGTATAGGTCCCGAAGGAGCCGGGACATGAAGGTCGCGTAGGAAACTGCCTTTTCGTGGTTGTTCGTCACGCGAACTGCCCGCTCGGTTATATCATCCAGCTCCGTCCCCCGGTAGAAATGTGCGAGGATCGCCGATCGTGTCAGCGCGGGGAGCTGGTCGTCCTCGGCACCGACGGCGCCGATGTCGGCTGAGAGTACATCGATGATGCGGTCGGATTCTTCCAGCTCCGTTGCACTCCACTCCTTGAGCTTCAGCGGTGTTCGCACCTGAGCTTTGAGGCCATCAACATCGAACTCAAAGAAATATCGCGCGATGTAATGAGCAGCGTCCGCCTGTTTGGACTGATCAAGCGATGAGTCGACCTGCATCGCCCGCTCGTGGAGAACTTTGCCGAGGTGAGAGACGTTATAGAGGGTCTCCCGGATAGGGGTATCGGCGTAGCCGACATAGGTGCCGCCCGGGCCGAAGTGGGCCTGAAACTCGCGCAAAAACGCTCCTGTATCAAAACCTTCTCCCGTTGTCGCTTGAAGCGCCACGGCAAGATACTCGCCATACTGTGTGGAGTCACCCGCAGTTTTAAGGGGATGAGCGAAAAACGCCGGGGCGCCCTCGTAATGCGTCGGATCCGGCGCGATAAACGCCGCTTCGCCGCGGTTGGATCGAACAATCTGGGCGATCTTCCCCTGCGAATAAATCCAGTGAAGCCCCATGCCGGCGGCATCTGCCACGAGGGTCCCTAATAAAGCCGTACGAAAAGGTTCTGTTGTCGGTAGCATGTTCATACTCATGAATATACGCATGATTCGACAGGTGCGGCATGCGAGAATATGTCTTGCCTTTTCCGTTCGAGCGCACCATATTGAATATAACGGATTACGAATATTAAGCGATGGAGGAGCATACCATGAAAAAGAATGAAGGGACTGTCGATCGGATTATCCGCGCTGTAGCAGGTGTTATCGGGCTTGGCGTGGCAGTAGCGCTCGGAGGCGCGTGGTGGATACTCGGAGCGGTGGGCGCTGTATTGCTCGTTACCGCCGCCACAGGGTTCTGCGGCTTGTATACCGTGCTCGGGTTCAGCACCTGCCCGGTGAAGCAGGAAGGGCAGGGAGCCTGAGCGCTCCCTGCCGACCACCTAATCGGTATACAGATACCGTTTGATCTTCATCGTCGGTGTCTTCTCGAAGGGCTCCAACTGGAGGATCATGTCGGCGATCCGGGCATATGTGCTGAGTTCTGCGTTCACTCTGTCCCGACAGTCCTTCAGATACTGGTTGATCTCGTCACGGAAGGTTTCCACCGCAAGCTGAATCTGTTCGCCCTGGTCCTTCGCCTGAGCGCTCACCGCCGCGTGCCAGTCTTTGATGTCGGACCGCAGCGACGCCACATAATCGAGCAGCGCCTCGTAATTGAGATACACTTTGCCAATGAGTCTTCCGCCGACCTGCATAACGAGCGATTCCTCGACATACTCTTTCTCGTTGATGACCGCTTCGATCTGTTCGGGATAAATGTTCTCGCCACTCGGGCCGAGAATCATGTTCTTGATTCTCCCGCGAAGCGCGAGAACGCCGTTCTTTGAGAGCGTGCCTACGTCACCGGTGCGAAACCATCCGTCCGGGGTAAATACCTCATTCGTCTGTGCTTCGTTCCGGTAATACCCTGCCATAACATTCGGCCCCTTGACCTGTACTTCGCCTTCGTCGGACAGGCGGACCGTCACTCCCTCGACCACGGGTCCGATCGCCTGAAACGTCGTGTCCTGCGGAGCGGACCCCGCTACCAGCGGCGAGGTCTCGGTCAGACCGTAGCCTATTGCGTAGGGGAAGCGGGCGTCACGGAGAAAGCGCTCTACGTCGGGAGCAAGTTTTGCGCCTCCAACCCCGAAGAAATGCAGCCTTCCACCGAACATCGCGTAGACCTTACGCCCGGCGGCACGATGAAGGAGTTTCTGCAGGGGGCGAATGCGGTACAGCAATCGCAGCAGCGGCTTGCCCGTGATCTGCGGAAGCACGCGGTTGCGAAAAATCTTTTCTATGAACAGCGGCACCGACAACATGAGGTGTGGCTGTATCTTCTCCAGCGCAGGCATAAGGACGGTCGGTGACGGCGGTTTATTCAAGTAGTAGACGCAGGCCCCGGATGAGACAGGAACAAGAAAGCCGAGCGTGCACTCGTAGGTATGCGACAGCGGCAGCAACGACAGCATGCTCTGGCCCGCTTCAATTGCCGGAATCGTGCGGGCAACGAGGACGTTACTCACGATGTTCCGGTGGGTCAGCATAACACCCTTGGATGTGCCCGTCGTTCCTGACGTGTAGATAATAGCAGCAAGGGCCGCCTCGTCTATCGCAGGTCGTTCTGCGCGCTGATCTGAAACAACGCCTTCAAGCGTCTCAATCGGTATTGCAGTTATCTCGCCCGAATCGATCAGACCTGTAATCTTTGGACGCTGCCGCTCGGAGACAAAAACTGCCTTGACCTCAGCATGCTTGAGAATATTGTTCACTTCGTGTGCGCTGAAATCCGGGAGGACCGGGACGACCGCAGCTCCAATGCGGGTAATCGCGAAATATGCGACTCCCCAGTGCGGCATGTTCTCGCTGAGAATCGCGACGTGCGATTCGGCGTCCAGGCCCTGCTGCAGGAGTCCGGCTGCCACCCGGGCGGAAAGATCTTCTGTTTCACCGAAAGAAAGCGACGCGCCTCCTGCAAAGGCGAGGGCCGGCTCATGTGGCCAGGTATGCGCCGAGGTTTCGAGTATGTCGGGAATTGTTCGCACTGGTGTTTCACTCATGTATAGAGAATACACTGTATTGCGTTGCGAAGCCAGCCGGGTTATTATTACGGTACCGAATTAATCGGTACCGTTTTTTTATCAGGAGGTGGGCCATGAATCCGCTGCAATCACCGGAGTACCACAATGCCATCGGTGCGGTCCTCACCCTCCACCGCTATCTGCGCCGGAGCGCAAAGGCTCGGAACGCCTCCGGGTTCAGCGGTAAGCAACACGCGACGCTCCGCGCACTTATGAGTGGTAGACGGACCATAGGTGAACTTGCGCGTCTGCTGTTCGTCGGCGAAAGCACAACCTCGGAACTGGTTGCCAGACTCGAGCAAGCCGGGTACGTGAAGCGCATAAGATCCGAGGCAGACAATCGCGTCGTGCATGTGTCCATTACCGATGCGGGGACGGAGGCGGCCGTATCCATTCCCCTTACGGGGCTCCCATTGTTGCGGGAGCGGCTGGGAACGCTTTCGCCTGCAGAGCTCAATTCTATCGCAGAGACCTTTCGAGGCATTCTCGCACTTCTCGATGTTGACTATGAAACATGAAAGATCACCATATGTAATGCGCGCACTCGGCTGCCTTAAGCCATACCTGCTAATCGTTGTCTGTGCGTACACCGCCGTATTTGCGGTAAACGCGATCAACATCTGGATGCCGCTGATCATCGGCGGTGTCGTCGACAACGGCATACGAGCGGGGGTGCCGGAACAGGTTCGCACGGGCGTCGGCCTGCTCATGATTGCAGCGCTCGCCAAAGCGCTTCTGACCTATCTGATCGGGGTATGGAGCGAGAACGCCTCACAGGGCGTTGCCTACGATCTTCGAAACCGATTCCATCAAAAATTACACGAGCTCTCTTTCAGCTTTCACGATGATGCAGAGACCGGCCAGCTTCTCGCGCGGAGTATACAGGATGTCGATCGCATACGCTTCCTCACCGGACGCGCTGTGCTGAACCTGGTGCAACTGGGGACGCAGATCATCGGCGTAACAGTCGCAATGCTTATTATCGAACTGCGCCTGGCGCTCCTGAGCCTGACGGTCGTCCCGGTGCTCGTCATAAGCGCGGTACGGTTCGGCAGCGTACTGCGACCGCTGACGCTCACGCTTCGCGATCGCGAAGCGACTTTGACGGGCAGAGTGGAGCAGAATTTACGTGCACAGCGCATCGTGAAAGCCTTTGGACGGGAGCAGACAGAGATTGACCGCTTTGACCGGGCCAACGAACGACTGCTTGAAACACAAAAGACCGAAGCGAGGCTCCGAGCACTCTTTCTTCCGTTCATGCAGTTTCTCGCCGGAGCAGGGACGCTCCTCGTCCTCGTCGGCGGTGGACGCATGGTCGCCGCAGGAACGCTGTCCGTCGGAGTACTCGTTGCCTTTATGACCTATCTCGCGCAGCTTCTTATGCCAATACGCCGTTTCGGCTGGCTGTTGAGTGCGGTTACGCAGGCCTCGGCGAGCGCACAGCGTATCTTCGAAATTCTCGACCTCAAGTCGGACGTGCAGGATGCACCCGATGCGGTGCCGCTCGGAACGGTTCGTGGAGAGATTGAATTTGAGAACGTGGGTTTTTCCTACGCAAAAAGCCACCGCGTGCTCGAGGGCTTGAGCTTCAGCGTCCGCGCGGGTGAAAAGCTTGCGGTGCTTGGAGGGACCGGCTCGGGAAAGTCATCGATCATTAACCTGATCCCCCGCTTCTACGACGCAACCGAGGGTCACGTGTACGTGGACGGCCGGGACGTCCGCAGTGTGACCCTGCAGTCGCTTCGATCGAATATCGGGATCGTATTGCAGGAGACAATCCTCTTTGCGACAAGCATAGAAAGAAACATCGCGTTCGGGCGACCGGAGGCGTCACACAGCGACATTGTCGAAGCAGCGCGTGCCGCACGCATTCACGAGTTCATACAGAGCCTTCGGGAGGGATACGCGACCCACGTTGGCGAAAAAGGTGTAACCCTCTCGGGCGGGCAAAAGCAACGCGTAGCCATCGCCCGAGCCATACTGAAAGATCCGGCGATACTGATACTCGATGATGCGACCTCAAGCGTTGACACCGAAACCGAACACCATATTCAGGAGGCGATGGAAGCGCTTATGAAGGGACGGACATCCATCATTATCGCACAGCGGCTGAGCACAATCCGTTCCGCCGACCAGGTCCTGATTCTCGACCATGGTCGTGTAGCGGCACGCGCGCGGCGAAGTGAGACGACAAGTCCTCACGAGGAACTCCTTCGCACAAGTGGACTATACGCGGAGATCGTGAAAGCACAGCTGCGCGACCGCAGCGAGGAGGCAGCAGTATGATGGGCGGGGGCGGTGGTGGACCACGCGGCTTGCTTCAGGCGGCGGGTGGCCGCGAAGACGGCGCTATACAGAAGGCCGTCATCCTGAGACTCTTCAGCTTCGTGCTTCCATACCGGAAAAAGCTCGCAGGGGCACTTTTGTTCATGGTAATCGCGACCGGAGCGGGGCTTCTCGTGCCATACCTGACCAGGGTCATTATCGACGAACATATAGCAGCCGGTGATCTTGGCGGCATCACCCGCATCGGGATCGCTATTGGTGCTGTGCTCCTGGTCGCGTACATCTCGGAAGCGCTACAGATGTTTATTCTTTCGGTACTCGGTCAGAACGTTCTGTTCAATCTCAGAGCGCGTCTGTTCGAACATCTGCAACGCCTCTCGGTTGCGTATAACGACACACACATCGTCGGGGTCACCGTATCGCGCGTCGTGAACGACGTATCAGTCATCAACAACCTCCTGAGCGAGGGCCTCGTAACACTGATTGGCGATACCATATTGCTCGCCGGGACTGTCGCGATTATGCTCAGCATGGACTGGCAGCTTGCGCTGCTGACCTTCAGTATTATACCGCTGATGGTGCTTGTAACGGTCTTGTTCTCCAGGCGTGCGAAGCCGGCATTCCGGGAAACGAGGGAAAAGGTCGCAAACCTGGTTGGGACCCTCGCCGAGAATATTGGTGGCATGCGGGTTATACAGTCCTACGGGCAGGAAAGTAGCTCGAACAGCCAGTTCGAGGCCCACAACCGTGAGAACCGGAACGCGCATGTCAGAGCCATGCGTCTCTCGTTCACCTTTCTTCCCGCGATTGATGTCATCGGCGTCGGTGCGACAGCGATCGTACTCGGCGCCGGAGGATACATGGCACTTCAGGGCACGGTATCCATCGGTACAATTGTCGCCTTCATGAGCTACGTAAGCCGGTTCTTCGTTCCTATCCGTGAACTGAGCCAGCTGTTTACGACCCTGCAGTCAGCATCCGCCGGTGGAGAACGTGTTCTGGAACTTCTTGACGCTGAACCCGCGGTTGTTGAACGCCCCCATGCTCGCACCCTGACCAGGGTCGAAGGCAGGATTCAGCTTGACCACGTCTGCTTCTCCTACGTGGACAATGTCGAGGTGCTTCACGATGTGAGTCTGTCGGCCGAGCCGGGAGAAACCATCGCAATTGTCGGTCCTACCGGGGCAGGAAAAAGCACGATTTCCAACCTCGTCTGCCGTTTTTACGACGTTACCTCAGGCACGGTTCTCGTGGACGGCAATGACATCCGTGACGTCAGCCTTGCGAGTCTACACAGTCATATGGGCTACGTAAGTCAGGATCCTATCCTGTTTCCGGTGAGCATTGCCGAGAATATCGCCCTCGGTTCAAACTCGGCAAACCCGGCACAGATCGAGAATGCCGCCCGAAACGCCGAAGCCCACGGCTTCATTTCGCGGCTGGTAGACGGCTACGACACCGTCGTTGCCGAAGGTGCCTCAAACCTCTCAGTCGGCCAGCGTCAGCTCATCGCAATCGCCCGGGCAATGTTCGTCGATCCTCGTATCCTGATCATGGACGAGGCTACCTCAAGTGTCGATACCGTTACCGAGGCTCTCATTCAGCGGGCTCTCGACCGCCTGCTACATGACCGCACTGCGATCGTTATCGCGCATCGCCTGACGACGATCAGAAATGCAGCTCGCACATACGTGATAGACCAGGGTCGACTCGTGCAGTCGGGCACCCATGTGGAGCTGCTCTCAACCGGGGGCCTGTACCGGGAGCTGTACGAGCGACAGTTCATTGACGGACCCGCACAGAGCGCTTGACCCACGAGGCCAGGGGTTTTTAGGCTGGCCGTATGCGTACACTCGGGACACGGCTGCTCGGTTCGGTTCTTCTCCTCGCAACTGCGCTTGCGCCGGCTGTGGCGCAGCAGGCACAGGAATCGGATATGCTCCGTCTCCTCGTTACCGCCGACGAGTATAAGGAGGAATGGTTCAGCGATGCGCTTCAACAGCAACTCAACCCGCTCCAGCTTCAACAGCAGCTCAACCGACTGCTCTCTGATGTGGGAGAGCTTGAGTTCATAGATGGAGAGGACGGCGAGTACTCGCTTTTCTTCGAAGAGGCCATTGTATCGGCGACCATAGTGCTCGACGAACGGGGTCAGGTAAATACGATCTGGTTCAGACCTCCTGCGCCTCGCGCAGACTCATTTGACGACCTCCTTGGACGGCTTCGGGAGCTCCCGGGCGAGACGGCCCTGCTCGTCGTTCGTGACGGTGAACGAGTAGCTGAACATAACGCCGACACACCGTTATCCGTAGCGAGCGCTTTCAAGCTCGCTGTTCTCGCCGCAGCAGTCGAAGCTCAAGACGACGGAAGCATTGACCGAAGCGATGTAGCGTACCTCAACAGCAGCGACAGGACGCTGCCCACCGGAATTATGCAGGAGTGGCCCGAGGATACCGCAGTCACGGTGGACACCCTCATGGTGCAGATGATGAGCATGAGCGACAACACCGCAACAGACGCACTCATGCGTATTCTCGGGCGCGAGCGCGTGGACGAGTTTGCCTCGGAAGCGCAGCCGGTAGTTCCAACGACACGCGAAATGTTCACGCTCCTCGGTCCCGATGCCCGGGACCTTGCCGACGAGTGGGCTCAGGCGGAATCCCGACAGGAGTTTCTGGCGCTGCTCGAACGGACCGCCGCTCGCGACATGGGTCGTATACGTGACTTTACCGGAGGGGACCTCCGCTCCGATGTCGGGTGGGTCTTCACCGCCGCAGAGCTCGCGTCGCTTGCCGAACGCGTTGCCGGAGCAGCGGCTGCCGGTGTCACTCAAGGGGCGGCGACCGGGGCGGACTGGTCAGACGTCGTGTACAAGGACGGGTATGTGCCCGGTGTCGCGGCCGAAGTCGTTCATGGACGGGATACCGACGGACGAGCGCATACCATCGTATTGCTCTGGAATCGGGAAGATGCGGACGTCGACGTCCTGGAGCTGTACGGGCTCATACAGACGGCGGTACGACTGACTCAGTGACACGCGTGCAATCATTCCCGTATCAGGGTATAATGCATTTACAAAGGACATGTCATGGATCAGGGACGAGAAGTTTTCTTTCTGTATCCCCCGAGTGTGCTTGAAGAGCAGCTTCTGAACATCGTGGTTCAGGCTGAATACGAAGTGTATCTTCTCAAGGACCATCAGAAGGCCCCCGTTCTCCTCGCCGAATATCCGGGTTCTATCGTTTTTGTGAATATCGATGAACGCATACGTGGTGACTCCTGGGAAGAGTGGATCGCGCGGCTGTTGAGTACAGAGGCGACACGGTCGGTCAGAGTCGGTGTTCTCTCGTATAACGACGACCCGGCACTTGCGCAGTATTACCTCATGGAGCTTTCGGTCCCCTGCGGTTTCATTAAACTTAAACTTGGTCTTAAGGAAAGCGCAAAGATTCTGCTCACTGTCCTCGAAGCGAATGAGGCGCGAGGGAAGCGTCGATTCGTCCGCGCAGCGATACCCTCAAGCAGCACTGCACGCTTTAACGTGCGAATGGCAGGTGCGCTATACCGTGGTGATATCGCTGACATCAGCGTCGCAGGTATGGCCTGCATCTTTGAAGAACAGGTCGATATCGCCGTCGGCGATTCTGTACGGGATATTCAACTGAATCTTCGCGGACGAAACGTCACGGTGACTGGAACCGTTGCCGGCACGCGAACGGTGGACGGCAGGCAGCTGTTCGTTTTGATGTTCGAGGAAGCCTCGGACGATCGCATTCGACAGAAGCTGCATGACTTTATTCATGTAACACTGCAGAGCGAGATGGACCGCAAGCTACAGAACATAAAGGTTACACAATGACGTTCATTTCCATCGAGACCGAACTTACGACCGCGTTCACCGATCTGCTGCTTGCCATCATCGCGGTCACCGCGGTCGTACGGCTGCTGAAAACCCGGGATAACTACGCCGTCCCGCAGAAGGCGGGCATCTGGGCGGCAGCGTTTGCCACGCTCGCGGTGGCGGGAATGCTGGGATTCTGGGCCCACGGGTTTGAAATGTCGGAGGAATTCAACGCGCTGTTATGGCATCCGCTCTACCTTGGCCTGGGCTTGACGGTATCCTTTTTCGCCGCTGCCGTGATGGTGGATCTGCGTGGACAGCCGGCCCCGATGTGGTTAATCACAGCATTCGCGGCGGTTGGCGTCGGGTTTTATGGTATTACCACGGTGGTCCCGGGGAGCTTCCTGGTCTTTATAGCCTACGAGGCGGTGGCAATGCTGTTCGCTCTCGGGGTGTACGGGTATCTGAGCCTGCGCGAGCGGCGACCGACCTTCTATCTGATGACGATGGGCGTCGCCTTGAGTGTTCTCGCAGCCGTCTTTCAGGCGATCGATACCGTCGGATTCACCCTGATCTGGGAGTTTGACAACAACGGTGTCTTTCACCTCGTGCAGATGGCGGGGCTCGTGTTCCTGATGCGGGGACTGGAGTTGAGTAAAAAATCCCGGGCATAGGCTTTACGTGTAAAATTGTGTTCTTTAGTATAGTGTTCAGATGTATACTGGACGAATTGGACAATTGCAACCCTGTGATCACATACAGACATACACCGGCCTGGTATCAGCTGCCGCCGGCCTTCTTCTCGGGCCGATAGCCTTCCTGTACGCGCGAGCATACGGGTTTCCTGGCGTACAGCTGAATCCTCTGTTCTTTCTTGTTCTGGGCGTAACCTTCGGAGTTCTCTTTCTGTGTACGGCGGTCTGGCAGTGCACGACCGCGAGGCGGCTGCAGATCATTCTTCTGTGGGCAAGCGGATTCGTTGTTGCCATTGAATCGGCACCAGGAAACGTCACTAGCTTCCTTTTTCTGGCGGCGGGACTGGGACTCTCGGTGGAACAGGATCTCCCCGGTTTTAGAAGGGTATCGGTCGCCGGCGTCGTCGGTGTCGTGTACCTCGCGGCGACAGCGGTGTCTCTTTCGAAGGAGCTTCCAGGGTCTGCGCTCAGATTAGCAGTGCCCGGCCACGTCTTTTTCGGGTCCACAATCGGGCTTCTGCTGTTCCTTTTTTTTAATTCCCGATTCGAGAGCTTCAGACGACGCGAAGAGGCTTTGAACGGGCTCGTGTCTGAGCGCACCAACGAGCTGCAACAGGCTCTTGAGGAGCGCGGTAAGCTGATCAGGGAAATCCATCACCGGGTCAAGAACAACATGCAGCTCACGTCAAGTCTGCTGCAACTGACGATGCATCATACCCCCTCACCGAATATTCGGGAGGAGCTTGGGCGACTCCGTGGAAGAATAGAGATCATGGGGCTGGTTCACCACGGGATATACCGAGCGGGCGAACTCAGTCACGTTGCGCTTGCGCCCTTTCTATCGGGAGTATTGCAGACGATCGAGGTACCGGGATACTCGCGTCCCGACGTGCAGGTAGAACTTCCGGAACAGTTTTGCATAGACCTTGATCTGGCCGTACCGCTTGGCCTTGTTACCCATGATATATGCGCAGAAACCGGTCGTCGCGCCCGAGAGGCTGTACACCGAGGCGTGTCACCACAGCGCCCGGCGATGCAGGTACGTCTGGACGACGGATGTCTTTGCGTGACCTTCGAAGAGCTCACGCACGAGGCTCTTCTGCCGGACCTGGATCCGGGAAAAGCGTCCAGTCTTGAGCTTCAGATCATAAGCGGATTGTGTGAACAGATGGCCGCAGAGATGTCGGTCGAAGCTGTTGCGACCTCGCAACCTCCTGCGACGATCGTACGACATTCCCTGCGGGTCAACACACTGAACCATGTATAGTGTCCGCAACCCTGGTGTTGAATACGGGCTAACTATCTCCCAGTCAATGGTTTACGTATCCTTTCGTGAGAATTGTCCGTCGTTCCTCTATGTGAGATCACCCTCATCACCCGAAATATTCTTCAAATTCCGGTCGGGCTCGGAAAGCGGCGTCATTACCGGGATCCTGAACAATATGCAGGTCACGAGAAGCAGGCGGGGGAGCACGCCCGAAAGACCGATGAGAATTGCAGTCAGGAATAGTCCGTGGGCGGCAAGTGGTCGGACCTCCGACGCTGTGGCTAGCCTGGAGAACCTCGAAAAACTCGTCGATAGGCGCCGTAAAACCTGGGGTGTCCGAGTTTGCCCGAGAATCAGCGGCGCGCTGGCTGCAGCTTCACTGGACGGGTTTGGCGCGAAGATACCACGCTGACGCCAGGATGAAAAAAAAGAAGGATAGCTCGCTTGCGCATAAGCTTGCGTCGTATCACGAACGCCGGAAGGCACGGAATCGCTCTAATGGATCCAGTAATGGTTCCCGCCGACCGTTACCCGTTGGCCGTCGACCGAGGCGTCGGGATGACTACCGGCAGGCGGGGCAAGCGTCATGACCATTGTAAGACAGGGGCCGCATGCAATATCGATTGCCGTCACGGATTCATATGAGGTACCACGATACTGCACCCCGGGGTTCCGTGTGATTGTGTTTCCGCCATAGCGATATCGGGACGTTGTTACAGGGGGATTGGACGTGGCGGCGGATAGCAGCTGTACACGCATGGATGTACCGTCCGGGGCGCAAAGACGAAATCCTTTCTCGCACTTCTCGTAGTCGTTGAACTCCGGTGTAACCAGACGATAGACCGCACCATTTCCGCTCTCCAGGGAAAGAACGAGTACAGCAGGACTGCCGGCACGACCGCTGTAGTCGACATGAAGAGCATGTACCAGGTCTTCAACACCAATGCAGCTCCCCGACGATCTGACATAGCCTCCATCTTCGCCTCGAAGCTCGACCTTCCGTATCAATCCGAGTGCGCGTGAGTCAAATTGCTCGGGTGTCGACGCCGGGCGCATCCCGGTTTGGGCTTCGTGAGACAACGTTCGTCCGGCACCTACTATCCAGGGGACACCGAGACCGATCAGACGCAGCGAGTTCGTATCCGCTCCATTATGGCCGCGTCGTGGCGACGACTTGGCATTCAACACGGTGACGATATCCGTATCGTCGCAATATCTGTTGCGAAAGGACACAACACCTGAGTCCTGGAAATGATGCGAGAGGCCTATCGCGTAGCGCGGGTTCTCAGCCTCGATGGCATCCGGCATAGAGAGGAGGCCCTGTGCAAGATGTTCGGAGAAGACTCCTGTGAGCTTCCGGGGAGCCAGATAGTCAAAAAACCACCTGTAGGCACCCCGCAATTCGGGACGATCGTAGTGAATTGCATCGACTGCCAGAGATACATGCCCTACGTTCGGATTGTCATCAGAGAAGTCAGGTTTGATGCCGAGAGTCCCGGCTCCGGTTTCTATCGAGACGGTGTTGCGCAGCACCGCCGACAGACTACCTGTTGCGCGCGGCGCGCGGTCGCGGAGAACTGACTGACTGTTATATACATGTGATAAAAAGCGTATTGCGGGGCCAGTGAAACTCCAACCATACATATGGTAGCCCATACTCTCGACATTCCAACCGTCGGTCTCGATATTCGCCGCAATGTGATCGAAGATTCTATGCTGGCTCTCCCACAGCAAGGGGGTGAGAGCATTTCTGCTCTCGTGCGCACCGGTAACGGCCGCAGCGGCAATAATTGCACCGTATCGCACCCCCATCCAGTTACTTGCAAGTGAGTTGTTGGACGCATACCCCATGCTGGCCGCAAGCGTATAGACGAGCGATTCGACATTGTCCGAGATAGATCGTATGACACGATCTGACCACTGGTCCCGACATAATTCCAGTGCCGCCGATACATCCCGGACGATTGCCGCCCGCGTGAGTCCTTTGGAATAACGGTCGCGAGCGACCTCGCTTTCAAGGAGGCTTACACAGTCGGCAGCGCAGGCACGCGCATATGCTTCATTCGTCTCGAAAAATGCACGGGTCGCGCAATAGCGGAGTCTCGCTCCGATTTGACCGACTGTGTGCTCGTTCTGCGAATCGTCCGGCGTTCGCTTGAGTAGTGATGATCCGGTGTCGACGAATTGCTCGTACCACTCCCTGAATGGCGATCGACCGAGGCGGCTCCTGACATGAGCCACGCTCCCACCCCCGACATGGAACGAGCCGGTCATAGATCACCTGACGCTTTTTCAGTCTGCTTCATGGTACGTCCCTGTACACGCGCGAAATCAATCGGCAATACCCGTACGTTCCAGACTCTCGGTGAACCATCGCTGCACGAAAAGGTACATTACGATGAGCGGAGCGACGACAACTACCCCAGCAGCCAGCGTTACCGGGTCAGCAACCATAGCATTGTCGGGTATAATGTCACGAACTGCCCAGGACAACTCGAACTCCATAACTCGCACCGCCAACGGTCTCAAGTCTCGGAAATAGAGACCGGAAAGGTACGTTTCGTTCCAATGCCAGACCATCGAAAACAGAAAAACGACGGCCATAGCGGGTTTGGCAAGAGGAAGCATGACGCGCCAGAACACGCGAAAAGGCGTTGCACCGTCAATTTCGGCGGCTTCTTCGAGCTCTTTTGGTAAGCTACGAAAAAACTGCGAATAAATAATGACAAACAAAGCGCCTCGTATGCCGTGCCCGAAGAGAGCAGGAGCCACAAAGGCCAGAGGTGAGTCAAGTAAACCAAACGAACGATACATCTGGTACTGAGGCATGACGAGCGCCTGCGGTGGGACGAGAAGTGTAATAATCAGCATTGCAAACAATACCGAGCGGCCCGGAAATTTCAGTCTGCCAAACGCATAACCGGCAACCGAGCAGGCCGCTACCTGTGCAATCGCAGGTGGAACACTGGTCTGCAGCGTCGCCCACAGTGACCCTTCGAACAGGAACTCAAGTAAGCTTGCATCACCTCGACTCAGCAAGGCATCGGTCCCGCGAAAGTCGAAAATCGACAGCGTTCGGATAGCTGCGGCTACGTTTTCCCATTGAGGTTCCGGCGGGATCCAGTTCACCGTTGGGTTGCGAATATCACCGATGGTCATGAGCATTTGGGTTACCATCTGGAAAAACGGGTAGAGGTAAATGATCGCAATATTCGTCACGAGAAAAATCAACAGCCCCTTGCCTACAACACCATACTGATCGCGGCGTCCAAACAGCCATGTTCGTGCACGATAGCGCCATGAGCGGAAATTCGAGGTTTTCCAGAAGTGACTGACCGAATCCTGTATTCTTGAAAATTTCATTTCAACGTCCGCCCCTGTCGGTCTTTGGTAGTCGTTTACGAAAAACGAAGAACGCAAGTCCAATCATGACACTCGTAAAAATGAAGTAAATCCACCCGACCGTCGCGGCGTAGCCGATTCCGGTACGCGCGCTCGTCAAATGCTCGCGGGTCAGTGCCAGTATGGGATTCCACGGCAATGTAAACTGGTCAACGATGGTGTAGACCACATTCAGCATAATAAACGGCACCAGAGACGGCAGCGTAATTTTCCAGAAGGTTTCCCACCCGCCCGCGCCATCGATTCGTGCGGCCTCGTACACCGTCGGTGAGACGGCAGAGTATCCGGCCAGAAGGATCAGGATCTGCACACCTGAGTACCACAGTATGATAGAGAACCGTTCCAGAACGCCGACCACAGCACCGGCGACATTCGCGGGCAGATTGTTTTCGACATAGATGGTCAACTGCTCACTCCTGAGAAAGTCGAGCCCGCCGGCGGCTACATCGCCGGTTTCGAGAATCGACAGAATGACTCCACCGCCGGTAATTATCACCGGCAGGAAAAACACTGCCCGGTAACCGGCGCGACCCGGCAGCTTCCGACTTAACAGGTACGACACCAGAAGTGCGAATACAACAATAACAGGAATCATAAGCAGTGATTCCTGCAGAAAAATGATCATCGATGTCAGAAACTGAGGATCTTCACCAAATGCGTATCTGTAGTTCCCGAAACCGACAAAGGTCCAGTCGAGATATGGTCCTTCGGGTCCGACGGCCGAGAATATCTCATTAAACGTCATGAAAAACGAATACCCTAACGGATACGCATAAAAAATGATCAGCCCGGCAAGCCACAGCGTTATAAACAGAAACCCTATCCTGCGTCGCCGCCGTTCGATACTGCCCCGGATACGTGCCATCAGAACGCCTCCTCGTGTGTAGCCCCTCTCGAGAGCACGTACGACAGCGGGTCAACCTCATGCCCCGCAATAGAAACGGGGGAGGAACCGTAGTTCACAATAATCTCAAGGCCGGATTCGAAAACGGTACGATGAACGTCACCGACGATGCGGTGATCTACGATACGTGACTCACCCGTTTCCTCGCGAATCGCCCTGATCTCTTCATAGCGTTGAATCATATCGTCGAGAATCAGGTCGAATTCTGTAGAAGGCAGTGTCAGCCGTTCCGCTGCCTCCGTGAGCCTGAGTTCGGCCGGACTCTCTGCGGTAATCAGAAAGCTCACGTTGGCGCCGTATTCAATTGCGCGAAGAAACTGCACTTCCGGTTCATCGAACAGGTTGTAATGTTGATTTGTGTAGGGTAGTAGACCATACAGAGCGATCTGAAAAAACGGCACCTGTTCATCCATAATCTCCTGAAAACTGCCGCTCATCATATGGGGATACGCATCGAAGCGAAACGCTATTCCATCTGCCACCGGCAACATGTTCATGTTGGGGTCAAGCAGATGAACCTCGACGCCCGATTCGCGTTGCTCCGAGACGATGTCGCGATAGAACGCTGCCATTGCCTCGCGGGAGCGTGACGAGCGGGGATTGTAGTCGGAACTTAGTTCCGAGCCAATGTAATCAAGGAGTACCCCGTCGACACCAAGACTCGAGAGACGCGCGGTATCCCGTCGCATGTGCTCTTCTGTAAGACGGGGGCCGAGACGATACACATCGGTGTCCTGTTCAATGAATACGGGCACGGGTTCGCGGAGAATATTGTGTATCGTGTCAGCCTGCCTCCGGTACCCTCCCCGCTGCCCGCCGGTCACGAAGTCTGCAGCTAATGTCAGACGATACCCATGTCCACGTACGCTGTCGGCAAGTTCTTCAAGTCCGGATGCGCCCCCCAGCTCGGAAGCGGGTGGCATCCTGTCCGGTAGCCCGCGCCACTCATGAATGCCCTCCCAGTTGCGAAACGTTACGTGCGCGTCTGAGACCCCTTCGGCCGACAGCCGATCGATGATTGTTCGGGCATCTTCAAATGTAGTCAGCGGGATGAACTGCGTTCCCAAGAACAGTTCATTTTCCGCGCCACCGAATAGTGTAACCTCCAAAGGCACACCGGGCGTGCTCTGAGAGTGTACCCCGAGCGTATCTACGAAATAGTCCTGCAATCGATTCGCAAGATTCGCATAGGCTGCACGCTCATCATTCTGTACCGGGAAATATCGTATTTCACGTCGCACATCATTGGTACCCTCAGAGATCCGGGTAAAACCTCCGCCAAGCAGATCCTGTACAACCCGATAGCGAAAACGGTGATCAAACCGAACGGTTGCAAAGTTGAAGCCGGTACGCAGTCCGGCGGGTACGCCGAGAATATCAGCACTTGAAGCCCCGTCGTGAATGACGCCGAGTAAACTGCCTCCGGTATGACTGATCCCGAAGGCCGGTACGCGTACCAGCGCCGCCTGCCGCACATCTCGAAAGACTGGCGCGCGAGCCGGATCGCCACCATATATGCGTCCGACGTACTGTTCCCGTATCCTCCGCGTCTCGTCGAACCGAATCAGCGCACCCGATCCGTCGGGAACCACCAGGTACCCATCCTCAAGTTCGCTTCGCGCAGCCCCGAGAAAGGGAAGCACGTGATAGCGCAGCAGTACCCGGCCATCTCCGTCCCCGACAAGTTCGGGGGGAACAACCAGGCTGAAGTGATCCTGCCGTAGATGAAGCTCGTACCCGACGGTCACCCCCTCGTCGAGAAAATCGAAGACAAAACGAACTCCATCGTTCAGTTCATACGCACGCAGACTTACATCGCTTCGAAGCGAATTCGTCATGCGCAGGGAAACGTCCCGAAGTCCGGACGCGGTTTCAATGATTAGAGGGCTTTCGATGTTTTCGCGCCATGTACCAGACGAGGTCTCGCGCTCGAGTGCCTGCTCGTCCGGCATGCTGGTCCACCGGTACCCGGATTCAAGAACCTCAATTTCTACGTGTCCGCTCTCGGAATCCGCGTACAGTGCGAGCACATCCGACCGTGCTACTTCCTGCATTCCATCGGTTTCCAGAGGCTCAAGCTCCGAATCCGGCCTAAAGGATTCTTCACCGACCTGGAGTTCTTCGGTAAAGCCATCTGACCGACTTGAATTCATTGAGCGCATCGTCAAAACGGTGGCCAGAGAAACCACGAGCACAATGAACCACGGAACCGATGCTCGCACCTTGCGTTTTATCGCGGTGAGAGCGTTAGGGACGACACTTTTCTTTTGGGGTGGATCCCCGGATTCAGCGAAGTAGTCCATTCCGATACCTTTATATGAGCAGCGTCGCCTCGAGAAACACCTCGTAGAGAAAGTTCACAGACTGTATCGTGATCATTACGAGAGTGGCTCCGAAGAGTCCCATCATTGCCATTGTGAAAAATGTCCAGAGGATTACTGCGACCGTTTCGCCGACATCGTATTGATGAACGACCATGACGTGCACGAAAACCAGATACGCAGACCACCCGACTGCCACCGATCGAAAGAATCCATAGATAGCGACTTCTTCGAGAGTCAGTGCGTGCGAAAGGACTGCTATGACCGGGAACAGATAAATGAGCGGTGTCATTGCGTAAGCAGCAGAGACAAACACGTCCTGCAGTCGCCCCTGCCCGTGGGTGATAGAGCTGACAAGGTAGTTGGCCGTAACCCATATGAAGAACGGACCAAAGACGTATAGAACCAGCTGAGTCGGCGTCGTGTTTCGTAAACCAAGAAGGTTAAACTGGAAATTCGTAACTCCGATGTCAAAAACCATGACCGCATACAGAATGAGAAGTATCAGGCTCGCAGACAGCACCGAACCGCGCTGCCGGTACCGCAACTCGTACATTGAATCGAGTGGGTGCCGAAACAGTCGAACGGTAAATATGAGCTGCCGCACCAGCGGGTGTCGACTCAGGTTCACGTGTAGTCCTCCCTGATCGCAGAACCGTTCCGTGCAGTGCTTGTTTTGCGCGAACGGGCGCCCCCGCGAATTATGAAGGCGAAGAGCAGGACCGTAATGCTGCTTGCAATGACACCGAAGTACTGCTGTACCCACAATAGTCGAATTTGAAACCAGGCGAGAGAGAATCGTTCCTGGTCCAAAGCGCGACGAAAAAACAACGCCGCGTTGTCATAGTCTTCTTCGTTGTAGTATGCCATCCCGATTCCCTGGTAGGCTCGTTGGAAGTTCACGTTCATATCCAGCACTGAACGCCACAAAGGCGCGGCTTCGCCGTGGCGACCGTCGGACATCAGGTCGGTGGCGGCCTTTACCGCCTCGGCAAAACGGGTAGGTCTCAGAATGTGCACGTTTCCCTCGGTCCGATCCACAACATAAAGGTTCCCGTTATCATCTACTTCAATTCCGACCGGGTTCTCGTATAAGCCCTGCACGGTTCCTCCGGTATCGTTCAAGCTACCGAAGGCGAACGTGAGCTCTCCATTATTATCGTACATGTATATGACCCCGGAACGCACATCGATTGCGTAGATGTTGCCGTCCGCATCGATCGCGATATCTCCAAGAACGAGCGGTCCTTCGCCGAGCGCAGGAAAATCCTGGCGATCGAATAGATCAAGAGCTGCTGTGTTAAATTTTCTGATCTGCCCGGACTCTGCGGCCGAGGTAACCATATAGATCAGGCGATCTGAACCAACGGCCACGTTCGTGGGAGACGGAGAGAGACGGGTAACAAGCTGCTGTAATTGTGCCTCGGTAAAAAACAGTCGCTGCACGCGCTGTATCGGATTCAACTGCACGCGATTCGCGCCAAAAAAACCCTGAAAACGACCGTCGGGGGAAAGAACGAGCATACCTTCGTTGCCGCCCTGAAGCACGACAAAGTAGAAACCCCGGGCATCGCGGCTGACCTTCGCCGGTCTGAAATTGATCTCGGCGATCCGCGGATCGTCGGGCTTTCCAATTGAGGACCTGTATGTACCGTCCGGTTCAAAAATTGCGATGCGGCCATTTCGCGTGTCGGCGACATACATAGTGCCATCGGATGCGACATGCACGCCGGTTGGACGATTCAGCTCGTACCGCTCGCCGCGAGTACCATCGATGACCAGATTGACAACTCCCTCGCTGTCGGTACGGACAATCCGGTCGTTGCCGGTATCCACAATCACAACGTTTCCGTTCCCGTCAACCGCAATGTCGCTCGGGTCGTCAAGCGAAAGAAATGTCCTTTCTCCGTCCACTTCGTACACAAGACTGCTGCCGAAGACCTCGACGGGAACAAAAGCTGCCTGCGACTCGACAAAACTCTCAAGCGGCTCGTCGTATATGTACGTCTGATACGCGACCTGTTCACGCGCTGTGACAGACACCACCGTATACGTGAAGACGATCAGTCCCGCGTACATAAAACGTTTCATCACTTGATCCCCGAGTTCACGAGAGTGCTGACCATGCTTTTCTTCAGAGCAACGAATATCAGAAAATTCGGAACAAACATAATGAACCCTGCTGCTGCAGCAGCTCCGGCGCGCGCAATCTGTGTCGCCTGCCCGGCTCGTGCCTGGCCGGGCAGCGATGCCATAATCTCGGCACCACCTCCCGCAGTAACCTGGGAATGAAGACTGGACACAAAGTATGGCAGCGTTCTCATCGCCTCGTCGGTCATGTAGTACTGGCTGGTACTCTGGTCGGTCCACACAGCCTGAAACGCGAGTATCCCAGCGGTTGCGATCGCGGGGAGAACGAGCGGCATGACGATCTTCGCGTATACTGTCCAGTCGGTAGCTCCGTCGATCTGTGCGGACTCAATCAGACTCGTTGGGACCTGATCCATAAATTGCTTGATAAGAAAGACACCGACAGGCAGCGCCACCTGTGGGAGCAGATGCCCCAGATAGGAATTCATTACACCAATCCGACTGACCACAAGATACCGTGTTATCTGCACCGCTTGAGGAGCGAACATAAGCGCAACGATAATTGCGCCAAACAAAAAATCCTTCCCCGGAAACCGAAGCTTGGACATCGCGAACGCAGCCATTGATCCGATCGTCATAGAGATTCCTACGGCCCCGACCGTCACGATCGCGCTATTGAGTATGAAACGTGATATCGGTACGACAGATAGTCGAACGGCAAAAAACAAGTCCCGAAAATTATCAAGCGTCGGTTCCCGCACGAGAAACCGCGGTGGAAACAGAAACAGTTCCTGCACCGGTTTGAAGGAGTGATTGAGAATGAACAAGAGTGGCAAAACCATTACCAGGGACACTGCGGAGAGAAAGAAAATGTTCACCGTATCGGCGATGCGGCTGCCGTGGGCGACGGTTTTGTTTTTCCTGTGTTTTCCTGCCATAGCGTATTCGCTCCCTATTCGTCGCTCGATGCGAACAAACGGAATGCCACTCTGTTTGCCAGAAACATTATTACCAGCAGTACGAACGAAAGTGCGGTCGCGTATCCCATTTCCATTCGGATAAACCCGTAATCGTTCATATGATTCTCGATCAACTGTCCGGCGTATTCCGGCGTTGGATTTCGTCCGCTCAGCTGCACCCCTATACCACCTCCCCGCAAGGTCGTGACAATGGCCATAACGGCTGCGAACAAGAGCTGTGGTTTCATTGCCGGCAATGTGATGTACCAGAGTTCCTGCAACCGTGACCGTATCCCGTCGAGTCGGGCAGCTTCGTAGAGCTGTTGGTCTACATTGTACATGCCGGCGAGGATGGCCAGAAAACCTACCCCCATGCGGCTCCACATGCTTACAAAAATCATGATGGGCATCAGATACTCCGGACTCTGCACCCACGCCTGCGGCTCGGTTATGACTCCAAGATTGATGAGGAAATTGTTCAGGTATCCCAGGCGGTCAGGGCTGAAAAAGACCGTCCATACGATACTTGTCAACACAGGCCCGACGATGGAGGGAAGATAAAACGCGATCATGTAATAGCCCCGCATGCGCCTCGGTGCATAACTGATCGCCCACGCCGCGGTTATCGATAGAATAAACCCACCGACCCCCACCGCAGTGGCGAAAATGAAGGTATTCGGAAAAACGTGACGAAGAAAAATGATATCCTGTGTAAAGAGTATCCGCAGATTCCGCCAGCCGACCCATTGGGGAAACTGAAGCGCATTAAAATCGGTAAATGCGAGCACCCCTGCAAGAAGGACCGGTCCAACGATGAAGACGACGAACGCTGCTGTAAACGGCAGGATAAAAAGATACGCCGTTCGATGCTCAGACAAGGTTTGCAGCAGCCGCTGTCCGGCACGCGGTGGTGTCAGGGTTGTTGACATCGGATTAGTCTCTCCTTCCATCCGGACGGGGAATATCCGGAATCTGCAAATCGCGAAGCACCTCACCATCCGGGCCGATAAACCCGAACTCTTCCTGCTTCCGTCGCATTTCATTTCGGATCATATCCGTGCGGCTTTCGAGCTCCTCGCGGAAGTTTTGGCGCCGAATGACGGTGGCATTCCAGGCATTCGTGAGTTCGCGCTCGGTCATGTACGAGCCCCCCGGGACAAACGGCTCGGAGCGATACCACCCCATCTGAACCTGCAGACGTTCACGAACCTCGGGATCCCACGGTTGCCGGTCAATCACCTCTCGATTCGCGGGAAACCAGCGGAACTCGAGGCCGTAATACGCTTCCAGATCGTTCGCGTACTGCGCCTGTGTCTCAGTGGACAACCACCATCGTAGAAACTCCCACGCGCGGTCGTGTCGCTCCTCATCGCCGGTATCCATCATAATCGCTCCGACCTTGTCGCCCGACGCCCAGCGAAGCAGCGTCCCGTCGTCGGCGTACATACCGGGTATCGGAACCATTTCCCATCGTCCCGTTATGTTTGGAGCCGCAGTCTGCATCAACACATAATCGCTGTAGAACGACACGCCGATCGGTATGCTCCCGTCTCGAAAACGCTGGTAGAAATTCTCGACCCGCACGGGAAGCGCAAAAATGTTGTACATGTCCGTCCACTCCCGGAAGGCAGCCACCCCCTCCGGGTTGTCCCAGGCGACGTCCAGACCGTCCGGTGTATAAAGGTCAACTTCGTTTTGAAAAAACCACATCTGGTATCGACCAAGCGGGAAAAAGAAGTTGCGATTCTCCTGTTGAAGATTCGGCAGCATATCGCGAACATCATCCCAGGTCTGCGGGACCTCAAGGTCCATCTCTTCGAGGATATCGCGACGGTAGAAAAGCATCGGGAAACGAGCCTCTTCCGGAAGCCCGTAATGCCGTCCCTCGAAGCGATAGGGCAAAAGCGCACCCGGGACGATCGTGTCGAGCAACTCGTCGAAACCGGGGCGGTCATCGAGAGGAACCAGTGCGCCGCGCAACGCGAAGTCAAACGGAATATTCTCACCCACTCCCAAAGCCACGTCGGGTGCGCGTCCCGCCGCGCGGGCAAGAATAAGGATGTCGGTACTGGGAATGAAGTTAACGTTGACTTCAATGCCTGTCTCGGGTGTGAAGGTCTGATCGGCAAGCTCCTGCACCAGATCCACGTAGTCGCGTCCGCGGCGGACCCATACGTCTACCGCCTCGGTCTGCCCGGGAAGCGGCGTTTCATAATACGCGTCGAAGGTACCGAACAGACTGCGAAACATGAACGCAATACGTTGAAATACGTTGGGTCGTGCCCGGGGAAGCTCAACTTCGGCTCCAGTGAGATAGAATCGATCGAGCCACAACGGTTGAGTGGCCATGTACTCAGCCTGCGTGAACAGTTGCGTCATAATCAATCCGAGTGTATCCGGACGCCGCGCAATACGTTCCGGATCCTCAATGAGCAGATCCAGATCGGCCACCGACGACATAAGCAAGTTATACTCTTCGGGATCGCTGTCGTTCAGCATCGAGAGTTCATCGACAATCGACCGTATCCGGTCCCGGTGGTTCCCGAGACGATCCAGCACATCAGGAATGAACTCGGGGACGTTGTAGACGCGGAACGGATCAACGTCGCTTGAGTCGCGGACACCGGTGACCTGTTTAATCTCCTCGTCGAGCACGTTCAGGCCGGATGCGATCTGCTCAGCTTCGCGAATCAGATTTCGATACGGGTACGCTGTCGCTCGAAGCGTAATCTCGTTCGCACCCTCGTGCAGGTAAATCTCCCACGCTCCGCTTGTTTCATCCCCAAGAACCAGATTGTTCCAGCTTGAACCAAAGGGGAACCCCACAAGATAGGCTTCGCGAAACGGCACAACACCATTGACCAGGAGCGTTCGGAACGACGTCAGCGCGATATCCATGTCCTGTTGGTACTTGAATGCAATTCTATAAAAACCGGACTCCTCCACCTCGACACGCCATGATGCCCAGTCGTTCCCGGACCGCCACCCTTCGCCACCCATGACGTTCAGCACCCGTTTGTTACCGGTCGACTCGGGAACCAGAAGCGGTTGAGCAAGGTGGTCGGGTTGTATCGCACGGTTTGTTTTCCGGTACAGGTCTTCGGTTTCCTGTACGACGAGCGCATCGTCCGAAACGGACTGCTCGCGACCGGACTCAGGCGAACCGTGACGGTACTCTTCGTACGTGGGCACGCGTCGGGGCGTCGTCACAAACATTTCGGCAATCGAGAGACTGCCTCGGATGCCTTCGATTCGAATCGTGTTTGTTCCCGCCTGAAGCTCAAACTGATACGGCGAGGCGGAGAGGCCCCGCAGATCGCGAAACGCCCCGGTATGCCAGTCGACGACTTCGCGCTGTAAGGGTCTCAGTTGACTACCCCGGTCATCGAGACGGAACGGGTACTCGGTTTGCTCGAAAACTCGCGGAAGCATGAGCTGTTCCGCCTCATCGGTCGGAAAATCGCCATTAATCCGGAGCGCGCGAAACGTGGGCTCGGGGATATCACCCTCGGCCTGATACACGAGATGTAACTCATACATATCGGTCTCGGGCACGTCCACCGAAAACTCAATCCAGCCTACCTCATTCTCCCAGACGAAAACCTCGTCTTCTCCGTGCACCTCTCCTGTTGTCCATTGTATGTCGTCCGACACTGCTGAGGGTTCTGCAATGTCAATCTCAATTCGGGACGGCTCGGTGTCAACATGCGGGATACTTCGGGCGAGCTCGGCGAAGTCAGTTCGTACAGTTCGGCTTGCGCCGGATATACTCACCAGAAAAAGTAATATGATCGCGGAAATTATGCCTGTAAAACCGTTTCGCATCGTTCGCTTCATAGTAGACCTCTGGGGGTATGGCTCTGACGGTTACAGAATTCGGTGCCCGGACTGAGGATCGAAAAGGAGCAGTTGATCAGGATCGACCCATAGCGAGGCTGCATCGTTTCGGTTAAATCGATTGCGTGGAGCAGTCCGCACAATCAGCGGCGCCTTCTCGTGAATATCAATGTACAACAGCCGATCTGCTCCTACGAGTTCCTGCAGGATTACCGTCCCGGTAATGCCGGACCCTGCGTTCTCTCGCCCTCCCCGGACGTCATCCACCTCTATGTGCTCGGGGCGTATTCCTGCAACGACCACGTCGGACCCTCTAAGTCGGCGTTTGAGCAACGCCCGCCGCTCCGGTGGTATCAGCAGTTTAATGCCCTGCGCAATAAACCACATTGATTCGTCCGCCTCGCCGGTAAAGCCCGGAGCAATTCGACCGGAAACAAAGTTCATTGGAGGGGCGCCGATGAAGCTTCCCACGAAGATGTTCGCAGGCGAACTGTATATTTCTTCAGGGGTTCCGACCTGCTGTATCACACCATCCTTCATAACCACGATACGATCGCCCATGGTCATCGCTTCTACCTGATCGTGGGTGACGTAGATCGTCGTCGCATCAAGCTCCTGATGCAGGCGACTAAGCTCCAGACGCATCTGCACACGCATCTTCGCATCGAGATTCGAGAGAGGTTCATCCATGAGGAAAACGTGGGGTTCGCGAACTATTGCCCGGCCAAGCGCAACCCGTTGCCGCTGGCCACCAGATAACTGGTGCGGCAGTCGATCCACGAAGGCGTGTATTCCAAGAGCGTCTGTCGCGCCTTTAACCTTTTCACCGATGAGATACTTCTGCAGCTTCTGGAGTCGCAGACTGAAAGCCACATTTTCAAAGACGTTCATGGTGGGGTAGAGCGCGTAGTTTTGAAACACCATGGAGATATTGCGGTCTTTCGGAGCCACGTCGTTCACGACCCGATCGCCAATCTGTATCGTTCCTTCGGTTACGTCTTCCAGACCAGCAATCATTCGGAGCGTCGTCGACTTGCCACATCCGGAAGGGCCGACAAAAACGAGAAACTCATTGTGAGGAATCTCAAGACTAAAGTCTCGAACGGCCGGAGGTGCGTCGCTTGTGTAGCGTTTCCAGACATGGCTTAACGTGACAGCTGCCATTCAGCATTTTCCTTTGTCTCACGAATTCAGAGAGTCGATCGGGTACCGGTGCAGCGGGAGCGATGCTCCCGCTGCAAGCCCTTTGGTCAGTCGTTCAACACGTTGCGAGTAGCCCATTCATCAAACTCGCGCAGCGCTCCGACCAGATCCATTTCTCCTTCGGCAACGGCAACCATATACTGGCCAAGGCCGAAATCTTCGTCTTCGAAATAGGTTCCGAAATCAAAATCGAAGGTATAAAAATCCTGCGTCGTTTCAAGAAAACCGCGGTAATCGCTCTCCATCGCTGGATGGACGTCCCGCTCATCTGCTCCGCGCCATGGGGGCATGCCGTCGCGCATACGAGGATCGTCTTCATAGTACAGGTTCCAAATGGTTGCCAGATCGATCTCGTCGTTATCCTGGGCAACCTCGATCGCGAAATCTCCCCATTGCTCCGAGGTAACATGAGAAACGGCCTCGAATGCCGCCTCCCGATTACCGGCGGGGTGTAACGCGACGCCGTATCCATCGGGAAAAACGCCGCGTCCGCCAGGACCTGTCGGTACGCGAAGGACCTCGGTATTAAAACGATACTCTCCTTCGCCGGCATTCCAGGAGCCCCATGTCTGCGTCCAGGTGCCTGCGAACCGCATAGCAAGACGCCCTTCATTGAAAGCGTTGCCGATGCCAAATTCTTCTGTCTCCTCGGCCGTATACTGTATTCCAAGGTTGTGATGCAGATCGAGGAAGAGCTCGATCGCTTCGATAGCCTTATCGTCGTCAGCAAGATTGGATACGCGCCTACCGTCTTCCTCAACGTATATATCGGCGTCATACGACACGAGCATCGAGTAAAGCACATACCACGCATTCGGGCCGAGTTCCCATCCGATATAGTCAGGTTTATCGGTCAACTCAACGGCAAGCTCAACGAGTTCCGGCCATGTCCAGTCCTCGTCGGGAATATCAACACCCTGCGCCTCAAAAACGTCCGTGTTAAGGTAAAGTCCGTGTGGCTTGACGGTGTACGGCAAGGCATAGGGCACGCCATCGATCGAATAGAGATCCAATGCGGATTCCGTGAAACTATCGAAAACTTCCGGGTGCGACTCCTGGAAATCGTCTAAAGGCGAGATATGTCCGAGAGCCAGGGCACGGGGTACATCTCGTGCGGTCAAGAAATAAAAATCCGGCCACACTCCTGCGGGAATTCTCTCGACAACCAGGTCGAGAACACTGCTCACACTTGCATCGTCGGCTTCGATATTGATATGCGGCGCGAACTCCGGCCAGTAATAGTAACCGGGCATATGAGGCTCGTCACCCGCGAATTGGTATGGTATGCCGTATCCAAGCAGGTCCACTTCCCCGGACTCAGAAGCTGATTCCGAACTCCCCTCCGCCTCGCCTGCCGAAAAGACCGGCATCGACAGCATAAGAAACAAGGAAACAAACAACACAGACATCAATCGAAAAATCGCTCGTGTCGTCATAAAAACAACCTCCTAATTGATCTGTAGCCTGTAGAAACCCAAGCAAGCTATACGTCGACGATAGCACGGGTTTATGGGTGCGTCAACGATAACATCTCCCATCAAAATCGGTTTTTGGCCCTTTTTGGGTCAAAATGACCCTATCTACAGGGGCGAAATTTATCAGGCAACGATTGGTACATTAAGTACATTCAGGATTCTCGGTGACGAGGGGGTTCGGTTGAGCTCCGTCCCCGGGGCCCGGGTTGCTCGTTCGACAGTGATCCTTCGAGACCGGAAATGGTTCCGTTATCTGGTAAGATACCTGCGAGGTTGGTTCGCCGGTTATTCTCCTCGCTTATTCGCTCCAGCAGGTTGATACTTTGATCTGCCGCCAACGTTCGCTCGGGAAGGTCCTAAATGCCAACGCGTTGGCATTCACGTCATCCATGAGTCTTCCCGGCTTCGGAAAACGGTCTTTTTGAGACAATCCGCAATCTCAAGCCATTGCAAGAGCTGATCGTCCCCCACCTACTGCACAAACGCGGTGCGGCGGATCAACGCAGCGATCATCTGGTGTTGCTTCCAGGTCACAAAAGCGAATGCATTCTGCACAGGATGTAGCGGTATCGTTGCCTCGCAGGCCCGAGTATTTGTCCGATGACGTTCTTGCGACCGATCTGGGCA
Source organism: Spirochaetaceae bacterium (assembly GCA_046542845.1). GTDB lineage: Bacteria > Spirochaetota > Spirochaetia > DSM-27196 > SKKC01 > SKKC01. The sequence goes on from JBKHAN010000005.1 coordinate 66,019, forward strand.
TCGGATATCATCAAACGTATAATGGGAAGCAGTCGGGCTCCCAGAAAACGCAGAAACACCCAGGGAAAGAGCCCTTACTGATGTTAGAGAGTTTCAAATCTCAACGGGAAGAGCGCGTGTTTCCGATGATTGACCCCTTTCATGTCGACAAGGCGTTCATGGAACACGAAGATCGGCATATCCGATGGTAGGATAAGCGGCTTGTAAAACTACCCCTGGCCGTCTCAGTCGGGTTGAATTCCGGAGGACGATCGGAACGGCAATGGGAATCTATCCAAGGAAACGTCCGCACCCCTGCACTTTTCAATTCAAAACGCCGTTTACCGCTCAACGCGTAACACCAGGAGTCGCTCAAAGGGTTCATTAGCCCGGTTCGCCGAGAAGGTCATTTTCGCCGTGCCTTTCAATGAGCTCCATCGTGAGCGATGACCGAATTGGTCACCGCGTTCGTTTCCTTGCTGTATGTCTTGGTCGATTCACAGCTTGCCGGAGGCGTGAAGCGACCGGTTAGTTCAATCGCTTATTGAACCGCTCGATGGGACATTGTCTCAACAATGAGGCTGCGAACCAGAAGAACAACAACTGAGCTTCACCAAAACGGAAGATCGGCACGGCAATCTCGATAGATGACCCGATATGGCGAAAAACGCTCGTTACGTTTCACGCCACTCCAAAGCAAGCCGGCAGTGTCGCGGCATCAGCAACCGTAGTTCCAATGGCGGTGAATCCACGGTGCCGGGCGGTCCGTCACGCAAAAGCCGGATGCCGCCATACTTGTATTCACTCGCCTTATCAACCAGACCGGCCCTTAACGGGTTATCACATATGTATAGAAAAGTCGCAATACACTGTCGAAAAGACTCCACGACCTTGCTCTTGAACCGATCATACCAAACGTGCCCATTAAGACCAAAAACTTTATTATAACGCACTGCGAACACACCCAGAATCCATTGCATAATTCGGGACAGGCTATCCCCTTTTCCTGGACGTATCATCACGTGCACGTGATTCCCCATCACACACAGATTCGTGATGTGGAATGAATGCTTCTTCCGAGCGTCGCGAACCGTCTCCAGAAGCAATTCTTTTATGATATCCTTGCGGAAGATAAACTCCTGCCTGTTCGCCCGCGCGACCACGTGGTACGTCGCCCCGTGTCTGATTTTTCTCGGCTTTCTCATGCCTTTCTATACACGCGCGAAATGCATCCTGATTTCTAAAACGGTAAAAAAATCTGGGGCTCCAAACTTCGAGGCTCCGTCCCCGATCGTCAGAGACCAGCCTTTAGCCCTCCGTCCCTATGGTTCACAGAAAGAAAAAGCCCGCTACACCCAAAGGAATGAGGTAGATACTGAAAACCCAGAGTTTCCCTCCTCGGATCAGCCTCACGAGCAGAGAAAGTGAGAGATAGCCAAAGACCATCGCTGCGACAAACCCGGTGATAAGGGCTGTCGGCGACAAGACCATATTGAGGTCTCCAAAACTGCTAAGCTCGATCAATAATGCTCCGAGAATGGCAGGAATCGATAACAGAAACGAAAACTCCCCGGCTTTTTCCCTCGATACGCCACTTGCAAGCGCAGCAAAAATCGTGCTGCCAGAGCGGGATATCCCGGGAATTACCGAGAAGCCCTGCATTGCACCCACGAGCACGGCATGTTTGGACCGTATCGAAGAATAATCGATGTTCCCTCCCAAAAAATGTGACGCGATGAGTAGACCTGCTGTTAGCAAAAATGCGACGGAAACGACTCGGGGGTATAAATGCAAGTCGAACTGTCTAATTGACAGACCAATTATGACAGTGACAACCGTAGCGACTAAAATCGCCACCAGTAAGCGCAGTTCAGAAGCATCCTGATCGGTACTCTTCCGGACGAACCACCGGAAAAGAGCCGCGAGCACCTTACTAATCCTTTGCCGAAAAAAGACGATCACGACTATCAACGTTGCAACGTGCAGAATCACATCATATAAGAGAGGCACTTCTCCTATACCCATGATCGCTCGGCCCACCACCAGGTGACCGGAGCTACTTATGGGGATGAACTCACTCACCCCCTGAATAATGCCCAGCGCAATCGACTGCAAGAAACTCATCGGGCCTCCATTCTATACGAACCGGGCGCACAAATGGTGGCAGCCCGCCCTCTGATGCAAACAATAACCGTGCTCCGTCCCTCCAACACTGCTTAGCACTGCTTAGCCGTCTTGATACACTCGAGCAAGCGTGCCCACGTAGAGCGCAACAGAAAGAATTATGAGCACAATAAACTGCGCATTAAAGGACTCGAAGACAACGTGGGCTGCAATACCACCGCCAAAGTAGGAAGCGGCGAAAAGAGCGCCTATAACTCTCGTTTTTTGCCAGATAAGAAGTCCAGCAATCAATAGTTTTATGACTCCGAACAAGACCGTATAATGAGCTATATCCCATTCCGTAAGAAGCGGTTCAAGCGTGCCAAAAAAGGTGCCAATTCCCGACAATGCCGTTAAAACACCTAATACCAGTAGTGTGTTATTTCCGATCTTCCCGAGATTCATCGTCTTAAGACTCATTCTCTTCTCCTCTTCCGCGAGTTCCGAAGAGTCTAACAAATCGGGGACCCGGATGAACAGACATTATGGGTGCTACACCGTTGTGCTCCACCGGCTCAAACTGAGCCAAATCGTTGCTCCGTCCCCGCTCGCCGCCGTCCCCGCTCGCCGCCATTCCGATTCGCCGGACACGCGCACTGCGTCGCTCCGTCCCCAGCTTGGAAGTTCAGTTTGATGATGACGCAGGTCTGTTTTCGGCTTGTTCGGATAATCTCTCTTGCAGGGATCGCATGTGCGGCGCATATTCCAGTCCCTCCCGTATAAGATCATCCCGAAACTGGTCTGGCATGCGTCCCCCGAATATCACACGGTTCCCGATGTCCACGAAGGCCTTCAGACGAAGGACCTCGTTTCGCAAAGCGATATCGTACATATCGGTCACTACAACCAGAACGGCGGCTTCGGCCTCCATTGCTTTCAGAGCCGAGGCAAGCTGTTCCGATGGAGCAGAGCCTATCAAAACCGGCGCCCACCCTGCTGCATCGGCGTGTATCGCTGATCCGACGAGGCCTAAATCGTGTCGTTCAGGTCCCGGAACAGCGATAACCACCCTCGGCCGATTGCGCATCCCCACTGTAGAAGGAATAAAGGATGCCAGCGCGCGGTACAAATGCAGGTTCAGCCACGATTCATGTATTCGTTGTAGCGATCCTCTCTCAACTTCATCCCGAACGACGGCTTCGAGAGGAAATGCAAACCCATCAACAACGCCTGTCCGGCCAAGTATGAGAAGAGCATCGTTTATAAGCTGATGAATATACCTCTCATCGAATCGGCGGGTGGCGTCAACCAGATCATCTCGGGCGAGCGCAAACTCATCGATGTCGCGCGCGTTGTCGTCTCGAAGACTATGATAGAGCTGTGCCAGCTTAACGGGTTCAGTATCAACGATGTCCCCGATCCGATACCCGCGCGAAATCAGATTGGAGCAGACCAAAAGATGTTGTAACACCGAATCGTTATATTGCCGGCGACCGTTTGCGTCGCGTGTTGGACGGACAGATGCATACCGACGCTCCCATGCACGAAGCGTAGCACACGAGATGCCTGTTTTCCGAGAGACTACCTGAATGGGATACATAGCGATCCGACGAATATACCTCACACGAATCAAGTGCACAACTAAAGATTACATGTTCGGTTCTGTACAACCTCTGTTCAAAAACAGACGAACTTTTATTTGACATTAACTGAAAGCGGGCCTATTTTTAACGCACATAATTCTTATGTACTACAAAATCGTGGCTTAGCCACAAGGGGGACATCATATGGATGCACAGGCATTCTCACTTTCTGTCGAAGCATACGAGGTCGTGAACCACGTACTCACGCTTGGCTATGCGGCAATGGCCGCGTCACTGCTGTATTTCATACTCACGAAAAACGGCAACATGCCAAAATACCGAATGTCGTCCGTACTCTCAGTTGTTGTTATGGTCTCCGCGGCCATACTGCTGTTCAGTCAGCAGGTCAGCTGGAGCAACGCGTACTCATTCGACGGTAGCGAATACGTTCTCCGGGACGGCTCCGACTTGTTTACGAACGGTTACAGATATCTGAACTGGCTCATCGATGTTCCTATGCTTCTGATACAGATCCTTTTCGTTGCGGGAATCGCCGGAAAGGCCCGTGGAGAGTATGTGTTCAAGTTCAGTACCGCCGGTGTACTCATGATCATAACTGGTTATATCGGACAGTTCTACGAACCTGGACGACTGAATGAGAATCTTACGGCGTGGCTCGTCTGGGGCTTCATCTCGACCGTATTCTTTATTTGGGTCCTGGTACTGATTACCCGAGTCATTGGCGAAGGAAAGCGTAACATGAAGGGCTCAGGTGCCCAGAAACTGTTTGGTGCCATTCTTCCGCTCTTCTTTATCTCGTGGTTCCTGTATCCGGGCGCATACCTGATCCCATGGCTCATGTCGGCGGGCATCGCGGAGTATGAGTTCACTATTGTTGCACAGCAAATGACCTACACGATCGCTGATGTGACTTCGAAGGTTATCTATGGAGTTATGTTGAACATTGTCTCCACGAGACTCAGCGAAGAGCAGGGCTTCCAGGAAGCATAGGCTTCTCGGATAAATGTAGTTCGCGTGAGATTCAGGTCCATCCCCGTCGATTCGCGGGGATGGACCGCATATAATCTGGACAGGAGGCCCTGACTGGTGGGATGGGTATCCTGCAGTTTGATTTTTCTCGGATGTGCTGGACTTACGAACAGGCATGAAGGTCCCTGTTCCCTGAACCATATCTTGGCCAATTGGCCTCACAGGATGTGCGTGTCGAGCACGGTACCCTACCCTTTAACTACGTACCGACGGAACTGACGACTATACAATCTGGATGCGCCGCACGGCTGTCGACCGCTACGCAACCAACTGTGGCTAAGCGGTCGTTGTACCAGCGGTGAAACTGAGCTATATACCGCCACGGTTTCCGGACTCAGGTATGAGACCTTCACCATTGATGGCCTACCACAAATAGTCCGAAGTTTTTTACCTGCCGCAGAGAACCGCGACGAAGTCTTTGTCTCTGCCCTTCTCGATACCCGAAAGAGGGACGGAGCACGTCTGGGACTATTAGCACCGAAGCATTAACCGCTTCCTGAAATGGTCAGCCGAAAAAGGTTACCTTTCGGCCGTGCGTCACGAGAAAACGATGAGCTCCGTCCCCACCGCCCCCGAGATAAGCGGGAAAATCCACACGGATCTCCAGGAAAACCAATCGTACTCCGGCGAACTCTCGCCGGCAGCCGATGCGATAGAAAAGTCCGCAACGGATCTGTAAAAGGAAGCCGTACGTCTCTTCGCCCGGATTGATGAGTTCAAACTCTGCGGAAAAAAACGTCTCGAGCCGGCTCACGCCCGTGCCCGACCACCGGCAGACGAATATCGCCACGGACAACCCTGGCGTGCCCATATCACCTGAACCAGAATCGTTTCACGACTAATTTCGCTGACACCTTTTCTCATGTCGTATAGTATGATGGGTGCACTGATGCGGAGGGCGTGGATGTCGTGAGTTTTGAAGCCTGGCGCCGCCTGGTGGAGCGTGCCTCAGACATAGACAACGTGACACACCGCTTGCAGATCTGGGTCGACGAGATCGCAAATGCAGACGACACATCCCTTGACGATCGACTTTCCGCCTTTTCACCACCCGAGACGACCGGTGTCGTAGCCCGCGGAGAGGACCCTGCCATGCGCGTGTACGCGCTCGGCGTTCTCGGATACGCGCTGCTCTCGGGAAGCATCCCCTGGGACAAGGCTTCAGAAGATGAGCTTCGGCACCGTATCGTAGCCGACCGACTGCCGGAGCTCTCCGACGCATCGTGGCCACCGGCCTTCCAGGGTCGAATCAATCGCGTTATCGCTACGGCAACAGCGAAGGATCCCGCGTCGAGGTTTCCCCATCCTCAAGTACTCAAGGTGGAGGTAGCGAACGCGCTTGCCGGCGTCCACCGTGAACGCGAACAAGCGGCATACACACCCCGCATTCACCGGGATGCGTACCAACACATCGATCAGTGGCTCGGTCGTGCGCGATCGCGCGCGGGTCCCGTTCTCATGCTGGTCGGTGCTTCGGGTATCGGGAAAACGTATCTGTGGGAGACGATACACGACACGCGAGCCCGGAATGGTGAGCGGTGGTTTTATGTAAAGGCGAGTCAGAATGGCCGGCGTCCCTACGAGGCAATCTCATTACTTCTGGAGTCCGTACGGTCGGAAACTCAGGAAATTCTGGATGATGATAGCATCCCGCCCCCGGCACGCGCATTCGTTCGGGCGATCGCCCCTCACCTTGGTCCCTCGGACACGAGGGATGACCCCTCCGAGGTCCGCGAACCGGCTCGCGAACTCGCGCGGATTATCAGACGTATCGGACACAGCTCACCCTTTCGGCTGTTCTGCTTCGACGACCTCCAGTGGATAGATACATACAGCCGACGGGTCATCGAAGAACTCAGTCGCGGACCCGAATCGGTCTCGGTGGTAACGCTCACACGGGAAGAGATACCGATAGATGTCCCCCGGGAGACGGTATACCTGAATCCCCTGAACCGGACCGAGGCTCGAGATTTTGCACGGTCGCTCAAGGTCGTGACCGACGGGCTCGCGACGGAGGCATTCGAGCAGGCGTGTGCAGTGTCGGCAGGTAATCCGATGGCGCTTCGATTGATGCTGCGCGAAGGAACACCGGGTGTTACAGCGGATTCGAAAGAAGTGCTTCTCACCCTGGCTTCAGCACGTCTGTCCACCGTATCCCACCTGTGCCAGTCGGTATTGTCGGTTGTAGCGCTCGTCGGGGCCCCGTTGTCCCCGTCACTGATTTCCCGGGAAACGCACTACACCGTCGAAGAGATCGAAACGGCCTTGCAGGAAGCGGAAGACGCGTTTCTGGTGGACCGGAGAGACTCGAAAACCTTTGTCTGGTTTGTACACGATTCGATCGAAACAGCAGCCCGTGCACAGGCTCGTGGTGACCCCGACGCTTGCGTGCGGGCGACCAGAATCCTCGTTGAGGATGCCCGAAGCGGCAACGGCCGCGCTGCGTCGGCAGCCATAGGCCTTCTTGGCGCTATCCGACCGGGCGAAATCCCGCGGTCTGACCTGGACTCGGTCCTTATAGCAGCTGCGAGGCAGAGCGTGGCAACCCTGGCCCCTGAGGAGGCGCTGCAAATAGTGAGGGATTGGGGCGATGGTTCGACGCCCACCGCTCGAGTGGAGCTGCATCTGATCGCCCACGAGGCGGCCTACCTCCTGGGGAACCGCGACGAGATGAGCCGCTACTACCGCGCGATCGTCGCATCCGGCGATACGGAGAGAGCCGCCGAAGCACGCTACCTGTGGATTCGCCGGTGCTACGCAGACGCCCGTTTCTCGGGTGCTGTTGCGGTCGGGGTACGATCCCTCTCCCGGCCCGATGGAATCATTAAGGCATTTCGGTGGTCCTCCGACGGGAGCGAAGCGCTTGAGTTTTTTCGGCGCCATACGCCCCGGAAGCTTCTGTCGATGATTCTGCGTCGAGGCTGTACGAATGACCGCACGGTGCGTCGAACCACGGATAGCCTCGCGTACATGCTTCTCCCGGTCTTGACGACCGACCGCCCACACCTGCTCCACATCGCGTATTACACGCTCCGCATCGGTATCGAGCGTGGTGCGACCCCGCTAACGGCGCTCGGCTTCATCGCCTGGGCACTTCATCAGGGAACCAGACGAACCCCGGGCCGCTGGGTGGAAGAGTACATGGCGTGTGCCAAAGAGCTATCCGGGCGGAGCGGAGATCGCATAACCGACCACACGGTCCGCGTGCTGTGCGCCGCGTTTGGTGGACCATGGACCGGCTCCTTCCGCGCCTTTTCCGATCGCCTTGAGCGGCTGCAGAGCGAGGGGCGCGAGCTGGGAAACCGCGAGTTTACCGGACACGCCCTGCACATCCAACGACAAGCCCTGCTGTACCGCGGGGAGCCGATCGCGATGGTTCGGGACCTACTTCGGGAGAGTCGCCTCGAGATTCAGTCGTATGGGCTCATACGCACGGACAACGCGCTTTCCAAACATCACGCCGTCGCCGAAGCTCTTATGGGAATGACCAATGATCCCGGAAGCATAGACGGGGACATTATCAGCGAAGACGATTACTTCCAACGCATTGTGGCGAGCGACGACCAGATAAGCCTTTCAGGCTTTCGAACGGTGAAAGCCTTTCTCGCGCTGTACGCCGATCGCCCTCAGGATGTCTTCGAGCAGCTTACCCGACTGGAAGAGGTCATCTCCTCAATTTCTCTGTTTCATGAACACCTGTTGATCCGTTTTTATCTCGCGATCGTTGCCTACCGGCTCAACCGACGGGGCGTCGGGAATCGCATGCTTCGAATAGTTCGCCGGTGGGAACGCGAAAACCCGGCAACCAATGGCCACCGCCTTCTATTCATCCGCGCCGAGCGCGCGGCACTCCGCGGACAGCGCCTGGTTGCACGGAAACTTCTCGACCGTGCAATTCCGCTTGCGCTGCGGGAACGGTTTTTCAACGAGGCCGCGCTCATGGCCGAACGTGCCGGAGATATCTCAGGGAGCAAGCACTACTGGATGGCTGCGGAGTCGGCGTACCGTCATTGGGGTGCGGTGCACGCCGTGGAACGGGTTCGCCGGAAACTCGGTCGCGCCGATGCACCGCGACCGGCCGCACACGGCGTTCGACCCGAGGCGAGGCTTCACGAGGATCTCTTCCACGCACACTCTATCGATAAACTGGCGCGAAGACTGGCAGAACATCTGCTTCAGACAACCTATGCGTCGCAGGTCCTGGTGGCCCTCCGTAGCGAAGCACTCACTCGACGGCGGTTGTACCGGTGGTCGCCCGGCGGCGTCGTAACCGTTGGAGAACCGAGTGCTGACCTGTCGCTCATGGTCACCGAGACGCGCGAAGGAGAATGTCGCCTGCTCACCTCCGAAGACGAGTTCCGGGGAAGAAACTATGGCGTGGTCGGACGAAGCGACCGGGTTCACGACAGCGATGTTGCGGCACTGATCATCGGAGCCGACGGAAGCGCGGCGTATACGCAATCGATCGTCGAGAACGTACGCGGCGCGCTTCAGGCGGGGGCCCTGCATGCGGCGCTTTTATCGGCGCGCATCCGCATCGAAAAAGATGAACGTGACCTCCGGGAGAAGCAGCGACAACTGAGTGAAAACGAACGCTACCGAAGACAACTGTTCGCGACAGTCACCGACGCGTTTCTTCTGGTCGACACCGTGGGGAATGTCCGATTCTCCAACTCGGCTGCCGAGCCCTTTCTCGACTACGCCTCGACTGCTCCACCGACATTGAAGGACGACCTTCGTACTGTGTTCTTCGAACTGATTGAGCCTTCCGGACATGCCCCGAAGGGTCCCCTGCAGTATACCACCAGTGACCAGCGACACGTACAGATCAAGGTTGCTCCGGCCGGTTCCGAAAACGAAGAGCTCCTCGCATTGAGCATCTCCGACATTACCGACGCGATACGCCGGGAGACACAACTTGCACGGCAGGAACGTCAGCTGGTGGTCGCAGACCGACTGGCGTCGATCGGAATGTTTTCCGCTTCTATCGTTCACGAAATCAGTAACCCCAACCACATCCTGCAGCTCAACACGCAGTCCCTGCTGGTGGTTCTCTCATGGCTCCGCGGCGAGCTCGAAGATGAAAGCAATGCCGCTGCGGTCGCGCAACTCCACGAACTCGTTGAACAGATACAGGAAGCCGCACGGCGGGTGGAATCGGTCCTGCAGATGGTCAAAAGCTACAGCCGGGAGGGTCTGCAGGAACGGTGGGAGCTACTCGATCCGGCGCAGGTGTGCTCCCGGGCATTTCGCTTTTCGAAAATAATGGCCTCGCAATACACAGCGTCCTTCCGTCTCGTGGTCGCTGAGAATCTGCCACAGATATGGGGGGAGGCCGCTCTTCTCGAGCAGGCGCTTGTCAATCTGATCAAGAACGCCTGCGAGGCGCTTTCCGATCGCGATGGTCGCGTTGAGCTCCATGCGTATACCGAGGCACATGAAACCGGAGTCGTGTTTGCGGTGTGCGACACAGGCAGAGGGTTTCCCGACAATCTCCGCGACACTGCGGGAACCCCTTTTGCAAGCGATCGGCACGACTCCGGCGGCACCGGGCTGGGACTATCTATTGTGTCCGGAATCGTCGAGAAGCACACGGGGGATCTTCACATAGCCGGCGACGAGAACTTCACGACACGGGTGGAGATTCACATTCCGACGCAGAGGAATCGGTCTGATCGAACATCCGTTTCCATCGGTTCGCAAAGGCCTGCGGGGACAGACCGATAGCCTGAGCTGCATCCGTGCGGCTATGGGGATGCCGTCGGTCCGCCTCCAACAACAGCCAGCGTAGACTTTCATCCGGTGTCGGAAGCGTTTCGCCGAATCGCACCGGCGCTTCCTCAGGCGGGTCCGGTGAGTCGAGCGAATCTGCTCCTGTCGAGAGGCGTACCGCAGGTGGCATACCTATCCGACCATCGTAAGAATCGCCGCTGAGCTCCGGCAGCGCCGCCGCCCAGCTTCCGTCGATGAGCGCGCGGAGCACAATCTGCTGCAGCTCCCGGACGTTTCCGTATAGCGGCACGCCCTTCAGATGTTGCACCACATTCTCGGTCAAGCTGACCGGGGGCCGCTTGATGCGCGCTGCATGAGCCTCTATGAGATGCTCCATGATCGGAGCAATGTCATCCGGGCGGTCCCGCAACGGAGATATCGCGACGTTATGGGTCGCAATGCGGAAAAAGAGGTCTCGTCGAAAGCGTCCACGTTCCTGCTCGTGTTCGAGGTTGCGGTTCGTGGCGAATATGATACGAGCACGCGAATACTCAGGACGGTCGCTACCGAGACGAAAAAACTCACCTGTATCAAGAAATCGCAGGAGTCGCGCCTGTGACTCGGGAGGCATCTCTCCTACCTCATCCATGAACAGGGTACCCTCGGCCGCCGCGGCGATCAGACCCTCCCGAGCACCCTGCGCTCCGGTGAACGCTCCCTTTTTGTGCCCAAAGATCGTGTCGGAGAACACCTGATCGTCGAGCCCACCCAGATTCACGGCGATAAACGGCCCTGTTCGCCCACTCGCGCGGTGGACCCCGCGTGCAATCAGTTCCTTACCCACTCCCGTCTCTCCGGAGATCAGCAGCGGATCCGGAATCGTCGCCAGCGCCTCCAGATACACGAGAACCCGCCGTATTCCCGGATCACCAGTGATAAAGGCTTCAAAGGCTTCGGGATGCCGCGGCTCCCGCCGTGTAAACGCCTCCCGAAGCAGGCGGTTTTCGCGGCGCGTCTTGTGGTGGTCAAGCGCGTTGCGCACGGCAGCCGGTATGCGGCTGCTGTCGCTTCCCTTCACAAGAAAATCATAGGCCCCGACCCGCATGCAGTGAACGGCGATGGATACGTCTGAGGCTCCGGTGACAACAATCACCGCCGTATCGGGATACGAAGCGGTAATCTCCCTCAGCAGCTCCTGACCAGACTCTTCGCGAAGCGTCAGGTCCAGCAGGACCAGGTCGATCGGCTCCCGCGATAAAACGACTCGTGCATCCCGCACGCTCCCGGCTTCCCGAATGTGACTAAATCCGTTCAGATGCAGAAGGTTTCGCTGACCCGCAAGGACCCCAGGTTCATCGTCTACCAGTAAGATTCGTTCCACCGCGTGCCTCCCTCGCCTGACTGAATCAGACTAGTAGAGAGTAGCAAAAATCACGCCAACATTCTTTCACGTTTCGTGTAGCGTCTGTTCCTTCACAAATTGATGTATACCCGCCATCGTCTCCTCCGGGTTTTCAATCCAGGCCGAGTGGCTGGTGCCTGCCGGGAACGAAAAACGCGCGTTGGGGAGTGATGTAAAGACCGAACGCACCGATTCGGGGGTAAAGTAGTCGTCGGGTCCACCCATAACGAGAATCGGGGTGGTGATTGCCTGCACATCGCTCTCCCGATTCCAGTCGAGAATTACGCCGCTCGGACTGAGAATACTGGGCCCGACTACATGATTCATGAAATCCGGATTCAGGTTTTGTAGGCCGGTCTGAAAGGATTCAGGGAGCCCCGTGGTACACAAGTGCCGGGGAAACCAGTACTCGGCGATCAGCGCGGCGAGACTCTCGGGATTATCAGTAGCGCCGCGCTTTACCTTCTCGTGAAACGTCTCCGGTAATGCCGCGACGCGCTGTGCGATCCCCTGAGCAAGAAACGCGCCCGACGGGAAGCTCGAAAGAAGAATCGCCCCTGCCACCGGCAGATCGCGTAGAAGCGCCTCTATCGCGACCGCGCCCCCGTAGGAGTGACCGAGTAATACGGTAGGACCATCGGCCGCAGCTGTTTCGCGAACGACCTGCTCGAGCTCGTCTGCGGCTTCGGCCATAGTCCTTGGGAAGCCGTTAGCAGGCTGCGGATAGGTTCCCGAAAAACTGGCTACCGTTACCCGGTAGCGAGTCGATAGAGCGTCGACGAGCTCCCGATAGAACTCCGGCACGAGACCGGGCCCGCCCGGCGCGAGTACGACATTAATCCCACCTGTCCCGAAGATTTGTGTATTCATACTTCCAAGCATAGAAAAAACGGGCGTGTAAATGCAACAATGAAACCGAGGAGAAGCGAAGCGTGTTCGCGGGAGTTCCCGACATTCTTACCGGCTCCGGACCCTCTGCGCTCCGACAGTGGCGCGCCGCGATCGTATCGGCGCCGGAAGCTACGCCTATCCAGGAATTGGGGGCCGCAGGGCTCCTACTTTCCCGAGATCTCCGCGGTACGGCCGATCCTGTCTTTGTTCAGCTTGTTGATCGGGTCATTCGCGCTACCCGGGAACCCGTCTACAACGTTCTCTACACGAATCGCTCCCGCCTCCTTGCGGACGTCGATGCGCTGTTGCGCTATACAGCGATTCCTGAAAGCAGAAAACCCTCCTTTGAGTGTTTAGTCGAAATCGTCGAAAGCACGCGCACAGGTCCTGGCCGTTCGGCGGTCCTTACCGGCGAATCAGGTATCGGTAAGACCTTTCTTTGGCAGGCGTATCAACGCTCTTGCGCCTCTGACGACGAGATCTGGGTGTCTCACAAGAGCCCCCAGGCCGGAGAGGTACCATACGCCGGATACGGTGCAATTCTCGATCAGCTGCTCGTCCACACCGCAGCCGCGCTCGACGTCGATTCGGGTGAACTCGCGTCCCGACTGGTGCGCAGCGAACCAGTCTCTGGTAGCGGAGCGGCGGTGATTTCATCTTTGCTGCCCGGGGTCGATACAGGCCTTCACGCACCACCCTCCACCGGGCACGCCACGAGTGAGGCGACTGCCGCGGTGCTTGCTGCCGCCCTTCGGATCGTGGCCACCTGGGCCCGATCGGCCGGCGTCGGAGCTGTTGTGATTGCGGTGGATGATGTTCAGTGGGCTGACCGGCAGAGCATGATGGTATGGCGGTCTTTGGTACGTGATCCCGGAAAAATGGCTTTGATCATGATGACGCGGCCTGAACTACTGGATGCAGACACCGCCTTTCAAGCCATCCCAACGATCTCTCTGAATCCGTTAACGTCCTTAGAAGCGCAGACGCTGAAAAGGGCCCTTGTCGTTCCGACAAGCGACTCGGACACGTCGCTTCGGTCGGACGCTTCCGCTGTAAGTGACTCGGGAAACCCGTTCCGAATCGTACAAGTCGCTCGGGAGACCCTCCAGATTCGTGGACTCGAGGCACCGGAATCGCGACGTCTCAACGAAGCAGGTGGCGACACGACGACACGGAGACCACTACATCAGGTATCATTCGCCGCTCAGGCAATCATCGACACAACTGCGTTGCTACTCCCGCCGGTGCCGCAAGACGCAATCATGGCCACCCTGGGCATCTCGTCCGAAAAGCTAGCATCCGGGCTTAATGAGTGCCGAGAGCTTGGAATACTCGTTGTTCAGAGTGACGCTGTAACGTTCTCGCACGATCGCCTCGAAAGCGCGGCGAGGACAGCGGCCCTTCACAGCGGGCGTTGGACGGCCACTGCAGTTCGCATTCTCGTCGATCGAGCGCTCGGCGGCAACGTTCGGGGCACCTACTTACTGGCTCGTCTCATCGCGGGTGGCGACCTCAGCTCGTACGATCAAGGTTCACTCCCGGCGGAGTCGTTTCTCTCTCCGAGAGAACGTGTCCGGATACTCCACGCCGCCGCAACCCGGGCAATACACGTTGCTGCGGCCTCCGAGGCAGCGCAGTTCGTTTCTGTGGCGGTAGAAAAGTTCGATGAGTCATGCCCTAAGTCCGATTTGGTTAGCCTCCTGCTAATCGGCCATCGTGCGGCGTTCCTCCGGGATGATGCGCATGCTATGAGCCACTACTATCGCGAGCTTACCAGGTACGGATCGTGGCACGATCTGGTTGATGCTCGACAGCAGTGGATATCGCGATGCTATACCAAACTCCTGATACGTGGAGCCATACGCATCGGCAGGAAGATCCTCAAGAGTTATGACGCTACTCAGGATCTTACAGTGGAGGAGGCCCGGACCCTACTCCGGCGGTGGCGGCCATCCCGTGTGTATCGACGAATCATGGAACACCCTAAGGATACGCAGTCGGAGTCGCTGCTGGTCGCCCGCACCTGCGCCGGGCTTTTGCTTCCGGTTATGTCGATCGATCACCAGGCAACGTACCTGTTCGCTGCGGTTATTCTTCGGCAAAGCATGGCATCCGGACCAACACCGTACACTCCCTTCGGATTTCTCTATTGGGCGATGGCAACAGAACTGGACTCCCGCGCGCCACGGCGCAGGGAGAGGATCCTGGAGCTCGCACAAAACGCGATGCGTGCGACTCCCACCGACGGGCTGTCTCCGGAGGAAGTAAACCGTATACGGGTCTTTGTGGGGATCCTCGGTCATCCCTGGGACCGGCTTTCACCTTTCGCCTACAGTCACCTTTTCACGCTCTACCAGGAAGGTCGCGCATGCGGGAGTTTTGAGACATCGGCCCATGCTATCCATGTGTACTGCTATGCTCCGCTGTTCCACGGCTACCCGCTTCGGCAGGTATACCGCACAATCGAGCATTATCGCTCCGAGGTAACGTCGAACGGCTTAACGCGAATATCCCGGGCCATGGGTAAATTCGCCCAGGCGGCGTTGGTGCTCATGGGAGAGACCGAGAAACCTACGGAGGTTTCCGGCCATATATGTTCGGAAGATGAGCTGACAGCAGAGCTCGAACGTACCGGCGACTCGTTGGGTTTGGCGGGCCTCCGGTTTCTTCGAGCACTGCTGGCCGTCTATCACGGTTCCCCGGAGCTCGCTTTGGAGCGATTACGTATCGTAGCAGAGGCATCGGCCCTCGTACGGTTCCTGATAGATGTGACCTGGAGCTGGTTCATGCATGCCATGATTGCCTGGCGGCTCGGCCGCACCGAGGAGGCGCTCGCGTTCGAGCGGCGTCTTCGAGCAGTCTCGGATAGCGCTCCCGGCGACCACCGCTACGCGGCAGTCCGCGCGGAACATCTAAATCACCTAGGCTTTCGTCGAGCTGCCGATCGAACGTTTCGAACCGCCGCTGAGCGTGCGGTGGCAAATGGGCACGTTCACGATGCAGCGCTGATCGTTGAGCGACATGCACAGCTCCTCATCGACCGAGCTCCCGACT